>NZ_JACONT010000024.1 GCF_014358075.1 Sphingomonas albertensis | reverse complement strand
ACTTCACGACCGTCACGTAGTTGATGTCGCGCATCGCCTGCATCATCGGCCCGTCCCACTCGGGCGGGCACACGATCGAACCGATCGCCCAGCCCATGATGTCGACATCCTGTTCCTCCAGCAGCGCCTCGAACCAGTCGAGCTGCTCGGGCGTCCAGGTCCGGCCATAGGTGGCGAAGAAGCCGCCGATCATCATGTCGGCTTCGCGCGTGCCGCGGTGTGAGCTGCGAAAGCCCAGGCGCTTGAGGCGGGTCTCGTGGTCCATCGTATCTCCAAACACGAAGAGCCGGCGACCCGCTGGCGGCGGGCGTCGGCTGGGCTATAGAGGCCAGATAGTCATGCGACCCGAAATCCTCAATCCGCTGTTCGCCGAAACCCTCGTCCTGAAAGGGGTGGGACCCGCGATCGCCAAGCCGCTCGACCGGCTCGGGCTCGCGCGCGTCATCGATGTCGCCTTCCATCTGCCGACCGGTTACGTCGATCGCCTGCCGCGCACCGAGCTGATGTCGAGCGACGTCGGGCGGATCATCACCATCACGCTGACCGCGCGCGACTATCGGACCAGTGCGGGGCGCGGGCCGACGCGCGTGCAGGCGACCGACATGCACGGCAATTACGTGAGCCTAGTCTTTTTCGGTGGCAGTTCGGGCTGGGCGAAGAAGCTGCTCCCGATCGGCGAGGCCAAGCGGATCTCCGGCCGGCTCGACGAATACGGCCAGGAATTGCAGATCGTCCATCCCGACATCGTCGAGCCGGACGAGGAGTTGCGCGAGCGCGAGCCGATCTATCCGCTGTCGGAAGGCCTTACGTCGCGGCGGCTGGCGGCGCTGACCGCGCAGGCGGTCGCGCGCGCGCCGGACCTGCCCGAGTGGATCGAGCCGGGGCTGAAGGCGAAACGCGAATGGCCCGGCTGGCATGAGTCGCTGGAACGCATCCACGCCGACCCTTCGGATGCGAAGGCGAGAGAGCGGCTGGCGTATGACGAGGTCTTCGCGAACCAGCTCGCCATGACGCTGGTCCGTGCTGATACGCGCAAGCGGCGGGGGCGGGCGCTCCACGGGGACGGCCGTCTGCGCGATCTGCTGAAGCTTCCCTACACGCTGACCGGCGCGCAATCGCGGACGGTCGGCGAGATCGAGGGTGATCTCGCGCAGACCGCGCCGATGCTGCGGCTGCTGCAAGGCGATGTCGGATCGGGCAAGACTTTGGTCGCGGCGATGGCGATGCTGATTGCCGTCGAGGCCGGCGCGCAGGCGGCGATGCTCGCCCCCACCGAAATCCTCGCGCGGCAGCATTACGAGACGCTGCGCAAGACGCTCGCCGGACTGCCGATCGAAATCGGCGTGCTCACCGGCCGCGACAAGGGGCGCGTGCGGGAAGCAATATTGATGGCTCTGGCGAGCGGCGAGATCGACATCCTGATCGGCACGCACGCGATCTTCCAGGATGCGGTCGGCTACAAGGACCTCGCGCTGGTGGTGGTAGACGAACAGCACCGCTTCGGTGTCGCGCAACGCATGACGTTGCAGGCCAAGGGTGTCGCGCCGCCGCATCTGCTGGCGATGACCGCGACGCCGATCCCGCGCACGCTGACGCTGGCGCAATATGGCGAGATGGACGTCAGCCGCCTCGACGAGATGCCGCCCGGCCGCCAACCGATCGAAACGCGCGTGATCTCCGAGGACCGGCTCGACGACGTGGTCAACGCGCTCGGCCGGCATCTGGCGGATGGCGGCCAGGCATACTGGGTGTGCCCGCTGGTCGAGGAGAGCGAGAAGAGCGACCTCGCCGCCGCCGAGATGCGCGCCGAGACGCTCCGCGCCCGCTTCGGCGACAAGGTGGCGCTCGTCCACGGCCGCATGAAACCCGCGGAAAAGGACGCGGTGATGGCCGAGTTCTCCGCTGCCCGCACCTCCGTCCTCGTCGCCACTACCGTGATCGAGGTCGGCGTCGACGTCCCTAATGCGACGCTGATCGTGATCGAGCACGCCGACCGCTTCGGCCTCGCCCAGCTCCACCAGCTTCGCGGACGGGTAGGGCGCGGCACCGGGCGGTCGATCTGCCTGCTGATGCGCGGGTCGTCGCTCAGCGAAACGTCGCGCGCACGCCTAGCCCTGATGCGCGAGACCAACGACGGCTTCCGCATCGCCGAGGAAGATTTGCGCCTCCGCGGTGCCGGCGAACTTCTCGGCACGAAACAGTCGGGCGAGATGGCGTTCCGGCTCGCGACGCCGGACATGATGGCCGACCTGCTGCAATGCGCCCATGATGACGCGCGTCTATTGATCGACCGCGATGGCGGGCTGGAGGGGCCGCGGGGACAGGCGGCGAGGACAGCCCTCTATCTGTTCGACCGCGATGCCGGTGTCGCGTTGTTGCGATCGGGGTAAGGCCTGTTGCTTTAGTGCGCGCAGGAAGACACGGGGAGCCCATGGCTGCGCTTTTCCCGATCATCATCGTCCTGCTCGCCGGCATCGGCCTGGCTGTCCAGCCGCCGACTAACGCTGCATTGGCCAAGGCTTCCGGTTCGGTCTGGCTCGCGTCGCTCGTTTCGTTTGCGATGGGGACTGCTATTCTGTTCGCGATCTGGGCGGCGGCCGATCGGACGATGCCGGCGACCTTAAAAGGGGCACCGGGCTGGGCTTGGCTCGGCGGGCTGTACGGCGCATGCTTCGTTGCCGCGCTGGCCTATGCATCGCCGCGCCTTGGGCTAGCATCCGCCTTGACGATCGCGGTCGCTAGCCAACTCGTGACCGCGCTGGTGCTCGACCGGTTTGGTCTGCTCGGACTCACCGCCCAGCCGATCAGCCTTATGCGCGTCGCGGGTGTCGTGCTGGTGATCGGCGGCGTGCTGCTCGTCCGCGCCGGCTGAGCTCAGCTATTGCGGACCATCACGGTGAGCATGACGTAATAGTCGGACAGCGGGATCGTCCGTTCGAGTTCGCAGCCAATCCGCCCGCCCAGCGACCAGCGCACGATCGCGTCGACGCCGCCCAGGATCGGGAGGGCGATACGTAGTCGGTCGCCAGCCGCGGGCGCCCCTTCGCAGCGCGCCATCAGGCCGTTCGCGGACATGTTGACCAGCACCAGCTTTATGCTGCGCCCGTCGCCGTCGATCGCATGCGTGCGGTGCATCACCTCGTCGCGTGGCTCGCCGCGATGGTCTCGAACAGCCGTGGCAAAGTTTCGCATCGGATGTTCCTCGGTTCTCTAGGACTTTCGGCTTAACGGCCTCGCGGTGAACCTCGGGCGAACGGACATCCCTAACAGCATGTTTGCCATAACCAAATTGCGCCCGTTACGAGGGGGTTAGCATTCCGTGCCGCTTTTTCCCGAGGCTCAGGCGGACCGATGTCGCGACGTCGATCGTGGCGGTCGGCTCCTTGATGGCCTCGCCATCGACGCGCACGGCACCCTCGGCGATTTTCCGTCGTGCTTCGCCGTTGGAGGCAACGAACCCCAGCCCGACCAGCGCTTCGACGATGCCGATCGAGCCGCTCGCGACCGGGTAGCTCGGGAGCGAGTCGCCCGAAGCGCCCTCCTCGAAGGTTTTGCGCGCCGTTTCCGCGGCCTGTTCGGCGGCGGCGAGGCCGCGGCACATCGCTGTCGCTTCGTTGGCAAGAACGATCTTGGCGGCGTTGATTTCGGCGCCTTCCAGCGCCTCCAGCCGGGCGATCTCGTCGAGCGGGAGGTCGGTGAACAACCGCAGGAACCGGCCGACGTCGCGGTCGTCGGTGTTGCGCCAGAACTGCCAGTAATCGAAATTCGGCAACTGGTCCTCGTGCAGCCAGACCGCGCCCGACATCGTCTTGCCCATCTTGCCGCCGTCCGCAGTCGTGATCAGCGGGGTGGTCACGCCGTACACCTCGGTGCCGTCCATCCGGCGCGAGAGTTCGATGCCGTTGACGATGTTGCCCCATTGGTCCGAGCCGCCCATCTGCAACCGGCACTCGGCGCGGCGCGACAGTTCGAGGAAGTCGTACGCCTGCAGGATCATGTAGTTGAATTCGAGGAAGCTCAGCGACTGTTCGCGATCGAGGCGGAGCTTCACGGAGTCGAACGCGAGCATCCGGTTGACCGAGAAATGCTGGCCGACGTCGCGCAGGAACGGGATGTATTCGAGCGCGTCGAGCCACTCGGCATTGTCGAGCATGATCGCGTCGGTCGGCCCGTCGCCGAAGGTCAGGAAGCGTTCGAAGATGCGACGGATCGAGGCGACATTGGCCTTGATCCCGTCCTCGCCGAGCAGCTTGCGCGCTTCGTCCTTGAAGCTCGGGTCGCCGATCTTGCCGGTGCCGCCGCCCATCAGGACGATCGGCTTGTGCCCGGTCTGCTGGAGGCGACGGAGCAGCATGATCTGCACGAGGCTGCCGACGTGGAGCGACGGTGCGGTCGGATCGAAGCCGATATAGCCGGGCACGACCTGCTTGCCGGCGAGCGCATCGAGCGCGGCCGCGTCGGTCATCTGGTGGACATAGCCGCGCGAGGTCAGCGTGGTGAGCAGGTCGGACTGGTAGGTCATGCGAGCGCGACTAGCATGCGGTCCGACGTCCGTCATCCCGGCCACAACGGTCATCCCAGCGAAAGCTGGGATCTTTGTGGGGCGAGTGCCGGGGCTCGAGCAGGGATATCCCAGCTTTCGCTGGGATGACGATGAGGGGCTTGGGTACGGTGCTGGGGGGAATCAGCTTCGTGGCAGTTGCGACGTCGGGTCGACGGGGGTGCGTCCCTTGCGCAGTTCGAAGTGCAGTTCCGGGCGATCCGCGAACCCGGTGTCGCCCGACAACGCGACCGTCTGGCCGCGCTTCACGCTCTGCCCGCGTTGCACGAGCAGCTTAGACGCGTGGCCGTAGACGCTGGTCCAGCCACCACCGTGTTTGATGATCACCAGTCCGCCGAGCGCGGCAATGCCGTCGCCGACATAGGCGACGACGCCGTCCGCCGCGGCATGGATCGGCGTCGACATCGGCACCGCGATCTTGATGCCGTCGTTGCGTTCGCCGCTCGCCCCGGGGCCGAAGCGCTTCACGACCCGGCCATCGACCGGCCACAGGAACCCGCCACTCGCCAACCGCGCCGGGCCGGTGACGACGGCGTTGGACGGCAGCACGCGGCGCGGCGTCGCGATCGGTTTCGCCGGCGCCTGGTTGCTCGCCAGCGCGGGCTCGCCGCCGGTCAGGATGTCGTCGATGTCGAGCGTGAAGGCCTGCGCGCGTTCGGACGCGCTGGGCCTGCCGCCGCCGGGTGCGTCGGGGATCAGGACACGCTGGTCGGCGCGCAGCACATAGGGCTCGACCAGCGCATTCGCCGTGACAATCCGCGACCATTCGACGCCGTAGGCGCGGGCGATCGCGATGCCGGTCTCGCCGCGCCGGACCTGGTGATAGCGCCCACCCGGGATGCTCAGCCGCTCGCCTGCGTCGATCGTATAGGGCGATTCGAGATCGTTTGCGCGCGCGATGGCTTCGAGGCTCGCGCCGCTGCGATCGGCGACACGGCTCAGCGTATCGCCGGGCTGGACGACATAGGTCGTTTCGGGAATCGTCTTCGCATCCGCGCGGACCTGACGTGCCTCCCATGCGGGACGCGGCGCGGGCAGGGTGGTCACTTCGCCGGTATCGCGGCCGGGACGATCATCGGATCGGTCCTGCGGTGCGGCCTCACCCTGCCGCGGTGGCGGGGTATCGCGCTGGGCAGGTGGATTTCGGTATGGGCGCTGAGGACGACTCTCCGGAGCAAGCTGTCCATAGCCGGCGGGGCGTTCGACCTGGGGAATGCACGCGGCAAGCCCGAGCAACGGCAGCACCGCTACCGCCGCCAGGAACCGCGCACGCACCATCACCGATAGGCCCGGGCGAGCATGTCCAGCGACTCGGTATGTGTCAGGTCGAGATGCAGCGGCGTCACCGACACGAACCCGTCCGCGGTCGCCTCGAGGTCGGTCGCGTGTGCGGGTGTCTCGACGGTCCTGCCGAGCGCGAACCAGTGATATTCATAGCCGCGAGGATCGGTGTTGCTGACGATCTGCAATCGCCCGTAATCGCGCAGTCCCTGACTGACCACGCGGACGCCCTTCACCGCGTCGGCGGGGCCGGCGGGGAAGTTGATGTTGACCAGCGTCCGCGGGGCGAGCGGCGCGTCGACCAGCGGACGCAACACGCGCTCGCCCCAAGCCGCCGCGGCCTCGAACGGTACGCTGTCGCCCATGCCTTCGCGGCTGTAGATCTGGCTCAGTGCGATCGAACGAATGCCACCCAGTGCCCCTTCCATCGCCGCCGAGACGGTGCCCGAATAGGTCACGTCCTCGGCCAGGTTGGCGCCGCGATTGACGCCCGACAGGATCAGGTCAGGCGGGCAATCCTTCATGATCTTGGCGAGCGCCATCATTACCGCATCGGTCGGCGTACCTGCGACCGCGTACCGCTTTTCGCCATGCTTCCGCACGCGGATCGGCCGCGACAGCGTCAGGGAATGGCCCGCGCCCGATTGCTCCTCGGCCGGTGCGACCACCCAGACATCGTCGGACAGCGTCCGTGCGATCGTCTCTAGCACCTTGAGGCCGGGCGCATAATAGCCGTCGTCATTGGTCAGCAGAATCCGCATCAGCGCTTGGGCTCCAACAAGGTCAGCCCGCCGAGATACGGCTGGAGCACAGCAGGCACGGCGACCGAGCCGTCCTCTTGCTGGTAATTCTCCAGCACCGCGACCAGCGTCCGGCCGACCGCGAGCGCGGAGCCATTGAGCGTGTGGACGAACCGCGTGCCCTTCTCGCCCTCTGGCCGATAGCGTGCGTTCATCCGGCGCGCCTGGAAATCGGTGCAGGTCGAGACGCTGCTGATCTCACGATAGCGCGCCTGGCCCGGCAGCCAGACTTCGAGATCGTAGGTGCGCGCCGCGGTGAAGCCCATATCGCCGGTGCATAGGAGCATCCGCCTGAACGGCAGCTGCAACGCGTCGAGCACGCCCTCCGCGCACGCCGTCATGCGCTCGTGCTCGGCCTCGGACATGTCGGGTGTGACGATCGAGACCATCTCGACCTTGTCGAACTGGTGCTGGCGAATATAGCCGCGCGTATCACGCCCTGCCGCGCCCGCCTCGGAGCGGAAGCACGGCGTCAGCGCGGTGAAGCGGAGCGGCAGTTCCGCCTCGCTGAGGATCTGCTCGCGAACGATGTTGGTGAGGCTCACCTCGGCTGTCGGGATCAGCCAGCGGCCATCGGTCGTCCGGAACAGATCTTCCGAGAATTTTGGCAGCTGCCCGGTGCCGAACACGGCTTCGTCGCGGACGAGCAGCGGCGGCGAAACCTGTTCGAAGCCTGCCTCGGACACGTGGTCCAGCATGAACTGCCCGAGCGCGCGCTGCAGCTTGGCGGCGGGCCCGCGAACCAGCGTGAACCGCGCGCCGGACATCGCCGCGCCCGTCTCGAAATCGAGGCCGAGGGCAGGGCCGATCACATCATGCTCGCCCGCCGTGAAGGCGAAGGTCGTCGGCGTGCCGCGGGTATGGACGAGCGCGTTATCGTCCTCGCCGCCGCCTTCGGGTACGTCCCCTGCTGGCAGGTTGGGGATCGCGGCCAGCATGTCGCCGAGTTCGGCACTCAGCCGTGCCTCGTCTGCCTCCAGTGCCGGCAGTGCTTCCTTCAGGCTCGCGACTTCGGCCATCAGCGACTGCGCCTTGGCCTCGTCCTTCTGCGCCTTGGCTTGGCCGATCGCCTTCGACAATTCGTTGCGCCGCGTCTGCGCGCTTTGCGACTCCGCGATCGTCGCGCGGCGCTGCTCGTCGAGCGACACCAGCGAAGCGGATTGCGAGGCCACGCCCCGCTTGGCGAGGGCGGCGTCGAAGGCGGCGGGATCGTCTCGGATCAGGCGTATGTCGTGCATTGCTGGGCTATGCCGACCGCCGCGGGCGTACGCAAGGCGGCGCAACCTCCCCGGTACGCGGCGCGTTCACCCCCTGTACGCATAGCGAAAAGGAGAGACCCGCATGCATCTTCCCCACAACTCCGTTGTGCTTGTTGCGGACGGCCGGAAAATGCTGTTCCTGCGCAACGAGGGAGACAATGAATTTCCCAATTTTGTCGTCGAAAAGGCCCAGGAGCAGGACAATCCGGCCACCCGCGACCAAGCGACCGACTCCGCGGGCCGCGCCTCGTCTCCGCAGGGTGGCGTACAGAGTTCGGTCGAGCCGACCGATTTCCACCAGATCGAGGAAGATCGCTTCGCTGCGGACGCAGCCGACTTCCTGAAGATGGGTGCGCTGAAGAACAAGTATGATTCGCTGATTGTCGTCGCGCCGCCTAAAACGCTTGGCGAGTTGCGCAAGCATTACCACAAGGAAGTCAGCAGCCGCCTCAAGGGCGAACTCGATAAGGACCTGACCGGGCATCCGATCAAGGATATCGAGAAGGCGCTCCAGAACGCCTGACCACGGATACAGAAAAGGCCCCGTCGGAGCATATCCGGCGGGGCCTTATTTCTAAGGTATTCCAGTGCTTAAGCGGCAATCGCCTTTGGCTTGGCAAAACGCTTGCGCGCCACCAAGGCTGCTGCTGCCGCACCGAACAACAATATCATCGGGGGCGCAGGAACAGGCGCAGGTGGACCTCCGCTCGAACCCGTGCTGCCGCTCGAACTGGCGCTGCTCGCGCTGCTGGCACTACTCGCACTGCTTGCGCTCGATCCGCTCGAACTGGCTGACGAGGCGCTGCTGCCCGATGAGGCGGAACTGCCGGACGATCCGTTGGAGCTCCAGCCACCGTTGGAATTCCACCCACCGTTCGATCCCCACCCCTTGCTGCTCGACCCATAGCCCGAGGAACTTGCGCTGCTGGCGGACGATGCCGAAGACGCTGAGGAGGCCGATGACGCGCTGCTCCCCGAGGACGACACATCGCCACTAGAGCCGCCCGAGGCCGACGAGACATTGCCGCTGGAACCGCCGGTCGAGGTCGACCCACCGCTCGACGTGGACGAGATCACGATGCTGCCACCCGATCCGCCGCTGCCGCCGAATCCGCCGCCGAAACCACCACCCAGTCCGCCGCCGAAAAAGCCGCCGCTGCCGCCGACCACGATCGGCGCGCCGCCGGCACCGCCGCCACCGATGAACCCTTCGCCGACCGGCGCGGGAACCGGCGTTGCGCCCGCCACAGTAACGATCGTGGGCGCGCAGGTTGTGCGCGTCGTGGTGGTGACGCGGCGAACACGCGGTCGCGCTGCTGCGACCTGAGGACGTACGACCCGCTTGACGAGCACGCGCTTGGCGTTGGCGGTTCGCGTCGGGCGCTCGGCCACGTGCACGGCACCACCGCCGATCAGGGCACCTCCACACGCGCACGCGCATAATTTGGCCAAGGCCATCCGCACCGACATATCGTCACTCTTTCGTTGCCGGCACCCTTGTGTTGCCGGATCCCCGCCTGCAGCATTGGTTTACCGCTATCCGACTAACTGCAAAACAAACCGTTAAGCGCAAGCGGATTAACCATATTCGAAATGGTAAATGAACCATTTATGCGACGGTCGATACCCAAGCCGAGCTTAACGTGCCGGGCTGGGACACAAGTCGAACGAATGTGGACCATGTCGCCGGCTACCACGGAATCGTGGATAGTGCGGCGGTGTGAAACCTTCGTGAGTAGTAGTGTTATAAAATGTCGAAAACGGACGCGGATGCGCAAGTCGCGTCGCTTGTGGTCCCAACAGCGTGCGACTATAGGCGCTTTCACCATTTGGGGGCGGCTTCTGGAGATCGGCGAGGTCGATCCGACGGGGCCAGAGGGAGAGTGGTATGGCGACCGTGATGAATCGTATGGACGATACCGGCAATTTCAATCGCGACCCGGCGAACGACGGGGGGCCCGACGGGTATCGACCCGAACCCGACGAGCCGTTCATGAGCCTGAAGCAGCAGGCGTATTTCCGCCGAAAGCTACAGGATTGGAAGGACGCCATCCTGCGCGAATCGCAGGAAACGCTCTCGCAACTCCAGGTCGATTCGCTGCGGGAAGCCGACCTTACCGACCGCGCCTCGAGCGAGACCGACTGGTCCATCGAACTGCGTACGCGTGACCGGCAACGCAAGCTCGTGTCGAAGATCGAGGCGGCGATCCGCCGGATCGACGAGGGCGAATACGGTTATTGCGAAGTGACGGGCGAGCCGATCAGCCTCGCACGGCTCGAAGCCCGGCCGATCGCAACGATGACGGTCGAGGCGCAGGAGCGTCACGAGCGGAACGAGAAGGTATCTCGCGAGGACTGATAGCCCGGTCCTCGGTTTGGCGCGGACTTGCCGACGCGGACTTGGCCGGCGCGGACTTGTATGTCTCCGATCAGCCTTTACGGCTTGTCAGTACGACGAACGGACGAGGTACAGGATGCGAATGGCCAGCTTCTACCCCAGCGTCGACCAGTGCATGGGCGTTCGTAATGAGGCGTCGGTCGGTCCGGGACATGGCCGGCTATGACGCGGCAAAGCGACGTCTTAAGCGGTGCCGATATCGATGGCGGCAAACGACAGCGTTCACGCGACAGTTTGGTCCTGACGGCGCAAATTCGCCTTGATCGTGAAACAGGTCTTCGGGAAGTGCGGGTTCGCAATCTGTCCGCTGGTGGGCTGATGGTCGAACTCGACGAAGACGCCGACGTCGGAACGCCGGTCATGATAAAATTGGAGGGCATCGGTGAGGTCGACGGCAAGATAGCGTGGTGCACCGAAGGCCGTATGGGGATCGCGCTCGATTCGCTGATCGACCCCGACAAGGTGCCGAGACCGTCCGGATCAGGGAAATCACCGACCAATCAGGCTTAGGGCTGGGCAGGCTTTTTTCCGAAGCCCGAGCAGTGTTGGTCGCGGAATTGCAATGAAATCGCCCCCCGGAGCTTGGCCGGGGAGCGGTAGATATTGCCGGTTACAGGCTGACGATCTCTTCCTTCAGACGCAGTTTCTGTTTTTTGAGTCCCGCCAGCAATGCCGTGTCAGGCAAGGGACGATGGATCTCCTCGGCGATCCGCCGATCCAGCACGGCGTGCTTGGTTTCCAAAGCTGTCTGATGTGTCGTCTGCACGGTGGGATACCTCCTGCATTCGGGTTGGGAGACCGAGTAAACCACCGAGTCACGGAAATGTCTTCATCGGAAATGGATCATATCGATGATCGAGCCTTTTCCAGCGACGACCCGTTCCGATCTCGATTGCGGCGATTTGAATGGACCCGTGACGGTTTAGCACTCGCGCGCCCCGCCGCATTTGCTAAGTACGGCGTCAGGTTAGCGGCATCAACCGGGGGACAAGGTGGACGACGCACAGGCCAGGATACGACTTGACGCAATGCGGACCGAGCACCGCGACCTCGACGATGCGATCACCGCACTGGCGATGACCGCCGTTCCCGATCAATTGCAGATGGCGCGCTTGAAAAAGCGCAAGCTGCGTCTTCGCGATGAGATCGCCATGATCGAAGACCAGATGATTCCCGATATCATCGCCTGACACGGCGTCGCCGACGCGCGGCCAAATTGACGCATTCCGGGACACTGCGCGGTTACCGGTGCATTAACCTCGCTGTCGGACCTCGAGTCCGTGTGGCATCGCCGATGACGATGACCCAGACCAGCCATGAACTGCTCATGCAGCACCGCCTGATCGATGCGCTTTATAACGAAGCGATGCTGCTGGCGGACGAGGCACGGGACTATTTCGACGAGGCCGGCCGAGTGGATCGCGAAGCACTGGATCCCCCGGTTCGGGTGAGCTTCAGTTGCGAGTCGCTCAAGGTGACGACCCGGCTGATGCACGTGATCGCATGGTTCCTGACGCAGCGTGCGGTGCGGGCAGGGGAGTTGCGTGCGAGCGACGCGCTGGATCCTGGGCGGCGGTTGGGCGATGCGCCGTCGACCGATCAAGCCGTAATCGACGTCCTCCCGAGTCTCGCCCGCCGCCTGGTCGAGGCGAGTATCGATCTGCATCGGCGTGTCGCGCGGCTGGATATGGCGCAGGATACGCCCGGCATGATCGTCAGCCCTGCGCTATCGATGCAGAACCGCCTCGCCACCGCATTCTAGACGTATGTGACGCCCAAAGGGGGGCGGCGGCAGCGGCGGGTCGTCTCGTCCTAGAGCGCCAGCCGCGCCCTCGCCGCGCGATACTCGCGTTCGAGCCGGTCGACGCGGAGCGCCACCGTCTCGACCTCCGTGACCGCGCCAATCCCCTGGCCCGAGCCCCAGATATCGCGCCAGGCCTTGGGTTTCGATCCGTTGCCGCCGCCGAAATCCATCGTCTTCAGATCGCCTTCCGGCAACGCGTCGGGGTCCATCCCCGCGGCAACGATCGAGGCACGCAGGTAATTGCCGTGCACGCCGGTGAACAGGTTCGAATAGACGATGTCCGACGCACGGCCGGCGACGATGCCGTCCTTGTACGCCTGATCCGCATTCGCTTCGCTCGTGGCGATGAACGGCGATCCGATATAGCCGAAGTCCGCCCCCATCGCCTGCGCCGCCAGGACCGCATCGCCGGTCGCGATCGATCCGGACAAGGCGAGCGGGCCGTCGAACCACTGGCGGATCTCCTGGATGATCGCGAACGGCGACAGTCGACCGGCATGACCACCGGCGCCTGCCGCGACGGCGATCAGGCCGTCGGCGCCTTTCTCGATCGCCTTGCGCGCGAACCGGTCGTCGATCACGTCGTGCAGCGTGATACCGCCCCAGCCGTGCACGGCCGTGTTCAAGTCCTCGCGCGCGCCAAGCGAGGTGATGACGATCGGCACCTGCCACTTGGCGCAGGTCGCCAGGTCGCTTTCGAGGCGGTCGTTGGACTTGTGGACGATCTGGTTCACCGCGAAGGGTGCTGCCGGGCGATCGGGGTTGGCGCGGTTATGCGCGCTCAGTTCCTCGGTGATCCGGTGCAGCCATTCGTCCAGCATCGCCTGCGGCCGGGCGTTGAGCGCGGGGAACGACCCGACGATCCCCGCCTTGCACTGCGCGATCACCAGTTCGGGACCCGAGATAATGAAGAGTGGCGACCCGATTACAGGCAGTCGCAGATTTTTTAGAATAGCGGGTACGGTCATGTCCGTTTGCTAGCGCAACTCCGCGGCGCGGGCTAGATGTATCGTCGCCGAGAGTGCAGCGCCCGGATCACAGCAACGGCAGGGCACGTGCGAGGGCATCCATGTCCGCCATCGTATTGAACAGGGCCGGCGTCACGCGGACGCACGAGCCGGCGGCGGGTCCGTCGCGGTGCACGGTGAAGATCCGGAACCTGTCGAGCAGTGTCTTTGCCAGCGCCACATTGTCCGCGCTGCTGGTCTTGCCCGCGATCCGGAACGACGTGATGCCGCCGTGCAGCGCGGGATCGTGTGGTGTCAGGATTTCGATGCGGGGCACGTCCTTGACCTGATCGACCCAGCGGTTGCGGAGGGCGGCCAGCCGACCGGCGCGGCGCGCGCCGCCGATTTTCGCCTGGAAAGCAAGCGCGGCCGGCACGGTCAGCGGCGCGGCGAAGTCGATCGTGCCGGTATGGATCCGCGCCTGGATCGTGTCGCGGTCCGACGCAGGATTGGCGGGGTCACGGTCGATCGCGGAAAGTGCGTTGCGGCGGACATGGATCGCGCCGACGCCGAGCGGGGCGCCCAGCCATTTGTGGCAGTTGATACCGACATAATCGCAGTCGAGATCGGCCAGCGTCATATCGAGCTGACACCAGCTGTGCGCGGCATCGACGATCGTCGCGATCCCGCGCGCGCGCGCCATCGCGGCGATCTCGCGTACCGGCAGGACCAGGCCGGTACGATGGCTGAGATGCGTCAGCAGGATCAGTTTGAGACGTGGGTTCGCTGCCATTGCCGCGGCATAGGCATCGATCAGCGACTGGCGGGTCGCAGGCTGCGGCAGCGCGATCCGCACGACCGACACGCCGCGGCGTGCCACGAGACTGTCCATGCACGCCTGCATGCTGTCGTAATCAAGATCGGCGTAGAGAACCGCATCGCCCGGGATCAGGCGGTTATAGCCCAGGATCAATGCCTTGAGCGCTTCGGTGGCGTTGCGGGTGAACGCGATCTCGTCGCGGTGGACATGCAAGGTGGCTGCAAGCCCATCGCGTGCGGCGGTCCAGTCCGCGATCATTCCCCTGCGCGTATAATAGCTCGTGTCGCGGTTCACGCGTTCGACGTTTCGCTCGTACGCGTCGAGAACAGGGCGGGCCATCATGCCCCAGTTGCCGTTCTCGAGATGGACGACCTCGCGCGTCGAATCGTATTGCGCGGCGACGCCCTTCCAGAAGGGTTCGTCATCGACCGCGCTGGCCGGAAACGCATTGGCTCGCGCGATCGGAAGCGCGGCGGCACCCGCGAGAAACAGGCGGCGATCGATGATCTGCACCATCAGAACTTCATCCCGACCCGCGCGTAATATTGTCCGCCATCGGTGTCGTAGGGCGCATTCCGCGAATAGATCAGACCGCGGACCGCCTGGTTCGTCGCCTCGGCCGGATAGGTGTTGGCGACGTTCTCAGCGCCGATCCGCAGCGTGAAATGCTCGTCGAACCGGTAGCTGGCCGATACGTCGAACAGCGCGATCGAGCCGAACCGCTGGAACAACTCGCCCGTCGCGTTGCCGGTTACGTCGGTCCACGCGCCGTAATAGCGGCCGCGTGCCAGGAACGAGACCGCGCCAATGTCGTAGCCGATCGTCGCGGTGCCGTTATGCTGGGGGAGGCGCTCCTCGAAAATGCGGCGTTGCGTATCGTTGGGGATCGCCGCGCTGACGCCGCTGCGAACCTTGGTCTGGTTGTAGTTGTAGGCGAGGCTCAGGCTGGCGCGGCCCGGACCGACGCGATGCGCATAGGACAGCACCGCATCGATCCCGCGGGTGCGCGTGTCGAAGTCGTTGGTGAAGTACGAGACCGCGGTGAAGCGCTGCGGGTTGGCGAAACTCGCCGGCACCGCGAACGTCTGCGACTGGCTGAAGCGGTTGTCGACGTCGATCTGGTAGATATCGATCGAGCCGGTCAGCCCGAACCGACTCTGGAAGGTAAGCCCGGCGGTTGCAGTCTTCGAGGTTTCGGGGGTCAGCGGCTTGGCGCCGAGCGCGATCGCCAGCGGATCGCTGGGCGACAGGCGACCCTGGTTGAATACCTGGAGCGTGGTGGTGTCGAGCCCTTGCGTGGTCTGCGCCGTGTTGAGCTGTGCCGGAGTCGGTGCGCGGAAACCGGTCGAATAGGTTCCGCGTGCGGCGATGCCCTTGATCGGTTCGAACCGTGCGGACAATTTGTAGTTGAAGGTGTCGCCGAACGCGGAGAAATCCTCGTAGCGACCCGCGGCACCGAGCGTCACCATCTCGACCGGTTGCCATTCGAGATCGACATAGCCGGCATAGCTGGTCTGATCGAACGTACCCGCGAGGCTCGGGCTGAAACCGGGAAAGCCGTTCGAATTGGGCGCGAGGCCCGTCGCTGCGCCCGCGCCGATGGCGTAGGACGCCGGGTCGCCAGCCGAAACCTGATACGTTTCGCGCCGCCGCTCCGCGCCGAACGCGACGTTGACAGGATGTGCGGTGCCGACCGGCAGGCGATAGACGAAGTCGGCGTTGAGGTTGAACTCGCGCTGTTCGAGCTGGCCGAGATAGAAGCTGGTGGGGCTCGCTGGCCCGAGCGATGCGTTCAGGCTCTCGTTTAGCGTGTAGGCGATCCGGCTGCGGCCGACCGCGGCGGAGAGATCGTAGCTGAACCGATCGCTCAGATCGCCGCGTAGTCCGCCATCGGCCTGGTAATCGCTGAACGTGGTGCCGAACCGCGGGGTGAAGCCGACCGGGTAGATGTTGCGGAACGAGAAGCCGGGAAACGCGCTGGTGGCATTGTAGACGCTGCCGGTGCCGGCGGGATTGCGCCAGTTGAAGTCGGTGACGCCTTCGCCCTGCTGTGCGGTGCCGAACACATAGAGCGTTGCGGCATCGGCGAGTGCGTAATGCGCGTCGATCGCGCCGCGGATACGCTCCTCGTCGGGCTGGCCCCAGCGCTGCACCGGGTTTGGAACGACGAGGGTCGGGTTGGCCGCCTGGAAGGCGATGGCGTCGGGCCGCTGGCGGGTCCGCGAGGTCGCTTCCGAATGATCATATTCGCCGGTGACGACGATCGCACCGCGGTCGCCGAGCGCGATGCCGCCGCGCGCGCCGGTCTGATATTCGTTGCCGTCGCCTTTGTAATATTGCGAGACCTGGCCGAATGCCTCCATGCCGGCGGTGTCGTCGAGGATGATGTTGACGACGCCGGCGATCGCATCCGACCCATATTGCGCCGACGCGCCGTCGCGCAGCACTTCGATCCGCTTGATCGCCAGTGAGGGTATGCCGGCCAGATCGGGGGCCTGAGCGCCGCGCGTGCCGAGCAGCGCCGACCGGTGATAGCGCTTGCCGTTGACCAGCACGAGCGTCTGGTCGGCGGAGAGCCCGCGCAACGTCGCCGGCCGGACGAAGGCCTGGCCGTCGGCGGCGGGCAGGCGCTGGACGTTGAACGACGGCAGCAACTGCGCCAGCGTATCCGACAGGTCGCCCGAGACACTCGATCGCACCGCGTCACCCGACAGGACGTCGACGGGGGCGAGCGTGTCGAATTGGGTTCGCGACCGATCGCGCGTGCCGGTCACGACGATCTGGCCGTCTTCCGCGACCGTGTCGATCGAGGCATCGGCTGCAGCCGGTGGTAATATCGTCTGCGCGAAAGCCGACGAACTGGCGATCAGCGCGATCAACGCGCTGCCGGTGATGAATTTCATAAGGCCCCTGGGGTTTGCCGACATGGGTCCGTCGGTTCGCACCGCAGCCGCTAGTCGCCGGGTGATGCGTCTTCGTGACGGAACGGATGCAGTTTTGTGACTTTGGACACAGGAGCGGGGTCGCGCAGGGTCGTACGTTCGGTGCATCCCGATCGCACCGCAATGCGTTTGCCCCTCGTCCACCTCGCTGGTCGGGGGGGCATCCTTCACGTGCGGAGCCGTTCCATGTCCAAGACCATCATCGCCGACCTGTTCGCCGAAACGCTGCATCTCGCGGGCGTCGAACGGATCTACGGAGTCGTCGGCGACAGTCTCAACGGCCTGACCGACAGCTTGCGACGCCAGGGCAAGATCGAATGGATTCACGTCCGCAACGAGGAAGCCGCGGCGTTCGCTGCTGGCGCCGAGGCGCAATTGACCGGCAAGCTCGCGGTGTGCGCCGGTTCGTGCGGACCGGGCAACATGCACCTCATCAACGGCCTGTACGACTGCCACCGCACGCGCGTGCCGGTGCTGGCGATCGCCGCGCAGGTGCCGAGCGGGGAGGTGGGGTCGAACTATTTCCAGGAGACACGGCCCGAGGCGCTGTTCCGCGAATGCAGCGTATATTGCGAGACGATCTCCGACGCCGACCAGATGCCGCGAACGCTCGAAACCGCGATCCGCGCGGCGGTCGGCCACCGCGGCGTCTCGGTCGTCGCGATGCCCGGCGACGTCGCGCTGCGTTCGACCACCGGCACGCTCGCGCGCTCGGCCGGGGCGCTGCTGCCGTCGCGGCCGGTGACCGTGCCGGGCGAGGCGCAGATCGCCGAGCTCGCCGCGTTGCTCAACGATGCGCGCAAGGTGACGATCCTGGCGGGTCGGGGGTGCCGGACTGCGCATGCCGAACTGGTTAAGCTTGCGGAAACGTTGCAGGCACCGGTCGTCCATGCGCTCGGCGGCAAGGAATTCGTCGAATACGACAACCCCTATGACGTCGGCATGACCGGGCTGATCGGCTTTTCAAGCGGCTACGACGCGATGATGGCCTGCGACGTGCTGCTGATGCTCGGCACCGATTTCCCCTACCGCCAATTCTATCCCGAAAAGGCGAAGGTCGCGCAGATCGACCTGCTGCCTGAAAATCTCGGGCGGCGGACATCGATCGATATCGGCTTGGTCGGCGATGTCGGCGCTACGATCACCGCGGTGCTTCCGAAGCTGGCCGCTCCGCGAGACGGTAGCTTCCTGCAATCCGCGCGCGAGAATTATGCGGAGGCACGCAAAGGCCTCGACGATCTCGCCGACGGTACGCCCGGCAGCGGCGTGATCCATCCGCAGCATGTCGCCCGCGTCCTCAGCGAGCAGGCGGCGGACGATGCGGTCTTCGCCTGCGATGTCGGCACGCCGACGGTATGGGCGGCGCGCTACCTCAAGATGAATGGCCGCCGTCGGTTGATCGGCTCGTTCAACCACGGTTCGATGGCGAACGCTCTGCCGCAGGCGATCGGCGTGCAGGCGGCCTATCCGGCGCGACAGGTGGTGACGCTGTCGGGAGACGGCGGCCTCGCGATGCTGATGGGCGAGTTGCTGACGGTGCGCCAGCTGGGTTTGCCGGTGAAGATCATCGTCTTCAACAACGGCACGCTTGGCTTCGTCGAGATGGAGATGAAGGCGGCTGGCCTGATAGAAACCGGCGTCACGCTCGACAATCCCGACTTCGCGGCCATGGCGCGGGCGATCGGACTGCACGGCGTTCGGGTCACCGATCCGGGTGAGGTCGAAGCCGGCGTCCGCGAGGTGCTGGCGCATCCAGGGCCAGCGCTGCTCGATGCGGTCACGGCGCGCACCGAACTCTCGATGCCGCCCAAGATCACGCTGGAGCAGATGAAGGGCTTCACGCTCTATATGGCGAAGGCGATCATCAGCGGTCGAGGTGACGAGGTGATCGAGCTGGGCAAGACCAATGCCGGTCTGCTCAAGCGACTCTTCTGACAAACAGACGTATGATGTCGATGAAGAGGTGAGGGCGACGGATGCGGGATCAGCCTCGCAGTCCGTCACTCGATGGTCGGGGAGACAGGATTCGAACCTGCGACCCCCTGGTCCCAAACCAGGTGCGCTACCAGCCTGCGCCACTCCCCGACTGCGACGGCCCTTAGCCGCTGCTTTTGCCGGATGGCAAGCGACATCGTGTTCGAAGCGGCAAAAGGAACGCGGCCTGGGAGTCCGCCCTTTGCAGGTCGAGTGTGGAGTGTAGCGAAGCGTACGGCCGCACGTGCGGCTGGCGCGACGATGCGAGGTTCCGATCGCGGCGGGTCTGTGGCAGAGCCTGCCAATGGGCGGGACATCGACAGCAACAGCGCGACTGCGCAGGATCGTGATCGGCTTCGTTGCCGTGCTGGCTGGGACTGGCCCGGCATTGGCGCAGGACGATGCGGGGTTTCAGGCCTATATGATGACCCTTCGTCAACAGGCGCTGGCGGATGGGGTGAGTACGCGGACCGCCGATGCGGTCTTCCCGGGGTTGACCCTCAACCAGCGGGTCATCGACCTCGACAGGCAGCAACCCGGCGCGACCAGCAGCAGCGCGATCCCGGCCTTCGCCCCATACCGCGCGCAGCATGTCGATGCGGCGCGGATCGCGCGCGGTCGCCAGACCTATCAGGCGCAGCGCTCGCGGTTGCAGCGGATCGAGCAGACGACGGGCGTGCCCGAATCGATCATGGTCGCGATCTGGGGGCATGAGACGAATTACGGCAGCTATACCGGCAATTTCGATCTGCTCCGCTCGCTTGCCAGCCTTGCCTATGAAGGCCGACGGCGATCGCTGTTCGCGGGAGAGTTCATCGCCGGGCTCAAGATGCTCGATCGCGGCGTGACGCGCGACCAGTTGAAGGGGAGCTGGGCGGGCGCGACCGGCAATCCGCAATTCCTGCCGTCGATCTATCTGCGTCTGGCGCGTGACGGCGATGGCGACGGCCGTGCGGATATCTGGAACAGCCCGGCGGATACGCTGGCGTCGATCGGCAATTATTTCGTCGATGCGGGCTGGCGTGCGGGTCAGCCCTGGGGTGTCGCGGTCAATGTGCCCGCCGGGTTCGACCGATCGCAGGTCCGCAACCGGCTCGTGTCGCCGCGCTGCCCGCGCGTGTTCGAGCGGCATAGCGGCTGGCGGACGATTGCCGAATGGCGCGCGCTGGGGATTTCGCCGCAAGGTCGCAGCCTACCCGCCGACAGCGTGATGGCGACGCTGCTCGAGCCGGACGGGCAGGGCGCGACCGCCTATCTGCTGACCAGCAACTACCGCGTGATCCTCGATTACAACTGCTCGAATTTCTATGCGCTGTCGGTCGGGCTGCTTGCCGACGCGGTCGAGCGCTAGGCTGAATTTGCACGCAACGGATACGTGACGCGGTCGCCGGGCGCGGCTATGACCTGCATCACATCCTGCCCACGGACCGCCCTTTTGCTCACGGAATACCCCATGAAGAAGCTGATCGTCGCACCGCTCGTCGCCATTGCGCTAGCGCACCCGTCCATCGCCGCCGCGCCGCAGTTCCAGACCGCCGCGCCGATCGCGTATATGGAGGATCTATCGTCGGGCGCGGTCCTGTTCGCGCGCGATGCGGATCGCCGCATGCCGCCCGCGTCGCTCGCCAAGATGATGACCGTCTATGTCGCGTTCGACATGGTCAAGAAAGGCGAGCTGAAGCTCGACCAGATGATGCCGGTGCGGCCCGAGACCTGGGCGAAATGGCATGGTCCATCCGCGGGTTCGACGATGTTCCTGTCGTCGGGTGAGAACGTCAGCGTCGCCAACCTCCTGTACGGGATCGTCACGTTGTCGGGCAACGACGCGTGCATCGTGCTGGCCGAGGGCATCTCCGGGTCGGAGCAGGCGTTCACCGAGCGGATGAACCGCAAGGCGGCCGAACTCGGTCTCAAGGACAGCCATTTCGGCACCGCCAATGGCTGGCCCGATAACGGTGTCACCTATGTGACCGCGCATGATCTGGCGCAGCTCGCCGCGGCGACGATCACCAACTATCCCGATCTCTACAAGCAATTCTATTCGAAGCGTGATTTCACCTGGGGCAAGACGATGGGCGGCAGCGCCATCACGCAGGCGAACCGCGATCCGATCCTCGGTCGCGTCGCCGGCGCCGACGGTCTCAAGACCGGCCACACCGAGGAGGCCGGCTACGGCTTCACTGGGTCCGCGATCCAGAACGGCCGTCGCCTGGTTATGGTCGTCGCCGGTCTGACGAGTGCAGGCCAGCGTGCGGAAGAGTCGGTGCGCTTCATGGAGTGGGGCTTCCGTGCGTGGCAGTCGAAGCCGATCGTCGCGAAGGGCAAAAAGGTCGAGACCGCCGCGGTCCAGATGGGCGACAGCTCTTCGGTCGGTCTCGTCGCGCCCAAGGCGCTGACCGTGACGCTGCCCGCTGGTACCTCGCCGACCATGACCGCGAAGGTCGTCTATCAGGGCCCGATCAAGGCGCCGATCAAGGCTGGCCAGCACGTCGCCGATCTCGTCGTCACGACCTCGGATGGTCTCCAGCAGACGATGCCGCTGGTCGCCGAGAAGGACGTTGCGGTCGCGGGGTTCTTTGGGCGCGCATGGGCAGGACTGAGCGGCTTTTTCGGCTGATGACCCCGGCGCCGACGGCGTTGCCGGCATGACGTCGATCATCGGCAACGCCGCCGCGCAGGCCGCCTTCATGGCGACGATGCGCGGCGGGTCGTTGCATCACGCGTGGCTGATCGCCGGACCGCAGGGTGTCGGCAAGGCGAGCTTCGCGCGCGCCGCAGCGATGCGCATGCTGGCGGATGCGGCCGATCCCGATGCTGGGCCCGATGCTGGATCGACCGGGTTGGAGGTTCCCGAGGGGAACCGGACGCGGTCGCTGATGGAGGCCGGGTCGCACCCCGATTTCCGCGTGCTCGCGCGATTGCCGAAAGATCCGGAGAAGCCCGACCAGGATCTCGCGCGGAGCATCACGATCGCGCAGGTGCGGACGCTGCAACCGCTGTTCGCGACGACGCCGTCGATGAGCCCGCGGCGCGTCGTGGTGATCGACGCAATCGACGATCTGGAGCGAGGCGGGGCGAATGCGCTGCTCAAGAACCTTGAGGAACCGCCGGCCGGGACGATATTCCTGTTGGTCAGTCACGCGCCGGGTCGGTTGCTGCCGACGATCCGGTCGCGGTGCCGCCTATTGCGGTTCGAGGCACTTTCCGACGACGAGGTCGCGACCGCGATCCGAACGTTGCAGCCCGATGCCGACGAGGGCGAGGTTGCTGCGCTGGTGCGTGCGAGTGATGGCGCGCCCGGCCGCGCGCTGCGCTATGCCGGGCTCGATATCGCGGCGATCGACGATGCCATCGCCGCGATCGCGCAGGACGGCGATCGGGATAACGGACGCCGGTTGAAGCTCGCCAAGGCGCTCGGGCTCAAGGCGGCACAACCGCGGTACGAGGCGTTTCTCGACCGTGCGCCGGCGTTCATCGCCGACGCGGCGCGGACCCGCTCGGGCCCAGCGCTCCGATCCGCGCTCGACGCGCATGCCGCAGCGCGCGACCTCGCGGGCGCAGCGATCGGACTGTCGCTCGACGCGCAGGCGACCGTGTTCGAGATGGCGGGGATCGTCGCGACATTACGCCAGTGATCGGGCCGCGCAGGCTTCACCTCACCGGGGCGATGCTCTAGGAGCGCGGCATGGCCGATCCTTTCTATATCACCACCGCGATCCACTATCCCAATGGCCGTCCGCATATCGGCCATGCGTATGAGATGATCGCCGCCGACGCGATCGCCCGCTTCCAGCGTCAGGCGGGCCGCGATGTGCTGTTCCAGACCGGGACCGACGAGCATGGCCTCAAGATGGTCCAGGCCGCGCGCGACCGCGACATGCCTGTGCGTGACCTGTCCAACGAAATGTCGTCGTATTTCCACGAGATGGCGGATCGTCTTGGCATCTCGTATGACCGCTTCATCCGGACGGTGGACGAGGATCATTACGCCGCGAGTGCCGCGATCTGGCAGGCGATGGCGGACGCGGGCGACCTGTATCTCGACCGCTACGAGGGCTGGTATTCGGTCCGCGACGAGGCGTTCTACGACGAGTCCGAGCTGACCGGGGAGGGCGACGATCGTCGCTCGCCGCAAGGTACGCCGGTTGAATGGACCGCGGAGGAGACGTGGTTCTTCCGCCTGTCGAAATATCAGCAGCCCTTGCTCGATCTGTTCGCCGCCAATCCCGATTTCATCCGGCCTGAAAGCCGTCGCAACGAAGTGATGCGCTTCGTCGAGGGTGGCCTGAAGGATCTGTCGGTCTCGCGCACCAGCTTCGACTGGGGCGTTCCGGTGCCGGGCAGCCCCGGACATGTCATGTATGTGTGGGTCGACGCGCTCACCAATTACCTGACTGGGATCGGCTATCCCGACATGACCGGCGACAAGGCGAAATACTGGCCGGCGGATATCCATCTGATCGGCAAGGATATCGTCCGCTTCCATGCGGTCTATTGGCCGGCGTTCCTGCTGTCGGCGGGCATTCCCTTGCCTAAGAGTGTGTTCGGCCACGGCTTCCTGCTTACCCGCGGCGAGAAGATGTCGAAGTCGGTCGGCAACGTCGTCGATCCGATGGCGTTGGCCGATGCGTTCGGCGTCGATGCGTTGCGCTATTTCTTCCTGCGCGAGGTCAGCTTCGGGCAGGACGGCAGCTACTCGCCTGAGGCGATCGTCATGCGCGTGAATGCCGAGCTGGCGAACAGCTTCGGCAACCTCGCGCAGCGGACCTTGTCGTTCATCGCCAAGAACTTGGCCGGCGAGTTTCCCACCGCGGGTACGGTTCAGGATGCCGACGGCATGCTGATCGAGGAGGTCGTCGTCGCTTGTGCGGGGTTCAGGGCCGGCTTCACAGATCTCGCGCTTTCGCAGGGCATCGAGGCGTGGATGCGCGGCGTGTTCGCGTGCAACCAGTATATCGATGCGCAGGCGCCCTGGGCGTTGCGTAAGACCGATCCCGAGCGGATGAACGCGGTGCTCCGCACGCTGGTCCGCGCGATCCGCATGCTCGCGATCGCGATATTGCCGGTCGTCCCCGAGTCTGCTGGCAAGGTGCTCGATCAGATCGGCGCGACCGAGCGCGACCATGCCGCGATCGACGACGATGGCTGGTACGACCGGATCGCCGCATCGGACTTCCGGATCGCACCGCCATCGCCCGTGTTTCCCCGTCTCGAAATGCCCGCGGAGGCCTGATGCTCGCCGACAGCCATTGCCACCTGAACTACAAGGGCCTCGTCGAGGACCAGCAGGCGGTGCTAGAACGCGCACGTGCCCGCGGTGTGACGGCGATGCTCAACATCTCGACGCGGGAGAGCGAGTGGGACGATATCGTCGCCACCGCCGAGCGCGAGCCGGACGTTTGGGCGACGATCGGTATCCACCCGAACGAGGCCGACGTGTATCCCGACGTGGACGCCGCCAAGCTGATAGAGCGCGCACGGCATCCACGCGTGGTAGGGCTCGGCGAAACCGGCCTCGACTATTTCCGCGACACCTCGGACCGCGCCCGCCAGCAGGCGAGCTTCCGCGCGCACATCGCCGCGTCGCGCGAGACCGGTCTGCCGATCGTCGTCCACACCCGCGATGCCGAGGACGATACCGCCGCGATCATGGCCGAGGAGATGGGGAAGGGGGCCTATCCCGGCGTAATCCACTGCTTCACCGCGAGTGGAGCTTTCGCTGACAAGGCGCTGGATATGGGGCTTTATATCTCGATCTCGGGGATCGTGACGTTCAAGAACGCGCGGGATCTTCAGGAGACGGCCGCGCGCCTGCCGATCGAACGACTGCTGATCGAGACCGACGCGCCGTTCCTTGCGCCGGTGCCGCATCGGGGCAAGACCGGCGAACCTGGGTTCGTTGCCGATACCGCGGCGTTCCTCGCCAACCTTCGCGGCGAAGATGTCGAGGAATTGTCGCGCCGTACGGCCGAGAACTTCCACACGCTGTTCGGCAAGACGCGGGTGTCAGGGGCTTCGGCATGAAGATCACGATCCTCGGCTCCGGCACATCCTCCGGCGTGCCGAGGATCGGCAACGACTGGGGCGAATGCGATCCGAGCGAGCCGCGCAATCGCCGCACTCGTGCGTCCGCGCTGGTCGAGCATGACGGCACCCGGATCCTGATCGACACCAGTCCCGACATGCGCGAGCAGTTGCTGCTGGCCGACATCGACCGGGTAGACGCGGTGATCTGGACGCACGACCATGCCGATCACTGCCACGGCATCGACGATGTACGGCAACTCTTCCACGCGACCGGAACGCCGGTCCGCGGCTATGCGCGGCCAGTCACGCTGGCGGCGCTGGACGCGCGGTTCACCTATGCGTTTCACGGTCGCCCCGGCTATCCGCCGACCATCGCCGCCGAAGTCTTGCCGGACCGACTGACGATCGGTGGCATCGACATCCGCGTTGCCGACCAGCCGCACGGCAGCATCCACGCAGCCGGCCTGCGGTTCGATGCGGACGGTATCTCGGTTGGATATGCGACGGATTTCAACGTGATGACCGATGACATGGTCGCCCTGTATCAGGATCTCGACATCTGGGTCGTCGACGCACTCCGCCGACGTCCGCACCCGACGCATATGGAATTGCCGGCTGTCCTGAACTGGGTGGAGCGCCTGACGCCGAAGCGGACGGCGCTGATCCATATGGACAACACGATGGATTACGCAACGCTGCGCCATGAACTCCCGGTCGGTGTCGAGCCCGGCTATGACGGGCTAGTCCTCACCGCATGATCGGCGACCGCGCAGCCCAGTTCGCGCTGTACGCGGTCATGCTGATCCTGCCGCTGTCCGCGCTGGTAGCGCGCCGGTTGCCGCTGAAACCCGTGCTGAAAATGGCCCTGGCGTGGGTCGCGATCTTTGTGGTGGCTTTGCTGATCGCGAGCCAGCGGGACCGGCTGTCGGGACTGAAGACCCTGTTCGCAGACCAGCAGGTCAGCGGTACCGAAACGCGGATACGCATGGCCGAGGACGGGCATTTCTGGGCCGATGTCGATATCGACGGCGTACGGCGGCGCATGCTGATCGACAGCGGTGCGACGACGACCGCGCTGTCGACGGCCACTGCGAACGCTGCGGGACTCGATAGCGACGAAAGCCCGTTCCCGGTTATCATCTCGACCGCGAACGGCGACGTGTCGGCGCGGACCGCGACGGCCAAGCGCATCACGATCGGCACGATCACCGCGACCGATCTTGGCATCGTCACGGCGCCGTCTTTCGGGGACACCGACGTCATCGGCATGAACTTTCTGTCGAAGCTGGGATCGTGGCGGGTCGAGAACGCCACGCTCATCCTGACCCCGATCCAGGAATAGATTTTACATAATGTATATTATCGATCTTGAGATAGTCAGCGGATCGATGCAAATTTACAGGTGCCCCCTATGATCGAACGCCTCACTTCCATCATGGCGCGGTTGCGTGATCCGGTCGACGGATGCGAATGGGATCGGGTGCAGACTTGGTCGACGATCGCGCCGTACACGATCGAGGAAGCGTATGAGGTTGCCGACGCGATCGCCCGCGACGACCCAGCCGATCTCAAGGACGAACTTGGCGATCTGCTGCTTCAGGTCGTGTTCCATAGCCGTATCGCCGAGGAATCGGGTGCGTTCACGCTTTCCGACGTCGTCGCCGCGATCAGCGACAAGATGGAGCGCCGCCACCCGCATATCTTCGGTGATGCGGTGAAGTCGCCCGGATGGGAAACGATCAAGGCCGGCGAGCGTGCGGAGAAGTCCGATCCCAGCGCGTTGGCCGGCGTCGCGATCGGCCTGCCCGCCTTGTCGCGTGCCGAGAAATTGCAGAAGCGTGCAGCGCGCGTGGGGTTCGACTGGCCCGATGCAGCGGGTCCGCTTGCGAAGGTTTTCGAGGAAATCGAAGAGGTTCGCGAAGCCGGCTCGGACACGATCGCAGAAGAGATCGGCGACCTGCTGTTCGCCGTGACGAACTGGGCCCGTCATCTCGGTGTCGATCCCGAAGCCGCGTTACGCGCCGGCAATGCCAAGTTCGAGGCACGCTTTCGGGCGATCGAGGCCGATGGCGGCGACGCCTTCGCCGCCATGACACTCGATCAGAAGGAAGCCCTTTGGCAGGCGGTCAAGCGTCGCGACGGATGAACCGGTCGTAATCGCTTTCAGACAGTCGCACGTCGTAGGTCGTCTCGAGTTCGTCGTCCAATCTGCCAAGCACCTCGCCGTGTGCATGGAGCCACGCCGCACCCGCCCCATCGGTAGCATCGAGCGTGATGCTATACCGTCGATGCGCGCCGGTGAGCTTGGCGGCGACTTGGTGGATCAGCGTATCCACCCCTTCCCCGCTCAGGGCCGAGATCGCCACGACGTCGTCACGATGCGAGGCCTGCGCGGCGATCTCGTCATGCGTATCGGCATCGAGCAGATCGAGCTTGTTCCAAACCTCGAACCGCGGCGTGTTCTCGTCCACGCCAATTTCGGCTAGGACGGTTTCGACGTCGGTGCGCTGAGCCTCGGTATCGGGATGCGCGATATCGCGGATATGGACGAGCAGGTCCGCCGACACGACCTCCTCGAGCGTCGCCTTGAACGCAGCGACCAGCTGGGTGGGAAGATCCGAGACGAACCCGACGGTGTCGGACAGGATCGCCTTGTCGATGCCGGGTAGCTGGATCTGCCGCAACGTCGGATCGAGCGTAGCGAACAGCAAGTCCTCCGCCATCACGTCCGCTCCGGTCAGCCGGTTGAACAGCGTCGACTTGCCTGCATTGGTATAGCCGACCAGAGCGATAACCGGCCACGGGGCGCGCTGGCGGCGCTCACGGTGAAGCCCCCGCGTGCGGCTGACCTGCTCGAGCTCACGCTTCAGCCGGGCCATCCGGTCGCGGATCAGACGGCGATCCGCCTCGATCTGGGTCTCGCCCGGGCCGCCCAGGAAGCCGAAACCGCCGCGCTGGCGCTCAAGATGGGTCCAGCTGCGGACCAACCGCCCCGCCTGATAATCGAGATGCGCCAGTTCGACCTGCAACCGACCCTCGGCGGTCGCGGCGCGCTCGCCGAAGATCTCAAGGATCAGGCCGGTGCGATCGATAACCTTGGTTTCGAGCGCCTTTTCGAGATTGCGCTGCTGGACCGGGCTGAGGCTCGCGTCGAACACGACGAGCCCCGCTTCTTCCATCCGCACCTGGGTCGCGAGCAGTTCGACCTGTCCGCTGCCGATCAGCGTCGCCGGCTTGGGCTGGCGAACGCGATAGGCGATCCGCTCGACGACCTCGACGCCGATCGCCGCGGCGAGACCAGCGGTCTCCTCCAGGCGAGCATCGACGTCGCGCGAGGCGTCGCCCTGATCGGGCAACACCACGATCACGCGCGTACCGCGGGCGAACTCGTCCCGATCGCGTTCGAAACCGCTACTCAATCGCCGTGGTCCGCATCATCTGCGTCATCCGCATCATCCGTATCGGTGGGTTCCTCGGCGAGGTTCAGCGGGCGCGCCGGCTGGATCGTCGAGACTGCATGCTTGTAGACGAGCTGCGCCATGCCCTCGCGCTGGAGCAGCATGCAGAACAGGTCGAAGCCGGCGATCTGGCCCTGCAGCATGACGCCGTTGATCAGGAACATCGTCACGCTGTCTTCGGACTTGCGCACCGCGTTGAGGAAGATGTCCTGCAACAACGGGTGCTTCTTCTGGTTCTCTCCGACGGCATCGACGATTGCCGACACGTCCATCGGGCCTGCTGGCATGATCGTCGAAATGGCATGCTTGTAGATCAGCTGCGACTGGCCATCGCGGCGGAGCAGCACGGAAAAATTATCGAACCATGTGACGATGCCCTGGAGCTTCACGCCCTTGACGAGGAACATCGTGACCGGCGTCTTGGAGCGCCGGAGTGCGTTCAGGAAGAGGTCCTGAAGCGAGCCTGGTTTATCGGCCAATGGGATAACCCTTTGTTTTTGGCGGGACTTTGCCCGCAAGGCGCTGTTTCCCAGCGTCGGAGATGCACCCGGTTACCGGGCACCGTATGTGATTTATGATCGACACCCCCATAGTTCCAGAGGGCGGCGAAATTGCGGCGTGCTATTCGTCGCGTGTTTCGGTGATTCCGAGCAGCTTGAGTTTCCGGTGCAAGGCCGAGCGTTCCATGCCGATAAAGCTGGCCGTGCGCGAGATATTGCCCGAAAAACGTCGGATTTGGACGCGCAGATATTCGCGCTCGAACGTCTCGCGCGCCTCCCGCAGCGGCGATCCCATGATCGCGGTGCCGCCCGCCGCCCCCATGTCGCCCTGATCGCCGAGCACTTCGGCGGGCAACAGGTCGATGTCGATCCGGCCGATGCGATCGCCAGGCGCGAGGATGATCGTCCGCTCGACCACGTTGCGCAACTGGCGGACGTTGCCGGGCCAATCATAGGATTGCAGCGCGACCATCGCATCAGGCGCGATCTCCGGCGTCGGTACGCGGCGTTCGGACGCGTAATGCGCGATGAAGTGCTGGACCAGCGCGGGAATGTCCTCGCGGCGATCGGACAGCGGCGGGATCGTCACGGGGACGACGTTGAGGCGGTAATAAAGGTCTTCGCGAAAGCGCCCCTCGGCGATCTCGAATACGAGGTCGCGCGCCGTCGCCGAGACGACGCGAACGTCGACCTTGACGACCCGCGTGCCACCAACCCGCGTGAAACTCTGGTCGGTCAGCGCGCGCAGGATCCGCGCCTGCGTCGTGATCGGCATGTCGGCGATCTCGTCGAGAAACAACGTGCCACCATGTGCCTGCTCGAACAGGCCGGGACGGACGAGATCGCCCGCCTCCTCGACCCCGAACAGTTCCTCGTCGACCCGCTCGGGCGTCATCCGCGCCGCGCTCACGACGATGAACGGTGCGTCGGTGCGCTGGCTCCAGCCATGCAGCAGCCGCGCGGCGACTTCCTTGCCGACGCCTGCGCCGCCCATCACGAGCACGCGGCTACCGGTTGCCGCGACCCGCTTGAGCGTCGCCCGGACGCCGTTGATCGCGCCAGAACTGCCGGTGAGATCGGTCTCGCGGCCGACCGTCGCGCGCAGGGTGGCGACTTCGCGCCGCAGCCGTTCGGTCTCGGTCGCACGCGCCACCATGAGCAGCAGGCGCTCGGCCTCGAACGGCTTTTCGATGAAGTCGGACGCGCCACGCCGGATCGCGGCGACCGCGGTATCCAAATTGCCGTGCCCCGAGATGACGAGGACGGGGATCGACGGGTCGCGACGCTTGATCTCGTCGAGCAGTTCGAGGCCGTCGAGCCGCGAGCCTTGAAGCCAGACGTCGAGCAGCACCAGCGACGGACGCCGTGCGGCGATCGCCTCCAGCGCGGAATCGCTGTCGCCGGCGTCGCGCGTGTCATAGCCTTCGTCTTCGAGGACGCCGGCGACCAGTTCGCGAATGTCACGTTCGTCGTCCACGACGAGAATATCGAGCGCCATCAAATCATGTCCGGTTACGAGTCATGGTGGCGAGTTGGCCATCCCCTGCCCCCTCGGGTAGCGGCCCCCCTGCGTCGAGGCCCACTTGGTTCAGGCCCCCCTGGTCCAGTGCTGCCAGAGCCCTGGTGTCGAAGGTCATGGTGACGAGCGTGCCGCCACCCGGCCGATCGGAGAAGCCGATCGTTCCACAATGCTCCTCAATGATCTTCTTGACGATGGCAAGCCCGAGGCCGGTGCCGCGCGCCCGCGTCGTGACATAGGGCTCCATGATCCGGTCGCGGTCGGCGGGCAGGCCGACGCCGGTATCGGCGACCGCGATCGTCACGCTCCGGCCGACCTCCTGGCTGAGCGTCATCGTCACCGATCCACCGGGTTCGCCGCGTGTTTCAGTGGCTTCGACTGCGTTCTTCACGATGTTCGTGAGGGCTTGGCCTATCTGCCGACGATCGCAAACCAGCGCCAAGCCGGGATCGTCGTTGACGAGGTGGAAGCCGATCGAGGGATGCGCCACCTCGTGTAGGAAAAGCGCCTGGCGGGCGGCATCGACCAGCGACTCCTCGCGGAAGACGGGCTTGGGCATGCGCGCGAACGACGAGAATTCGTCGACCATGCGGCGCAGGTCGCCGACCTGGCGGATGATCGTGTCGGTGAGCCGCGAGAACGTGCCGTCCTGCATCTCGGCCTTCGCGCCATAGCGTCGTTGCAGGCGTTCGGCCGCGAGCTGGATCGGTGTCAGCGGGTTCTTGATCTCGTGCGCGATCCGTCGGGCGACGTCGGACCAGGCCGCGCGGCGCTGATCGAGCAGTTGCTGCGTGATATCGTCGAAGGTAAGGATCGGACCTGTGGCCGGGCGGGCGATGCGGACCGCCAGCGTGCGGACGTCACCGCCCTGCCCGACCTCGACGATCGCCTCTCGGTCGCCCCCGTCGAGCATCGCGTCGAGTTCGGGAGCGACATCGACCAGCTTGCGTCCGACGAGACCGCCCGCATCGGTCCCGAGCAGCGTGACCGCGGAATCATTGGCGATCGTTATCGTGCGCTCGCGTCCGGTCGCGACGACGCCTGCCGAGACGCCGGCCATCACTGCCTCGATCAACGCGCGTCGGTTTTCGAGCTGGCCGTTGGCGGTGACGAGTTCGGTATTCTGCTCTTCGAGCTGCCCGGTCATCTGGTTGAAGGCGTTGGCTAGCGTTCCGACTTCGTCGCGGCTGCGCGGGTCCGGCACGCGCGCGGTCAAGTCGCCGCCCGCGACGCGCCGCGCGGCATCGACGAGTTCGCCGACGGGACGGACGAGCCGATCGGCCACCGCGAGCGCGATCCAGACGGCGACCCCGACGATCAGCAGCGAGATGACGAGCAACGCGGCGTTGAACCGCAACTGGAGGCTCCGCGAGCGCGCCAGCAGCGAGCGGTAGCTGGTCAGTACCTCGTTCGCGCGGACGGTCTGGCCGGAGAGCAGCTTGGTATCCTCGACGCGCCCGGCATAGAGGAACAGCTCGTCGGAACCGGGCAGCAGCGTGATCGTCTGGATCCGGTCACCGGTGACCGCGACGACCGCCGACTTGCCGGCACGGAGCTGGGCGATCGACTGCGGGGTCACCTGGCGGGCGAAATCGATTTTGTAGGGGTCGACGACCGCGAAGGTCTGGATCTCGTTGTCCGGCGTAACCTTGAACAGCGCCGCCTCGGACAGGCTGCGATAATAGACCTGCTGGAGAAAATAGCCGGAAAAATCGGGGCTCTGGAGCGATTTCGCCTCGAGATAGCCCGACATGTCGGCGGCCATCGTTACGGTCGCCTCCTCCCAGCGGCTGAGCTGGCGCGCATAGGAGGATTGCGCGAGCGCGGTGGCGTTCTCGAGCATCCCGCGCGCCTGGTCCGAATACCAGAACTGGACGCCGTACTGGAACAGCAGAGAGGCGAAGATCGTCACCAGCAGCATGGGTACCGCGGCGACGATCGAGAACAGCGCAACGAGGCGGACGTGAAGGCGCCCACCGCCGCCTACAGGCGATCGTGCCGCGCGCCGCATCGCCACGCGGCGGCCTAGCAACATCAGCAACGCGATGCCGGGAACGAGGTTGGCGACGAGCAACAGGGCGACCAGCGGCGGCGGGATCAAGCGTTGCGGCGCGTCGGTGCCGGTGATGATGAAATAGCTCGCGACGCCGATCGCGACGGCCACCGCTAGAACCAGCGCCTCGATCGCAGGCGTCACCGCGAACCGGTGTGCAGGCCCGTCATCATCCATCGGTAGCGTCGCGGAAGCGATCATCGTTGCCCCGATACAACGTCAACCGTTGCCGGGAAACCACATAATACGGAATTCGACCGCGTTACGCGTCTTCGGCCCGTTGCATATCGCTCCCGCCATGGCCGATATCGATGCCGAGCGTATCGAGCCGCTTGCGCAGGGTATTGCGGTTGATTCCCATCGCCCGGGCGGCGCGGAGCTGGTTCTGGCCGTGGCGCGCAAGCATCGCCTCGATCAGCGGGCGTTCGACTTCGCCGATGATCCGATCGTACAGCGTGCCGTCGTCGAGCGCTGCAGGGTTTTCCCGCGCGATCCGTTCGATCATCGCGCGGACCGCGTGGCCGATCTCGATATCGCCCGGCTCACCGGCGATTGCCTGCGTGCCGATCATTGCCTTGATCGCGTCGGCTCCAATCACCTCGTCACGCGCCAGCACTGCCAGCCTGCGCATCAGGTTTTCGAGTTCGCGGACGTTGCCGGGCCAGTCATGCGCACCGAGCGCGGTGAGGGCGTCGCTGCCGAGCTGGCGGCGCGGCAGGCCCTGCACCGCGGCGTGATCAAGGAAATGGCGGGCGAGCAACGCAATATCCTGGCGACGCTCGCGGAGTGGCGGCAGCGTGATCGGGACGACGTTGAGGCGGTAGAACAGGTCTTCGCGAAAATGCCCCGCGGCGACCTGCGCGTTGAGATCGCGGTTGGTGGCGGCGACGATGCGGACGTCGACGCGGATCGTCCGCGCGCCGCCGACGCTGGTGAACTCGCCCGACTGTAGCACCCGCAACAGGCGGGTCTGCGCTTCCATCGGCATATCGCCGATCTCGTCGAGGAATAACGTGCCGCCCGACGCCTGTTCGAACCGCCCGGCGTTACGCGTCGCCGCGCCGGTGAACGCACCGCGCTCATGGCCAAACAGTTCGGCCTCGATCAGCTCGCGCGGGATCGCGGCCATGTTGATCGCCACGAACGGCGCGGCGTTGCGTGGGCCGAGATCGTGGATTGCGCGCGCGACGAGTTCCTTGCCGGTGCCCGATTCGCCCGAGATCAGCACCGTCAGGTCATTCGAGACGACCCGCGCGATGATCCGGTAGACGTCCTGCATCGCCGCCGACCGCCCGATCAGCGGCAGTGCGCGATCCTCGTCGTGGAGCGCCTCCTCCGACACCATCCCGCCACGCGCGAGCGCACCAGCCACCGCGCGGGCCAGCACGTCGAGATCGAACGGCTTGGGCAGATACTCGTATGCGCCGACCTCGGCCGCGCGGACCGCGGTGGTCAGCGTGTTCTGCGCCGAGAGGACAATGATCGGCAGAAGGGGAAAGCGCGCGGCAACGCTGCGGACATGATCGATACCGTCGCCGTCCGGAAGAATGACGTCGGTGACGAGGACATCGGGGAGCGATGCGGCGAGCGCGCGTTCGAGTTGCGCGAGGCTGTCGGCGACCGACACCTCATGCCCGGCACGGCGGAGCGCCTGCGCAACAACGGTCCGAATCGCGGCGTCGTCGTCGACGACCAGAACGGTGCTCACGATGCCGCTCTTGGCAGCAGCAGGCGGAGGACGGTCATTTCGGGATTTCCTTCGCGGGCATATTGGACGATCCCGCCCATGTCGCGCGTGAGCTTGTCGACCAGCGCGAGGCCAAGCCCCTGCCCTTCGCGCCGACCCGATACGAACGGATCGAACAGATGGTCGGCGATATCGGCCGGGGCACCGGGACCATTGTCGAACACGCAGATCTCGATCGGGAGCGGCAGGCGTGGCTTGCCTGGGGCCGAACTGACGGTGATGCCGTGGCGGTAGGCGGTCGTCATCACGAGCCGAGGTTCGCGTTCGTTTCGAACTGCTTCGCGTGCGTTCTTGAGCAGGTTTATGACGATCTGGAGCAGTGCGTCGCGGTTGATCTGCGCGGGCGGGAGCGACGGATCGAAGCGTTCCTCGATTGAAATCCCGCGCGCGAACCCGGCGAGCGCCAGCCGACGCGCATGGCCGAGCAACGGATAGATGTTTTCGCTGGCGAGCGGCAGCGGACGCGTGTCGCTGAAATCCTGCATCCGGTCGATCAACGCCGCGATCCGGTCGACTTCGGTCACGATCAGCGTCGTCAGTTCGCCCGCACCGAGCAACTGCGCGGCGCCGCGGATGCCGGATAGCGGGTTCTTGATCTCGTGCGCGAGCATCGCCGCCGCACCGACAGCCGCACGCGCGCCGGCCGCGCGGTCGGCGGAATGGCCGAGCCGCCGCGAAGTTGCCGCGGAATGCAGCGTGATCGCACGCCACCCCGGGTAGTCGGCAATCTGCGTCTCGGCGAAATCGACCCGGATCTTGCCACCCCGCGCGGTCGACATCTCGGTATCGTACACCGCGAGCCCGTGCCCGTCGCGATTGCGCGGATCGTCGGGCGGCGGGATGATCGCATCGAGCGGCTGGCCGATCATCAGCCGCTCCGACAGATTCAACAGTTGCTCGGCGAGCGCGTTGGCATGTGCGACGCGCTGATTCGGATCGACCACTACGACGGCGACCGGAAGCGCCGCGAACAACTCCGCAAAACCCGGCCGTACCCGAGAGTGCGTGTCAGGCCGCTGCAAGGTCGCGCCAGGGAGCGTAAAATTCGGCGAGCATCGCCTTGACCTGCTTGGGATCGGGAACCTGGTTCACCTTGTTGCGGAACTCGGCCGAACCAGGCAGCCCCTTGGTGTACCAGCCAATGTGCTTGCGCGCCATGTTGACGCCGGTCTCGATCCCGTAATGTTCGAGCATCGCCTCGTAATGGCCTGCGATCGCGTCATATTGCTCGGTGATCGACGGGTCTTCGATGCGCCGGCCGGTAGCGAACCACTCCATGACCTGACCGAGCACCCATGGGCGGCCGTAGCTGCCACGACCGATCATCAGGCCATCCGCGCCCGACTGGTCCATCGCTGCTTCGGCGTCCTCGATGGTACAGATATCGCCGTTGACGATCACCGGCACGCTCACTGCATCCTTGACCTTGCGGACGAAGCCCCAGTCGGCATTGCCCTTGTACATCTGGTTGCGCGTGCGGCCGTGAACGGTGATCAGCTTGATGCCGAGATCCTCGGCGATCCGCGCAAGGTCGGGCGCGTTGAGGCTGTCATGGCACCAGCCCATTCGCATTTTCAGCGTCACCGGTACGTCGACCGCCTTCACGGTGGCCTCGATGATCGCGCTGGCGAGCTTGGTGTCGCGCATCAGCGCCGAGCCCGCGTCGCCGTTGACGACCTTCCGCACCGGACAGCCCATGTTGATGTCGATGATCGCCGCGCCGCGATCCTGGCTGAGCTTGGCGGCCTCGCCCATCTCGTACGGGGTGCAGCCGATCAGCTGCATCGACACCGGTTCCTCGAGCCGATCCCATGCCGCCTTCTGGAGCGACTGGCGAGTCTCGCGGATGGCGGCCTGGCTCGCGACCATTTCGGTAACGTTGAGGCCCGAGCCATAGCGTCGCACCAGCGTGCGGAACGGCATGTCGGTGACGCCGGTCATCGGCGCGAGCACGACGGGGCTTTCGATCCGGACGGGACCGATCTGGATGGGAGATAGATTACGCATGGATGTGCCTGAAAAAGAGGCATCGCCCTACCCTGTCCCGCGCTCCGTCGCAAGACTGGCGAGCCTCCGGACGAAGCGCTAGGTCGCGACGATGACACAGGCACACCGTATCGTTGCGATCATCGTCGCCGCCGGAACCGGCGTGCGCGCCGGGGGATCGGTTCCCAAGCAGTATGCGCGGATCGCCGGGCGTCCGATGGTCGCCTATTCCTACGACGCGTTTTCCACGCATCCGGCGATTGCCGAGACTATCGTCATCATCGGTGAAGGGCAGCAGGCTCTTGCCGCCGAGTCGCTCGGCAGCAGCGTGAGAACCGTCATCGGCGGAACCACCCGGCGCGAGTCGGTCGCGAACGGGCTCGCGGCGATCACCGATGCGACACACGTGCTGGTCCACGACGCGGCCCGCCCTTTCCTTTCCGCCGAGGTCATCGATTCGCTCGTCTTAGCCTTGAAGACCCGGGACGCGGCCATTCCGGTCCTCCCGGTGACCGATACGCTTGCGCGCGGCACCGTGCTGCTTGGGGACATCGTGCCCCGCGCGGACCTCAACCGCGTGCAGACTCCGCAGGCGTTTTCCGTCGAAGCGCTACGCGCCGCGCACGCCGTCTGGCTCGGAGACGAGGAAGCCACCGACGACGCGCAGATGGTGCGGCGGCTTGGCGTCGGCGTCGCGTTGGTGCAGGGCTCGGCGATGCTCGAGAAAGTCACCCACCCCGAAGATTTCGCCGCCGCCGAGGCGCGTGTCGCGTATGAAACCCGCACCGCGATGGGCTTCGACGTCCACCGTCTCGAAACCGGCGAGGAACTCTGGCTCGGCGGCGTCCTGGTCCCGCACGACAAGGGCCTGTCGGGGCACAGCGATGCCGACGTCGCGCTCCACGCGCTGACCGACGCGCTGCTCGGCACGATCGCAGCCGGCGATATCGGCACACATTTCCCGCCGAGCGATCCGCAGTGGAAGGGCGCCGACTCCGCGCAGTTCCTCCAGCATGCGGCCAAGCTGATCGCCGACAAGCGCGGCCGAATCGATTTCGTCGACCTGACGATCATGTGCGAGGCACCGAAGATCGGTCCGCACCGCGCGGCGATGACCGCCCGGATTGCCGAATTGCTCGGGCTCACGCTCGACCGGGTCAGCGTCAAGGCGACGACGACCGAGCGACTCGGCTTCACCGGCCGCGGCGAAGGCATCGCCGCACAGGCCGTCGCGACCGTCCGCGTGCCAGGAGCACCGGCATGAAGGCCCGCATGAGGATTGGCGCCGCGCTGGCCGCCGTCGCGCTTCTCGCCAGCCCGGCGGTTGCGCAACCCCGCTGCATCACCGGACCCGAGGCCGAATCGCTGACGCTGGTCGCGATGCCTGACATCCTCCGCGAAACCGGTCGCGTCTGCGCGGCGCAACTCCCGGCCGCCAGCCTGATCCGGCGGCAGTCGAGTGCGCTGATCGATCGCTATCAGATCGAGTCCGACCGCGCCTGGCCGTCCGCTCGCGCGGCGATCGTCAAGCTGAGCGATCCGGCGGTCGACGCGATGCTCGATTCGGAGTTCGCGCGGCCATTGCTGACGACGTTGCTGGTGCCGCAGATCGTCGGTCGGATCGCGACGCGCGATTGCGGGACGATCGATCGGATGCTGACGCTGCTGCAACCCCTGCCGCCCCGCAACACCGCGGCCATCGTCGTGGAGACGTTGCGGTACCTGAAATCCCAGAAGCCGCGCGGCGGTGATATCGCCGCGGTGGCGATGCTGCTGTGCCCGGTGGAGACTCGCTGATGGATACCATCCTTCCCGCCGAACTGGTCGACGCCGCACGCAAGGTCGTCGAGCAGAACCGCGCGATCGGTCGCCGTGTCGCGGTCGCCGAGAGCTGCACCGGTGGCCTCGTCGCCGCTGCGTTGACGGAAATTCCCGGATCGTCCGACGTGTTCGAAGTCGGCTTCGTCACCTATTCGAACGAGGCCAAGCTCGGCGTGCTGAAGATCAGCTCGGACGTGCTCGAAACGTTCGGCGCGGTCTCGATCGCGGTCGCGTGGAGCATGGCACAGGCCGCGTTGAAGCAGTCGGGCGCGGATATCGCCGTCGCGATCACGGGCGTAGCGGGCCCCGGAGGCGGATCGCTCAAGAAGCCGGTCGGTACGGTCGTGTTCGGTCGTGCGGAGAAGGGTCGCGATCCGTCCGACGTTCACGCCGATCGCAAGGATTTCGGCGATCTCGGTCGTGGCGGGATCCGGCTTCAGGCCGCGTTGTGTGCGCTCGAACTTTTGCTGCCCGACGCGCCGGCCGCGGAAGACTCGGCCGCGGAAGATTCGGCGCCGTAAAGCTCGGCGGCGCGAGTCTCGAACGCACCGATCATCTTGCGCAGTGCAGCGCCGAACACCTGGCCGGCGATCATCTCGAACATCCGGTTCTTGAACGCGAAGTCGACGGTGAAATCGACCGCACAGCCTTGCGGCTCGGGCCGGAAATGCCATTCGTTGCGCAGATACTTCAGCGGTCCATCGACATAATCGACGTTCAATTCGCTCGGGCGGACCTTCTGCACGCGCGAGGTGAACGTCTCGCGCAGGCCCTTGAACCCGACGATCATGTCGGCGAGCGTCTCGGTCTCGCTGTTCGAGCGTACTCGCATCGCGCTGACCCAGGGCAGGAACTCTGCATAGCGACCGACATCGGCCACCAAGTCGAACATCTGCTCAGGGGTGTAGGGCAAATGACGCGTTTCGGAATGCTTCGGCATCAGATGCGCGCGACGCCCAGCTTCGCGTCACGATTTGCGCGCAATCGCTCGAAATCGTCGCCGGCGTGATAGCTCGACCGGGTCAGCGGCGACGATGCGACCAGAAGGAACCCCTTCGCGCGCGCGATCGAGGCATAGGCGTCGAACGCCTTGGGCGGCACGAACTCGGCGACCTTGGCGTGGCGCGGAGTGGGCTGGAGATACTGGCCCATCGTCAGGAAATCGATGTCGGCGCAGCGCATGTCGTCCATCACCTGATGGATCTCCAGACGCTCCTCGCCGAGCCCGAGCATCACGCCGGACTTGGTGAAGATCGACGGATCGTGCTTCTTGACGCTCTCCAGCAGGCGGAGCGACGCGTAGTAGCGCGCACCCGGGCGGATCGTCGGATAGAGCCGCGGGACGGTTTCGAGATTGTGGTTGTAGACGTCGGGACGCGCCTCGACGATCGACTCGATCGCGGCCTGCGCCTTGTTGCGGAAGTCGGGGGTCAGGATCTCGATCGTCGTCGTCGGGTTGGATGCGCGTATCGCCTGGATCACCTTGACGAACTGCGACGCGCCGCCATCGGGCAGGTCATCACGATCGACCGAGGTGATGACAATGTGGTTGAGACCCATCTGCGCGGCGGCGTCGGCGACGTTCTGCGGCTCCATCCGGTCGACCGCGCGCGGCATGCCGGTCTTCACGTTGCAGAACGCACAGGCGCGCGTGCAGGTGTCGCCGAGGATCATGACCGTCGCGTGCTTCTTCGACCAGCATTCGCCGATATTCGGGCACGCCGCCTCTTCGCACACCGTCGTGAGGCTTTTCGACCGCATGAGCTCGCGGGTTTTCGCGAAGCCAGCGGAGGTCGGTGCCTTGACGCGGATCCAATCGGGCTTGCGGGCACGCGGGAGGGCGATCGGGGTCATCTCGTTCATGTCGTGCCAGATAGCCCCGCCCTGCCGTCGAGACAATGGCGGCGGATCAGGTCGGCCGGTTGGAACGGCTGGAAAAACGGGATAAAATGAGGGAACCAGTTCGAACATGACAGGTTTGTCATGTTGCAGTGCAAACGTCCATGAAAGGCTAACCGTGCCAACTCACTTTCCGGAAATGATCGAAGGCTATCATCGCTTCAAGGACGGCCCCTGGGAGGAGCAGCGCGAGCGCTGGAAGGAACTGCGGGACGGCCAGAGCCCGAAGGTGATGATCATCGCCTGCTCCGACAGCCGCGTCGAGCCGGCCCAGATTTTCGACACGCTGCCGGGCGAAGTGTTCGTCGTTCGCAACGTCGCCAACCTCGTGCCGCCGTTCGAAACCGGTGGTGGCTATCACGGTGTCTCCGCCGCGATCGAGTTCGCGGTCACCCAGCTGAAGGTCGAAGAGATCGTCGTGATGGGCCACGAGAAGTGCGGCGGCTGTAAGGCCGCACTCACTCAGGCATTCGCCGATGCCGACCATGGTGCCGGGGGCTTCGTTTCGGATTGGGTCAGCCTGCTCGACGGTGCTCGGGAGAAGGTGATCGCGAAGTATGGCGAAGGCGCCGAAGCCGGTCGCGAGATGGAGCTTGAGTCCGTCCGCACCTCGATCGCCAACCTGCGCACGTTCCCGTTCGTGACCGAAGCCGAAGCGGCTGGGACGCTGGCCCTCCGTGGTGCCTATTTCGGCATCGACCAGGGCCAGATGCTGGTGCTCAATGAGGATGACGAGTTCATCCAGGCCGGCGCAGCAGAAGCGAAGTCAGCGAAGGCCTAACGCCTTCTCCGCCACCCGCTTGACCTTCGGGTCGAGCGGTGGCGGAACCATCGAGACGCCGGCTTCGAGGCGGTCCGCGATCAGCGTCAGCGCTGCGATCCGGGCCGCCTTCTTGTCGTTGCCGTCGATCACCGTCCACGGCGCGGTTGCGGTATCGGTGCGCGCGAACATCTCATTCATCGCCTCCAGATAGTCCTTCCGTCGCGAGCGGTTGTGATAATCGTCGAGGCCGGTCTTCCAGTGCTTCCAGGGATCGTCGAGCCGTGCCTTCAGGCGACGATCCTGTTCCTTCTGCGTGGTGTGGATGAACAGCTTGATCAGCGTCGTGCCGCTCTCGACCTGCTGCGCTTCGAACGCGTTGATCTCGTCATAGCCGTGGCGCCATTCGGTCTCGCTGGCGAACCCCTCGACGCGCTCGACGAGGACCCGACCATACCAACTGCGATCGAATATCGCGATGTGGCCGTCGGCGGGAAGCCGGTGCCAGAAGCGCCAGAGGAAATGATGCGCCTTTTCGTCCGCGGTGGGAGCGGCGATCGGCCAGACCTTGTAGTTGCGCGGGTCCCATTCGGCGGAGAGCCTCTGAATGATGCCGCCCTTGCCCGCCGCGTCCCAGCCCTCGAACATGACGATCGCGCGCGTACCGCCGACGATATGCGCGACCTGGATATGCTCCAGCCGCTTCTGGAGCGCAGCGAGGTCATGCTTGTACTTGCCGTCATACGCGTCGCCGGCTTCGTAGTCGGCCAGGTGTATCGTCATGCGCTGCGCTCCATCACCGGTTTCGATCAGCCTGCGTTCGGCGCGACCGCCTTCGTCACGTCCTTCGGACCATCGACCGTCAGGCGGATGTTGAGCTCCTTCAGCTGCTTGGCGCTGACCGGGCTCGGGGCGCCCATCATCAGATCCTCGGCCTTCTGGTTCATCGGGAACAGCACGACCTCGCGGATGTTCGGCTCGCCCGCGAGCAGCATGACCATCCGGTCGATCCCCGGTGCCGAGCCACCATGCGGCGGCGCGCCGACCTTGAACGCGTTGATCATGCCCGCGAAGTTCGTGTCGACGTCCGCCTGCGTGTAGCCGGCGATCTCGAACGCCTTGTACATGATCTCCGGACGATGGTTCCTGATCGCGCCCGACGACAGCTCGACGCCGTTGCAGACGATATCGTACTGATACGCCAGGATATCGAGCGGATCCTTGTTCTCCAGCGCATCCATCTCGCCCTGCGGCATCGAGAACGGGTTGTGGCTGAAATCGATCTTCTTCGCGTCCTCGTCATATTCGAACATCGGGAAATCGACGATCCAGCAGAACTCGAACCGGTTCTCATCGATCAGGCCGAGATCGGCACCGATCCGCGCGCGCGCAGCACCCGCGAGCTTGGAGGCGGGCAGTTCCTTGCCGGCGGCGAAGAAGATGCCGTCGTTCGGGCCGAGGCCCATCTCGGCGATCAGCTTCCGGGTGGCTTCCTCGCCGTGGTTCTTGGCGATCGGGCCGCCGAGTTCACCGTTCTTCTGCGTGATGTAGCCGAGCCCGGCATGCCCTTCGGCACGCGCCCAGTCGTTCATGTCGGTGAAGAACTTGCGGCTCTTGTCCGCGGTGTTCGGTGCGGGGATCGCCCGGACCACGTCACCGCCGGCGACGATGCCCGCGAACAGGCCGAAGCCCGAATCGACGAAGTGATGGCCGACGTCGTGGATCAGGATCGGGTTGCGCAGGTCGGGCTTGTCGCTGCCGTATTTCAGCATCGATTCGCGGTAGGGGATGCGCTTGAACGGGAGGGCCGACACTTGGCGTCCCTTGCCCTGCCAGTCGGCGAACTCTTCGAACACGCCGTGCAACACAGGCTCAATCGCCGCGAACACGTCGTCCTGCGTGACGAAGCTCATCTCGAAGTCGAGCTGGTAGAATTCGCCTGGTGACCGATCGGCGCGAGCGTCCTCATCGCGGAAGCACGGCGCGATCTGGAAATAGCGGTCGAAGCCCGCGACCATCAGCAGCTGCTTGAACATCTGCGGCGCCTGCGGGAGCGCATAGAACTTGCCCGGATGGACGCGGCTCGGCACCAGATAATCGCGCGCGCCCTCGGGCGACGACGCGGTCAGGATCGGCGTCTGGAATTCGGTGAAGCCTTGATCGTTCATGCGGTTGCGCAGCGAGGTGATCACCTTCGAACGCAGCATGATGTTGGCGTGAAGCCGCTCGCGACGCAGATCGAGGTACCGATAGCGCAGGCGGATATCCTCGGGATATTCGGCCTCGCCCGCGACCGGCATCGGCAGCTCGCCGGCCATCGACTGGACGGTCGCTGCGGCCGCGCGGATCTCGATCCTACCGGTCGGCAGGTTCGGGTTGACCGCTTCGGGTGCCCTTGCGGTGACCTTGCCGGTGATCGTGACGACGCTCTCGCTCTTCAGGCCCTCGATGACCTTGAAGACCGGGCCACTGACGTCGGTGACGATCTGGGTGATGCCGTAGTGATCGCGCAGATCGATGAAGACGAGGTCGCCGTGATCGCGCTTCTTGTGGACCCAGCCGGAGACACGGACCTCTTCGCCAACCTGTTCGGGGCGGAGGGCGGCGCAATTGTGGGTGCGATAGGCGTGCATGTGTCTCGTCTCTCATGCGTCGTCCCAGCGAAAGCCGGGATCTCGTGCGGCAAGGGTGCGCCCTGCGACGGGAGATCCCAGCTTTCGCTGGGATGACGGGAATTGGATGCCTCGCGCTTCCCTTCCTCACCCGCCTTTGTCAAGGCGGACACGCCTCGCTATGGACGGTCCATGCATATCCACCCGCTTATCTCCGACAGTGCCACGCTCGCCAATCTGTGCGCGCGCATGGCCGACGCCGACTATGTGTGCGTCGACACCGAATTCATGCGCGAGAGCACCTATTACCCGGAGCTCTGCCTGATCCAGATCGCCGACGACAAGGAAGCCGCGGCGATCGATCCGATGGCGCCGGGAATCGACCTGAAGCCGCTGCTCGACCTGCTCGTCGAGAATCACGACGTGCTGAAGGTCGTCCATGCCGGCGGGCAGGACATCGAGATCGTCTACAACCTTACCGGCAAGACCCCCTTCCCGCTGTTCGACACGCAGGTCGCGGCCATGGCGCTCGGCCAAGGCGAGCAGATCGGCTATTCGAATCTCGTCGACAGCTGGCTGGGCATCGCAGTCGACAAGGGCGCGCGATTCACCGACTGGGCGCGGCGGCCGCTGGACGAGCGGCAGATCGAATATGCGATCGGCGACGTCACGCATCTGTCGAAGATATTCCCCAAGATGCTCGAGCGGTTGCGCAAGACCGGACGCGGGGTGTGGCTCGACCAGGAGATGGAGCGGCTCGGCGATATTGCCAATTATGCGAACGATCCTGATCTGGCGTGGAAGCGTGTGCGGATCTCGGGGCGCAAGCCCGAGGTGCTGGGGCGGTTGAAGGCGCTGGCGCGGTGGCGCGAACTCGAGGCCCAGGCGAAGGACCTGCCGCGCGGCCGGATCGTCAAGGACGAGACGCTGGGCGACATGGCGGGGCATCCGCCGCGCAAGCAGGCCGACCTCGCGCGCGTTCGTGGGCTTTCGGCGACATGGGCGGGGAACGACATCGGTGGCCGCCTGATGGCCGCGATCGAAGGGGCTCAACCGCTTAGCGAGGACGAACTGCCGCCGCGCGACGACCGCAAGCCCGGGCTTGGCAAGGAGGGCTCGCTGGTTGCGGACCTCCTCAAGCTGCTGCTCAAGATCCGCTCGCGAGACATTGATGTCGCGTCCAAATTGTTAGCGCGGACGGATGAACTTGAAGCCCTCGCGGCGGGCGTTCGCACCGGGCTGCCGATGCTGGAGGGCTGGCGGTTCGATCAATTTGGCCGCGATGCGCTGGATCTGGTCGAGGGACGACTGGCTTTCGCGGTCATCGGCGGCAAGCTGAAGATGACGCGTACGGAGGATGCCGCATGAGAGTCGTTCCGATTGCAGTCTTGCTGGCTTCGGCGGCGTGTACGCCGGTCGAGATGCGCGGCGAGGCGCCTGCCGCTCCGCCGGTCGCGGCAGCCTGCAATGCCGGTTCGCTGGGCGATCTGGTCGGCAAGCGTGCGAGCGATGCCCGGGCGGACGTGATGCAGACGCGGTCGGGCGCTCGAACGCTGCGCTGGATCGCACCGAATACGGCGGTAACGATGGATTTCCGGCCTGACCGGCTGAATGTGTACGTCGATGCGAAGGGTCGGATCGAGCGCTTCACCTGCGCCTGATCACTTTGTTCCTCCCCTGCAAGGGGAGGTGGCTGGCTCGCCAGACGGAGGGGTGACACCTTCTCGATAGCGCGTCACCCCTCCGTCAGCCCGATGGGCTGCCACCTCCCCTTGCAGGGGAGGATCTACGCGAGAGCCAACAACGGCTTGCGACCTAATGCGGTCGCCAGCGCGATATGGCGACGTTCTACCGCCTCACCGTAGAGGCCGCGGTCGTCCGGGCGTAGCGTTAGCGTCAGCGTTATCCCGTCGTCCGATAGCTTCGAACGCTTGAGCGGACCGGCCAAGCCTCCGCTCATACGCTGGCCGAGCCGCATCGCGAGGCCCCACGCGGTTGCGCTCTTCACTGCTGCCGGCGTCGCGAGTCGCCCGACCGGGTCTGCGGCTGCCAAATCTCCGCCGAGGCTCGTGTAGAGCGCTTGGGCAAGCATTCCCCGGCCCGGCGCGTCGATCGCGACCCAGTTGCCGTGCAGGGCGATCTCCACGCCGCGTTCGGCGCGGAATTCGGGGTTGGCGCGCCAGCCTACGTCGGCAAGGAGACAGGCGGTGTGACGGATGCGCGCGAGCGCAGGTGGTTCGGTGACGAACAGCGGGGCGATCCAGCGATCGAGCAGGTCGCCATGCTCGGGAAAGCGACCCAGGAGACGCCCTTCTTCACGGGCGGCGACGATCAGCGGATCGAGCGCGCGGGTCTTGGGCTCCAGGTCGCCGTAGAGAAGCCCCTCGCGCAGACCGTATGCCGATACCACTGTCGTCTTGCTGCCGAGCTGGCGCATCAGCACGCCGAGCAGCGCGGCGGCGTCGGCCAGCGTGGACGTACGACCGGACGAAAGACCGGGGATCGCCTTCAGGCGCGGCTTCGAAAGCTGCGGGATCGTGCGACTGAGCCGCGTGATCGTTGCGGCGGTCATCGGGTATTGGTGGATGATCGGCAGCGGATAGTCCGACAGCTCCATGTCGAGCCGGGCGAGCGCACGCCACGATCCACCGACGAGATACAGCGGCAACCCCTGCCCCTTCGCAGTCCAACCAGCCTCGCGGACCAGCCTCGCGACATAGCGTTCGAGCACCTTGCCGCGCTTGGCACGAAGCGGGCCGATGCGGAGTACGCCGAGCGGGAACGAGACGCGGTCTTCGATCTTGCCGCGGCGGACGCGGACAAGTTCGAGACTGCCTCCTCCAAGATCGCCGACGATGCCGTCCGCGTCGGGGATCGCGGAGAGGACGCCGTAGCCGGCTGCGCTGGCCTCCTGTTCGCCCGACAGGGTCTCGACCTTGAGGCCGAGTTGTTCAGCCGCTGCAATGAGTTCGCCACCGTTCTTCGCATCGCGTACCGCCGCCGTCGCGACCGTGCGGAGCGTCGAGCATTCCATTTCCTTGGCCACCGCGGCGAACCGCGCGAGGGCGACGCGTGCCGTCTTCAGCGCCGACTTCTCGATCGCGCCGGTCGCGGCGAGCCCGCGTCCGAGCCCGGCCAGGACCTTCTCGTTAAAGCGGATCGCGGGCAGGCGTGGCGGGCCCTGATACACGACCAAGCGGATCGAGTTCGAGCCGATGTCGATAATCCCCGTACGCGGGTGGTCGTCGGTCTCGGCCTTGGGCGTGGAATTACCGAACAGGATATTCGTGACGCTCATCGTTTTCGCCGAAGCGACAGGGTCGGCACGGCGTTGCTGGTCGCGAGCGAGGCGCCGCGGCCGGAAAGAGACGGGTTGGTCATGAAATACCGATGCAGGTTGAACGGGCGGTCGCCGGGATCGACGCGGGTATATTCGCCGTCGGGGCCTAGCTCCCAACTCTGCTCGTTGTCGATCAGGTTCGCGACCATGACCTGATCGAGGATCTGGTCGTGGACGGTCGGGTTGAGGATCGGCAGCATGTATTCGACGCGGCGGTCGAAGTTGCGCGGCATCCAGTCGGCGGACGAGATGAAGAGTTTCGCGCCGTCGTTGGGGAGCGCCTTGCCGTTGCCGAACGCCCAGATCCGGCTGTGTTCCAGGAACCGCCCGATCACCGATTTCACGCGGATCGTCTCGGACAGGCCGGGTACACCGGGTCGCAGGCAACAGATGCCGCGGATGATGAGGTCGATCTCGACCCCTGCCCCGCTCGCCTCGTAGAGCTTCTCGATCACCGCGGGGTCGACCAGCGAGTTCATCTTCGCCCAGACGCCCGCCTGTTTGCCGGCGCGCGCGTTGGCAATCTCGACGTCGATGAGGTTCATCAAGTTCTGGCGCAGATCGCGCGGGCTGAGACTGACCTTCGCCATGTCGGTCGGCTCGACATAGCCGGTGATGTAGTTGAACATCTGGGCTGCATCGCGCCCGACCGCGGCGTCGGCGGTGAAGAAGCTGAGGTCGGTGTAGATCTTGGCGGTGACCGGGTGATAATTACCGGTGCCGAAATGGCAGTAGGTGCGGAACGCCTGGCCTTCGCGGCGGACGACCAGCGAGACCTTCGCGTGCGTCTTCCAGTCGATGAAGCCGTAGACGACCTGCACGCCGGCGCGCTCCAGTGCGGAGGCCCAGACCATGTTCTGCTCTTCGTCGAACCGCGCCTTCAGCTCGACGACGGCGGTGACCGACTTGCCCGCCTCGGCCGCGGTGATGAGCGCGTTGATGACCGCGGGCTGCTTGCCGGCGCGGTAGAGCGTCTGCTTGATCGCCACCACGTCAGGATCGTTCGCCGCCTGCTTGAGGAAGGCGAGCACGACTTCGAACGTCTCGTACGGGTGGTGGACGACGATGTCCTTCGCCTTGATCGCCGCGAAACAGTCGCCGCCGAATTCGCGGATCCGTTCGGGGAAGCGCGGTGTGAACGGCGGGAACTTCAGGTCGGGGCGATCCTCGTCGACCAGTCCGTCGAGGTCGACGATGCCGAGCAGATTACCGCTCTCGGTGATGATCGCGTCCGCGCCGCCGAGTTCGTCCTTGAGGACGGCCGCGAGCACATCGGGGATGCCGGTTTCGAGTTCCAGACGGATGACGCGGCCACGGCGGCGGCGCTTGATCGCGTTGGCGAAGTAGCGGACGAGGTCCTCCGCCTCTTCTTCGATCTCCATGTCGCTGTCGCGCAGGACGCGAAAGCTGGCGGCGGCGAGGACTTCGTAGCCGGGGAACAGGACGGGTGCGAACCGCTTCAGGATCGATTCGATCGAGATGTAGCGCGCGGGCTCGCCGGGGAGGCGAACGAACCGCGTCATCGTGTGCGGGAGCATGACCAGTTCGCGGACCGGTTCGTTATCCGAACGGCGGACGAGGTCGAAGATCACCGACAGGCCGCGGTTCGGGATGAACGGGAACGGATGCGCGGGATCGAGCGCCTGCGGGGTCAGGATCGGGAAAATCTGATCGCGGAAATGCGTTTCGAGCCACTCGTCGGCCTCGCCTTCGACCGCGTCGCGCCGCAGGACGAACAAGCCAGCCTCGTCGAGCAGCACGCGCAGGTCGCCCCACACCGCCTGCTGGCTCGCCATCAGTTCGTCGGCCTCACGGACGATCGCGGTCAGCTGTTGGCCCGCGGTGAGGCCGTCGGCCGAGCGACGGTCGACGTCCTGCGTCTGCTGGCCCTTCAGCCCCGCGACTCGGACCATGAAGAACTCGTCGAGGTTCGAGCCCGAGATCGACAGGAAGCGAAGCCGCTCCAGCAGCGGATGCGCGGGGTTGCACGCCTCCTCCAGCACGCGGCGGTTGAACGCCAGCCAGGAGAGTTCGCGGTTGAAGAACCGGTCGTTCGGCTCTGCGCCGATGGGATCGTCGTCGTCTTCCGCTTGGCGGACGATATGCGCTGGACGGTTCATCGGTCCTCTTGGGGTCTTATGGTGACGTGAAGAGCGGCAGATCCAGGGCAAGCTGTGGCCGGAGGATCAGCCCGGCCTCGGTGAGTGTCGTTCGTGCAAGAGGAATGGACAAGCGCTTGCGACGTTCCATCGCCTCCTGATCGAGCGCATCGACGGTTCGCGTTACGGTAATATGACTGCGCTCGATTCTGGTCGCGAGCCAGTCGATAAGATCGGGCCGCGCGTCGAGGCTGCGGCGCTCGAACAGATGCGCCAGCAGCAGCCGCATGAGTTCGTCGTCGGGCGCACCGATCGCCGCGATCGGACTGGCCGCGAGACGCGAGCGCAGGTCGGGGAGCTTGACCTTCCACTCGGGCGGGGCTGCGTCGGCGACGATGAGCAGCGGCCTGTGCTCCTCCTGCGCGCGGTTCCAGGCGTGGAACAGCTGCGCCTCGGGCACGCGCTCGGCATCGTCGATGATCGTGCCGCCGCTCTTCGCCGCGAAGATCCGCGCAAGCAGGCTGCGGCCCGATTTGCGCGGGCCGGTGAGGATGGCGGTCATGACGGGCCAGGTCGCCCAATGCTCCAGCGTATGGACGGCCCGCGAGTTGGATGGGGTAACCAGGAAGGCGTCGTCGCGAGGGTCCGCCGGCCACCCGAGTGGCAGCGCGATTTGAGTCATCTTGGTCGCGCTCACCCTGTCGTCACGGTATCCGCGGGAAGGTCCGGCGGAAGAAGTTGGGAAACCCGGCGGATGCGGATCGTCTGGCCGGAACCGAAAACCTGGTAACCGCGCGCTTCGAGCGCGGTCTTGAGCGCCGCCGGATCGCCGTCATAGGCGACCCGCATCAGCGAGACGCCGCCGAGCGCGAGGCTAGTCGTGGCCGCCGAGCGGACGCCCGGGATCGCGCGGAGTGCGGCTTCGGTCGACGATACGGCCGTAGCTGCGGGCGTGTCGAACTGAACCGTGACCGAGATGCCTTCGCCGCCGGTCAACGCCGCAATATTGGCGTCGGCGGTCTCGTCGCTCGGCAGGTCGTCGGTTACCGCGGCTTCGGGCGTTGGCGGCGGCGACAGGCTATAGTCGACACGGAGCGAACCATTGCGGCGCGCCTGCTGATACAGGTCGTCGATCCGCTTCACGCCGGTGTCGAGCAGTTGCGGCAGACCGTCGGACGTTCCGACACGGAGCGTGAAGCGGCCGATCAGGTCGTTGTCGGGACCGTGGCGCGCTTCGAACACGCCGATCACCGGGCCGCCGGGCCATTGGCGATAGAGCTTCACCACCGGGGACAGCACGTCGCTCGCGCCATATTGGTCGAGGATCGTCCGCCACCAGCCGCGACCGGGGCGCTGCGTCTGGCCAACGTTGAGCAGGAGCGCGTCGGGGCCGGAGCCGGACGGGCGAACATAATCGATGCTGCTGTTGCCGGTACGATAGCGCGCCCAGGCCTGCTGCCATTGCGTGCTCTGCTCGAAGGATTGGCCGACACCGCCCGAATATTGGATCGGGATCGTCAGCATCGGCTGGGAGCGATCGGCGTAGGTGGATATGCCGAGGACGGAGCCCGCGCGGGTGCGGTCGAACAGCACGCCGAGCTTGGCGATGTAACGCTGCGGGCCGATCTGTTCGTTCTCGACGACGATTCCGGAGACGAGCGAATCGAGCGTGCCGTCGGAGACGAGGCCACCACCACCACCAAGCCGGTTCGACAATTGCACCCAGGCCTTGCGCTGAGCGAGCCGCCAGCCGCTGTAACGCGCGGCGTCTGCGGTCTTGCCGGCTACATCGACGGTGACGCCGCTGACCTCGTAGGCGCTGCCGCTGTCGACCGGGGCTGCGCCTCGGTTGCCGCCCTCGATCTGCGCGAGCACGGCTCCGCCGCTGAGCAGCAAAGCGGCGCCGGCAAGCGCGGTGGGGAGGGTACGGATACGCATCAAGCGGGCCTTTTGGCGAAGCAGACGTGGAAATCCAAGCGCGATGTGGCTAGCAGCACCGATCATGACCGATACGCCAGACTCCGCCGCTCCCGCCACGGGCTCCTATACCTACGCTCAAGCGGGCGTTTCGATCGCCGCGGGCAACGCGCTGGTGCGGGCGATCGCCCCGCTCGCGCGCTCGACGCGGCGGCCAGGTGCGGACGCCGATCTCGGCGGGTTCGGCGGGATGTTCGACCTGAAGGCGGCAGGGTTCGTCGATCCGTTGCTGGTGGCGGCGAACGATGGCGTCGGCACCAAGCTGAAGCTGGCGATCGAATGGGACCGGCATGAGGGCGTCGGCGTCGATCTCGTCGCGATGTGCGTCAACGATCTGATCGTGCAGGGCGCCGAGCCTTTGTTCTTCCTCGATTATTATGCGAGCGGGAAGCTCGATGCGGCAGTCGCCGAGCGTGTCGTGGCATCGATTGCGGAAGGGTGCAAGACCGCCGGCTGCGCGCTGATCGGGGGCGAGACCGCCGAGATGCCGGGCATGTATGCGGATGGGGATTATGACCTCGCCGGCTTCTGCGTCGGGGCGGTCGAGCGGACCAACGTTCTTACCGGGCGAGAGATCGCTGCGGGCGATGTGATGCTCGGGTTGGCGTCGTCGGGCGTGCATTCGAACGGGTTCTCGCTGGTTCGCCGGCTGGCGACCGATCGCGGCTGGAAGCTCGATCGGCCGGCGCTGTTCGACCAGGACAAGTTGCTGATCGATCAGCTGATGGCGCCGACTCGGATCTATGTCGCGAGCCTGCTGCCGTTGCTGCGCGAGCGGCGGATCAAGGGACTGGCGCATATTACCGGCGGCGGCCTGCTCGAGAACATCCCGCGCGTGCTGCCCGAGGGCGTGCATGCGGTGGTCGACGCGGACGCTTGGGAGCAGTCGCGGTTGATGGCGTTCCTGCAAGCGCAGGGTGCGATCGAGGCGGAGGAGATGGCGCGGACGTTTAACTGCGGGATCGGCATGGTCGTGATCGTCTCCGCGGACGAGGCCGAGGCGGTGACCGCGGCGCTGGAGGCGGCGGACGAGACGGTGTTCACGATCGGGCGGATCGAGACCGGCGCGCATGGCTGCACGGTTCGCGGGTCGGCGGGAACTTGGAGCGCGCGCGAGGACTGGACCGCGACGCATGGCTGAGAAGATGCGGGTTGGCGTGCTGATCTCCGGGCGCGGATCGAACATGATGGCGCTGGTCGGCGCGTCGCGCGCGGCCGAGTGTCCGTATGAGATTGCGCTGGTGGCTTCGGACAAGCCGGATGCGGCTGGGCTTGAGTGGGCGCAGTCGCAGGGTCTGGCGACGTTTGCGCTTTCACCCAAGGGTTTAGGGAAGCCTGCTTACGAGGCGGCGATCGACGGGGCGTTGCGCGATGCTGGCGTCGGGGTCGTTGCGCTGGCCGGCTATATGCGATTGTTGTCGGACGGTTTCGTCGCGGCGTGGCGTGACCGGATCGTCAACATCCACCCGTCGCTGCTGCCCAAGTACAAAGGGCTCGACACGCACGCGCGCGCACTCGCGGCGGGCGATGCGGTCGGCGGGTGCTCGGTGCATGTCGTGACCGAGGAACTCGATGGCGGCGTGGTGCTGGGGCAGGCCGAGGTGCCGATCCTTGCCGGCGACGATGCGGATGCGCTTGCGGAGCGCGTGCTGGCGGCGGAACATGCGCTGTATCCCAAGACCTTGGCGGAGTTCGTGACGCGATGACCGATCTGTCCCCTCTCGACCGCGTTCGTGCGGCGGCGCTGGCGTTGCCCGAGACCGAGGAAACGGTTTCGCATGGCCAGCCGACGTTCTTCGTTGCGGGCAAGCAGTTCGCGCAGTTTCGGGCGGATCATCATGGCGATGGGCTGACCGTGGTGTGCGTAAAGACGGGTGGGGCCGACGAGCAGGCGATGCTGATCGAGGCGAACCCGGATGTGTATTCGCGGCCAGCGTATCTTGGTGCGACCGGGTGGGTCGGCGTGAACCTTGCGGGCGATCCCGACTGGGCGCTGGTGGAGGACCGGATCGCGCGCAGTTGGGAGCTGGCGGCCCCTGCCCGCCTGCTGGAGGCCGGCGGGCGATGAGCGGCGAGACTCCGACCGAACGGCGCGAAGCTGCGGCGACGCGGCGGCGCTGGGTCACGTTGGCGGAAGTCGTGGCGGTTGCAGGCGTTCTGATCGCCGCGCTGACGTTGTGGACCAACTGGTCGGATCACCGTGCGAACGAGGCGGACAAGCTCGCCGCGCAGTCGAGTGCCGCGCGTGAGCGGACCAAGATCGACCTTTCGGCGATCGTGCAGGATGGCGGCGATACGCTGTTGCTGAAGGATGCGCGGCATGACCTTCAGGACGTGACGATCACGTTTCCCAAGGCGCTCGGCGTATCGCCGCAGCGGCCGCCGGCCGAGCCGATCATCGACAAATCCTGGTTCTCTAAACCGCTTCTGAAGTTGACCGATGGCGGCGCGGACAACCGAGCAGGCCGATTGCCGGTTCTGGTTAGCGTCCAATATTTTGATGGCGACACGACTCGGTCTGCGAGCGGCATCTATGAAGTGATCTGGAAGACCGAAGCCGGCTTGCCCTTGATGGGTCGGTCACTGAAGCTCGAGGGCTTGCGCGTTCGCCAGCGCGGCGGTGATCAGGCGAAGCTTGATGCGATCTGGGCGAAAGAGAAGCCCGCGACGTGATTGCCTACCGCTAAACGGCACCACCCCGGCGGAGGCCGGGGTCCAATTGGGGACGTTGCTAACGGACGGCAGCGGTCCGTTACTGCGACCTTTCCAATTGGGCCCCGGCCTTCGCCTGGGTGGTAGTGGTGCTGTGCAGTGCGGAGCTTTCGCCGGGAAGACTCAGACCGCCTTGGCGTAGACTGGGTCGTCGTGGAGGGTGGTGCCGACCGTGAACTGGCGGGTGCCGATTACCTTGAAGCCTTGGCGTTCGTAGAAGGCTCGGGCGCGGGTGTTCTGGTCCCATACGCCTAGCAGGATGCGGGTGCGTTCGTGCGCCGCGGCGTCTTCGAGGGCGCGGGCCATCAGGGCGGCGCCTAGGCCTGAGCCCTGGCCTTGCTTCATGAGATAGATGCGGCGGAGTTCTATGTCCGCCGGGCCGGGTTCGATCGGGAAATCCGGCGCGGTCAACACCGTGTAGCCGATCGGTGCGTGGCCGGGCTCGTGCTCGGCGAGCGTTACGATCGTCGCGGGGTCGGCCAGCCACGTCTCGAAGGTGGCGATGCTGTTCTTCATCGTGCAGTGCGCGACGATGTCGGTACCGGTCAGCACGGTCGCATAAGTATCGAGAAACGTGGCGGATGCGACGAGCGACAGCGCGGGCGCGTCGCCCGGTCCTGCCCGTCGCAACCGCCAAGTCATCAGCCGACGATTTCTTCGGGCTTGAAGAAGTATGCGATCTCGATCTCGGCGTTCTCGTCCGAATCCGACCCGTGCACGGTGTTGGCTTCGATCGACTCGGCGAGTTCCTTGCGGATCGTGCCGGGCTCTGCGTTGGCGGGATTGGTGGCGCCCATGATGTCGCGGTTGCGCTGCATCGCGTTCTCGCCCTCGAGAACCTGGACGACGACCGGGCCCGAGATCATGAACGAGACGAGCTCGCCGAAGAACGGACGCTCCTTGTGGACCGCGTAGAAGCCTTCGGCCTGCTCGCGGGTCATCTGGATGCGCTTCGAAGCGACGACGCGCAGGCCGGCTTCCTCGAGCATCTTGGTGACCGCACCGGTCAGGTTGCGGCGGGTTGCGTCGGGCTTGATGATCGAAAAAGTACGGTTCGCGGCCATGATGGTCACGGGCTCCTGTGATAAAGCTTTGGAAAAGTGGCGCCGCCCTAGAGCCGGGGCGGTCCAAATGCAACTAGGCGGCCTGTTCCCAGCGCCCGGAGTCGTTCTGCTTCCAGTAGCGGCGTTCGACGCCGTCGCGGTCGGCTAGCGCTTTCCAGGCGAGGCGGGCTTCGCGGATGGCTTCGTCGTCGAAGATGTGGAAGGCGCGGTCGAAGGTCAGGGTCAGGTCCCGCCACCGACCATCGACGATCGCGACGTTGCGTGCCGCATTGGCGGGGGCGGCGTCGGGTATGTCGTCCGCGATCAGGATGGGTTGCGCTGCATCGTCGTTGCTGCCGGCCTGGGCGTGGGGGAGGAAGCTCTCGGGGGCGTAGGACCAGAGCAGGCGGTCGAGTGCGACGCGTTGCTCCTGGGGTTCGGCGACGATCAGGAGCCGACCGCCGGTTGCGACCACGCGCTCGGCTATGCGTGGGAGGACGCGGTCGAGGGGGCTGGTTAGGTGGTAGAAATCGACCTGCATAGTTTCCATCCACCTGCCCGACCCGCGCCGTCATCCTGACGAAAGTCAGGATTCAGAGCAACGGAGCGCATCGTTTGGTATCCTGGGTCCTGACTTTCGTCAGGATGACGAAGAAGAGGATGACGGGAGGGGGGCGGCGTTCCCCCAACCCGTCGTTCAGCCCTCGAAGTTGTCCGCTACGAACTGGTCGAGCAGGCGGACGCCATAACCCGTAGCGCCCTTGTCGTGGTTGGTCCCCGGCTTGTCGGACCAGACCATGCCGGCGATGTCGAGATGCGCCCACTTCACACCCTCGTCGACGAAGCGCTTGATGAACTGGGCGGCAGTGATCGAGCCGGCGCCGCGGGGACCGACGTTCTTCATGTCGGCGATCGGCGAGTCGATCAGCTTGTCGTATGCGGGCGACAACGGGAAGCGCCAGAGCGTGTCGCCGGTGGTCTTGCCCGCCGCGATCAGCTGGTCCGCGAGGGCGTCGTCGTTGGCGAAGATGCCGCCATTCTCGGTGCCGAGCGCGACGATCATCGCACCCGTGAGCGTGGCGAGATCGACGATCGTGGTCGGCTTGTGCGCCTGCTGGACCCAGGTGACGCAATCGCAGAGCACGAGGCGACCCTCGGCGTCGGTGTTGAGCACTTCGATCGTCTGGCCGGACATCGAAGTGATGACGTCGCTCGGACGCAGCGCGGCGCCATCGGGCATGTTCTCGACCAGGCCCATCACGCCGACGACGTTCGCCTTGGCCTTGCGGCTCGCCAGCGCCTTCATCGCGCCGGCGACCGCGCCTGCCCCGCCCATGTCCCACTTCATGTCTTCCATGCCCGCGCCGGGCTTGATCGAGATGCCGCCCGAATCGAACGTCACGCCCTTGCCGACGAACGCCAGCGTTGGCGCGTCGGCCCCTGCCCCGTTCCACTTGAGCGCGAGGATGCGGGCTTCACGGCGCGAGCCCTGGCTGACGCCGAGCAGCGAGCCCATGCCGAGCTCGGTCATCTGCGCCTCGTCGAGCACGGTGATCTCAAGCCCAAGACCCTCGACGTCCTTCGTCACCTTCTCGACGAAGCTCTCGGGATAGACGACGTTCGGCGGCGACGTGACCAGCCAGCGGGTCAGGTCGAGACCGCCGGTGACTGCGGACTGCTCCGCCCAGGCGGTGTCGGTGCCGTCGGGCGCACCCGCGATCGTGATCTCGGTCAGCGTCGGCTTAGATTTCTCGGCCAGCTTGGTGCGGTACGTGTCGTAGCGCCATGCTCGCTGCGCGGCGGCGGCGGCGAAGTGCGCGGCGGCCTTCGGAGTCGGCGTGGCGCCTGCGAAGAAGTCGGCGACGACCGAGGTCGCGCCCGATGTCAGCAGGCGAGCGGTGATCGCGCCCCCGGCCTTTTCCCAATCGGCAGTCTCGCCACCGCCGACGCCGACGAGCAGGACCTGGCGGACTGAACCGTCGACGGGCACGAACAGCTCGACGACCGAACCGGCCTCGCCTGTGAACCGTGCCGCGCTCGCCGCGCTGGTCGCCACCGCCTCGACATCGCCGCCGATCGCGCTCCACTTGGTCTGCGCCACGCCGTCCTTTGCGACGGGGACGGCCAGGATCGGGGCGTTGGCGGGAACGGTCGGGGCGAAGACGATCTGCATGAAGAAACCTCGGGAAGCTTTTGAACGGATGTGCGTACCCCATAAGTTGATGCCGCGGGTCCGGCAAAGCAAGGTGGAGCCCCTCAACGCCCGATGATTGCAGCGACGCGCCTGCAAGCGAGTGCGGGATGCGATTGCAGCGAAGGGCCGGTGGTGCGATAGGCGGGCGATATGGCGGCAAACGGCTGCCCAGTGCCAAAGGGGTTGGTTCGGATCGTGTTGCGTATCGACCTTTTGACGGGTTGTGCCGTTTCGCTCGCGCTGGCGTGCGGACTGGCAACCTCGCCCGTGCAGGCCCAGGATCTTCAGAACCGCCCGGTTGCGCCACCGGTGCAGGACCCGCCGGTCGCCAATGCGTCGACGGCGACGCCGGCCGAGGACCAAGTGCAGTTCAGCTCCACGGCGCTGGAATACAACACCAACACGGACATCGTGACCGCGACCGGTGAAGTCCGGATGTTCCGCCAGGGCAGTCGCCTGCGCGCCGACAAGGTCGTGTGGAACCGCAAGACCGGCAAGGTCGTCGCGACCGGCAATATCGCGGTCACCAATCCCGAAGGCGACATCGCGTACGGTGACGAGATCAACCTGACCGATTCGCTGAAGGACGGCGTGGTCGACAATATGCTCGTCGTGCTCGAACAGGGCGGGCGCCTCGCCGCCGAGCAAGGCACGCGCGACGCCGACGGCACGGTCAATTTGAAGACCGCGGCCTACACGCCGTGCGGCGTCACCAACTCCGCCGGTTGCCCGAAGGAACCGACGTGGAAGATCACCGCGGTCCGCGTCACCTATCGTCCGGAGCGGAAGCGCATCTTCTACAAGGGCGCGCGCCTGCACCTGTTCGGCCTGCCAAGCCTGCCGCTCCCCGAATTCTCCAATCCGGTCGGTGGCGGGAGCGACAGCGGGTTGCTCTCGCCGAACGGCGGATATAGCCGCGTCAATGGCGTCGAAGTCAGCGTCCCCTATTACTGGAAGCTCGCCCCGAACCAGGGGCTGGTCATCACCCCGCACATCTACAGCAGCGTGCTGCCGATGGCGCAGGTCGATTATTCCGCGCTCAACTCGAAGGGCGCCTTCAAGGTACGCGCTTACGCGACCGAAAGCCGGCGTAGCGACGATCTGGCGACCGCGGACCCGACCGACACGAGCATGGCGTTCCGGGGCTATATCGACGGCGTGGGGCGCTATCAGCTGTCGCCGAACTGGACCGCGAGCGGTTCGCTGCGCCTGACGACGGACCGGACGTTCCTGCGCCGCTACGACATCTCGCGCGATGATCGCCTGCGCACCACGGCGAGCCTGGAGCGGATCGACGACAGCAGCTATTTCTCGCTGAGCGGCTGGTATGCGCAGACGTTGCGCGTCGCCGACAGACAGGGGGACCAGCCGATCGCGCTGCCCGAGATCGACTATCGCAAGCGGTTCGACGACGGGCTGGTCGGCGGCCGGTTCCAGCTCCAGCTGAACACGCTCGCGCTGACCCGCACCGATGGCCAGGACACGCAGCGCGCGTTCGCCAGTCTTCAGTGGGACCTGCGCCGCTTCACCAACTGGGGCCAGGAGGTCACCTTCACGGCGTTTGCGCGCGGCGACCTGTATAATACCAACGACACTCTCGCGACGACCAACATCAGCTATCGTGGGCTGGAGGGCTTTCACCAGCGCGCGATCGGTGCGGTTGCGGTCGACGTGAAGTGGCCGTTCATCGGCACGTTCCTCGGCGGCACGCAGCGTTTTACCCCCCGCGTCCAGTTCGTCGCGGCCCCGAAGGTCGCGAACATCACCCTGCCGAACGAGGATTCGCGCGCAGTCGATCTCGACGACACCAACCTGTTCTCGCTGAACCGGTTCGCCGGCTATGACCGGTTCGAGGATTCGTCGCGCGTCACCTATGGTGGCGAATGGGCGCTCGACCTGCCGGGCATCAGCTTCACCACCAATGTCGGCCAGAGCTATCGGCTGGACCTGCGCCCCACCATCCTGCCGGATGGCACCGGCCTCAGCGATCGGTTCTCCGACATCGTCGGGCGCAGCGAGCTTCGGTTCCGCGACTTCGTTTCGATCGTCCACCGCTATCGACTCGACAAGGACGGCTTTGCGATCCGCCGCAACGAGCTCGATGCGACGATCGGCTCGCGGGCGACCTATGTGCTGGTCGGCTATCTGAAGCTGAACCGCAACATCGACGCGTCGATCGAGGATCTGCGCGACCGCGAGGAGGTCCGCGTCGCCGGCCGCGTCCAGTTCGCGCGATTCTGGTCGGCGTTCGGCTCGGGCGTGGTCGATCTCACCAACGCGTCGGAGGACCCGCTGTCCCGCAGCGACGGCTTCACCCCGATCCGCCACCGCATCGGCATCCAGTACGAGGACGACTGCCTGCGTCTCGGCGGGACCTGGCGGCGAACCTACAACGACACCGGCGACGCGCGTAAGGGCAACAGCTTCCTGTTGACGCTGGCCTTCACCAACCTCGGCCGCTAAGCCCGCGTTCAGCTACTTTGAGGCAACGCCGGATATGTGCCGTCATGGCAATGACGGTGCGATGTACGGCGCGCGATGATGGGATACCGACACTTGAAGCATGATGTTCGACTGGCGGCGCGTAGCAGCCGTGTGATCGGGGCGGTGGTTCTGGCCGCGCTGGCGGCAAGTGCGATCGCGCAGAGCGCTCCTCCGCAGGCTGCCGCAGGCGAGGCAGGCGCCGGTCGGACGGTCCAGGATCAGAGCGTGCCGGACAATACCGGCCTCGACATCCCGACCAACCTTCAGATCTTCGGCAAGCTCGACCCCAACGTCCGCAAGCCGACCGCGATCGTCAACGACACGGTCATCACGGGCACCGACGTCGACCAGCGCGTGGCGCTGGTGGCGATGGCGAACGAGGCGAAGCTGTCGCCGGAGGACCGCGAGCGGCTGAAGCTTCAGGTGCTGCGCCAGCTGATCGACGAGACGCTGCAGATCCAGGAAGCGAAGACCGCCGACATCGCGATCACCCCGGCCGAGCTGACGCAGAGCTACAATGCGGTGTCCAAGCGGTTCAACAGGACCCCGGAGGCGATGCGCGCATTCCTGCGCGAGTCCGGGTCGTCCGAGCGCTCGCTCAAGCGGCAGATCGAGGGCGAGCTCGCCTGGCAGCGCTATCTGCGCCGCCGCGTCGAGCCGTTCGTCAACGTCGGCGACGAGGAAGTGAAGTCGATCATCGACCGTCTCCAGGCGGCCAAGGGCACCGACGAGTTCAACCTCAAGGAAATCTATCTCGCGGCGACGCCGGCGAACGGCCAGCAGGTATACGCGAACGCCAAGCAGATCCTGGCGGAGATCCAGAAGGGCGCGCAGCCGTTCGAATATTACGCGCGTCAGTTCTCCGAAGCGTCGACCCGTGCGGTCGGCGGCGATCTCGGCTGGATTCGCGCCGCGACGCTGCCGGCGCAGCTCGCCGAAGCCGCGACGACGATGCAGGTCGGCCAGGTCGCGGGGCCGATCGAGGTCTCGGGCGGCTATTCGATCCTGTATCTGACCGACAAGCGTCAGGTGCTGACGGCGGATCCCCGCGATGCGAAGCTCAGCCTCAAGCAGCTGACGCTCAAGTTCCCGCCGAACACCAACCAGGCGCAGGCCGCGGCGCGTGCCCAGGCATTCGCCAAGGCGACGCAGGATCTGCGCGGGTGCGGCACCGTGGAGAAGGTCGCGGCCGGGATCGGCGCGGACGTGGTCGACAACGACACGGTTCGCATCCGCGACCTGCCGCCTCAGCTTCAGGAGATCATGCTGAAGCTCCAGGTCGGTCAGTCGACCCCGCCGTTCGGCTCCGCGGAACAGGGCGTGCGCGCGCTGGTGCTGTGCGGACGCGACGATGCGCAGGCCGGGTCGGTGCCGAATTCGGAGCAGATCCAGGGCCAGCTCGAACAACAGCGCGTCAACCTGCGCGCCCAGCAGAAGCTGCGCGATCTACGGCGCGATGCCGTGGTCGATTATCGGTGACCGCGACCGGTGACCGCGATGGGATGATCGGCGCGTGACGCGCGTACACCCGCTCGCGGTATCGATGGGCGATCCTGCGGGGATCGGTCCGGAGATCATCGCCAAGGCCTGGGACGCGCGTGAGACACACCGCTTGCCGCCGTTCGTCGCGGTTGGCGATGCCCGTGCGATCGAGCGGGTCTGGACCGGCCAGATCGCGCGGGTCGCGGATATGAACGAAGCGGGGGCGGTGTTCGCGGATGCGCTGCCGGTACTGACCGTGGGCGACGCCGGGACGATCGTTCCCGGACACCCGGACGCCGATGGCGCGCGATGTGCGCTGCATTCGCTGGAGTTGGCCGTCGGGCTTGTCCGTACCGGGGCGGCGCGCGCGCTGGTGACGGGGCCGGTGTCGAAATCGCAGCTGTATGCGATCGGCTTCAGTCATCCGGGACAGACCGAGTTCGTTGCCGAGCGTTACGGCGTGGCGGGCGACAATGCGGTGATGATGCTGGCCGGGCCGTCGCTGAAGGTGGTGCCGATCACGACCCACGTGCCTTTGAAGGAGGTTTCCGCGCTGCTGACGATCGACCTGATCGTCGCCAAGGGCCGCGCGACTGCACGCGGGTTGCTGCGCAACTTCGGGATCGAGAACCCGCGGCTCGCCTTTGCGGGCTTCAATCCGCATGCCGGCGAACAGGGTGCGCTCGGGCGCGAGGAGATCGAGATCATCGCGCCGGCGATCGCGATCTTGCGGGACGAAGGCATCGATGCGACCGGGCCGTTTGCGGCGGACACGATGTTCCATCCGCGGGCGCGTGCCACGTATGACGTCGTGATGTGCTGCTATCACGACCAGGCGCTGGTGCCGCTCAAGACGATCCATTTCGACGAGGGCGTCAATATGACGCTGGGGCTGCCGATCGTGCGGACCTCGCCGGATCACGGCACCGCGTTTGCGATCGCGGGCAAGAACCTCGCCGAACCGGGCGCGATGATCGCGGCGATCGCGATGGCGGGCGAAGCGGCCGACCGGCGCGCGCAGACCGCAGCCTGCAAATCGTGAGCGATGCGGTAACGGCGCTGCCCCCGCTGCGCGAGGTGATCGCGCGGTACGGTTTGAACGCGAGCAAGGCGCTCGGGCAGAATTTCCTGTTCGACATGCAGTTGCTCAAGCGGATCGCCGCGGTGCCGGGTGATCTGCGTGGTGCGGAAGTGCTGGAAGTGGGACCTGGGCCTGGCGGTCTGACGCGCGCGCTACTTGCTGCAGGCGCGCGGGTGACGGCGATCGAGCGTGACCGGCGCTGTATCCCGGCGCTGGCCGAACTCGGCGAGGCGTATCCGGGGATGCTGCGCGTGATCGAGGGCGATGCGATGGAAATCGATGCGCCTTCGCTGTTCGAGGGCAAGCCGCATATCGTGTCGAACCTGCCGTATAATATCGGCACGGCGTTGCTCGTCGGGTGGCTGTCGGCGTCTTGGCTGCCGTGGTGGCAGTCGTGCACGCTGATGTTCCAGAAGGAAGTCGCCGAGCGGATCGTCGCCAAGACCAATGACGATCATTACGGGCGATTGGCGGTGCTGGCGCAGTGGCGCTCGACCGCGCGGATCGCGATGCCGGTGCACCGGTCGGCGTTCACCCCGCCGCCCAAGGTCATGTCGGCGGTGGTGCATCTGGTGCCAGTGGAGGCGCCGGAGGGGGTGAACTTCGCGGTGCTGGAGCGACTGACGGGCGCGGCGTTCGGGCAGCGGCGGAAGATGTTGCGGCAGAGCCTGAAGGGCGTGTCGGGTGCGCTGGATGCGCTGGAGCGGATCGGGGTGGAGGCGACGCGGCGGGCGGAGACGCTGTCGGTGGCAGATTTCACGGCGTTGGCGCGCG
>NZ_JACONT010000023.1 GCF_014358075.1 Sphingomonas albertensis | reverse complement strand
ACCTCCCCTTACAGGGGAGGATCAGGGAGGGCCTCTCGCCGCCGAGGCCCCAAAGCAACACCGGCAGGCCATCAGGCACCCCCCGCGATTTCGCTGTCCTACACCCCGATCGCCTGTCACACTCGCCGCCGATGCAGCTTCGCCCACGCGACTCGAATCATCTCTCGGCCAGCGCTCCGGCGCGGCTTGAACGCGTCGCCCGCCATGCTCATCTCCGGTCTGACGACACCGCGATCGCACTGTGCGTTGGCCTAACCCGGCCTAACCTTCTTTTGCAAAAGCCCTTCTTTTCCAAAAGCCTGTCCCTGAAAGGACCGTATGAGCCGTAAACCCGTTCCCGCCCAGTCCGGTGACCGCGCCCGTGTCGAGCTGCTGTTCGACAAGCCCCAATTGCTCGTCCGGCTGTTCGGCCAGTACGACCAGAACCTGGTAGCACTCGAGAACCGCCTCGGCGTCTACATCACCGCACGAGGGAACAAGATCGGCCTGGAGGGCACCGCCGAACAGGTCGCCAAGGCCCGCGACGTGCTCCACGATCTCTACGCCCGCATCCAGCGCGGCGAAGACGTCGATACCGGCCTGGTCGATGCGTCGATCGCGATGGCCGACGAGCCCGTGCTCGAAGGCATCATCCGCGCCGATGCCGGCGGCGGCGGCGCCCCCCCGATCATGATCCGGACGCGCAAGAAGACGATCGTCCCGCGCACACCGGCGCAGGCGCACTACATGCGAGAACTCGCCAACAACGACATGATCTTCGCGCTCGGGCCGGCAGGTACCGGCAAGACCTATGTCGCCGTCGCGCAGGCAGTGCAGCAGCTCATCACCGGCAGCGTCCAGCGTCTGATCCTCTCGCGCCCCGCCGTCGAAGCGGGCGAACGCCTCGGCTTCCTCCCCGGCGACATGAAGGAGAAGGTCGATCCGTATCTCCGTCCGCTCTACGACGCGCTCTACGACTGCCTCCCCGCCGAGCAGGTCGAACGCCGCATCGCATCGGGCGAAATCGAGGTCGCGCCGATCGCCTTCATGCGTGGCCGCACGCTGGCCGACGCGTTCGTGATCCTCGACGAGGCGCAGAACACCACGCCCGCGCAGATGAAGATGTTCCTCACCCGCTTCGGCCAGAACAGCCGCATGGTGATCTGCGGCGATCCGAAGCAGGTCGACATCCCCGGCGGCGTCGCCGCCTCGGGCTTGGCGGACGCCGTCACCCGGCTGGAAGGCGTCGAGAGCATCTCGATGTGCCGCTTCACCGTCGGCGACGTCGTCCGCCATCCGATCGTCGGCCGCGTCGTCGCGGCGTATGAAGGAACCGATGCTTGATGGTCGGGATATCCTGGAGTATTATCCGGGATATCCCAGGAGCATGACGATGGCGTCTCTCTACATCAAGGACAGCGAAACCGCCGAACTCGCGACCGAGCTTGCAGCGCGTTTGGGCGTCACCAAGACCGAGGTCGTTCGCGACTCGTTGCGGAAGCGTAAGGCGGAATTGACGCCATTGGTTTCGGTGCCGAGCATGCGCGAACGTCTGGATGCATGGCGCAGGGATCACCCACTAGGTGAGCCGACTGGCCTTAAAGCCGACAAGGCCTTTTTTGACGAATTATGGGGCGAGGAACCGGATTGACCGTGTTCGTCGATGCATCCGCGCTTGTAGCGATGATCATAGGTGAGCCGGAACGCGATGCTTTCATCACCCGTGTCGAACATGACGAAAATGCCTTGTGGTCGGCTATGTCATGCTGGGAGACGGTGTCCGCTCTGCGTAGCTCCTATCGGTTTGATATCGATGTAGCTCGCAGTGAAGTGGAAAACACCGCTCGCGTGTTGGCTCTTCGCCTTGTTCCGATTGGCGAGAGCGAATTATCTACAGCGCTCGATGCCTATCAAATCTACGGCAAAGGCCGCCACCCCGCGAAGCTCAACATGGGCGATTGCTTCGCCTATGCCTGCGCGAAAGCTCATGGTGCGGAACTTCTCTACAAGGGTAATGATTTCGCCCTGACCGATCTCGCCTAAAGGATCTGCATGCTCGAAATCGCGCTCTCTTCCGATGCCCCCTGGCCTGAGCAGGACTGGGACGCGCTTGCCCTGCGCGCGGCGACCGCAGCGATCGAGCGGACTCCGCATGGCGAACTGCTGACCGGTACGGCAAGCGTCGAGATCTCGATCCGGCTCGCGTCGGACGACGAGATCCACACGCTGAACAAGCAATATCGCCAGAAGGACAAGCCGACCAACGTCCTGTCCTTCCCGATGGTCCAGCCCGACCTGTTGGAGACGATCACGCAGAACTCCGACGACGGCGAGGTCCTCCTGGGCGACATCATCCTCGCGCACGGCGTCTGCGTGGCCGAAGCCGCCGAGCGCGGCATTTCGGTCGAGGATCATACCATGCATCTGATGGTGCACGGCACGCTGCATCTGCTAGGCTATGACCATATCGACGACGACGAGGCCGAGGGCATGGAGCAGATCGAACGCGATGCGCTCGCCGCGCTCGGACTCCACGACCCCTATTTGATAACAGAGGACTGACGACCACGATGGCCGATGGCCCCAATGCCGGTAACGGCGATAGTAGCGACAGTATCTGGCGCGGGCTCAAGGGCCTGATCTTCGGCAATCAGGACGAATCGCTCCGCGACCAGCTCGAGGATGCGATCGACCGGCACGAGGGCGATCCCGCGCCTGACGCCAAGGGCGATCTCACGCCGCTAGAACGCCAGATGGTCCGCAACCTGCTGCACTTCAGCGAGCGCGATGCCGGCGACGTCGGCGTGCCGCGCGCCGACATCATCGCGGTCGAGGAGGACACGCCGTTCGCGGACCTCGTCAAGCTGTTCGCCGAGGCGGGGCACAGCCGCCTGCCGGTCTACCGCGACAACCTCGATACGATCATCGGCATGGTCCACATCAAGGACGTCTTTAACATCCTCGCGACCGGCGCCGAGCATCCCGCGTCGATCGCCGGGCTGATCCGCGAGCCGCTCTACGCGCCGATGTCGCGCGGGGCGCTCGATCTGCTCGCCGACATGCGGCAGAAGCACGTCCATCTGACGATCGTGCTCGACGAATATTCGGGCACGGAGGGCCTCGTCACGTTCGAGGACCTGATCGAGGAAATCGTCGGCGATATCGAGGACGAGCATGACGATGCGCCGCAGGTGTTGATGACGCCGATCGAAGGCGGTGCCTGGGATGTCGACGCGCGCGCCGAACTCGAAGATGCGGCAGAACTGATCGACGCGCGACTGGCGGAGGTCGATGGCGATATCGACACGCTCGGCGGCTTGGCGGCGCTGCTCGCGGGCCATGTGCCACAGGTCGGCGAATGCGTAGATCACCCCAGCGGATGGAAGCTCGAAGTCATCGACGCCGACGAACGTCGCATCAACCGCCTCCGCCTGCATCCGCCGGTGGTGGCGATCGAAGACGACGACTGATCCCCATTCCCGTTCGCCTTGAGCGAATTCAAGGGGCAGGCGCGAGACACAGGTGCTTCAGCTTCGCTCAGCACGAACGGATATGGTGACATATCACCCAACCGATTACTGCCGACGACGCAATCTATTTTATTGATCACTCGCGCAATGCCATACCCTCTCCCAACTTCAGAAGACGCTGAATTGGAGATGGTATGACCACCGAAGCACCTACTGCCGGACAATGCCCGATGCATGGCGGCTCGACCCACCAGGCGACCGACGAGCCCGGCAAGATGGATGGTCCGGCAGTCCTGTTCGAGATGACCAACCGCACCTGGTGGCCGAACCAGCTGAACGTCTCGGTACTCCACCAGAACCCGCCCGCCGGCGACCCGATGGGCGACGACTTCGACTATGCCGAGGCATTCAAGTCGCTCGATCTGGCGGCGGTGAAGGCCGACATCGTCGCGCTGATGACCGACTCGCAGGAGTGGTGGCCAGCCGATTTCGGGCATTACGGCCCGCTGTTCATCCGCATGGCGTGGCATGCCGCGGGCACCTACCGCATCGGTGACGGTCGTGGTGGCGCGGGCGCAGGTCAGCAGCGGTTCGCGCCGCTCAACTCCTGGCCGGACAATGCCAACCTCGACAAGGCGCGCATGCTGCTCTGGCCGATCAAGGAAAAGTACGGCCGCAGCCTGTCCTGGGCGGATCTGCTTGTGCTCACCGGCAATTGCGCGCTCGAATCGATGGGCTTCCAGACCGCAGGGTTCGCCGGCGGCCGCATCGACGTGTGGGAGCCAGCGACCGACGTGAACTGGGGCGCCGAGCGCGAGTGGCTCGCCGATGAGCGCTATTCGGGCGACCGCGACCTCGCGCACCCGCTTGCCGCAGTCCAGATGGGTCTGATCTACGTCAATCCCGAGGGCCCGAACGGCAACCCCGATCCGATGGGCTCGGCGCGCGATATCCGCGAGACGTTCGGCCGCATGGCGATGAACGACGAGGAGACGGTCGCGCTGATCGCCGGTGGTCACACCTTCGGCAAGACGCATGGCGCCGCCGAGCCCGATCCGTATATCGGTCCGGAGCCGGAAGGCGCGAGCATCGAGATGCAGGGTCTTGGCTGGGCGAACAGCTACGGCAAGGGCAACGCCGGCGACACGATCACCAGCGGTCTCGAAGTCACCTGGACGCAGGAGCCCACCAAGTGGACCAACCTGTATTTCGAGAACCTGTTCGGCCACGAGTGGGAGCTGACCAAGAGCCCGGCCGGTGCGCACCAGTGGATCGCCAAGGACGCCGCCGAGGACGTGCCCGACGCACATGATCCGTCGAAGAAGCATCGCCCGACGATGCTGACCAGCGACATCGCGCTCCGCGTCGACCCAGCCTACGAGAAGATCTCGCGCCGGTTCCACGAGAATCCGGACGAGTTCGCCAAGGCATTCGCCGAGGCGTGGTACAAGCTGACCCACCGCGACATGGGCCCCTACCCGCTGCTGCTCGGCCCGGAAGTTCCGGCAAAGCCGCGCATCTGGCAGGACCCCGTGCCCGCCCACGAAGGTGAGCCGCTGTCCGACGCCGATATCGCGACGTTGAAGGCGAAGATCCTCGACTCCGGCCTGTCGATCTCGCGCCTGGTGAAGACGGCGTTCGCGTCGGCCTCGACCTATCGCGGTACCGACAAGCGCGGCGGTGCAAACGGCGCCCGCATCCGTCTCGCACCGCAGAAGGACTGGGCAGTCAACGAGCCGGCCGAACTGGCCAAGGCACTCTCTACGTACGAGGGCATCCAGCGAGACTTCGCAGGCAGCGGCAAGAGCGTGTCGCTCGCCGACCTGATCGTGCTCGGCGGCAATGCAGGCATCGAGGCGGCGGCCAAGAAGGCGGGTCACGACCTGACCGTGCCGTTCACGCCGGGCCGTACCGACGCGTCGCAGGAGCAGACCGACGCGCCGTCGTTCGCCCCGCTCGAGCCGCGCACCGATGCGTTCCGCAACTATGTCGGCGAGAAGTCGGTCTATTCGGCCGAGGAACTGATGGTCGACCGCGCGCATCTGATGGGGCTCACCGCGCCGGAGATGACCGTGCTCGTAGGTGGCCTGCGCGTGCTGGGCGCCAATCACGGCGACTCGAAGCTCGGCGTGTTCACCGATCGCACCGAGACGCTGACCAACGACTTCTTCCGCAACCTGCTGCGGACGAGCTTCACCGCGAAGTGGAGCGCGGTCGGTGACGGGACGTTCGAGGCGCGCGACCGCAAGACCGGCGAGGTCCTCTGGACGGGCAGTCGCGTCGACCTCGTCTTCGGGTCCAACTCGCAGCTCCGGGCGCTGGCGGAGGTCTACGCCGCCGACGATGCGAGCGAGAAGTTCGCGGCCGCCTTCGTGAAGGTCTGGAACAAGGTCATGAACGCCGACCGGTTCGATCTCGCCAAGGTCCGCGCGGAACAGGACGCCGCGATCTCGTAAGCGACGTCCGAGTATCGGAGGGGGCCGTCGGCAGCGATGTCGGCGGCCTTCTTTTATTGTCGGACCGGCCTACTGGGGCTTACTCCCTACCAGACCGGTCCCGCTCGCCTTCCGATGCTCGCGCATCGGCAAATCCGAACGCCGCCAGCAACAATAGGAACGGCGTCGCGAAATCGCGGTGGCGCTCGTCGAATTCGAACCAGACCCCGAACGCCAGCGTCTGCACGACGCACGCGAGCACGAGGAGCAGCAACAGCGTCATGCCAGGCGTCTGCCGTCTCCACGCCGAACGCGCGGCTCCAGCCAGCAATCCCAGATGCGCCATCTGCGACACGGCGAAAACGATCGGTGGAATCAACGGACTGATAGTCGGCCGCAGCCCCGCGATCCGCGAAGCGCCGCTTTCCGCTACGCCCCAGCCTCGCACCGCTTTTGCCAAGGTGTTGCGCACGAAGTCCATCGGGTGCTGGACGATCCAGTCGATCGCGATCGCCGCGGCGGCTTTGCCGAACGCGATCTCGGCCATGCCATATAATTGCGGCGGCGGCGGCATCCAGTGACCGGTAGCGTCCGGATTGTTGCCGATCCACAAGCCATAGCCGCCCGCGCTCGTCAGCGGAACGAAGGCGCCGAAGATCAGCGCATTGCGGATCCACCAGGGCAGCAGGATCGCAAGGACCGCGAACGGGACCGCACGGAGCCCCGCTACAATCGCACGTCGCCATCCGCACGCAGCCGCCGAAACCATCCCGAACATCATGACGAGCGGCGCTTCGCCCGGTTGCGTCAGCGTGAGCACCCCGGCCGTCACCCCTAGCCCCATCGCCGCGTACCAGCGTGCCGCGCCAGCGTCCCGTTTCGCGGCGAGCCTGACCCACTGGATCGCGAGCAACACCGCTAGCAGGGCACACACGCCTTCCTTTTGCGCCAGCGGCGTGGACAGCAGGACGGAAGGCCAGATCAGGTACAGCCATGCCGCGGCGAGGCCCGCCGATCGATTGCCCAGCATGCGCGCCAGAAGGATCATCGCGCCCGCGGTCGCGAGGTCGACGATCGTCGCCAACAGCGTCAGCGAGGCGGTAGAGAACCCCACCATCGCACCCCACGCCGCCAGCAGGATCGGGTAGACGGGCGGATACAGCGCACGCACCTCTACGCCCATATAATGGTCGGCGATGACCAGTCCGCGCCCTTCGAGCAGATGCTGGGCGAGGACGACGTAGTTGCGCGCATCGCCCGGCGGGATCCGCCCATCCGCCACCACCGCCGCCGCGATCCGCAACGCTATCGCCAACGCCGCCATCATCGAGACCGTCAACGCAGGCGGCGCATGGCGGAGCAGTATCAGCGGCAGGATCGCGGCCACGATCCATGCCGCGACGAACAGCGGCGTGATCGCCGGAACCTGCCAACTCGCCCAGAGCCCGGGGAAGGACGACAGGCCATACCCGGCGAACATCGCCAACGACAGGGCGACGGCGATGCGCGCCGTGCGCCAATCGATCGATGAACGAGGGAAGACCATGCAGCGCGCTTACCCGTAAGATATTGACGACCGCTGAAATGCCGCGGCCGCGAACCGCTTTTGCATCTTCCGCCGCACGGGGTGTGCGACTATCCTTGCCCCATGCGCAAACACATCCTCATCGTCCTCGGCCTGATCCTGCTCGTGATCGCCGCGGGCGTCACCTATCTCGCCTGGCCCGACACGGCGAAATTGCCGGTCGATCAGGTGACCGGCAAGCTGCCCAAGATCACCGATCCCCGTATCCAGACGATCCCGACCGTCAAGGTCGCGAAGGTCGTCGGCTGGCAGAACGGCGCGATGCCGACTCCGGCCGCCGGCCTCAAGGTCCAGCCGTTTGCGACCGGGCTCGATCACCCGCGCTGGATGTACCGCCTGCCCAATGGCGACGTACTGGTCGCCGAGACGAACTCGCCGCCGCGCGAGGGTGGTGGGATCACCGGCTGGGTGATGAAGGTCCTGATGGGCCGCGCGGGCGCCGGCGTCCCCTCAGCGAACCGCATCACGCTGCTGCGCGACGCGAACGGCGACGGCGTGGCGGAGACGAAGTCGGTGTTCATGACCGGCCTCAACTCGCCGTTCGGCATGACCCTGCTCGACGGCCAGCTCTACATTGGCAACACCGACGCGCTCGTCCGCGTCCCCTACACCGACGGCGCCACGAAGATCACAGCCAAGCCCGAGCTCGTCATCAAGCTCAACCCGGGCGGCAATCACTGGGCGCGCAACGTCATTACCGCAGCGGACGGCAAGACGCTGTACGTCGGCGTCGGATCGTCGTCGAACATCGCCGAGAACGGCATGGACGCGGAGAAGTACCGCGCCAACATCCTCCAGGTCTGGCCCAAGGACAAGAACTGGCGGATCTACGCCGCGGGCCTGCGGAACCCCAACGGCATGGCGATCAACCCCAAGTCGGGCGAATTGTGGACCGTCGTCAACGAGCGCGACATGCTCGGCTCCGATCTCGCGCCCGATTACCTGACGCAGGTCGAGTTCGGCGATCACTTCGGCTGGCCCTGGTATTATTGGGGCGGCTATCCCGACAGCCGCGTCGAGCCGAAGAACCCCGCGCTCCAGCAATATTCCAAGCGTCCCGATTACGCGCTCGGACCCCACGTCGCGGCGCTCGGCCTGACCTTCTCGGGCGACGCGAAACTGGGCGCAAACTTCGCCAACGGTGCATTCGTCGGCGAGCACGGCTCGTGGAATCGCAAGCCGGTATCGGGCTACAAGGTCGTCTATATCCCGTTCGGCGACACCGGCTTCCCGGCGGCAAACGCAAAGCCCGTCGACGTGCTCGGCGGGTTCCTCAACAAGGACGGCGACGCACAGGGCCGCCCGGTCGGCGTCATCACCGACAAGACCGGTGGCCTGCTGGTCGCGGACGACGTCGGCAACGCGATCTGGCGGGTCAGCGCGAGAGGCTGATCTGGCGGGGCGGGGTGTTCGCCCTGCCCCTTCTAAATCTGCGCGACTTAATCTACGCGACGGGCGTCCAATTCGTCGTCATCCCCGCGCAGGCGGGGATCCATATACTCAACCGCTAGCGACCAAGTCGGGAGCTTTGCCGATATGGGTTCCGGCCTCCGCGGGAATGACGATTGCGGCGGCAGCGCGGCGCCTTTCTTCGAAACGCCGCATTCTCACGAACGCCCGACGCACCCGCTCAGCCTGCCAAAATCCCCCGGGCCTCGTCCAGATCATCCTCGTCGACCATGACGCGCACCGGGATCAGCAACCAGCTCCCCTCCATGATCGACATCCCGCCGTCGAACGCGATCGCCGAAATGCCTTCGCTTTCGAGCCGCCCGACGATGATATGCGCCTCGTTGCGGCCGTACCGCCCCAGTTCGACTAAGCTCATTCTCCGGTACGTTCCGGCAATACGGTAGCAAGCCGCACCGGCAACCCGTCGATGCTCGCGGTCGGCCCCGCCAGTTCCTCGAGCCGTTCGGCCTCGGTCTGTTTCGCGTGATATTTCGACAGCGTCTGTCGCTCGCGATCGAGCGTCATGAACGGCACGCCCCAGCCACAACTCGTCTGCACCTCGTCGACATTGATCACGAAGATTTGCCGCGTACCCGGCAACGGCGTGAACCGCGCATACAACTCGGCCCAGCCGTCGTCCTGCGGCAGCACGGCACGACCCTTGCCATAGATCCGGAAAATCAGCGCCGGCTGATCGAACGCGCAGAACATGATCGTGATGCGCCCGTCCGCGCCCAGATGCGCGTTCGTTTCGTTCCCGGAACCGCCGACGTCGAGATACGCGACCGTCTTCGCATCGAGCACGCGAAAACTGTCCATGCCCTTGGGACTGAGATTGATCCGCGCCCCCTCGGCGGCAGTCGCGACGAAGAACACCCGCTGCCGGGCAACGAACGCACGGTGCTCGTCGGTGAGCGCGGGAAAGAAGTCCATCGTTCGGCTCCGAATTGACGCGCAACATGTACGCGCATACCTTGTGCGCATGAAGCATGATCCAGTCGCCACCGGCAAGCGCAAATCGGTCAACATGTCGCTGGATACCGGCATCGTTGCAGCGGCACGCGAGGCAGGGCTCAACCTTTCTCAGATCAGCGAACACGCTATCAGGCACGCGACGAAAATCGAACAAGAGCGGCGCTGGAAGGAAGAAAATCGCGAGGCGATCGAAGGCTGGAACCGCTGGTACGAACAGAATGGCGATCCGCTTGCCCATCTGCGGCCGCTCTGATTGGCACAGTTCGACGTCTACCGCATCCGCGGCAATGTGCTGGTGGTCGATTGCCAATCGGATCTGCTGTCCGACCTGCAGACCCGTTTCGTGGCACCGCTTCGTCCAACCGACGCCGTGATTTTCGAAAGGCTGATGCCCAGCTTCACGATCAACGGCGAAGTTCTGACGATGATCACGACGTTAGCCCGCGCGATCGACGTCCGCGACATCGAAGACACCGTAGCGACGCTCGATGCGGCGCAATTCGAAATAAAGGCCGCGCTCGATATGCTGATCTCGGGGTATTAGGCCGCCGTCCCGCCTACCGTGAGCCCATCGACCAGCAACGTGGGTTGCCCCACGCCGGCCGGCACCGACTGCCCGCCCTTGCCACACATCCCGATTCCCTCGTCGAGCGCGAAGTCGTTGCCGATCCCGCGCACCCTGGTCAGCGAGCTTGGCCCGTCGCCGATCAGCGTCGCGCCCTTGATCGGCGCGCCCAGCTTGCCGTCCTCGATCAGATACGCCTCGGTGCAGCTGAACACGAACTTGCCCGAGACGATATCGACCTGCCCGCCGCCGAACGCCTTGGCAAAGATGCCCTTCTTGACGCGCGACAGGAGTTCGGCGGGATCGTCGTTGCCCGCCTTCATGAAGGTGTTGGTCATCCGCGGCATCGGTGCGTGCGCATAACTCTCGCGACGACCGTTACCGGTAGCCTCGACGCCCATCAGCCGCGCGTTGAGCCGGTCCTGCATATAACCCTTGAGGATGCCGTCCTCGATCAGCACGGTCTCGCGCGTCGGCGTGCCCTCGTCGTCGATCGTCAGCGATCCGCGGCGATCCTGGAGCGATCCGTCGTCGACCACCGTTACGCCCTCGGCCGCGACCCGCTCGCCGATCCGTCCCGAGAACGCTGACGTTCCCTTGCGGTTGAAATCGCCCTCGAGCCCATGACCGATCGCCTCGTGCAGCAGGATGCCGGGCCAGCCGTTGCCGAGCAGCACGGTCATTTCGCCCGCCGGCGCGGCAATCGATTCCAGGTTCACCAACGCCTGCGAGAGAGCCTCGTCGATCGCGCGGTTGTACGTCGCGGGCTCGAACAGGTCGTTATAGAGATAGCGCCCGCCGATCCCGTAGCTGCCCGTCTCCCGCCGCCCATTCTGCTCGGCGACGATCGAGACGTTGAGGCGTACCAGCGGGCGGACATCTGTCGCGACGAACCCATCGGCGCGGACGATCTCGACCACCGACCACGTCCCCGACAGGCTCACCGACACCTGCGCCACACGCGGATCGCGCGCGCGGGCGGCCGCGTCGATCGTCTGGCACAAATTCACCTTGTCAGCGAACGGCACCAGATCGAGCGGGTCCGCGGCGGTGTAGCGGTGTCGATTGGTCCCCTGCGGCGGACCGGCCTTCGCGGCGACCCCCGGCTCGATCAGCGCCATCGTCTCGGCGGCGCGACGGATCGCGGCGGGTGTCATCTCGTTCGAATGCGCGAACGCGGTCATCTCGCCCGAGACGGCGCGCAGGCCAAAGCCCGAGCTCGTGTCGTAGGAGGCGGTCTTCAGCCGGCCGTCGTCGAACCCGAACGCCTCGGCCTTGCGATATTGCAAGTACAGCTCGCCATCATCGGCCTTGCCAAGCGCCTTGGCGGTCAGCGCCTGCGCCTGTTCGGGGTCGAGTGTGTCGCGGTAGAGGAAAGAACGGGGGTCTGCTGCTATCGTCATCCGATAGATATAAGAGGCTTAGCGCCCGGCGCCATCCCCGTGATCGCGCAACGTCGACTGATCCGCGCCGTCGGCCGCGCCGCCGACCAGGATGAAACGCCGGTCGCAATAGCCGCAATCGACATAGCCGGTCTCGTCGATCTGCAACCAGACACGCGGATGGCCGAGTGCCGCACCGCCGGGAATGTCTGTGGCGCCATCGCAGGCGACGCGGGCGTGGGTGACGCGGGTGGTTTCGAGCGGCGGATGCATGAGGGGGCGATAGCAAGGGCTGGCGGGCCGGGCAATTGGTTCTTCCCCGTCTCCGCGCGAACAAATCTTCTTTGCAACGCCCGAGGGGATGACCCGCCCGCACCGCCCCGCTATGCCGCACCTATGACCGAAGCTGCGATCGCCATCTCGAATCTCTGCAAGACCTACGCCGGCGGCAAGCGCGCGCTGGACGGCGTCACGTTCGACGTCCCCCGCGGCCAGATCTTCGGGCTGCTCGGCCCCAACGGCGCGGGCAAGTCGACGCTCATCAACATCCTCGCGGGCCTCGTCAACAAAACCGATGGCAGCGCCGCGATCTGGGGCTTCGACATCGACGAGCACCCGCGCAACGCCAAGGCGTCGATCGGAATCGTCAACCAGGAGATCCTGTTCGACCCCTTCTTCTCGCCGTTCGAGACGCTGGAGATCCAGGCCGGGCTCTACGGCGTCCCCAAGGCGAAGCGCCGCACGATGGAGCTGCTCCGCGCAGTGCACCTCGAAGACAAGGCGCACGCCTACGCCCGGACGCTGTCGGGCGGCATGAAGCGCCGCCTGATGGTGGCCAAGGCCATGGTCCATTCGCCCCCCGTCCTCGTCCTCGACGAGCCGACCGCGGGCGTCGACATTGAGCTTCGCCAGCAGCTCTGGACCTATGTCCGCAGCCTCAACCAAGCCGGCGTGACGGTGGTACTCACCACGCACTATCTCGAGGAAGCCGAGGAACTCTGCGACCGGATCGCGATCATCAACAACGGTCGCCTGATCGCCAACGAACCCACGCGCGAACTGGTCGGCAAGGCGCAGGAAAAGATCGTCGCCGTCACCGTCGACCGCGACGTGACCGATATCCCCGCCAACGCCTGCTTCCAGAAGATCACGCTCAAGGGCAATCGCACGCTCGAGATCACCTACAAGAAGGACCGCGTGAACGCCGGCGAAGTCTTGGCGGCAATCCAGTCCGGCGGCTTCGGCATCGTCGACGTCTCGACCAAGGAGCCTGATCTGGAAGACGTCTTCCTCAGCCTGACTCGCGCCGCCAACGCATGAACAGCGACATCCTGATCGTCGGCTCAGGCGCCGCAGGTCTTACCGCCGCGCTCAACCTCGCCGACCGTTTCAAGGTCACCGTGCTCGCCAAGGGCGCGCTGAACGAGGGCTCGACCGCCTGGGCGCAGGGCGGGATCGCCGCCGTGCTCGAGCCCGGCGACACGTTCGAGAACCATGTCGAGGACACGATGGTCGCCGGTGCCGGTCTCAACGACCGCGCGGTCGTCGAGATGGTCGTCGAAGGCGCCCCCGCCGCGATCGAGCGCCTGACGCATCTCGGCGTCCCGTTCGAGACCGAAGGCAACGCGTTGCACCTGACGCGCGAAGGCGGCCATTCGCACCGCCGTATCGTCCACGTCGCCGACGCGACCGGCTGGGCTGTGCAGGAGGCGTTGCAGAAGGCTGCGGAAGCGCATCCGAATATCACGCTGGTCCCCGACCAGATCGCGATCGACCTCGCCACCGGCCGTCACGAGCAACGCTATTCGGGTGCCGGCAATGTCTGGGGGGTCTACGCGGTCGACCGCAAGACCGAGCGCGTCGCCCTCTACACCGCGCGCGCGACGATCCTCGCGACCGGTGGCGCCGGCCGCACGTACCTGTTCTCGACCGCTCCCCGCGGCGCGACCGGTGACGGCATCGCGATGGCGTGGCGGGCCGGCGCCCGCGTCTCCAACATGGAGATGATGCAGTTCCACCCGACCTGCCTCTACAACCTTGAGGTCAAGAATTTTCTGATCACCGAGGCAGTGCGCGGCGAAGGCGGGCGATTGATCAATCCGTCGACCGGCAAGCGCTTCATGACCTATTACGACCCCGCGCGCATGGAACTCGCGCCGCGCGATATCGTCGCGCGCGCGATCGATGCCGAGATCAAGCGCTACGGCCTCGATTACGTCCATCTCGACATCAGCCACATGCCCGCCGAATTCATCCGCCACCACTTCCCGAACATCCACGAGAAGCTGCTGACGGTCGGTATCGACATGACCACGCAGCCGATCCCGGTCGTCCCCGCGCAGCATTATACGTGCGGCGGGATCGTCATCGACGAACACGGCAAGACCGATCTCCCCGGCCTGTATGCCGCCGGCGAGTGCACCGAATCCGGCCTGCACGGCGCCAATCGCCTCGCGTCCAACTCGCTGCTCGAATGCTTCGTGTTCGGCGAGGCGGCGGCGGACAACATCGCGGCGAACTGGGACAAACTGCCCCCGCCCCCGCCAATCCGCCCCTGGGACGAAAGCCGCGTCACGGATTCGGATGAAGAGGTCGTCATCAAGCAGACCTGGACCGAAATCCGCCGCTTCATGTGGAACTACGTCGGCATCGTCCGCACCACCAAGCGGCTCGAACGCGCCAAGCACCGTATCGAACTGCTCAACGACGAGGTCGCGGAATATTACCAGCATTTCCGCGTCACCCCTGACCTGATCGAGCTGCGCAACCTGCTCCAGACCGCCGAGCTGATCGTGCGATCGGCGCTGCACCGGCACGAAAGCCGCGGGCTGCATTTCACGCTCGATTATCCCGAAACGCTGCCCGACGCGGTCGATACGGTTCTCGTTCCCTGACATGGGGGCGACTCGGCGCACCCTCGGCGCGCTTCGTCGCAGTGGGGCGCGGGCCCTGTTTCCCGGGCCGGATCAACGGATAAGGGTCGCTGCTCCAGTGCAGGGCGTTCAATCCATCATGACATCGGCGAGTGCGTTCAAGCGGCTTCTGGCAACCACCCTATTCGGCGTGGCGCTCGCCGGATGCGGATCGGCGTCGCGGCCGAGCCCGCCAGCGGTCACCCCGATGCAGCAGGCCGGGGGATTCGTCTCGATCCCGGTGCCGCCACCATTACCGCGGACTCCGCGCCCCGCGCCAGCCAGCCTGGTCAACGCGATCTCCGAATTGCAAAGCGGATTCCAGGGCAAGGCCGGCATCGCCGTCCGCGCGGTCGACGATGGCTGGACGGTCGAGGCCGGGGGGCGCCAGTTGTTGCCGCAGCAATCGGTCAGCAAGCTGTGGGTCGCAATGACCGTGATGGACCTGCGCGACCAGGGCAAGATCCGCCTCGACGAGCCGATCCTCGTGCGGCCGCAGGACCTGACTCTGTTCCACCAGCCGATCGCGATGCTGGTGAAGGGCGACGGCTATCGGACGACGGTCGGCGAGCTACTGACGCGCGCGCTGACGCATAGCGACAATACCGCGAACGACCGGTTGCTCACGCGCGTCGGTGGGCCATCCGCGGTGCGGTCGATGATCGCGCGCAAACAACTCGGCGCGATCCGGTTCGGGCCGGGCGAGCGGCTGTTGCAGAGCGGCACGGCAGGGCTCGTCTGGCAGCCCTCCTATGCGGTCAACGGCGGCTTCATGACGGCGCGTAATCGGCTGTCGCCGGCGGTACGCGAGGCTGCGATGAATGCGTATGTGCGCAATCCGCCCGATGGCGCCGCGCCGATCGCGATCGCCGATGCGATTGCCCGGCTGGCGAAGGGTGATATCTTGTCGGAAACCTCGACCAAGATCCTGCTCGACACGATGGGGCGCTCGGTCACCGGCCGCGCCCGCCTGCGCGCCGCGCTGCCCGGCGGCTGGGAGATCGCGCACAAGACCGGCACGGGGCAGGATCTCGGCCGGCGCAATGCGGGATTTAACGACGTCGGCCTACTGACCGCGCCGGATGGGCGTCGCTATGCGATCGCGGTGATGATCGGCGACACGATTCGGCCGATGCCAGAGCGGCAACGGCTGATTCAGGCAGCCGCGGCGGCGGTGGCGAAGTATGCGGGGACCACGCGGCCCTCGAACTGAGGGCTGAGACGCAGACGCTCTTCTGCCCCCCTCCCTGGAAGGGAGGGGTTGGGGGTGGGTCGGCTGGTTTTAGCCATTCCCGTCTGGAATATGCGGAAACCGACCCACCCCCTGCCCCTCCCTTCCAGGGAGGGGTAAGACGACGCCCTCAGTCGAAACCGTTCGCCAGGAACCGCTCCGCCACCGCGCAGTGCATCGCGATCCCGTGCGCCATCACGCGCTCATCGATCGTCATCTTCGTATTGTGCAGCGGGGGATGCGTACGCGGATCACTCCCCTTTGGCGCTGCACCGATAAAGGCCATCGCGCCCGGCAGTTTCTGAAGCACGTAGGAGAAGTCCTCCGCGCCCATCATCGGCGGCATAACCTGATACGCACCCTCGCCACCGATCGCGGTCGCGCACGCCTTCATCAGATCGGTGGCGCGCTCGTCGTTGACGGTGACCGGATAGCCTTCCTCGATCGTCGGCGTACCGACCGCGCCATGCGCCGCAGCGATGCCCTCGACCATGCGGATGAACGCCGCGCGCACCTGCTCGCGCGTGCGCTCCGACAGCGTCCGCATCGTGCCGAGCATCTCGACGGTCGACGGGATCACGTTGTGCGCACTGCCGGCGTTGAGCTTGGTGATCGACAGGACCGCAGGATCGGTGACCGCGACCTGCCGAGCGACATAGGTCTGCAACGCCGTGACGATCTCGCAGGCGATCGGCAACGGATCGAGGCAGTCGTGCGGCATCGCGGCATGCCCGCCGCGGCCGGTGATCGTCGCGCGCAGCGTATCGGTCGAGGCCATCAGCGTACCCGCGCGGCTGACGACATGGCCCATCGGCATGTTCGGCGAGATGTGGAGCGCGAACCCAGCTTCGGGCAGCGGGGAGTCGAGCAGGCCGTCGGCGATCATGTGGCGAGCGCCGTGATGCCCTTCCTCGCCAGGCTGGAACATGAAGACGACCGTGCCGGGCAGTTCGTCGCGGCGTGCGCAGAGTGCCTTGGCCGCGCCGACGAGCATTGCGGTGTGCGAATCATGGCCGCAGGCGTGCATCGCGCCGTCGATCTTGGAGGCGAACGGCAGGCCGGTTTCCTCCTGCATCGGCAGCGCGTCCATGTCGCCGCGCAACAATACCGTCCGCCCGTTACCCCCAGCAGTGCCGCCGCGCCCGCCACGTAGGATCGCGACGAAGCCGGTGGTGGAGGTGCCCTCGCGGATTTCCAGCGGCAGGCCGGCAAGCGCCGCCTTCACCTTGTCCGACGTCCGGGGGCAGTGAAGGCCGACTTCGGGATCGGCGTGGATCGCACGCCGGAGCACGATCGCGTCGTCGAGGCTGTCCTCGCCGACGGCGGTCCAGTCGGTCGGGGCCCAGTCGGTGGTGGATTCGAAATCGAGGGACATCGTCTGACTCCTTGAATGGCTTGACCACCACCCCGGCGAAGGCCGGGGCAAATTGGAACGGTCGATTTAACGGAACGCCGTCTGACGTTACCTCCGTTCCCCAATTGGGCCCCGGCCTTCGCCGGGGTGGTGTTTGTTTGGGGGCAGCCCGCCCCCGATTATGGAGGCAGCTTAGCCTCGGAAGAGGCCACCTAAAACCCCGCGCAGGACGGTACCAACCAAACCACCGCTCGACGATGACCGGCGGGACTTGGCGCCGAACACCTGCTTGCCGATCTCGTTTGCCACCTGACGACCGATCGAGGAACTCGCGGCGCGCGTCGCCGAGGTCGCCATCTTGGTCCAAGGCGAGTTCGCTGCCTCGCGGTCCGCCTCACGCTGCTGGCGATCCGCTTCGCGCTGCTCGGCAACCCGAGCGCGTTCCGCCTCTTTCGCCGCCTTTGCGTCCGCCTTAGCCTGCGCAGCCGCAGCCTTCTCCGCCTCCGTGGTCGCCTTGGCCTCGGCCGCCGCAGCGCTAGCCTCCTGCGTCTTGGCGGCGAGCAGCTCCTCCGCCGATTCACGGTCGACCAGCGTATCGTATTTCGCGCCGACCGCGTCGGTTTCGATCATGACCTTCCGCTCGGCAGGCGTAATCGGCCCGACGCGCGACACGGGCGGCTTGATCAGCGTGCGTTCGACCGGGGTCGGTGCGCCGTCCGCCTGGAGCAGCGACACCAGCGCCTCGCCGACCTTCAGTTCGGTGATGACCGTCGCGACGTCGACGCCGGGGTTCGCGCGAAACGTCTCCGCGGCCGAGCGCACCGCCGCCTGGTCGCGGGGCGTGAACGCACGCAATGCATGCTGCACCCGGTTGCCGAGCTGCCCCGCCACCGTGTCGGGAATGTCGATCGGGTTCTGCGTGATGAAATACACGCCCACCCCTTTCGAGCGGATCAGGCGGACGACCTGCTCGATCTTCTCCAGCAGCGCTTTCGGCGCCTCGTCGAACAGCAGATGCGCCTCGTCGAAGAAGAAGCACAGCACCGGCTTGTCGGGATCACCGACCTCGGGAAGATGCTCGAACAGCTCGCTCATCAGCCATAGCAGGAACGTCGCATACAGTTTCGGCGAGGCCATCAGCTTGTCCGCGGCGAGGATGTTGACGATCCCCCGCCCCTTGTCGTCGACGCCGATGAAGTCGTTCATCTCCAGCGCGGGCTCGCCGAAGAAATTCTCCGCGCCCTGCGTGCGCAACTGGAGCAGCGACCGCTGGATCGCGCCGATCGATTGCTTCGACACGTTGCCGTAGGTCACCGTCAGCTCATCCGCACGCCCGGCGCATTCGGTCAGCATCGCCTGGAGATCGTCGAGGTCGATCAGCAGCAGCCCCTCCTTGTCGGCGACGTGGAAGGCGATCGTCAGCACGCCCTCCTGCACCTCGTTGAGGTCCATCAGCCGCGACAGCAGCAGCGGCCCCATCTCGCTGATCGTGGTACGGATGGGATGGCCCTGCTCGCCAAACAGGTCCCAGAACTGCACGGGGTTGTCGGCATAGGCCCAACTGGCGTCGCCAATTGCTTTCGCACGTTCGGCGAAGCTTGCATGCGTCTTCGCGGTCGGCGACCCGGCCATGGCGAGCCCCGACAGGTCCCCCTTCACGTCGGCGACGAAGCACGGCACGCCGTTCGCGGAGAAACCTTCGATGATCCCCTGCAAGGTCACCGTCTTGCCGGTCCCGGTCGCGCCCGCGATCAGGCCGTGCCGATTGGCGCGCTTCAGTTCCAGCGTCTGCGGCTTGCCGTCCACGCTCGCGCCGATGAAGATGCCGTCGCTCATGGTTCTCGTCCTCTGTATCCGTCGCGACCCTATCCCCGCGCGATACAAAGAAAAAGGACCGCCACTCGGGAGAGCGACGGTCCTTTCGATCGGTCGGGTCAGTGGTGTCTTACTTGATCTTGACCGGCAGGAACTGCGCCGGGCCCCGACCACGCTTGACCTGCAACAGGACCTGCGGACGCCCGGCGGACTTTGCGGTCGTTACTGCGGTCTGAACGTCGGCCGAGGTACGCACCGGCGTGCCGTTGACCGACATGATGACATCGCCACGCTTGAGCTTGCCGTACGCATCACTGGTCTGCGCGACCACTGCAATGACGACGCCCTGCGTGCCTGCCTCGACGCCGACCGCCTGTGCGATCGCCGGGGTCAGCGGTTGTACGCCGATCCCGAGCGCCGCGCCGGCCGTTGGTGCCGCGGTGGTGCCGGAATCGTCGCCGTCATCGCTGTCGTCACCACCGAACCCCTGCGCGTCGCCGCCCAGCGTCGCGGCGAGCTTGTCCGCGCTCGGACGCGGCACGACGACCACGTTGGCGGTCGTCGGCTTGCCGTTGCGCAGGATGTCGAGACGTGCGGTCTGGCCAGGCTTCACATTCGAGACGAGGTACGACAGCGACTGGTCAACCGTCACCGGCTGGCCGTTCACCTTGGTCACGACATCGCCCGCGCGCACGCCGGCCTTTGCCGCCGGACCGCCGGCAGTCACGTCGTTGATCAGCTCACCCTGGTTCTTGGGGATGCCGAGTGCCGCGGCGGTATCCTCGTTGATCGTGCCACCCGGCTGCAACTGGACGCCGATATAGCCGCGCTCGATCGTGCCGCCCTTCATGAAGGTCGCGATGATCGGCTTGGCGACGGCTGCGGGGATCGCGAAACCGATGCCGATATTGCCGCCCGACTGGCTGAAGATCTGCGAGTTCACTCCGATCACGTTGCCGTTCAGATCGAACATCGGGCCGCCCGAATTGCCCTGGTTGATCGACGCGTCGGTCTGGATGAAGCGGTCATACGCGCCGCCCTGCCCGGTGACGCGGTTGATCGCCGAGACGATGCCCGCGGTCACGGTGCCGCCGAGGCCGAACGGCTCGCCGATCGCGACGACCCAGTCGCCGACGCGCGCGCCGTTCGAGTCGCCGAACTTCACGAACGGCAGGTTTGCTGCATCGATCTTGAGCAGCGCGAGGTCGGACTCCTGATCCTTGCCGATGACCTTGGCGACATATTCCTTCTTGTCGCTGAGCGTGACGGTGATCGAATCGACAGTAGCGCCCTGCGCGCCTGGCGAGATCACGTGGTTGTTCGTGACGACATAGCCGTCGGGCGAGATCAGGAAGCCCGAGCCTAGCGAGGCGCCCTCGCGCTTTACGGGGGGAGCGCCTGGAGCGCCGCCGCCGCCCATGCCGCCGAACAGGTCGCCGAACGGCGTACCCGCGAACGGATTGGCCTGCTGCTTCTGGACGATCGTCTGCTTGGTCGAGATGTTGACGACCGCGGGCTGGAGCCGCGCGACCATGTCGGCGAAGCTCATAGGCGCGCCGGGTTTCGGCGAGACCGCCTGGATCGCACCGGGTTCGTTCTGCGCGACCTGCGCGCCGCTGGGCTGGAGCGCGAGCGTCGCGGTCGCGCCGCCGAGGAGAAGAGCACTGGTAATGGCGTAGGCGTAACGCACTAGATGTTGTCCTCTCGTTTCATCAATCGAAACAGGTATCCCGTAGGGACGCCGTTCTGAACAATGCTTGAATATGGGCTTGAATATGGCGCGGGGTTCAAAGGTTCCGCAGGCTCAACGCCCGCGGCCCTCAAATTCCCTCAGATAACTGTTGTTCGGCGAAAGAATGATCGAGGTCGATCCTTCGGGTGCCGGACCGCCATCCGCGCCGAACGTGTGCCGATACGACTGCATCGCACGGTAGAAGTCGTAGAAATCGGCGTCCTTGCCGAAGCTCTCGGCATAGATCTTCGCCGAATCCGCATCGGCCTGCGCACGAACGATCTGCGCCTGCTTCTGGCCCTCGGCCCGGATCGTGATCGCCTCCTGCTGACGCGCGCTCGACATGCGTTTGAGCGCGCTTTCGAGCGGCAGGCCGACGGGCAGGTTCGCCTGCTTGATACGGACGTCGACGATCTCCACGCCGTACTGGCTGGCGACGCGCTGGAGGCCCTTCTGGATGTTGTCCATCAGTTCCGAGCGTTCGGGGCTGAGCAGTTCGACGAAGCGCCGCTTGCCGAGCTCGTTGCGCAACGCCGAGCCGAGGATCGGGCGCAGCTGATCGGGGATACGGTCCTCGCTGCCGACCGCATTCCGCATCTTCCGCGGATCGACGATCCGGTAGCGGGCGTACGCATCGACTTCGAGCCGCAACTGGTCGGTCGACAGCACCAACGTGTTGTCGAGCTCCAGATCCTGCACGCGCTTGTCGATCCACACGATCCGGTCGACGAACGGGATGCGGGCGATCAGACCGGCGCCGGTCTGGCCGAACGCGGTGTTGGGTTGCCAGGCGTTCACCGTGCGGATCGGCTGGCCGAAGCGCAGGATCACCGCCTGCTTGGTCTCGGGCACGATCGCGAAAGTTGCGGCGGCGAGGATCACCAGCAGCAGCGCGACGATCCCGGCCACGATCGGATTGCGGAAACTCACGGCGTTCACTGGGCAGCTCCAGGCTGGGGGGCAGCAGCCGCCGCCGCGGCCGGTGCTGGCGTCGACTGGACAGCCTCGGGGTTCGGCAAGCGCTTGGCGTTCGACAGCGGCAGATACGGCACCACCCCGCCCGGCGTCTCGACGATCGTCTTGTCGCTCTTGGCGAGCACCGCCTCCATCGTCTCGTAATACATACGGCGGCGCGTCACTTCGGGCGCGAGACGATACTGCTCGTACACCTTGTCGAACGATGCGGCCTCGCCCTGCGCACGGGCCACCACCTGCTGCGCATAGGAGCGCGACTGGTTGAGGTTGGCGATCGCCTCCTGCTGCGCAGCGGTGACGGCGTTGAAGTCCTCGACGATCCGCGCGGGCGCGGCGGCCTGCTTGATCGCGACGCCCTGGATGCGGACGCCGGACTTATAGTCGTCGAGGATCTGCTGGGTCATCTCCGCGACGCGCTGTTCGATCACCGTGCGTCCCGTGCCGATCGCCTGGTCGAGCGTGGTAGTCGCGACCACCGCGCGCATCGCGCTCTCGGCGGCGGCGCGGACGGTTTCGTTCGGCTCGGCGAGCTGGAACACGTAATCGCGCGGATCGGCGATGTCCCAGCGGACCGAGTAAGCAAGATCGATGATGTTCTGGTCGCCGGTCAGCGTCAGATTCTCGCCATCGCCGACGGGGAAGTTGTCGGTGCGGATCTTCTGCACGTCGACCACCGTCACGTCGGCGATCGGCGCAGGCATCGTCAGGCGAACGCCCGGATCGAGCGTACCGGCATATTTGCCGAAATAAGTGACGACGCCGCGTTGCTGCGGGCCGATCTGGTGGATCGAGGTGAACAGGACCCAGACAACCAGGATAATCGCGACGCCGATCGCCCAGAGCGCGCGGGCATTGGCGCCCGACGGCAGCCCGCCGAAGCCGCCATTGCCGCCGCCCCCGCCACCCGAGCCACGCGCTTTCCGCAGGAACTCGTCGAGCGCAGTAGGCTTGGCCGCAGGTTTGCGACCACCGGGCGGCAGGGCCCAGGGATTGCGCGGGCCAGGGTTACCGTCGTCGCCCGAACCGCCCCAAGGGCCTTTCGGTGTTTCGGTGGCGAGGATATCGGGGCGCCGGAACCAGCGCGAGAAGATCGTCATACCAACCTTTATAGGTGTGCGCTGGCGGAAAAACAGTGCCAAGCGGCCTTTGCGGTCCTATCTGGCGCGGATGATCGACATCGAAGCGGTAAAGGCGGCGGTTGCTGCAGTAGCGGGCAAGCGGGCGACCGTCCGGCTCGAAGGAACACGAGCGGGCATCATCATCGATGCCACCGGGCTCGACCCGCAGGCGCGCGATGCGCTGGAGGCAACCGTGCGGATGGCCGCGACGCAGCCCGGCGTGACCGAAGTGCGGATCGCGGTGACCGCCGAACGCTCGACCCGCCGGCTGATCGCGGTCGCCAGCGGCAAGGGCGGCGTCGGCAAATCGACGCTCGCCGCCAATCTCGCCATCGCGATGTCGCGCGCCGGTCGCCGCGTCGGGCTGGTCGACGCCGACATTTATGGGCCGTCACAGCCACGCCTGATGAACGTCGAGGGCACGCGTCCGACCGCCAAGGACAAGGTGCTCGATCCGGTCCCGACCCCGTACGGCGTACCGCTTCTGTCGATGGGCCAACTCGTCGAGCCGGGCAAGGCGATCGCATGGCGCGGACCGATGGCCGCGGGCGCACTCGGGCAGCTGGTCGAGGCGGACTGGGGCCTGACCGATACGCTCGTACTCGACCTGCCGCCCGGGACCGGCGACGTCCAGCTGACGATGGTTCAGAAATACCGCCCCGCAGGCGCGGTGATCGTCTCCACCCCGCAGGATCTCGCGCTGATCGACGCGCGCCGTGCGATCGACCTGTTCGAGAAGGCCGGCATTCCCATCATAGGTCTCGTCGAGAACATGGCCGGCTATATCTGTCCGCATTGCGGCGAGGCGTCGGACCCGTTCGGCAATGGCGGCGCGGAAGCGGCGGCGCGCGAACTCGGCATCCCGTTCCTCGGTCGCGTACCGCTGACGATCTCGATCCGCACCGCGTCCGATGCGGGGACGCCGCCGGCTTCGAACCCCGACGATACTGTGTTCATGCCGATTGCGGCTCAGGTCGTCGCATGGCTCGGAAAACTGTGAAACCCGCGGGCCCGATCCACGTTGTCTGATTACCGGTCGTACCCGACGCGTAGAGTTGCGGTACGAGCGGACCAGGTTTCCCCGACAGGAGGCATCGATGCCGTTGACCGCCGATGCCGACATCAAGGCCTTGCTCGAAGGCGCACGGACGATCGCGATGATTGGTGCGTCCGATCGCCCGGACCGTCCCTCCTACGGCGTGATGGCCAAGCTTCAGGCACACGGCTACCGCGTCATCCCGGTCAATCCGCAGATCACCGGCGAGCATATCCACGGCGAGTTCGTCTTTCGTGAGCTGTCGCAGCTCGGCGACCCGATCGACATCGTCGATATCTTCCGCAACTCGGCCGCAGCCGGTGAAGCGGTCGATCAGGCGATTGCAGCGGGTGCGAAGGCGGTTTGGATGCAACTCGGCGTCATCAACGAAGAAGCGGCAGCGCGCGCCGAGGCCGCAGGGCTGCAAGTCGTGATGGATCGTTGCCCGGCAATCGACATTCCCAGGCTCGGAGTCGCCAAGATCGAGCAATGATGCTTGCCCCGGCGCCCGATCGCGGTCAGTCTGAATGTCTGTCCGGGAGGCGCCGATGCTCGCGATGCTGCTGTCGATACTGATCGAGGACCCCCTGATGGCCACCGCAAAGGCGCGGATGGCTGCCGAGCAACCCTGTATCCAAAGCGCCGATGAGACCGATATCACGGTCTGCGGCATGCGTACCGCGGACCGGTTTCGTGTGCCGTTCGTCGTCCACGACGCCGGTGATCCCAAGCATGAGAGCGTCCGCAACGAACGGACCCGCTTGCTCCGCCGCACCTCGCCACTCGCCGATCTCGGTCCGTTCCAGGTCGGTGGCGGGATGGCGGGCGTGAGCATGACGATGGGCGGCGAAGGCGGCACGTCGTTCCGCAAGCCCGCGCCGTAAAGGGGTTATCCGATGTTCGCCGCCATCCTGTCCGTGCTGATGCAGGTCGCCACACCGTCTCCGAACGCGGCGTCGGAGCGATTTTCGATCCTGGTCGATCCGTGCGCGGCCGCCTCGACGGATGGCAACGAGATCATCGTCTGTGGTGGCCCCGCAGCGAACAGCCCGCGCCTGCCACTGCCGGACGAGCGCGGCCCGCCCGACCACGCGGTTGCATCGAATCCCAACCTCAGCGCGGTCCGCGCGCTGCAACTGGAGGCTACGCCGTGTGCGGCCAGCCAGCGCGGGTGTCAGGTCGGCTTTGGTCCACCGATAGCCCCCATCGCCAAGGCGGCGGTCGGGCTGATCAAGAGCGCGCTGGTGAAGAAACCCGACAAGCGGGGCCGTGTGCCGATCGACCTCGATGGTCCCGTCGGTACCGTCAACTAGGACTTTGGAGGCGCTGTGATCCTGCTGTCGATCCTGTTGCAAGCCACCGCGCCGACGACGCCGATCGTCGCACCGCCGCCGCAGAGCTGGTCGATCCTGAATCCCCCCGCCTGCCCCGGTTCGAGCCCGACCGAGATCGTCGTCTGCGGCAGCAACGGGTCGTCGGAGCAGCGCCTTCCCCTGCCCGGCGAACGCCCGCCGCAGGACCGCCCGCGCCAGCCGACCGGCGATCCGCGCGCTGCGCTCGACAATGCCGGGCGGCCCTGCCCGCCGGGTGGCTGCACCGGGGTGGATTTGCTGACGGTCCCGGTCGTGCTGATCCGCGGCATCGGCGCGCTGATCGATCCGCATAGCTGCTGCGAAAATGGCGAAGGGAAGGATCCGATGGCGCTGGTGCGGGACGTGGCCGGCAAGTTCCGGAAAAAGCCGGACACGTCGAACCGCGTGCCGATCGTGCTGGATGATCCGAAAAACTGAGGCACTCCCACGCTGGCGATCTACCCCCGCGTTGTTTCCCCGCGAAGGCGGGGACCCAGACTGGGCTCCCGCCTTCGCGGGAGAACAAGAGAGGAAGTCGAGCAGCAATCGGTACCGACGGCCTCGACGTGAGTTTCTCCCCTCCCTGGAAGGGAGGGGTCGGGAGCGGTAGGCCGCTTGGGAAGGCCAACCTTCAACCACAAGCCAACCCACCCCCAGCCCCTCCCTTCCAGGGAGGGGAGCAGAAGACCCTCAATCCAGACGATCGCCGCCACCCGGGCGCCGCAATCCGGGCGCCGCAATCCGGGCGCCGCAATCCGGGCGCCGCCACCCAGGCAAGGACCCCCACGCTGGCAAGGATCCCCCCCCGGCGAAGGCCGGGGCCCAATTGGGGGACGGGGCTAACGAAGGGTGCGCAGCGTTACTGCGACCCTTCCAATTGGGCCCCGGCCTTCGCCGGGGTGGAGGTGTTCGAGGACTGAAGAGCCCCCCTCAATCCAGAATATGCATCCACATCGGCTGCCCCACGAGACTCTGCGATCCACGCAGCTTCTCGAGAGCCTGCGCGATCGACCGCTCCGGACTCTCATGCGTGACGATCGCCACCAGCACGCTGCCATCCGCAATCGCCCCCCGCTGGATCAGGCTCTCGATCGAGACGCCCGCGTCACGCATCGCCGCCGCGATCTCCGCCAGCACCCCGACCCGGTCCGCAACGGTAAAGCGCAAATACGCGCGACCACGCCGCTCGCCGCTATCCGCTTTCGACGCAGCAGTGAGCGACACCACCGGCATCGCGAACGGCGGCCCGAACTCGCCCCGCGCGATGTCGATGAGGTCGGCCACCACGGCGCTTGCCGTCGGGCCATCGCCGGCACCAGCACCCTGAAACAGCAGCCGGCCGACAAAATTGCCTTCCGCCACTACGGCGTTGAGCGACCCCGTCACATGCGCAAGCGGATGATCGATCGGTACGAGATGCGGATGCACGCGCTGGAACAGCCCGTCCGCCCCCGCTTCCGCCAACCCGAGCAGCCGCACGCGATACCCCAGCGCCGCCGCTTCGGCGACGTCCGCGCCCAGCAGATGGCGAATACCGCCGATCGCGACATCGCCGAACGCCGGCTGCGTCCCAAACGCGACCGCGGCCAGGATCGACAGCTTGTGCGCCGCATCGACGCCGTCGATGTCGAAGCTCGGATCGGCTTCGGCAAACCCGAGCGCCTGCGCCTCGGCCAGCACTTCGGCAAAGTCGCGGCCCTCCGACTCCATCTTCGACAGGATGAAATTGCAGGTGCCGTTGAGGATACCGTAGACGCGGGCGATCTCGTTCGCCGCTGCACCCTCGCGAAGCCCCTTGATGACAGGGATGCCGCCCGCAACCGCCGCCTCGAACTTCAGCGCGACGCCCGCCCCTTCAGCTGCCTGCGCGAGTTCCAGCCCATGATGCGCGATCATCGCCTTGTTCGCGGTGACGAAACTCCGCCCCGCGCCCAGCGTGCTGCGCGCCAGCGTCAGCGCCGGACCATCGGAACCACCGATCAGCTCGACCACGACGTCCGCGCCCGGCTGCTTCGCCAGTGCGGTCGTGTCGTCGACCCACGCGAAGCGCGTCAGGTCGACGCCGCGATCCTTGCCCCGATCACGCGCCGAAACCGCAACGATCTCGATCTCCCGCCCGGCCCGCCGCGCAATTAACTCGCGGTTCGCATCCAGCAGCCGGATCACCCCGCCGCCTACTGTCCCCAGCCCGGCCAGGGCTACGCGCAATGGTTCGCTCATTTTCGTCCTCCACTCGCGCGTCCGGTTACGTTTCGCAGACGTTTTGCGCAATCCTGATGACGCATGGGCGTTGCGCCCCTATCTGAGCGTCATGTCCGGCCGCTTCGATCACCTCCCCAACCGTCGCACGATCATCGATCGCCGCGCCGTCGCCGAAACCATTGCCGCGCTGGAAGGCGTCGACCCGACCGCGCTCCGCCGCGACGCGACCGCGTTGCTGAAAACCGCGCTGGAGAAGGGCCGGGTAGAGGTCGAACGTCGCCTCGTCGAACATCCGTCGCGCGGGTTGGAAGCATCGAGCGCGCAGGCCTATCTGATCGACGCGCTGCTCCGCATCCTGTTCGATTTCACGACGCAGCGGCTCTATCCCCTGCCCAACCCGACGATCGGCGAGCGCCTCACGCTGATCGCCGTCGGCGGTTACGGCCGTGCGGAAATGGCGCCGCATTCGGACGTCGATATCGGCTTTCTCACGCCCGGCAAGCAGACGCCCTGGGCCGAGCGCGTGATCGAGTCGATGCTGTACGCGCTCTGGGATCTCGGGCTGAAGCTCGGCCAGTCCAGCCGCTCGCTCGACGAGATGGTCCGCCAGGCGAAGAGCGACGTCACCGTCCGCACCGCACTGCTCGAGGCGCGCTACGTCTGCGGCGACACCGAACTGTACGAACAGGCGTCGCACCGCTTCAAGACCGAGGTCCAGGCGGACACCGCGCGCACCTTCATCGCCGACAAGCTCGCCGAACGCGACGCACGGCACCGGAAGATGGGCGATACGCGCTACGTCGTCGAACCCAACATCAAGGAGGGCAAAGGCGGCCTGCGCGATCTTCACGCATTGTTTTGGATCGGCAAATACATCTACGACGTCCAGCGCGCCGCCGAACTGGTCGAGGTCGGGTTGTTCACCAAGTCCGAGTACCGCCTGTTCCACCGCGCCGACAATTTCTTCCAGGCGGTGCGGTGCCATCTGCACAGCATCACCGGCCGCGCCGAGGATCGCCTGACGTTCGACCTGCAACGCGAGATCGCCGACCGGATGCGGTTCTCGGACCGGCCGGGCAAGTCGAAGGTCGAGCGGTTCATGCAGTTCTATTTCCTGCAGGCGAAGACCGTCGGCACGCTGAGCGGCGTCTTCCTCGCGCATCTCGACGAGAAGTTCGCGGCGCGTGGCCGGCGCTTCGGATTGCCGACGATCCGCCGCTCGCCGCGAAAGCTCAACGGCTTCGTGCTCGATCGCGGGCGGTTGGCGCTGCCGAGCGACGACTTCTTCCAGGCCGATCCCAAACGCCTGATCGAGATCTTCCAACTCGCCGACAAACACGGCGTCGAGATTCACCCTCTGGCGATGCGCGCCGCCGCCCGCGACGCCAAACTTGTCGATGAAGTTCGCAACAGCCCCACCGCCAACGCCCTCTTCCTCGACGTGCTGACCTCGCCGCGAGACCCCGAGCTTGTGCTGCGCTGGATGAACGAGGCGGGTGTGTTCGGCCGGTTCGTGCCCGATTTCGCGCGTGTCGTCGCGCAGATGCAGTTCGACATGTATCACCACTACACCGTCGACGAGCACACCATTCGCGCGATCGGCCTGCTCGCGCGGATCGAAAACGGCCTGCTGAAGGAAGAGCATCCGCTCGCCAGCGCGATCTTCGAACAGATCGTGTCGCGGCGTGCGCTGTATGTGGCGGTACTGCTCCACGACATCGCAAAGGGTCGTGGAGGTGATCATTCGATCTTGGGCGCGGAAGTGGCACAACGGCTGTGCCCGCGCTTCGGGCTGACCGCGGCGGAGACCGAAACGGTCGCCTGGCTGGTGCGCTGGCACCTGCTGATGTCCGCAACCGCGTTCAAACGCGACCTCAGCGACTTCAAGACGATCCTCGATTTCTGCGACGTGGTGCAGAGCCCCGAGCGCCTCCGCCTGTTGCTAACACTGACGATCGTCGACATCCGCGCGGTCGGCCCCGCCGTCTGGAACGGCTGGAAACGCCAGTTGCTCGGCGACCTCTACGAATCCGCCGAGGAGGTCCTGCGGCTCGGCCACAAGCAGAAGGGGCGCGCCGAGCGGATCGCGGCCAAACAGGAGCATCTCCGTGACGCGCTTGGCTGGGATGAGACGACGTTTGCGACGCTCGTCCACCGTCTACCCGAAGCCTATTGGATTGCCGAACCCGAAGACGTGCTCGCGCACAATGCCCGCTTCCTTGCCACCACCGGCGACGCGCAACTCGCGATCGATGCGCACGTCTATCCGGAACGCGGCGCGACGCTCGTTACGATCTACGCCGCCGATCATCCGGGGCTGTTCTACCGCATCGCTGGTGCGATCCACGTCGCGGGAGGCAACATCATCGACGCGCGCATCCACACCACGCGCGACGGGATGGCAATCGACAATTTTCTCGTGCAGGACCCGTTCGGACGTCCGTTCGACGAGTCCGGCCAGCTCTCGAGGCTGAAGACTGCGATCGAAGATGCGCTCGCCAACCGTGGCAAGCTGGCCGATCGACTGGTGGCAAAGCCCCTGCCCCGGACACGCGCGGAGGCCTTCGACATCGTTCCGAATGCGCTGGTCGACAACAAGGCGTCGAACCGGTTCACGGTGGTCGAGGTCAACGCGCGCGATCGGCCGGCGCTGCTGAACCAGCTCGCCAATGCGCTGTTCCAGTCGAAAGTGACGATCCATTCCGCGCATGTCGCGACCTATGGTGAGCGAGCGGTAGATACGTTCTACATCACCGACCTGACCGGCGACCGGATCACCCAGCCGGCTCGATTGAAGACGCTGGAGCGACGGTTATTGGCGGCAGCGGCGGGCGAAGAGATCGATCTGGCGGCTTAGGGCGCCGTAAAGTTTGCGCGTCATGCCGGACTCGTTCCGGCATCCACTGGTCCGCACGCTCAATAGCCGCTGATACGCGGAACCGTGGGCCCCGGAACAGGCCCGGGGTGACGGATGGATTTGGGCCGAGCGCTCTTCTCAAAAAAAAACCGGCCCGCACCTAAGTGCGAACCGGCTTTTTCTTACCTAAAATCTCGATCAGAAGCGGGTGCGTAGCGTCAGGCCGTACGTGCGTGGTTCGGCCAGATACGAGGTGAAGATCTGATTGGCCGTCGTGCCGAACGCCTGGGTCTGCGCCTGGCTGCCGGCCCCCTGGAACGGCGCGTTGAACGCGACCTGCTGGTAGTTCGTGTCGAGCAGGTTCTGCGCCCAGACTTCCAGCGCCCACTTCTGCTCCGGCCCGCGGAGACCGACGCGGGCATTCATCAGGAAGAACCCGTCCTGCGCCTTTTCGGGGAACAGGTCGGAGCCGGTGTTATAGTCGCTGGTCATGCGGCCATCGACGTAGAACAGCGCGGTCATGCCCGACGAGCCGATATCCGGCGTCCATGCGGTCGACGCGGTCACGGTGTGCTTCGGCGCATTCGACAGGTTGCTGCCCGACAGCAGGAACAACGCCGGATCGAGTGGCTGGCCGTCCTCGCTGCCGACCAGGTTGTTGCGGAAGCGGGTGTTCGTGTAGGTGTAGCCGAGGTTCACCGAATAATTCGGCGCCGGGAACAGGCCCGCCTCGAGTTCGAAGCCCTGCGATATGACGCCGTATTTGACGTTGCCCGTGCAGGCGCCCGTCGTTGCGCTGGCATCGCGATCCGCACCGTTCAGGCTCGTATCGCAGGTGCTGATGTTCTGGACGATGAAGTTGGTGCCGTTGAAGGTGTTCAGCTGGAAGTTCTTGAACTCCTGGCGGAAGCCCGCGACGTTGAACGTGAAGTCCTTCGACGTGAACTTCAGGCCGAGTTCGTACGCGTTCACCGTCTCGGGATCGAAGCGCAGATTGGCGACGCTGGCGTTGGTCGGCGACGAGAAGACGTTCGCGGTCAGATCCGACCGGTCGAGGTTGTAGCCGCCTGCCTTGTAGCCGCGCGAGAAGGACGCATACAGCAGCGTGTCGGTACGCGGCTTGTACGAGATCACGCCGGTCCCGGTGAACTCGCCTTCCTTGAAACTGTCGTTCAGGTCGAGGCCGTTCAGTGCGGAGGTCGAGTTACCCGTGCAGGTGAGCGTGATGATACCACCGACCAGCGTCTTGAGCGCGGCCGGGACCGCGGCACTGGCCAGCAATGGGCTGAGATTGGCCTGCTGAGCCGGGCAGACCGTATTGTTGTTGTTGAAATCGGCGTGGAAATCCTTCGCTTCGCGCGTGTAGCGCAGGCCGCCGGTGATTGAGAGCTTGTCGGTCAGCTTAAAGATGTTGTGGGTGAAGAACGCGTAGTTCTCGCTGTCCTGGTAATAGGTCGAGCGCTGATCGCCCAGACTGTTGAGCGTGCTGAGGCGATCGAGACCGGCGAGGATCGTCGGTCCGAGAGCACCGAACGATGCGCCGAGCGCCTGCCGCCCGTTCGCGCCGCCCAGTGCAGCCTGCGGGGTCGTGCTCAGGCAGCCCGGGTTGTTCGGGTTGCGCAATGCCGCCAGCGGATTGGCCGTCGCGACGATGCGGCATGCGGCGAAGGCGCCATATTGCGTGCCGAACTTGAGATTGTCGGCAACGACCAGGTCTTCCTTCGAGTAATAGCCACCGACCAGCCAGTTCAACCGATCGTTGAACAGCGAGCCGTTCAGGCGGACTTCCTGGCTGAAGGTGTGGAACTGACGATAGCTGTTACCGTCGTCCGCACGATAGCCGATGTCGAGATTGCCGTAATCGATATCGGCTGCACCGCCAGATTTGTATTCCCGGTATGCCGTGATCGAGGTGAGCGACGCGCCGCCGAGATTGACGTCGATCTGGCCCGAGCCACCGTAATCGGTGGTGACGTTCGAATAGGCGCGACCGGGCGAGTTGGCGATGCGGCGGTTATACGGATCGCCTGCGCTGGGGAACACCGCGCCCATGCTCTGCATGACCTGGACAATGCGGTTGCCCGACGGGTTGATCGCGAAATCGCCGGTGACGCCGGGGGTCGGATCGATCTTTTCCTGCGTGTTGATATAGACCGCGCCGCAGCATTTCTCGTCGCGGTGCGTGTAGTCGCCGATCACGCGAACGGTGACGTCCGACGATGGCTCGAACAGCAACTGGCCGCGGACGAAATAGCGATTGCGGTCGTTATAGTCCGTGTCGTTGATGACATCGTAATAATAGCCGTCGCGCTTGCCGAAAACGCCGTCGAGGCGAAAGGCCAGCTTGTCCTTGATGATCGGACCGGTCAGGGCGCCGGCGATGCGGACGTTGTTATAGTTGCCGTACGTCGCCTCGGCATAGCCGCCGAAGTCATAGGAAGGCAGCTTGGTCAGGATGTTGATCGAGCCAGCGGTGGCGTTGCGACCCGACAGCGTGCCCTGCGGTCCGCGCAGAACCTCGATACGGTCGACTTCGCCGAGGTCGTTCAGGCCCGACCCCGTGCGGCTGCGATAGACCCCGTCGATGAACACCGCAACCGAGCTTTCGAGGCCGGGATTGTCGCCGACCGTACCGATGCCGCGAACGCGCGCGGAGGCGTTGGCCTCGCTGCCGGTCGACGAGATCAGCAGCGAGGGGACAAGCTGCGTGGCCTGGCGGATGTCGTTGGCGCCGGTGTTCTCGAGCGCGGCCGAGCCGACCGCGGAGACCGCGATCGGGACGTTCGACAGGCGCTCTGAACGGCGCGTCGCGGTGATGACGATGTCGCTTGCATTGCCGCCCGTATCGGCCTGCGGCGCCACCGGGGGCTGACCGGCATCAACCGATCCCGCGGCGGTGCCGGACGTGGTCGTCGCGGTCTGCGCCTCGGGCTGGGTGGTTGGCACGTCCTGCGCGAATGCCGGGGTGACGAGCGCCGTGGTCGCGGCGGCGGACAACAGATATGCGATCATACGCATCGGCATTCTCTCCTGAGTGTTCGAATGTTTTCGAACTTATGGTTTGGACGATAGGTAGAGGCACTCCTACGTGAACGTCTAGCAATTTCCGCATACGGAAAGAGATTTTTGAATGTAATGTCTCAAAAACGCCACACAGTGACAGCGACCAAACCCTAGTTTCAAATCGCAACCGTTTGGGGTGAGGTCGGAGGGTAACCGGGGCGGCGATAGAGGACGCCTTCAGTTCGCGCGCGATCCGGCGCAGCGATCGCATACGTCTTTTGTCCAGCCCCCCTCCCTGGAAGGGAGGGGTTGGGGGTGGGTCGGCTTCCCCATTACCGACGTTGCGCCCCAAACAGGCCGACCCACCCCCTACCCCTCCCTTTCAGGGAGGGGCAAGAAGTGGACGCGCCTGTTCGTTGGGCACTCCGCGAGCCGCAGGCCGCAGGCCGCAAGCCGCAAGCCGCAGGGGCCGATAACCCGAATGCGCCGCCGCCACGCACAAAAAAAGGCTGGCCAGCCCCTCGGGACCGACCAGCCTTTCAATTTCCGATCGCTGCGGCCGAAGCCGTTGCGAAATTACTTCGGTGCGAGCACCATCAGCATCTGGCGGCCTTCCATGCGGGGATACGCCTCGATCTTGGCGATTTCCGCGACGTCGTCCTGGACGCGCTTCAACAGGTTCATGCCGAGCTGGCCGTGGCTGAGTTCGCGACCGCGGAAGCGCAGCGTGATCTTGACTTTGTCGCCTTCGCCGATGAAGTCGTTCACCTTCTTCATCTTCGTGTCGTAATCATGGTCGTCGATGTTCGGACGCATCTTGATCTCCTTGATCTCCTGCGTCTTCTGCGACTTGCGTGCGAGGTTGGCCTTCTTCTGCGCCTCGTACTTGAACTTGCCGACATCGAGGAACTTGGCGACGGGCGGATCGGCGTTAGGCGACACTTCGACCAAGTCGAGGCCGTGCTCGGCAGCCTGCTCGATCGCTTCGCGCGTGTACATCACGCCCAGATTCTCGCCCTCGTGATCGATCACGCGGACTTTCTGGCTCTGGATGAATTCGTTGAATCGCGGACCGTTCATCGCGGGCGTCTGCATCGGCCGGCGTATCGTGGGAGGACGTATGGGGGTTGCTCCTGAAGTTTCTGACAATATTTGGGCCGGCCTATAGCGTAGAAACGCGCGCCCGAACAGATGGGGAATAGCCGGCCCTTAGTTCACATATCGGGTGCGCGCGCCTCGATCGCAACCCGTGCAGTCGCATCGCCGAGCGCCATCATCTCCTGGCCCTGGCTGCCGAGACGCCGGATCGCGACGGTGCCTTCGTCCGCCTCGCGCTTGCCGACCACGAACAGCAGCGGCACCTTGGCCAGCGAATGCTCACGCACCTTGTAGTTGATCTTCTCGTTGCGAAGGTCGGTTTCGACGCGAAGCCCGGCCTTCCGGAGATCGGCGGCGACCTGATGGGCATAGTCGTCGGCATCCGAGACGATCGTCGCGACCACCACCTGCACCGGCGCCAGCCAGAGCGGGAAGCGCCCGGCATGATGCTCGATCAGGATGCCGATGAAGCGCTCGAACGTGCCCAGGATCGCACGGTGGAGCATCACCGGCCGGTGCCGCTCGCCGTCCGCGCCGACGTAAGACGCGTCGAGTCGCTCGGGCAGCACGCGGTCCGACTGGATCGTGCCGACCTGCCACGTCCGCCCGATCGCGTCGGTTAGATGGAATTCGAGCTTCGGCGCGTAGAACGCCCCCTCGCCCGGCAGTTCCTCAAAATTCGCCTTGATCGTGTCGCTCAGGCCCGACTGCATCACCGCCTCGCGCAGCTCCGCCTCGGCCTTGTCCCACATCGCATCGTCGCCGAACCGCTTCTCGGGGCGCAGCGCGAGCTTCACCGCATACTCCTCGAAGCCGAGGTGCTTGTAGACGCTGTCGAGCAGCTCGCAGAACTTGCGCACCTCCTCGACCAACTGGTCCTCGCGGACGAAGATATGCGCGTCGTCCTGGGTGAACTGGCGGACGCGCATGATGCCGTGCAACGCGCCGTGCGGCTCGTTGCGGTGGCAGCAGCCGAACTCGGCCATCCGGATCGGCAGGTCGCGGTACGACTTGATCCCCTGCTTGAAGATCAGGACGTGCGCGGGGCAGTTCATCGGTTTCAGCGCCATCAGGTCGCCCTTGCCCGACAGGATCGCGCCCTCGTCTTCGGCATTCGGGATCTCGTCCGGCACGACGAACATGTTCTCGCGGTACTTGCCCCAGTGGCCAGACTGTTCCCACTGCTTGGCGTCCATCAGCTGCGGGGTCTTCACCTCGGCATAGTCGGCGGCATCGAGACGGCGGCGCATATACGCCTCCATCTGGCGCCAGAGCACGAAGCCGTTGGGATGCCAGAACACCGAGCCTTGCGCCTCGGACTGGAGGTGGAACAGGTCCATCTCCGCGCCGATTTTCCGATGATCACGCTTGGCGGCTTCCTCGAGGCGGAAGAGATGCTGGTCGAGCTGCTTCTTGTTGAGCCAGCCGGTGCCGTAGATGCGGCTCAGCATCGCGTTCTTCTGGTCGCCGCGCCAATAGGCTCCGCTGACGCGCGTCAATTTGAAGGCGGCGGGATCGAGCTTGCCGGTCGAGGCCATGTGCGGGCCGCGGCACATGTCGAGCCACTCGCCCTGGCGGTAGATCGTCAGTTCCTCGCCCTCGGGCAGTTCGGCGGCCCATTCGGCCTTGAAGGTCTCGCCCTGCTGCGTCCAGCGGTCGATCAACTGCTGCCGCGACCAGACCTCGCGCACGAACGGCTCGTTTCTGGCGATGATCGCGCGCATCTCGGCTTCGATCGCGGGCAGGTCCTCGTCGGTGAACGGACGGTCCTTCGGCGCGAAGTCGTAGTAGAAACCGTCGTCGGTGGCGGGGCCGAAGGTGATCTGCGTGCCGGGAAACAGGTGCTGGACCGCCTCCGCCATGACGTGGGCGAGATCGTGGCGGACCAGTTCGAGCGCGTCCGCCTCGTCACGTGCGGTCACGAGGGCAAGCTGCGTGTCCCCTTCGAACGGCCGGTTGAGATCGCGCACCTGCCCGTCGATCCGCGCGGCGAGGGCCGCCTTGGCGAGGCCGGGGCCGATCGCCGCGGCGACATCCGCGGGGGTAGTCCCGGGCGCAACCTCGCGGACGGAACCGTCGGGGAGCGTAATGCGGAACATGGCGGACATGAGGGACTTTCTCGTGTTGGAAGTGCGCGGCTTATGCCGTCGCGTGGGGTATATAGGCAACCCGCTTCGCTGGAGCCATCATGCGGGGGTTCGGGCGAGGTTCCTGATGTTTGATGGCGTTGGCACTCTTACGCTGCTGCCTTACGCCTGCCGCCTGCCACCTGCCACCTGCCACCGCCCTCCTCCTTTGCCCGTCATCCCAGCGAAAGCTGGGATCTCCCCATTCGGGTCGCAGCATCCGCCACGGGGATACCCCAGCTTTCGCTGAGGTGACGGTCGGCGTTGGGAGGCGGAACTGAAGTCGGGCCAGGTTGGGTCGGTTCGGTCGGGTCGGGTTGGTCGGGTCGGCGCGCCTCAAACCACGCCGAACGGCACTGCGTGGTTCGCCTGCGTATGCCCGATCTCCGCGCGCCCGAGGTAGGGCACACCCATGTCGCGCGACCATCTCACCATCATGTAATCCAGCGTCTCGCCCCAGGGCGGGTCGTTCTCCTGCACCGCGGTCACAGCACCCAGCCGCAACCCCGCAATCCCCTTCAACTGCGTGGCGTTAGCGACTTTGAACAGCATCCGGTCGATCGCGTACATCGGCTCCGAAACCTCCTCGACGATCAGCACGTGGTCGGTCAGGTCGGGCAGCCATGGGGTGCCGATCAGCGACGTCAGGATGCTGAGATTGAACGCGGCGGACGGGCGGCCGTCGAGGCCCGGCTCCAGCCCTGCCCGATCGCCGCGAACGATCCAGCCGAGCGACCGCGCGACGGTGGCCTCGCCGTCATGCCGATTGATGTCGCTGACCATCGGGCCGTGCACCGGTCGGCCGATCCGCCGGGCGTAGAGCGCGCCGAGCAGGAAGCCGACGTCGGAATAGCCTAGATAAATCTTGTGGCGCGCCGCGCGGCCGAGTTCGGGCATGACCATCGCGAGGATGCGGTTCGCGCCGTAGCCGCCGCGCAGGAACCAGAGCGCGTCGAACGCCGGATCGTTGGCGTACTCCAGGAACGCGCTCGCGCGGCGAAAGTCGGAGCCGGCGAAATGGCCGTCGGTCTCCAGACATTGTGGATGGAAAACGAGCTCGACTCCGGGGAACGCGGTCGCCGCGTAGGCGGTCATCTTCGCGATTGCCGCGGGATTGGTCCGGCTCGACGCGGCGAGGACACCGATGCGCATTGTTGTTCCTGACCTTGCCCCGTTACCAAACCGCCCATATCGCGGGCCAATGGATATCAGCAAACCCTGTTTCTTCGTCGGCATCGGTGGCTCCGGCATGATGCCACTCGCGATGATCCTCGCGGGGCGCGGCGCGACCGTCGCCGGTTCCGATCGCAACCTCGACCAGGGCCGCGTGCCTGCCAAGTTCGACGACCTCGCGGCCAAGGGCGTCGCGCTGTTCCCGCAGGACGGCAGCGGGATCGTCTCGGCGGATCAGTTGGTGATTGCCTCCGCGGCGATCGAGGCGAGCGTGCCGGACATGATCGCGGCGGATGCGCTTGGCTGCACCCGCTCGACCCGCGCGGCGATGCTGGCGTCGCTGTTCAACGACAGCCGGTTGCCGATCGGTGTCGCGGGGACGAGCGGCAAGTCGACCGTTACGGGCATGATCGGCTGGATATTGCATGTCGTCGAGCGCGATCCGACGGTGATGAACGGCGCGGTGATGAAGAACTTCGCCACCCCCGACGCGCCGTTCGCCAGCGCACTGGTCGGGGAAGGCGACGCGTTCGTGAGCGAAGTCGACGAGAGCGACGGCTCGATCGCGGGCTATGCGCCCAAGATCGCGGTGCTCAACAACGTCAGCCTCGACCACAAGTCGCTTGAGGAACTGCGTGTGTTGTTCGGGGACTTCGTCGCCAAGGCCGAGACCGCGGTCGTTAACGCGAACGATCCCGACGCCGCCGCGCTCGCCTCGCGCCTGCCGCGCGGTCAGGTGACGACGTTTGCGATCGATGCGTCGGCCGACCTACGCGCCGAGAACCTCAAGCCCGAGCCGTTCGCGATCCGCTTCGATCTCGTCTCGCGCGGCGTGCGGACGCCAGTGAAGCTCGCGGTGCCGGGGCGGCATAACGTGTCGAACGCGCTTGCCGCGATCGGGGCGGCGATGGCGGCGGATGTGTCGCTGGCCGATGCGGTGAAGGCGATTACGGGGTTTACGGGCCTGCGCCGACGCTTCGACCTCGTCGGAGAGGCGGGCGGGGTCTCGGTGATCGACGATTTCGGGCACAACCCGGACAAGATCGCCGCGACGCTCGACACGCTCCACGCCTTCCCCGGACGACTGCTCCTCTTTTTCCAGCCGCACGGCTATGGCCCACTGAAGGTGATGGGGCGCGAACTCTGCGCCACGTTCGTCGAGCGGATGGCGGAGGACGATGTGCTCGTCCTGCCCGACCCGGCCTATTACGGCGGCACCGTCACGCGGGAGGTCACCAGCGCGGATATCGTCGGGCAGATCGTCGAGGGTGGTCGCGATGCGCGGCATATCGCCGACCGTGCCGAAGCCGCCGCCGCACTGGTCACGGAAGCACGGCCGGGCGACCGGATCGTCGTGATGGGCGCGCGCGACGACACGCTGAGCGTGCTGGCGGCGGGGGTGGTCGACGCCTTGGGTGCCCGCTGATATAGAGCAAGGCAGGAGACCGCCCATGTTTCGCCGCCTGTTCCTCGACCATCCTGCCACCGTCGGCGAGAGCTATGCCGAGCATTTTGGGGTCGCCAGCCGGTTCGGCGTGACGATGATCAAGGGCGGGCTCGGCGCGCTGGTCCATGCGTTCGTGCCGGCCTTGTGTAAGACGCGGGGAAGCGAGACGGTCGCAGACCTGCACCGCCAGATGGTCGAGAAGCGCGGCGCGGTCGCGGCCGATCAGACGCAGATGAAGACGGTCGAATTCATCATCTAATCCGTATCTTACGGCGCACGAAAGCGCCCGGTCCAAAAAGAAGGTTAGGCAGGGTTAGGCCAAGAACGGGTTCGCTCGGGCTGCGGCGTCGCGTGTCTTGTCGACATGCACGCTTGGCATTTTGTAAAGCTTGGTTGACAGGTCAGCTTGCCGTTATGTAAAGCACGCTTGTCCTTAATCGAGGAGACCTTCCGTGCTCACCATGCGACAAGCCAACCGCCGTTATCTCAATCGCTTCATACCCAGCATGACCTGCTACGCGGTGTTCCTGGTGGGATCGAACATGGTCGAGGCGGCCTACGCGCCGACCGGGGCCCCGCTCATCGCGCTCGCGATTCTGCCGGCACTGCCGATCATCGCGGTCATCTGGGCGATGGGGATGGCGATCGTCGAACAGCCGGACGAGTATGTGCGCGCCAAACTGATCCACGCCATGCTCATCGCGACCGCCTTGATGCTGTCGGTCATGACGGTGTGGAGCTTCCTCGAGGATACCGGTGCGGTGCCGCACAAGCCCGTCCACCTCGCCTTTCCCTTGTGGTGCGCCGGCTTGCTGGTCGGTCAGGTCTGGTTGTGGGCGCGCGACCGGATAGCCGGCCACGCGGCATGAAGAACCGCCTAAAGGTGCTGCGCGCCGAGCGGGACTGGAGTCAGGGCGACTTGGCCGAGCGGCTCGAAGTGTCGCGGCAGAGCGTCAATGCGATCGAGACGGGGCGCTACGATCCATCGCTGCCGCTGGCGTTCAAGATCGCCGAACTGTTCGAACTGGCGATCGAAGACATCTTCACCAGCCCCTCGAAGACAGTCTAAAGCTGGCGATATGACCGATATCGCTCCCGCCGCTGCGCCCACCGCAAACACACCTCCCGCCAAGGAGCGTCCTCGCCTCGCCTATCACCACACGCCCGGTACCGGCCCGACGATCGTGTTCCTGTCGGGGTACGCGTCGGACATGATGGGCACCAAGGCGGTGACGCTGGAGGCGTGGGCGAAGTCCGAGGGGCGGGCGTTCCTGCGGTTCGATTATGGTGGGTGTGGGCAAAGCGAGGGCGCGTTCGAAGACCAGACCCTGGTCGACTGGCGCGACGACGTGCTGGCGATGATCGACGCGCTTGTGGAGGACTCGGCAATTCTCGTCGGATCGTCGATGGGCGGGTGGCTGATGCTGCTGGCCGCGAAGTTGCGCCCCGATCTGGTCAAGGGGCTGGTCGGTGTTGCGCCGGCACCCGACTTTACCGACTGGGGCTTCACCACCGACGAGAAGATGGCGCTGCTTAGCAACGGGCGAATCGAGCGCAAGAACCCTTACGGTCCCGAGCCGACGGTCTATACCCGCGCGTTCTGGTCTTCGGGCGAGGCGAACCGGTTGATGTTCGGCGAGATCGCATTCGACGGCCCGGTGCGGCTCGTCCAGGGCCAACGCGATCCGGACGTGCCGTGGCAGCGGACCGCGCGGCTGGCCGAGCTGTTGCGTTCAGCCGATGTGCAGACATGGCTGGTCAAGGACGGCGACCACCGCCTGTCGCGCGACAGCGACATTTCCCTCATCATCCGGGCGGTCGAGGATGTGATCGCCGCCCTATGACCCCGATTTTGCTCGTTCTCGCCGCAGCTCAAGCCGGCCCCGTCGATGCGCAGGAGGGGCGGTTTCGGCAATGCGTCGCGCTGACCCGGACCGATCCGGCAGCGGCACGGGCCGAAGCCGGGCGCTGGCGGATATCCGGCGGGCGGTATTTCGCGCGGGAATGCGCGGGGATCGCGTTTGCGGCGGAGAAGAGCTGGCCGGCGGCGGCGGGTGAATTCGAGGAGGCGGCGCGCGAGGCGCAACTCGCCAAGGACGCGCGGGCGGCGAATTACTGGGCGCAGGCGGGGAATGCCTGGCTCGCTGCCGCACAACCGGCCAAAGCGCGGGCGGCGCTCGATTCGGCGCTGACCGCGGGGACGCTAACCGGCTTGCCGCTGGGCGAGGCGCAGCTCGATCATGCGCGCGCGCTGGTGGCGACCGGCGATCTCGAATCGGCGCGGACCGATATCGATCTGGCGCTGACCAATGCGGCGGACGATCCGCTGGCGTGGCTGTTGTCGGCGACGCTGGCACGGCGCGAGGGGAATCCAGCGCGCGCGAAGAAGGATATCGGCGAGGCGCTGCGGCGATCGGCGGACGATGCTTCGGTGCAGCTGGAGGCGGGGAATATCGCAGCCTTGGCTAGCGACGAGGATGGCGCGCGGGCGGCCTGGGGTCAGGCGGCGCGGCTGGCGCCGGATACGCCGGTGGGGCGGAGTGCCGTGATGGCGTTGCGGCAGTTCGATACGCCGGCGAAGTAGGGTGACGCTGCTCCCCTCCCTGGAAGGGAGGGGTTGGGGGTGGGTTGGCTGGTGGGGCACGGTATCGCCACCCAACTGGCCTACCCACCCCCGGCCCCTCCCTTTCAGGGAGGGGGGAAGAACTGGGGGGCGGCCCTTCCCCACTGCGGCCCCCGTTCCTATCTGCCTCTCCGAACAACCCTCGGAGCAAGCATGAAATACCTCCACACGATGATCCGCGTGACCGACCCGGCGAAGACGATCGCGTTCTTCGAACTACTGGGGCTGAAGGAGGTCCGGCGGATGGAGAACGAGAAGGGGCGATTCACGCTGATCTTCCTGTCGGCGCCCGGCGACGAGGGTGCGGAAGTCGAGCTGACGCACAATTGGGATCCCGAAGACTATGGCGAGGGGCGCAATTTCGGGCATCTCGCCTACCGTGTCGACAATATCTACGACACCTGCCAGCGCCTGATGGAGTCGGGCGTGACGATCAACCGGCCGCCACGTGACGGGCACATGGCGTTCGTGCGGACCCCCGACAACATCTCGATCGAGCTGTTGCAGGCGGACGGCGCGCTCGATCCCACCGAGCCGTGGGCGTCGATGCCGAACACCGGCAAGTGGTGACGCGCTGATGCTCGATATCGTCCGCGTTCCGGTGCTTTCCGACAATTATGCCTGGCTGATCCACGACACCGTCTCGGGCGAGACGGTGGTGGTCGATCCGGGCGAGGCCGCACCGGTGATCGCCGCCGCCAAGAAGCGCGACTGGCGGATCGACCGGGTGTGGACGACTCACTGGCATCCCGATCATACCGGCGGGAACGCCGAGATGAAGGCGTATGGCGCGACGGTCGTCGGCCCGGCGGCGGAGGCGGACAAGATCCCGACGCTCGACGAGCAGGTCGGCGAAGGCGATGTCGTGCGGATCGGCGAGCATGCGGCGACCGTGATTACGGTGCCGGGGCATACGCAGGGGCATATCGCGTTCCACTTCGCAGATGATGCGGCGATCTTCACCGGGGATACGCTGTTCGCAATGGGCTGTGGGCGGCTGTTCGAGGGGACGCCGGCCGATATGTTCGCGAACATGCAGCGCTATGCCGTGCTGCCGGACGATACCGAAGTGTTCTGCGGGCATGAATATACGCAGAGCAACGGGCGCTATGCGCTGGTCGCCGAGCCGGACAATGCCGAAATCGTGACGCGGATGGCCGAGGTCGATGCGGCGCGCGCGAAGGGCGAGCCTACCGTGCCGACGACGATCGGGCTCGAGCGGGCGACCAACCCGTTCCTGCGGGCGACGTCGATCGAGCAACTGGCGGGCTATCGTGCGGCGAAGGATGCGTTTCGCGGATAAAGGGCGCATGAGGGTGGCGGGGATTTTTAGGAGCGTTGCGATGCGGATGCGGACCCTGCCACTCTTGATGCTGCCGGCTGTAGTGCTCGGCGCGTGTACGCAGACCCAGGCGGAGGTCGAACGCGCGCAGGTGCGCGACGCTGGCGTGCAGGAGAAGCTCGCGAAGGAACTCGCCGGGCTGGTGCCGGGCAAGCCCGAGACGTGCATCAGCCAGTTCCCGCAGAAGCAGAGTTCGGGTTACGGCGCGACGATCCTGTACCGCGTCAACAAAGAACTGGTGTATCGCAGCGATACCGTCGGCGGGTGCGAGGGGATAGGGCGGGGCGACATCCTCGTGACGCGGACGCCGAGCGGGCAGCTTTGCCGCGGCGACATCGCGCAGACGTTCGATCAGTCTTCGCGGTTTCCGACCGGGAGCTGCAGCTTTGGTGAGTTCGTGCCGTATCGGAAGCCGTGATGCGCGGGGCGGTTCTGGCGGCGACGGGGCTGCTGACGGTGGGAATGCTCGGGGCGGGGAATTCCGATCCGCTGGCGGGGCGGGTCGCGGGGGCGCCGGTGCGGTGCATCGATATCCAGCGGAACGGCGGGCCCGAGATCATCGATTCGCAGACGATCCTGTACCGGGAGTCGGGCAAGCGGGTCTGGAAGACGGGGCCGGTCGGGGAGTGCGCTTCGCTGCGGCCGCTCGATACGGTGATCGTCGAGGTTTATGGCGGGCAATTGTGCCGCAACGATCGGTTTCGGACGGTGTCGGTGGGGATGTCGATTCCGTCGGGATATTGCCGGTTTCGGGATTTTACGCCGTATGACCGGGTGAAGTAGGGTTTTCTTGCTAGTCCTGCCGCGCGCCGCCTTGCCTCGCCTCACTCCGCCTTCCGTATCGCACCACCCCGGCGGAGGCCGGGGCCCAATTGGGGGACGGTGCTGACTGAGGACGACGCTCCGTTACTCCGACCTTGCCAATTGGGCCCCGGCCTTCGCCGGGGTGGTTGTAGGTGGGTAGCGCCTTTCGATCACCAGCCCCCTCCCCCCGCCATCCTGACGAAAGTCAGGACCCAGGGTTACTGAGGGCCGCGCGTGGTACTCTGGGTCCTGACTTTCGTCAGGATGACGGAAGGTTAGCAGGATCAGTCCTCGAACACCGCCACCCGCTTTTCCATGTTGGCGCGGACCTGTTCGACCTGGTTGGGGGTGCGGATGACCTTCAGTTGCTCTTCGGTCTCGGCAAGCAGCACCGCCGCGGCGTCAGCATCCGCCGCGAGGTTGTAGAGGCGCTTCGAGCCCTGGATCGCGTGGGGGTTCCTCGCTGCGATCTCGCGGGCGAGCATTATCGCCTCGCCGAGCGGGTCTTCGGAAAGGCGCGTGACGAAGCCGTGCCGCAACGCCTCCGCACCGTCGAACTCGCGTGCGGTGTAGGTCAGTTCGCGCAGCACGTCGTCGCGGGCGAGCGTGCGCCAGAGGGCGATGCCGGCCATGTCGGGGACGAGACCCCAGTACGTCTCGCGGATTGCGAAGCGCGCTTGCGGATGCGCGATGCGGATGTCGGCGCCGGACATGATCTGGAACCCGCCGCCGAACGCAACGCCGTGGACTGCGGCGATCACCGGCATCGGTAGAGTGCGCCAGCCCCAAGCGACCTGCTGGACGAGGTTGGCGCCTTCCGAGGTCCGGTCGCCTAGCGCCAGGCCCGATCCGCCGCTCGCCATCGAGGCCATGTCGAGACCGGCGCAGAACGCCTTGCCTTCGCCGGACAGGACGACGCAGCGGACGTCCGTCATCCCCTTAAGGCGGTCGATCGCGGCGGCGCTGCCTTCGAACATCGCCGGGTCGATCGCGTTCATCTTGTCGGCGCGGTTGAGGCGGACGTCGGCGATGCCACCGTCGACGGTAATCGTGACCCGGTCGTTCACTGAACAATCCTCTCGTGTTTCCCGGACGCTAACCGGCCCCGCGCCCTCCCGCAATGTTGCGCAGGCTCGTGCGGCGTGTAGAGGCTCGGACATGGCTGGTTTTGATCCACAATGGTTTGCGACGCGCGGGTTCGGCGGGCACGGCGCCGCGCTGGGGATGCGTTATCATGCGCATGGCGACGACTGGGCGGAGCTTGCGCTGCCCTATGACGAACGGCTGATCGGCGATCCGGCAAGCGGTGTGATCGCGTCGGGGCCGATCATCACGATGATGGACATGGCGACGAGTCTGGCGATCTGGATCAAGCGCAATGCGTTCGTGCCACATGCGACGCTGGATTTGCGGGTCGATTACCTGCGGCCGGCGACGCCGGGGAAGACGGTGATCGGGCGCGGGGAATGCTACCGGATCACACGGTCGATCGCGTTCGTGCGCGGGCAGGCGCATGACGGCGATCCGGGCGATCCGCTGGCGCATGTCGCGGGGACGTTCATGGTGGTGGGCGATGTCGCCGGCATGGGTCTCAACAGAAGGACCGAGGCATGACGATCGGCCTGCCGCCCTATGCGGAGATTCTGCGCGTGTCGGTCGAGGCCGAGGATGGCGCGCCGCCGGTACTGCTGATGCCGTTTGCGGATGACGTGCTGGGGCGGCCTGGGTTTTTGCACGGGGGTGCGATCTCCGGGTTGCTGGAGATGGCGGCGATTGCGGCTTTGCAGCATGCGTTGGAGGCTGAGGGTCCCGATGGCTCCGACGCGCGGATCAAGCCGGTGAACGTCACGGTCGATTTTATGCGGGGTGGCAGGGACAAGCCTACACGCGCGGCGGGCGTGGTGACGCGGTTGGGAAACCGGGTTGCGAATGTCGAAGCGACCGCGTGGCAGGACGAGCGCGACAAGCCGATCGCCGCTGCGCGGATGAACTACCTGATCGTGCGCGACTGACTTCCTCCCCTCCCGCAAGCGGGAGGGGACCGAGGGGTGGGCGCCCGGTTTCGGCGTTAGCTGCCGGTGCGATGATCCCGCCACACTGCACCTTCAGCAGTGGAGGTGAGCGCGTGCCCACCCCTAGCCCCTCCCGCTTGCGGGAGGGGGATAGCGCCGTGACCTACTTCGCGGTCAATTTTATCAGACGGCCTTGGGAGTCGCCGCCGTCTTCCAGCACCCAGATCGCGCCGTCGGGGCCTTGTTCGACCTCTCGGATTCTCGCGCCCATATCCCATTGGTCGCCCTTCGCCGCGCTCGTGCCGGTCAAGTGCACGCGGACGAGGGACTTGGAGGACAACCCACCGATGAACGCGTCGCCCTTCCACTGCGGGAACATGCTGCCCGAATAGATCATCAGGCCGCCGGGGGAGATCACCGGGTTCCAGAACACCTTGGGCGGTTCATAGCCATCGCCGGGCTTGTGATCGGGGATGTCGGTGCCGTCATAGTTGCTGCCGTTCGACGCGTTGGGCCAGCCGTAATTGAGGCCGGGCTTGATGAGGTTGACCTCGTCGCCGCCCTTCGGCCCCATCTCCTGCTCCCAGAGATTGCCCTGCGCGTCGAACGCGATCCCGAGCAGGTTGCGGTGGCCGTAGCTCCAGATCTCGGGTGCGAAGCCCTTCGAAACCAGCGGATTGCCGGGGGCGGGCTTACCGTCGAGCGTGAGGCGTAGGACCTTGCCGAGCGTCATCTTCGGGTCCTGCGCCGGCGTGAACTTCTGACGCTCGCCGTTGGTGAAGAATAGGTATTGGCCGTCGGGCGAGAAGGCGATGCGGCCGGAATAATGGCCGTTGCCCTCGACGAAGGGGCGCGCGCTGAAGATCGTCTCGATCTCGCCGAGACGCTCGCCGCCACCGCCGTTCGGACGCATGCGGCCGCGCGCGAGGACGACGCCCTTGCCGCCCTCGCCTGCGGTCGAATAGCTGAAATAGACGCGCTGGCTGGTCGCGAAATCGGGCGCGAGGACGACATCCATCAGACCGCCCTGCCCGGCCGAATCGACCGTGAGCGTAGCGACCGTCTGGCGCGACTTGCCGTCGGCGGAAACCAGCAGCATCTCCCCCTTCTTCTCGGTCACCAGCATGCGCTTGTCGGGCAGGAACGTCATCGCCCAGGGCGCATCGAAGTCGGCGACCACCGTCTCCCTGAACGGCTTGCCCGCCGCTGCCGGTTGCGCGGAACAAGCGGTTGAGGCGAACAGCGTGGTTGTCAGCAAACTCGTGGCGAACAGCGTTTTGCGAATCATGATCTTCTCCCGGAAATCCCTGCGCTAACGCAGCGTACTAAACGAAGGTTGCTCCCGCTTGCGGAGCGGCGCCACCCCGCGTATAGAGGCACCACTTCTCTACATCGCCAGATGAAGAGGCTGCGGGGCTTGCTCCGCGGCGGCAATCACCTGTGCTTTGGCCCTGTTTGGAATTTCGATGGCGAATATCGCCCTGCTGACCGACCTGATCGAACCCGAGGCAACGGCGCTCGGCCTCAGCCTCGTGCGCGTGCGCATGCAGGGCGGCAAGTCCGATCCGACGTTGCAGGTGATGGCCGAGCGCCCGGACACGCGCCAGCTGCTGATCGACGACTGCGCCGAGCTGTCGCGCCGCATCTCGGACAAGTTCGATGCGCTCGAAGCCGAGGGCAAGGACCCGGTCGGCGAGGACGCGTATCGCCTCGAAGTATCGAGCCCCGGTATCGATCGGCCGCTGACCCGGTTGCAGGACTTTGCCGACTGGGAAGGCCAGGAGGCGCGCATCCGCCTCGTCGAGCCGTTCGAGGACCGCAAGCAGATTTCGGGCAACCTGATGGGCGTCGAGGGGACCAAGATCACCGTCGACGTCAACAAGCACAAGCTCATGACGATCGACTTTTCGCAGGTCGCCGACGCCAAGCTCGTCATGACCGACCGTCTCATCGCCGCGACCGCGCCGCTTTCTACCGAAGGCGCGGACGAGGTTTTCTATCAAGATACGCCCACCGATGAGCCCGATGCTCACGAGGCCGACACCGAAGAAGGACAGCATTGATGGCCACGGCAGTCACCGCAAACCGCGCGGAACTGATCGCGATCGCGAATTCGGTCGCGTCGGAGAAGATGATCGACAAGGCGATCGTGATCGAGGCGATGGAGGACGCGATCCAGCGCGCCGCCCGCTCGCGCTACGGCGCCGAGAACGACATCCGCGCGAAGCTCGATCCGAACACCGGCGATCTGCGCTTGTGGCGCGTCGTCGAAGTGGTCGAGGCGGTCGACGATTATTTCAAGCAGGTCGACGTGAAGGGCGCGCAGAAGCTCCAGAAGGATGCGGCGCTGGGCGACTTCATCGTCGATCCGCTGCCCCCGATCGAGTTCGGCCGCATCGCCGCACAGGCCGCCAAGCAGGTCATCTTCCAGAAGGTCCGCGACGCCGAGCGCGAGCGCCAGTTCGAAGAGTATAAGGACCGCGCGGGCGAGATCATCACCGGCGTCGTCAAGCGCGTCGAGTTCGGCCATGTCGTCGTCGACCTGGGCCGCGCCGAGGGCGTGATCCGCCGCGACGCGCAGATCCCGCGCGAAGTGGTGCGCGTCAACGACCGTATCCGTTCGCTGATCCTGAACGTCCGCCGCGAGAATCGTGGGCCGCAGATCTTCCTCAGCCGCGCGCACCCAGACTTCATGAAGAAGCTGTTCGCGCAGGAAGTGCCCGAGATCTACGACGGCATCATCGAGATCAAGGCCGCGGCCCGCGATCCGGGTTCGCGCGCGAAGATCGGCGTCATCTCGCATGATTCGAGCATCGATCCGGTCGGCGCGTGCGTCGGCATGAAGGGTAGCCGCGTTCAGGCCGTCGTGCAGGAAATGCAGGGCGAGAAGATCGACATCATCCCCTGGTCGCCCGACATCGCGACCTTCGTCGTCAACGCGTTGCAGCCGGCCTCCGTGTCGCGCGTCGTGATCGACGAGGAAGAAGAGCGCATCGAGGTGGTCGTTCCCGACGACCAGCTTTCGCTGGCGATCGGTCGTCGTGGCCAGAACGTGCGGCTTGCGTCGCAGCTGACCGGCAAGGCGATCGACATCCTCACCGAGGCGGATGCATCGGAGAAGCGCCAGAAGGACTTCGTCGAGCGCTCGGCGATGTTCGAGAAGGAGCTCGATGTCGACGAGACGCTTGCACAGCTGCTGGTCGCCGAAGGGTTCACGAACCTCGAAGAGGTGGCGTATGTCGAGGTCGAGGAGATCGCCGGCATCGAGGGCTTCGACGAGGATCTGGCGGGCGAGTTGCAGAACCGTGCGACCGAGGCGCTCGAGCGTCGCGACGCCGCGAGCCGCGAAGAGCGTACCGCGCTTGGCGTCGAGGATGCGCTGGCCGGCATGCCGTATCTGAACGAGGCAATGCTGGTGACGCTCGGCAAGGCGGGCATCAAGACGCTCGACGACCTCGCCGATCTCGCGACCGACGAGCTGGTCGAGAAGAAGCGCGTCGAGCCGCGTCGTCGCAACGAGGACGCGCCGAAGCGTCCCGAGCCCAAGGGCGGGATCCTCGCGGAGTACGGCCTGAGCGACGAGCAGGGCAATGAGATCATCATGGCCGCCCGCGCGCACTGGTTCGAGGACGAGGCTCCCGAGGCTTCGGCTGACGAAGTCGAGGCGGACGAGACTCCGGTGGAAGAGGCTTCGGCTGATGACGCCGTGGTCGAGGACGCTGCGACTGAAGAGACGACGGCCGACGAAGCCGTGGCTGAGGACGCTTCGGCGGACGACGCTTCGGATGAAGACGCTGCGGACAAGACCGACACGAAGAGCGAGGGCGACAAGGCCTGATGCCCTTCGTCAGCATCCGCATCTCGGGGTCCGCCACCAAGGACCAGAAGGCCGGCATCGTCGCCGACGTCACCCAGTCGCTAGTGCAGCGGCTGGGAAAGAACCCGGCTGCGGTGCAGATCGTGATCGAAGAGGTCTCGACCGAGAATTACGGCGCGGGCGGCCAGCTGCTTGTCGACCGCGACGCTCCAAAGACGGCCCCCAATACTCCGGCGCAGGAGGACGCACATGCGGAACCCTCCCGATGAGGCGCTAGGCGCTACCGAAACCCTGCATTCCTCCCCTCCCGCAAGCGGGAGGGGACCGAGGGGTGGGCGCCCGGCTTCGGCCAAGGGCGACGCTTCGGCCAAGTCTCACGCGTCCAAGGCTAAAGCTAAGGGCAGCAATGGAGGTGAGCGCGAGCCCACCCCTAGCCCCTCCCGCATGCGGGAGGGGGATGATGATGCGCCCATTCGCAAGTGCATCCTCTCGGGCGAGCGCGACGTAAGGCCGCATCTGGTGCGACTCGCGTTGTCGCCCGATGGGCAGATCCTGCCCGACGTTCGCGCCAAGGCTCCCGGCCGCGGCGCTTGGATCGGTGTCACGCGAATCGAGCTCGAAGCCGCGATCAAGAAGGGCAAGCTCAAGGGCGCTCTTTCCCGCGCGTTCAAGACCGGAGAGTTCACCATCGATCCCGAGCTTCCGGCCAAGATCGAATCCGCGCTCGAGCGTAACGCGCTCGACAGGCTCGGGCTCGAATCCCGCTCCGGTACGGTACTGATCGGCTCCGACCGGATCGAGCAGAACGCGCGGCAGGGGAAGCTGAAGACGCTCTACCACGCGTCCGACGCGGCCGAGGATGGCAACCGCAAGCTCGATCAGGCTTGGCGCATCGGCAACGATGAAGAAGGCTCGGGTTTGCGGGGGTTGGCACTCCCGGTGTCGCGCACCATATTGGCGTTGGCGCTGGGACGGGAAAATGTGGTACACATTGGCCTGACAGACCGCGCTGCAGCAAAGCGGGTGAGCGAAGCGCTCGACCGTTGGCTGCATTTTATCGGCTCCGAACCTTCTTCCGTGTCTTGCGAAACGGCCTCGCAGGGCGCATCGGCGTCACAAAATATAGGGGCGTCCGGATCGACCGGACAACGCCCGGCCGTGGACATGACTGAGGAATTTGAGTGAGCGACACGGACAACGAGAAGCCGAAACTTGGCATGCGCGCACCTTTGGGTGTGAAGCGCACGGTCGAGACCGGCCAGGTGAAGCAGAGCTTCAGCCACGGCCGATCGAATACGGTGATCGTGGAAACCAAGCGCGCGCGCGTCCTGCGCCGTCCGGGCGAGCCCGACGTGCAGGTCGCGGATGCCGCACCGGTTGCCGCGCCCGCCCCGGCGGCTGCCCCCGCAGCGCCGGCACCACAGGCGCGCGCACCGCAGCCTGCGCCCGCCCCCGTGCGTCAGCAGCAGAGCAATCTGTCGCCGCAGGAGCGCCAGGCCAAGCTGCTCCGCGAAGCCGAAGAGCAGCGCATGAACACGCTGGAAGAAGGGCGTCGTCGCCAGGAGGCCGAGCGGGCCAAGGCGATCGAGGACGAGCGTAATCGCGTCGCCGATCGTGCGCGTGCCGAGGCTGAAGCCAAGGCGCCGAAGCCCGTCGAGGCTCCTGCGCCCGCACCGGCCCCTGTGGTCGAAGCGGCTCCCGCTCCGGTCGCGGCTCCGACGCCAGCGCCTGCGCCGGCTCCGGTCGAAGCGCCCGTTGCTGCGGCGCCTGTCCCGGCACCGGTTGCTGCGGCACCTGCGCCTGCACCGAAGCCCGCTCCGGTAGTGGCTGCTCCTGCGCCGGCTCCCAAGCCTGCGCCGGCCCCTGTCGCTCCGCCGGCACCGCCGCCCATCATCGAACTGACCCGCGATCCGGCGTTCCCAGCACCGCGCCGGTTCTCGCCGGTGGCGCGTCCCGAGCGTCCTCCGCCGCCGCCAAAGCCTGTTGCAGCACCCGCTGCCGCAGCGCCGACCACGGCTGCGAATGCCGGCACGACCGCGCCTCGCCCCGGTGCGACCGGCGTCAATGCTCCGGCCGGTGGCATTCGTCGCGACGCAGTGCCTGCGCGTCCGCAGCAGCGTGACCGCAAGGGCGACGATCGTCGCACCTCGGGCAAGCTGACCGTCAACCGCGCGCTCGGCGATGGTGATGGTGCACGCGCTCGCTCGCTCGCCGCACTGAAGCGTGCGCGCGAGAAGGAGCGTCGTGGCACCGGTGGTCCGCGCGAGGCGCAGGCCAAGCAGATCCGCGACGTCGTCGTCCCCGAGGCGATCACGGTGCAGGAACTCGCCAACCGCATGGCCGAGAAGGGTGCCGACCTCGTCAAGGCACTGTTCAAGATGGGCATGCCCGTCACGATGACGCAGACGATCGACCAGGATACCGCCGAGTTGCTCGTCACCGAGTTCGGCCACAACCTGACGCGCGTCAGCGATGTCGACCAGGATCTGGCAAACGACACGATCGACGATGCCGAGGAGACGCTGAAGCCACGCGCGCCGGTCGTCACGATCATGGGTCACGTCGATCACGGCAAGACGTCGCTGCTCGATGCCCTGCGCGGCACCGACGTGGTGCGCGGCGAAGCGGGTGGCATCACCCAGCACATCGGCGCGTACCAGGTCACGCTGAAGGACAAGTCGAAGATCACCTTCCTCGACACGCCCGGCCATGAGGCGTTCACGCAGATGCGTGCGCGCGGTGCGGACGTCACCGACATCGTCATCCTGGTGGTGGCGGCGGACGACGGCCTCATGCCGCAGACGGTGGAGGCGATCGCCCACACCAAGGCGGCGGGCGTGCCGATGATCGTCGCGATCAACAAGATCGACAAGGAAGGCGCCAATGCCCAGAAGGTGCGCGAGCGCCTTCTGAGCGAGGAGATCGTGGTCGAGGACATGGGCGGCGACGTCCAGGACGTCGAAGTCTCCGCGACCAAGAAGATCGGTCTCGATGCGTTGATCGAGAAGATCCAGCTCCAGGCCGAACTGCTCGAACTGCGCGCCAATCCGGATCGTGCAGCCGAGGGTACGGTGATCGAGGCCAAGCTCGACAAGGGCCGTGGTCCGGTCGCGACGATCCTCGTCAACCGCGGTACGCTGCGGGTCGGCGACATCTTCGTGGTCGGCGGCGAGAGCGGCAAGGTCCGTGCGCTGGTCGACGACAAGGGCAAGCAGATCAAGGAAGCCGGTCCGGCGAGGCCGGTCGAGGTCCTCGGTCTGTCGGGTGTTCCGCAGGCGGGCGATCCATTCCAGGTCGTCGAGAACGAGGCACGCGCCCGCGAAGTCGCGGAATATCGTCGCAGCGTGAAGACCGACAAGCGGACCGCATCGGTTCCTGCCAGCCTCGAGAGCATGTTCTCGGCGCTGAAGGAAAAGCAGGCGATCGAATACCCGCTGGTCGTGAAGGCGGATACGCAAGGCACGGTCGAGGCGATCGTCGGGGCGATCAACAAGATCTCCACCGACCTGATCAAGGCGCGCGTGCTGAGTTCGGGCGTCGGTGGCATCACCGAGTCGGACGTCACGTTGGCGGCCGCATCGGGGGCACCGATCATCGGCTTCAACGTCCGCCCGAACGCCAAGGCCCGCGAGATCGCCGAGCGCCAGAAGGTCGCGTTCAAGTACTACGATGTCATCTACGACCTGATCGACGAGATCCGGGCGGGTATGGCAGGCGAGCTTGGGCCGGAAGCGTTCGAGACGGTCGTCGGTCGTGCCGATATCCGCGAGGTCTTCTCGGCGGGCAAGCATGGCAAGGCGGCAGGTCTGCTCGTCACCGAGGGCAACATCCGCAAGGCGCTCAAGGCCCGTATCACGCGCAACGACGTCATCATCTACCAGGGCGAAATCGCATCGCTGCGTCGCTTCAAGGATGATGTCGCCGAGGTCCGTGCGGGGCTCGAGTGCGGCGTGACGTTCACGTCGAACTTCGTCGACATCAAGGCCGGCGACGTTCTCGAGACGTTCGAAGTCGAGATGCGCGAACGTACTTTGTAACTACTAAAGCCCTCTCCCCTGCGGGGAGAGGGTTGGGTGAGGGGCTGTCCCAGGCGCTGACGTATGCGGCGCCCCTCACCCCCGCCCTCTCCCCGAGGGGGAGAGGGAGCTTAAGATGAAGACCGATACCCCAGAAGCAAAAGCCGTCCGCAGCTTGCGAGTCGGAGAACAGGCGCGTCATGCGCTGTCGGACATCCTCGCGCGCGGCGACGTCCACGATCCGGTGCTCGAAAAGCATCTTGTAACGATCACCGAAGTCCGCATGTCCCCCGACCTCCGCCACGCCACCGTCTTCGTGAAGCCGCTGCTCGGCAAGGACGAGGAGAAGGTGCTGAAGGCGCTCCGCACCAACACCGCCTACCTCCAGCGCGAAGTCGCGAACCGGGTGCAGATGCGGTATGCCGCGAAGCTCAAGTTTCTCGCGGACGAGAGCTTCGACGAGGGCACGCACATCGACCAGTTGTTGCGGGATCCGCATGTTGCGCGGGATCTGGCTGAAGATTGATTTTGGCGGGCTGCGAGCACCTCGCTTGCAGTCAGTAAGGGCTTTGCGGCGATTGGAATAAAACGCCTCCTACGTCCTATCCCGTTCCGAACCTTCTGCGCTCCTCGTGCCCTTCCCCCTCCCCGTTCGTGCTGAGTAGAGACCGAGTAGGCTCGAAGAGCCGTATCGAGGGCTCGTATCGAAGCACAGGTTCCGCATCCCAACCTGTCCTTCGATACGCCGCTTCGACAAGCTCAGCAGCTACTCAGGACGAACGGGTGGTGGTTGGGCAGCGGGTGGTGAGAGGTGGTCCTGCGGGAGCGGGTTTGGGAATTCCGAGCCATAGTGCACCGCTCCTCTGGACATCCCCCCAGCTTCCCGCTCTTTGCCCCCATGGCCAAGCTGTATTTCTACTACGCGTCGATGAACGCGGGGAAGTCGACGAACCTGTTGCAGGCGGACTTCAACTACCGTGAGCGGGGGATGCGGACGTTGTTGTTCACGGCGGCGATCGACGATCGGTTCGCGGCGGGGACGATCACGTCGCGGATCGGGCTGGAGGCGCCGGCGATCGCTTTCGATGCGGGGACGGATATCGGGGCTTGCGTGGTTCGACAGCACGGCGAGGATGCGATTTCCTGCGTGCTGGTGGATGAGGCGCAGTTTTTGACGTCTGCGCAGGTGGATCAACTCGCACATATTTGCGACGTGGTTGGCATTCCGGTGCTGGCCTATGGATTGCGGACCGATTTTCAGGGGGCGCTGTTTCCGGGGTCGGCTCGGTTGCTGGCGCTGGCGGACTCGTTGGTGGAGATCAAGTCGGTTTGCGGGTGTGGGCGGAAAGCTACTATGAACCTGCGGGTCGATGGGAACGGGCGGGCTATTGCCGAGGGGCAGCAGACCGAGATTGGCGGGAATGATCGGTATGTCGCGCTGTGTCGGCGGCATTTTTGTGAGGCTTTGGGGTAGGCTTCACCCCTCCCCGTCATCCTGACGAAAGTCAGGACCCAGGGTACCGAACACCGTCGCTTGTGGCTCTGGGTCCTGACTTTCGTTAGGATGACGGAGTGGGTGGGGTACGGTCTCGCATCGACACGCACCGTCGCCCGCTACTCGCTCGATACTTTAGGACTTACGCACATGCATGGCTGGATCATTCTCGACAAGCCGCTGGGGCTTGGCTCGACGCAGGGGGTGTCGGCGGTGAAGCGTGCCTTGCGGAGCGGCGGGTATGGGAAGTTCAAGGTGGGGCATGGGGGGACGCTTGATCCGCTGGCTACGGGCGTGCTGCCGATTGCCATTGGGGAGGCGACGAAGCTTGCCGGGCGGATGCTCGATAGCGACAAGATCTATGATTTTACGGTGATGTTCGGGGTTCAGACGGATACGCTGGATGCCGAGGGTGTGAGCATCGCGACGTCCGATGTGCGGCCGACTTTGGCGGCGGTCGAGGCGGTTCTCGCGCAGTTCACCGGGCCGATTTCTCAGGTGCCGCCTGCCTATTCGGCACTGAAGGTGGACGGTGAGCGCGCTTATGATCTGGTGCGCGCTGGACATGAGGTGGTGCTCGCGAGCCGGAATGTGACGATTCATTCGCTATCCTCCCCGGTACGGGGAGGGGGACCAGCGCAGCTGGTGGAGGGGGGCTTCCGCGAACGTTCCGCGGGTGGCGAGCCCCCCTCCCCCCCCGTCCAAGCGGACGGCGGTCCCCCTCCCCGTGTCGGGGAGGAATTGCAGGATGCGCCCCTGTCCCACACGTCCCTGGAGGAAGTCACCCTCACCGCGCATGTGTCGAAGGGCACCTACATCCGCTCGCTTGCGCGCGACATCGCGCTGGCGCTCGGCACCGTCGGCCACGTCACGATGTTGCGCCGTACCAAGGCCGGCCCGTTCGACCTCACTTCCGCGATATCGCTGGACAAACTGGACGAACTCGCTAGAGGCAACGCGCTTGAAGATGTACTTCTGCCCTTGAGGGTGGCGCTGGACGACATCCCGGCTCTCTCCCTCACCCCCGGCCAGGCAGGGGCGCTCCGACAGGGGCGTATCTTGGCCGGGATCGCCGCAGACGATGGCCAATACTTCGCCGAACTGGACGCTGTCCCGGTCGCGCTGGTCGAGGTCAAGGACGGAGACGTCCGGGTCGTTCGCGGTTTTAATCTGTGATGTCGAGGACATGAATTCATGACGATTACCGCTGAACGCAAGACCGAGCTCGTCAAGGAGCATTCGCGCGCCGAGGGTGACACCGGTTCGCCGGAAGTCCAGGTCGCGATCCTGACCGAGCGCATCAAGAACCTGACCGAGCATTTCAAGGGCCACAAGAAGGACAACCACTCGCGTCGTGGTCTTCTCATGATGGTCAACAAGCGCCGGACGCTGCTGGATTATCTCCGTCACAAGGACGGCCAGCGCTATCTGGATCTGATCGCGAAGCTCGGTCTCCGCAAGTAACACGAACGGCTCCCCTCGGGGGGCCGTTTTCGTATATAGGGTTTTGATTCCGCGCATTTCGCGCGGAGGCAAACGCCAGAGCGCAATTCGGCGCAATGGCAAGGAGCGACAACTCGCTCCACACCGCCGCGGGCCGGCTAAGCCCGCACATAGGCCCCAAACGCATCTGGCGTTTGGAGTGAAGGAAAAAGAATGTTCGATACCAAGACCGTAAGCGCCCAGTGGGGCGGCAAGACGCTGACGCTCGAGACCGGCCGCGTTGCGCGCCAGGCTAACGGTGCAGTCCTCGCCACCCTCGGCGAGACCGTCGTTCTGTGCGCCGTGACGGCTGCACGGACCGTCAAGGAAGGGCAGGATTTCTTCCCGCTCACCGTCCATTACCAGGAGAAGTTCTCCGCGAGCGGCCGCATCCCCGGCGGCTTCTTCAAGCGTGAGCGCGGCGCGACCGAAAAGGAGACGCTGACCAGCCGTCTCATCGATCGCCCGATCCGTCCCCTCTTCCCAGAGGGTTTCTACAACGAGATCAACGTGATCTGCCAGGTTCTGTCGTATGACGGCGAGAACGAGCCGGACGTCCTCGCGATGGTCGCGGCGTCGGCAGCGCTGACGATATCGGGCGTGCCGTTCATGGGCCCGATCGGCGCAGCACGCGTCGGCTACGTCGATGGCGCGTACATCCTCAACCCGACGCTGGAAGAAGCCAAGGCTGGCGATCTCGACCTCGTCGTCGCCGCCACCGGCCAGGCCGTGATGATGGTCGAATCGGAAGCCAAGGAGCTTTCGGAAGAGATCATGCTCGGCGCCGTGCAGTTCGCTCACAAGGCCTGCCGCGAAGCCGCCAACCTGATCATCGATCTGGCCGAGAAGGCTGCCAAGGATCCTTGGGAAATGGCCGAGCAGGCTGATCTCTCGACCGCCAAGGACAAGCTGAAGAAGCTGATCGGCAAGGACATCGCGGCCGCCTACAAGGTGACCGACAAGTCCAAGCGTTCGGACCTGCTGAATGCCGCTCGTGCGAAGGGCAAGACGGCGTTCGCCGATGCCTCGCCGCAGGACCAGATGGCAGCCGGCAAGCTGATGAAGAAGCTGGAGGCGGAGATCGTCCGCGGCGCCATCCTCAAGGACGGCACCCGCATCGACGGCCGCACCACCACGCAGATCCGTCCGATCGAGGCGATGGTCCACTTCCTCCCACGCACGCATGGCTCGGCGCTGTTTACCCGCGGCGAGACGCAGTCGATCTGCACCACCACGCTCGGTACGCGTGATGCGGAGCAGATGATCGATGGCCTGAACGGGCTTTCGTACGAAAACTTCATGCTGCACTACAACTTCCCTCCCTATTCGGTTGGTGAAGTCGGTCGCTTCGGTGCGCCGGGTCGTCGCGAAGTCGGTCACGGCAAGCTCGCATGGCGCGCGCTGCACCCGGTGCTGCCGACCAAGGAAGAGTTCCCGTACACGATCCGCGTCCTGTCGGACATCACGGAGAGCAACGGCTCGTCGTCGATGGCGACGGTCTGCGGTGGTTCGCTGAGCATGATGGACGCGGGCGTTCCGCTGAAGCGTCCGGTGTCGGGCATCGCGATGGGCCTGATCCTCGAGGGCAAGAACTTCGCGGTTCTGTCGGACATCCTCGGCGACGAGGATCACCTCGGCGACATGGACTTCAAGGTCGCGGGCACGTCCGAGGGCATCACCACGATGCAGATGGACATCAAGATCGCCGGCATCACCGAGGAGATCATGGGCAAGGCGCTGGCGCAGGCCAAGGAAGGCCGTGCGCACATCCTGGGCGAGATGGCCAAGGCGCTCGACCACACCCGTGAGGAACTGTCGGCGCACGCACCGCGCATCGAGAGCTTCCAGATCGACAAATCGAAGATCCGTGAAGTCATCGGCACCGGCGGCAAGGTGATCCGCGAGATCGTCGCGCAGACCGGCGCCAAGGTCGACATCGACGACGAGGGCGTGATCAAGGTGTCGTCGTCCGACCCCGCGCAGATCGAAGCCGCGATCAAGTGGATCAAGGGCCTCGTCGAGGAAGCCGAAGTCGGCAAGGTCTATGACGGCAAGGTCGTCAACCTGGTCGATTTCGGGGCGTTCGTGAACTTCATGGGTGGCAAGGACGGTCTCGTCCACGTGTCCGAAATTAAGAACGAGCGCGTCGAGAAGGTGTCTGACGCGCTGACCGAAGGCCAGGAGGTCAAGGTCAAGGTTCTCGAGATCGATCCGCGCGGCAAGGTTCGCCTTTCCATGCGCGTCGTCGACCAGACGACCGGCGAAGAGCTGGAGGACACGCGTCCTGCTCGTGAGCCCCGTGAGGGTGGCGATCGTGGTCCGCGCGGTCCGCGTCGTGACGGCGATGGCGGTCGTGATGCTGGCGGCAACGGCGGTGGTCGTGATGGCGGCGGTCGTGGTCCGCGCGGCGAAGGCGGCGCCGGTCGTGATGGGGGTGATCGTGGCTCGCGTGGCCCGCGTCGTGACGGCGACGGTGGTCGTGACGCAGGCGGCAACGGCGGTGGCCGTGGCCCGCGTCGCGACGGCGGTGGTCAGGGCGGCGAGCGCGCCCCCCGCGCCGAGCGTACCGAGGGCGACAAGGCCCCCGAGTTCGCTCCGGCGTTCCTGACCGGCGATCGCGACTAAGCCTTTGCCGCCTAACGGCAAATGATGGAGGGGCTCGGGAAACCGGGCCCCTTTTTCGTGTGCCGCTCGGTCTGCCCGATTTAGCAGGGCAAACGCGACCGAAACGGAACGGACGTCCGTGCCGGATGTTCGAACCGCTATGAACGCCACTTCGAAGTCCGTTATTCTCGTCGTCGATGACGACGCCCTCGTCCGGGTCCACTCCAACTTCGCGCTGGAGGATGCCGGCTATGAAGTCGTCGAAGCCAGCAATGCGGCCGACGCGCTGGTCAAGCTCAAGGAGCGGCCGGATATCGCCGCCCTGTTCACCGATGTGCGCATGCCGGGCGATTTGGATGGTATCGACCTCGCCAACGCGGTGCACGCGCAACGTCCCGACATCGCAATCGTCGTCACGTCCGGGACTGACAACGGCACGACCGCCGCCCTCCCCGCGGCGGCACAATTCGTGCAGAAGCCCTATACCGGCGCGCAGATCAGCAGGCTTCTTCGGCCCTGACGAAATCTTGACGTCGATCCGCTGAATATTCCGCATTTTTTGCTAAAGGGCGGCACTTATCTTGCGACTTGCCGATCGCGACAATTGAGATCATCGTCCTCCGTCTGAGCATCGACTCGCGGGGGCGACAGGATGACCACGGCGAACATTACGCGCGCGACGCTGCAAGATGGCTTGGCGAGCGAACGCCTTTTCTTTCTGGTCATGGCGACAGTCATCGCGGCCACCGTGATCTTCGGCTTTACCGTGAACGCTGCGCGGACGCACTGGACGTTCTTTTCGCTGCCTTGGCATGTCCATCTGCATGCCGTGGTATTCTCATCATGGATCATGCTTTACGTCGTGCAGAACTGGCTGATCGTGCGCGGTTCGGTCGCGCGCCATCGCCAGTTGGGCATGACCGGCGCGGGTATTGCCGCGGTGATGGTCGTGCTGGGGATCGTGACCACGGTCATGGCGATCGAGGAGCACCGCGTGCCGCCGTTCTTTCCGCCCGGCGTCTTTCTCGTGCTCGACGTGGCGGGCGTGATCGGCTTCGGCGTGATCACGGCATGGGCGATCGCGCTGCGGCGGCAGGCGGCGTGGCATAAGCGCTTGATGCTGTGCGGGACGATCCTGGTCATGCCGCCGGCGCTGGGGCGGATCCTGCCGATGCCGTTGCTGGGCGCGTTCGGACCGCTTGCGGTGTTCGCGTCGATGGCGGTGTTCGTCATTGCGGGGATGATCTACGATCTGCGCCTGCGCGGGCGGATACATCCGGCCTATTATTGGGGCGGCGGGGTGCTGGTCGTGACCAATGGTCTGGTGGGCCCGCTCGGCTTTAGCCCGCCGGTGTTGCGGTTGGCTGAGCGCCTGACCGCATGATCGAGGCCGCGTGAACCAGGCTGCATGATCCTGAAAGTGGGGAGCTTCTGTTGCTCGGTGCTCCCCGTACCGCCGGTTTCCACTTCTGTTGCCCGGTGTGGCCCGAACCGCGCTTTCGTCCGTATAACCTAGGTCGTTAGACCGTCAGTTATGCGGCAATTGCGAGTGCTTCGTTATCGTTGGCACTTGTGTATGGGCCGTTGCGGTGGTCCCATTCCGAGCGAAACATAGCGTCGTTGAACACACGTCGATCCTAGTTCGACCCCGTCATCGTCCCCCTCTTGCGAAGAGGGCGGTGGTGGAGTCGCCGGGTACTGCCCCCGGGTCCGCTGTGTCTATGACACGCCACGGTTTATCGCCATAGCCGCCAAGAGAAGATTCCCCCGACGGCATGGCCGATATAGGGGGGCCGCAACGCGATGAAAAGCCCGGGCGGGGCGGCTTTTTTATTACCAAATGCCACAGTGCAGCATGCAACGTGCCAAACCGCCTTCCGCTCGCCACAAAGCGCGTGCATAGCAACCTGCATTATGTTGACGCAGCGCTCCCGCTACGCGCTCCGCGCGATGATCTTCCTTGGCGGTGCTCCCGCCGGCGGCCCTCCCATCCCGATGACGCGGATCGCCGCCGAGGCGAACGTGCCGCGCAAGTTCCTCGAGCTGATCCTCGCCGATCTGCGCGAGTCCGGTCTGCTCCACAGCCATCGCGGCAAGATGGGCGGCTATCGCCTCTCGCGGCCGAGCCATCTGATTTCGCTCGGCGAGATCATCCGGATCATCGAGGGGCCGCTGGCGCTGGTGCCGTGCGTAAGCCGGACCGCGTACCGGCCGTGCCTCGACTGCAAGAGCGAGGCGGATTGCGCGATCCGCTATGCGATGATGCGGGTGCGGGACGAGACTGCGCGGATTCTGGATGGCACGAGCTTGGCAGATGCCAACGCCGAGGATCTGGTCGCGGCTTAGCGTGTCCTTCTCCCCTCGGGGAGAAGGTGGCGCGGCAGCGCCGGATGAGGGGGAGTTGGGATGCAACGTCCCGAGCCTCACTCCCCTCACCCTTCCGTCGCCTGCGGCTCCTCCCTCCCTCTCCCCGCAGGGGAGAGGGACAAGGCGATCACCCTCGCGCCTTCAACTCGTCACGGATCTCACGCAGCAGCGCGATCTCGACCGGCTCTGGCGCGGGCGCGACGGGCGTAGCGTCTTCCTCGCGCTTCAACCTTGCCGTCTCGCGCTCGATCAGCGCCGCCGTCCGGTTCACCACCCGCAGGATCATGAAGATGATACCCGCGACGATCACGAAATTGACGAGCTGCGTCGCGAACGCACCATAGCCGAGCAGAGGGACGCCGGCCTTCTTGAGCGCCGCGTAATCGGTCAGCGAGCCGACATAGCCCGCGGGCACCGCGCCCATCCGCCAGAAATAGCTTGAGAAATCGAGCCCGCCGAAGACTTTGCCGATTATCGGCATCAGTACGTCGTCGGTCAACGACGTCACGATCTTGCCGAACGCCGCGCCGATGATCACCGCGATGGCGAGATCGAGCACGTTGCCGCGCATGATGAAGGCCTTAAATTCCTTGAGCATTACCGCTCCTTTCCCTGTTCGGGCCAAGGCTAACCATCGATTTCGGTTTCGCCAACCCTGCGGACTGTCCTATGAGGGTGACACAGGTATTCAGGAGAGCTCCGATGTCACGTGCCCCAATCGCCCGCGGTACCGCCGCGATCCTCCTCGCATCGGCGCTGGCCGGGTGCGGGATCAACAGCGTGCCGACCGCCGAGGAAAACGCGAAGGCGCGCTGGGCCGACGTCCAGAACAACTATCAGCGTCGCGCCGACCTGATCCCCAATCTCGTCGCGACGGTGAAAGCGGCCGGCGCACAGGAGAAGGATATCCTCGTCCAGGTGACGCAGGCGCGCTCGGCTGCGAACTCGGTCCAGGTCTCGGCCGCCGATCTCTCCGACCCCGCGAAGATGGAGCAGTATCAGCGCGTCCAGGGCGCGGTCGGGCTGTCGCTCCAGCGCTTGCAGGAGGCGTATCCCGAGCTGAAGAGCCAGGCCAATTACACCACGCTGATGAGCCAGCTCGAAGGCACCGAGAACCGCATCACGATCGCGCGGCGCGATTACAACGGCGCGGTGCAGGCCTACAACACCAAGATCCGCACCTTCCCCGACGCGGTCGGCGCGAAGATTTTCTATGGCGCCAAGCCGATGGTGCCGTTCGCGGCGACCACGCCGGGTGCCGAAACCGCGCCGACGGTGAACTTCGGCAACGCGAGCTGATCGGGGCATTATGCTCCGCCACCTCCTGACGCTGGCGTTCGCGGTATTGCTGGGGAGCAATGCCGCGACCGCTCAGACGCTTCCCAAGTTCACCGGCTTCGTCGTCGATGCGGCCAACGTGATTCCGCCCGATCAGGAAGCGGCGCTGACCAAGCGGCTCGACGACCTGCAAAAGGCGACCGGCAACCAGTTGGTCGTCGCGACCGTGCCCGATCTCGAAGGCTATCCGATCGAGGACTACGGCAATGCGCTGATCCGGAGCTGGGGCGTCGGGCTGAAGGATGCGAACAACGGCGCGATCCTGCTGGTCGCGCCGAACGACCGGAAGGTGCGGATCGAGGTCGGCTATGGCTTGGAGCCGGTGCTGACCGATGCGTTCTCCAGCGTGGTGATCAACCAGCAGATCCTGCCGCGCTTCAAGGCGGGGGACATCCCCGGTGGGATCGTCGCGGGGACGAATGCGGTGGCGGACCAACTCGCGCTGCCCGATGCGGAGGCGCGCGCAAAGGTGACCGCGGCGGCGGCAGAGTATGACAAGACGCATCGTCGCGCGAATTCGGGTGGCGGCGGCGTGCCGATCGGGCTGATCTTCTTCGGCATCGTGCTGGCGGCGATCGTCATCCCGATGATCTCGCGGCGTGCGGGCGGCAAGCAGTATGTCGATGGCGGGAGCCGTGGCGGTGGCAGCGGTGCCTTGCCGATCGTGCTGTGGAGCATCGCCGATGCGATGACCCGTGGTGGGGGCGGCGGTGGCGGCTTCGGTGGTGGCGGCGGCGATAGCGGCGGCGGCTGGGGCGGCGGCGGTTTCGGCGGCGGCGGCGGTGGATCCGGCGGTGGCGGCGGCGCATCGGGGAGTTGGTGACATGCGACTGAGCGAAACCGATCACGACCGCGTCACCGCGGCCGTGACGCAGGCGGAGACCGCAACGACCGGCGAGATCGTCACGATCGTCGCACGGCAGTCGGATGCGTATCACGACGTGTCGCTGCACTGGGCGGTGCTGGCGATGCTGCTGACGCTGGCGCTGCTTGCGTTCCACCCGGTCGCAGCGGACCATATCTACGCGCTGGTCGATCCCTGGCAGGCGGCACCGCAGGGTGCGCTGTACGTGGTCGCGCTGGTGCTGGTGACTTTGGTGTTTCTGGCGGCGCGGCTGGTGTTGGCGGCGACGTCGGTGCGGGTGGCGCTGACGCCGGGTGCGACCAAGGCACGGCGCGTGCGGCGGCGGGCTCTGCTCCTGTTCCGGGCGGGGGCCGAGAAGCGCACCAAGGGCTCGACCGGCGTGCTGCTGTACCTGTCGCTCGCCGAGCACCGCGCGGAGATCATCGCCGACGACGCGATCCACTCGCGCGTGCCGAACGAGACCTGGGGCGCGGCGATGGCGGCGGTGCTGGCCGGCGTGCGCGACGATCGTCCCGCCGACGGGATGGCAGACGCGGTGGCGCAGATCGGCGCGGTGCTCGCCGAACATTTCCCCCGCACCGGTGCGCCGGTCAACGAACTTCCCGACAGGCTGATCGAACTATGAGCAAAACCGTTTGGGCCGGGAAATTCCTGACCGTGCAGACCGAGGGCACGTGGGAATTTGCCGCGCGCCAGGGCGAGATCGCAGCGGCAGTGATCGTCGCGATCGACGACGGCGACGTTATCCTGGTGGAGCAGTTCCGCGTGCCGCTGGGCCGCGCGTGTCTGGAGCTGCCGGCCGGCTTGGTCGGTGACGAAACCGCGGGCGAGAGCGTCGCGGTGGCAGCCGGGCGCGAGCTGGAAGAGGAGACGGGCTACCGAGCAGACGCGATCGAGAATCTTGGCGTATTCTATTCGTCGCCGGGGATGACGTCGGAATGCTTCACGCTGGTGCGCGCGACCGGGCTGTCCAAGGTCGGCGATGGCGGCGGGGATGGTGACGAGAATATCACCGTGCACCGGGTGGCGCTGGCGGACGTGCCGGGGTTCGTGGCGGAGAAGCGGGCCGCAGGCGTGGCGATTGACACCAAGATGCTGCTGATCCTGGCGGGGTCGATTCTTTAGCGGCGGGAGTCGCGCTCGATCAAGCGCTCAAGACTTGTTTCCCCGCGAAGGCGGGGACCCAGACTGGGCTCCCGCCTTCGCGGGAGAACAAAGAAGTACGGGGGGCCTAGCGCCGCTCCCCGAGCTTATTTGAAGTTATCCGCGTAGCTCTGCAGCTTCAGCGTCTTCTGCGGCGCGGGGACGACGGTGTAGCCGAACCCCTCGCGCTCGCAGTGCGCGATCGCCGCTTCGGCGGTCGGGAACAGCAGACGCACCTGGTCGCGGGTGTCGCCGCTGCCGGCCCAGCCGGTAAGCGGGTCGGGGCGTTTCGGCTCCGAGGGTTCGAATTCGAGCTGCCAGGCGTCGGTCCGGTGCTTGCCGGACTGCATGGCGTTCTTGGGGCGCTGGAAGATACGGGCGGTTGGCATGGATGTCCCCTTATCGCGAACCGGCGGCCCTTGCATCCGCCTTTTTCGTCCGCAGCGTCGCGGACGCCGCGGCGGGGTCGTCGGGCCAAGGATGTTTCGGATATCGCCCGCGCATTTCCTTCGCCACCGCGGTCCAACTACCCGCCCAGAAACCGGGGAGATCGCGCGTCGTCTGGATCGGGCGGCCGGCGGGGGATGTGAGGCTGAGGACAAGCGGCACGCGCGCCTCGCCGATCGTCGGATGCACCGCGAGGCCGAACAGGGCCTGGACGCGGAGCTCGACGCGCGGGCCGCCTTCCGCGGCGTAGTCGATCGCGTGCGTGCTGCCGGCGGGGCTGGTGAAATCGGGCGGGGCGAGGCGGTTGATCGTCTGCATCGCGTCCCAGCCGAGCAGGTTGCGGAGGGCTTCGGCGAGCGCGCCGGGGGCGATCGCTTCGAGGCGGCGCTTTCCGGTGAGGAGCGGTGCGAGCCATTCGTCGGCGCGGTCGAGCAGGGTCGCGTCGTCGAGCGGGACGCCGGCATAGGCGGCGCGGTCGCGCAGGGCCTGCGCGCCGTCGCTCCACGGGAGCAGCGCGAGGCCGTGCTCGCGGACGCCGTCGATCAGTGCGGCGAGGATGGCGTCAGGGTCGGCGCTGCTGTCGGGGCCGCTGGACAGGCGGATCGCGCCGAGGCGGCGTTCGCGGAGGGCTTGGATACCGCCGGTTGTAGAGTCGAACGTCACAGTGCGGCGGGATTCGATGCGGTCTGCGAAGAGGGTTTCGACGGTGGCTTGATCGATCGCCACCGCGGAGAGAATGCGCGCCCCGGCGGCCGAGCCCTGCGTGTCGGCGACGGCGAGCCATTCGGAGCGGGCGAGCGGCGAGGTCGGGTCGAGCTTGAACCCACGTCCGCCGACCGAGGCCCAGGTCTCGCCAGACGCATCGCGACGCCGGGCGACACGGTCGGGGAAGCCGAGCGCCACGCATACTTCTGCTCCCCCTCCCGCTTGCGGGAGGGGGGGCAAGTTTCGCCCAGCGGTCGGCCATCGCTCGTGCTGCATTAGCCTTTGCACCGCGTTCGGTTTTCCATCTGCGGAGACGAGTTTCGAGGTCGACGTCCTGCCCGCCGATGCCGCGTTCGCCGAGCAGGACTGCGATTTGGGCTGCCACCGGCGCCAGGCCGCGCTCCCCTGCCCTCAGCAGCATGTGCGCGAGTCTCGGGGGCATCGGCAGTTTGGCGATCGCTCGGCCATGCGGCGTCGGGCGACCGTCCTCGATCGCTTCGAGCGTCGTCAGCCGCGCCATCGCCTCGTCGATCGCAGTCGCGGGGGGTGGGTCGATCCAGCGGAGGTCACGAGGATCGCCGACACCCCAGAGAGCGCACGCGAGCACCAGCGCAGACAGGTCTGCTTCGAGGATTTCGGGGGGATCGTAGCGCGGAAGTCCGGCAGTCGCCGCTTCTTCCCACAGTCGATACGCGATGCCCGGCCCTAGCCGCGCGGCGCGGCCGGCGCGTTGGATGACGGCGGCCTGGCTTGCGCGTTCGGTCACTAGCCGCGTCATCCCGGCGGCGCGGTCGTAGCGCGGGCGTCTCGCCAGTCCCGAGTCGACGACGATGCGGATGCCGTCGAGCGTCAGGCTGGTCTCGGCGATGCTGGTGGCGAGGACGACCTTCCGCCGACCATCGGGTTCGGGAAGGATCGCAGCGCGCTGCGCCGCGGGATCGAGGCTGCCGTGGAGTTCGTGCAGGACGATGTCGTCGGGCAGGTTCGCGAGGCGGTCGGCGGTGCGCTCGATCTCCGCGACGCCGGGGAGGAAGGCGAGCACGCCGCCCCCCGCTTCGCCGAGCGCGCGGCGGATCGCGGCGGCGACCGAATCCTCGATCCGCAATTCCGCCTGGCGGCCGATGTGACGGAGGGTGAGTGGATAGCTGCGGCCTTCGCTCTCGATCACCGGAGCGTTGTCCATGAGCGCCGCGAACCGCGCACCGTCGAGCGTTGCGGACATGGCGACGATGCGCAGATCCGGGCGGAAGCCGGCTTGCACGTCGAGCGCCAACGCCAGGCCAAAGTCGCCGTCGAGGCTGCGTTCGTGGACTTCGTCGAACAGGACGGCGGAGACGCCGGCGAGTTCGGGATCGGCCTGGATGCGCGCGACGAAGATGCCTTCGGTGATCACCGTGACGCGGGTCGAGGCGGAGCGCTTGCTGTCCATGCGGGTCGCGTAGCCGAAGGTCTGGCCGACGGGCTCGCCGGCGGTGGAGGCCATGCGTTCGGCGGCGGCGCGGGCGGCGAGGCGACGGGGGGAGAGGAGGAGGATCTCGCCGGTGCACCAGGGTTCGGTGAGAAGGGCGGGGGCGACTGCGGTGGTTTTGCCGGCGCCGGGGGGGGCTACGAGGACGGCCGAGGTTCGGTCGCGCAGGGTTGCGAGGAGGTTGGGGAGTACGGTGAGGATCGGGAGCGGCGGCGGGGTCATGCGCGCCTGCTGCCACAGTGGCGGGGTTGGCGACAGGTTTTGTGAGTGCGCGGGCATGTCGCTCGGGGGGGAACGCTAGAACTTTGCGATCCTCACCCGCCAGGGGGAGGTGGCTGGCGCTAGCCAGACGGAGGGGGAGGTAAGCGCAACCTCGGCTCCGTGTCCT
>NZ_JACONT010000022.1 GCF_014358075.1 Sphingomonas albertensis | reverse complement strand
CTTTTCAGGGAGGGGGGACCGTTGGGGGTTGGGTGGGTTTGGGCGCCTTCTTCTCTGCGGGCTGTTCCCCCGCCCTAGCAGGGGAACCAGATCACCAGATCCGAACGCGCTGCTCCGGCGTCAAATACAGCTTCTGCCCGGGAGTCGGCTTGTACGCCGCGTACCAGGGATCGAGATTCCGCACGACCCACGCCCGCTGCTGCGACGGCGAGTGAGGATCGGTCAGCAACCGGTTGCGAAGGTTGGCTTCGCGGTAGTTGCGTCGCCAGACCTGCGCCCAGCCGAGATAGAAGCGCTGGTCGCCGGTAAAGCCGTCGATCACCGGAGCCGCCTTGCCGCCGAGCGCGGTATGGTAGGCATCGTACGCCACCGTCAGGCCAGCGAGATCGGCGATGTTCTCGCCCATCGTGAGCTGGCCCTTCACGTGCATGCCGGGGAGCGGTTCATAGGCATCATATTGCGCGCCGAGCTTGCCGGTGAGTGCGTTGAAGCCGGCGATGTCCTTTGCCGTCCACCAGTCGGTGAGCTGGCCCTTGGCGTCGTATTTCGAGCCCTGGTCGTCGAAATGATGGCTCAGTTCGTGGCCGATCACCGCACCGATGCCGCCGTAATTGACCGCGTCGTCGGCCTTCGGATCGAAGAACGGCGGCTGCAGGATCGCGGCGGGGAAGACGATCTCGACCATGCCGAAATTGGCATAGGCGTTCACCGTCATCGGCGTCATGCCCCATTCCCAGCGCTGCAAGGGCTTGCCGAGCTTGGAAATATTGTCCTGATGCTGCCATTCGTTCGCACGCCACTCGTTGCCGAACGCATCGCCCGACGTGATCGTCAGGCCGGAGAAATCCTTCCACTGGCTGGGGTAGCCGATCTTGGGCGTGAAGGCGGCGAGCTTGGCGTGTGCCTTCACCTTCGTCTCGGGCGCCATCCATTCGAGCTTGTCGATCCGGCGGCCCATCGCGGCGAGCACGTTCTTGACGAGCTTGTCGGCTGCGGCCTTCGTCTCGGGCGGGAAATACTGCGCGACGTAGAGCTTGCTGACCTCGTCGTCGAGCGCGCCGGAGGTGAACTGGACGCCGCGCTTCCAGCGGGCTTCCTGCTCGGGCGTGCCGCCGAGGACGGTGCCGTAGAACGCGAACTGCTCGGCATCGAACGCCTTGGGGAGGACGTCCGCATAGCCGTCGAGCGAGCGCAGGATCAGCTGGTCCTTGAGCACGCCGATCGGCGCGGTCGAGACGAGTTTGGCGATGCCTGTGATCGCCGAGGGCTGCGCGACGATGACGGTCGGGACGGGCGTGCCGATGCCCTTGAAATACGCGTCGAAATCGAAGCCGGGTGCGCGCTTGACGAGGTCGGCGACGGTCATCTTGTTGTAGGTCTTGGTGGCGTCGCGGCTGTCGACGCGGGTCCAGCTGACCTTGGCGATCTCGGTCTCGAACCCGAGCAAGGCGGTGGCGCGGGCCTCGGCATTGGGTTCGCCGGCGAGGGTGAGCATCTTGACGATGTGCGCGCGGTAGGCGTTGCGCGCCTCGACCAGTTTCGCGTCCGCGCTGAGGTAGTAATCGCGGTCGGGGAGGCCGAGGCCGGACTGGCCGAGCGAGAGCGCGTATTGCTCGGGCGACTTGTCGTCCTGGCCGACGCCGCCGCCGAACGGGCCGCCGATGCCGGCGCGGTCCGCTTCGGCGAGGAGGGCAGGGTATTGCGCGCGGTCGGTCAGCGCGGCGATCTTCTTCAGCCACGGACGGATCGGCGCGAGCCCCTTGGCCTCGATCGTGCCGGTGTCGAGGAAGGTCGCGTACGCGCGGCCGATCTTCGAATTCGCGTCCTTCGCGGCGGTGTCGAGGATGCCGCGGGTGCGCGTCTCGGACAGGTCGGAGAGGAGATTGAACGAGCCGTAGTTCGACTTGTCGGCAGGGATCGGAGTGGTCTTCGACCAGTTGCCGTTGGCGTAGTTGTAGAAATCGTCGCCGGGCTGGACAGTCTTGTCCATGCCCTTCTCGTCGAAGCCGAACGTGCCGTATTGCGCGCCGGTCGAGGTGGCGGGTGCTGGCGGGGTCGGCTCAGCCGTTTGCGAGATGGCGGCGGTGACGCCGGTGATGGCGGTTGCGGCGAGCAGGCCGGCGACGATGAAGGACTTCATGGGGTTCTCCGGGGAAAGCTTAGTCAAACAAGATACCGTTCGCCGATACCGTTCCCCTGCGAAAGCAGGGGCCCAGGGTCACACACGGCGTCTTTCGTGACCCTGGGCTCCCGCTTTCGCGGGAGAACGGTAGGAGTTCGGGTTACCAGATACGGACGCGGTTGGCGGGGGCGAGGTAGCTCTTCTCGCCGGGCTTGGCGCCGAACGCGGCGTACCACGGGTCGAGGTTGCGCACCGTCAGGACGCGCTGGTGACCCGGCGAATGCGGGTCCGACAACAACGTCTGCTGGAGCGCGGCGTCGCGGAACTTGGTGCGCCAGACGCCCGCCCAGCCGTAATAGAAGCGCTGGTCGCCGGTCGTGCCGTCGATGATCGGCGCCTGCTTGCCGCCGAGCGACTTGTGGTACGCGTCGTACGCCACCGTCAGGCCCGCCAAGTCGGCGATGTTCTCGCCGAGCGTCAGGCCGCCCTGGATGTGCTGGCCGGGAAGCGGTTCGTACGCGTCGTACTGCTTCACGAGCGCATCCGTGAACACCTTGAAGCGGGCGACGTCCTGCGGCGTCCACCAGTCGGTGAGCTTGCCGTTGAGGTCGTATTTGCGGCCCTGGTCGTCGAAGTGGTGGCTGATTTCGTGGCCGATCACCGCACCGATACCGCCGTAATTAACCGCCGGGTCCGCCTTCGGATCGAAGAACGGCGGCTGCAGGATCGCGGCCGGGAACACGACTTCGTTCATCGTCGGATTGGCGTAGGCGTTGATCGTCATCGGCGTCATGAACCACTCGCCGCGATCGATCGGCTGGCCGAGCTTCTTCAGGTCACGATCATATTCGAACGCGTTGGCGCGCGCGACGTTACCGACGAGATCGCCGCGTTGGATCTGGAGCGCGGAATAATCGCGCCACTTGTCCGGATAGCCGATCTTCGGGGTGAAGGCGGCAAGCTTGGCGAGCGCCTTGGTCTTCGTCTCGGGCGCCATCCATTCGAGGTTCCGGAGACGCTCGCCCATCGCGGCGATAACGTTCTTGACGAGGTCGTCGGCAGCGGCCTTCGACGCGGGCGGGAAATACTTCGCGACGTATTGCTGACCGATCGCCTCGCCCATCGCGCCCGACACGGTCGAGACGCCGCGCTTCCACCGGACCTGCTGCTCGGGCGTGCCCGACAGCGTGGTGCCGTAGAAGGCGAAGTTGGTCTTGTCGAAATCGCTCGACAGATACGGCGCGTACGACCGCAGCACCTTGAGCATCGCATAGTCCTGGAGGACGTTGATCGGCGTGTCGGCGAACACCTTCGCCTCGCCGGTCAGCGCGCTCGGCTGCGCGACGAGGTAGAACGGACGGCCGGTGACGCCCATCGCGGTCATGTATTGCGCCCAGGGGAAGCCCGGTGCCTTCGCGGCGAAATCGGCGGCGGTCCACTTGTTGTAGGTCTTTTCGGCATCGCGGCTCTCGATCCGCGTCCAGTGCGCGGTGGCGAGGCCCTTCTCCATGTTGAACACGGCGGCGGCGCGGGCGGCGGCGTTAGGCTCGCCGGCGAGCGTCAACATCCGCGAGAGATACGCCTCGTATGCGGTACGGATGGTGGCGAGCTTGGCGTCGTCCTTGAGATAATAGTCGCGGTCGGGGAGACCGATGCCGCTCTGGCCGAGGCTCACGACATAGGTGGTCGGGTCCTTGTCGTCCTGCTGCACGCCGACGCCGACGAGGCCGCCGACGCCCTGGCGCTGGAGCTTTGCGATTTCGGTGACGAGCGCGGTCTTGTCCTTGGTCGCCTTGAGCGCGGCGAGCATCGGCTTGACCGGCGTGGCGCCCTTCGCGTTGACCGCAGCCTCGTCCATGAAGCTGGAGTAGAAATCGCCGACCTTGTCGCCGGGCGTCTTGGCAGAGACGTCGAGGATCGTGCGGGTGCGTTCGAGCGACAGGTCCTGGAGGACGTGGAACATGCCGTAGGACGAGCGATCGGCGGGGATCGGCGTGGTCTTCACCCAGCCGCCGTTCGCGTAATCGAAGAAGTCGGTGCCCGGCGTCACGCTGGTATCGCGGCCCGCCATGTCGAAGCCGAAATCGCCGATTTGTGGCTTGTTGGCGTCCTTGGCGGCGACGGGGCCCTTCGCAGCCTTGGCGAGGGTCGGCGACGGAGCGTTGGTCTGGGCGAAAGCCGACGCGGCGGACGCGAGCAGGATCACGGTAACAATCGACTTGCGCATCAAGGGACCTCGGGAGAGACTGCAGGATGCGGTGTGTTCTACGCCGATAGGACGGTCCGTCAATTCCAAGCGGTGTCAAATGTTACGAAATACTACGCCGCGCGATTATCGTGCCGATGCCGCCACTTGCGCGCGATCCACAACCGCCAGCCGAGCGCGCTGAGCGCATAGCCGCCGACCGAACAGACGACCGTGATGACCAGCAGGCCGAGCGCAGTGGCGGGGCCCGCCTGCATCAGCCACGGAATCCATTCGGTGCGCGCCGCGGCGTTGGCGACGGGTTGGCCGGGCACATGTTCGTCGAGCCGAAGCATCGACGAGCCGATCCAATAGGCCGCGATCCAGAGCGGCGGCGTGGTCAGCGGGTTGGTGATGAAGGTCGTCAGCGCCGCGGTCGGCACGTTGGCGCGAAACGGCAGCGCGAAGATCGCCGCGACCGGGGTCTGCGCGACCGGGATCAGGATGCCTGCGACCATGCCGAGCGCAACGCCGCGGGGGACCGATCGACGGGTGAAGCGCCAAAGCTCGGGCGCGAGAACGCGGTGCGCGACGGGACGCAGCAGACGGTTCCGCTCCATCGATTCGCGGGTCGGCAAGTTGCGACGCGACCACGCCGCGAGGCGCCCGAAGATACTGCCCGGCGCCTTCGACACAGGCTATCCGCGATCCCGCATGATCCGGCCCTGCTCGCGCTTCCAGTCCTGTTCCTTCACCGAATCGCGCTTGTCGTGGTTCTGCTTGCCCTTGGCGAGCGCCAGTTCGATCTTCGCGCGCCCCTTCGAGTTGAAGTAGATCATCAGGGGCACGAGCGTCATGCCCTGGCGCGCGACCGCCCCGAACATCTTGTTGATCTCGCGCTCGTGGAGCAGCAATTTGCGCGGCCGCTTGGGCTCGTGGTTGAAGCGGTTGCCGTGGCTGAATTCGGGGATGTTCGAGTTCACCAGGACGACGTTCTTGCCCTTCACCTCGGCATAGGCCTCGGCGATCGAGCCCTCTCCGCCCCGCAGCGCCTTCACCTCGGTACCGGTGAGCGCGATGCCCGCCTCGAACACCTGCTCGATATAATAATCATACCGCGCGCGCCGGTTCTCGGCGACGATCTTGGTCTTCTCGAAGGTCGGGGGTTTAGGACGTGCCATGGGATGCGCGATGTAGGAGGTCGCAGGGCTTAGGGGAAGCGGGCGCGGTCGTTATTAGGTACGCTGCTTTCCTTCTCTCCTCGCCCCTCCCTGGAAGGGAGGGGTTGGGGGTGGGTCGGGTTCCGCATATTCGAACGGTGGTGGCTCGAGCTGGCCTACCCACCCCCTGCCCCTCCCTTCCAGGGAGGGGGGACCGTAGTGGCCCGGTTAGATGAGGTGTGCGTGCTCCAGCGCTGCATCGACCGCCGCGCGTGACACCTCACCCGCCGGGGTCATCGGCAGGCGGAGGGTTTCGGGGAAGCCTGCCCGCACCTTCGTCATCGCGTACTTCACCGGGCCCGGCGAGGCGTCCGTGAAAAGCGCCTCGTGGAGCGGGTAAAGCTGGTCCTGATACGCCAGCGCCTTGACGAAATCGCCCGCCTGGCAAGCAGCCTGGAACTCCGCACACAACTTCGGCGCGACGTTCGCCGTTACCGAGATACAGCCGGTGCCACCCATCACATTGAACGCCAGCGCCATGTCGTCATTGCCCGACAGCTGGCAGAAATCCGGGCCACACGACGCGCGGTGCTGCGAGACGCGGGCGAGGACGCCACTGGCATCCTTCACGCCGACGAAGACGTCGGGGAACGCCTTCACGATCCGCGCGAGCGTCGCCGGCTGGATATCCGTCACCGTCCGCGCGGGGACGTTATAGAGGATGATCGGCAGCGGGGTCGTCTGCGCGAGCGCTTCGAAATGGCGGAAGATGCCCTCCTGCCCCGGCCGGTTGTAATAAGGCGGGACCATCAGCGCGGCGTCGGCGCCGGCGTCCTTCGCGGCGCGCAGGTTCGCGGAAGCGACGCGTGTGTCATTCGAGCCTGCGCCGGCGATCACCGGCACGCGACCCTTCGCCTGGTCGACGCAGACACGGACGACGTGGAAATGCTCGTCGTAGGACAAGGTCGCCGCCTCGCCGGTGGTGCCGCACGCGACGAGGCCCGACGAGCCCTCGGCGATCTGCCATTCGATGAAGTCGCGGTAAGCCGGTTCGTCGAAGCTGCCATCGGCGGCGAACGGCGTGACGAGCGCGGGGATCGATCCTGAAAACATGCGGTAGCCTGCGTCCATACTAGAAGAGAAGTCTGGCCTGTTGCGCCAAATACCGGGCGAAATCCGGATTTCGTTCAGGACAGATACGGGTTGGAGGCGTATGCTGTCCACATGGTAGCATCGATGTTGAAAACGAGCCTTCTTCTTGCAGTCGTCGCACAGACCGCTGTTTCCTCGGGCGCCATAGGGGATGGGGGTCAGCAAACGCTAGATCGATACAGCACGCAGCTGGCCAATATGGGGCCCAATGCGCAGCCGATGGCGACGGACGGCGCGATCGCCTCGACCATCGCCCAGTGGCGGGCGTTGCAGCAGACCGACGCGCTGCCGTTCGACAGTTACGCAGGCTTCCTGATGGCGCATCCGGGCTGGCCGAACGAGACCGCGAACCGCCGCGCGGCCGAGCGCAAGGCGGCGACCGCTTCTCCTATGAGCGTCGTCGCGTTCTTCCGCCGTTATCCGCCGCAAACCGCATCGGGCGGGGTCGCCTACGCGCGGGCGCTGCAAGCGACGGGCGCACGGGATCAGGCGTATGCGGCAGTGCGGACGGCGTGGCGCAGCGCCGGACTGACGCCGACCGACGAGGCGATGGTGACGTCGGGCTTCCCCGGCGCGCTGACGCCGGACGATCAGGACGCGCGGATGGATGCGCTGTTGTGGGCGGGCCAGACCGGCGCGGCGCAGCGGCAGATCGTTTGGACCAGCGCCGCGCGACGGCCGATATTCCAGGCCCGGCTCGCGTTCCGGACGAATGCGCCGAACGCGTCGGATATCTCGGCCTCGACGCAGAGCCTGTATGCGAACGACGCGGGCTATGTCGCCGACCGGGCACAGTGGTTGCGCAATTCGGGGGCAAGCCCTTCGGCGCGGGCCTGGCTGGCGCGGCCTCGGTCGCTTGTGACGCGGCCGGGCAATGCGGCGGAATGGTACGAGGTGCTCGTCACCAACGCGAACGGCGCGGCGAACGACGGGCAGTATCAGGTCGCCTACGACATCGCGCGGCAGATCGACGATGCGTATCCGGTTGGTACCGACGTCTCGACGAAATCCTATGCCGAGCGTGACGAATACACCAATCTCGCCTGGCTTGGCGGACGCGTCGCGATGAAGCAACTCGGGCGCCCGGCGGATGCGATGACGCTGTTCGACCGGTACGCGCGGGGCTCGCGCTCGCCTCAGGTGCGATCGAAGGGCTATTATTGGGCGGGCCGTGCGGCGGAGTCGGCCGGGTTGGCGCCACAGGCGGCGGCATTCTACGGCCAGGCGGCGGGCTACCGCGATCAATATTACGGGCAGCTGGCGAACGAGCGGACCGGGCGCCCGCTGGTGGCGCCGCCTTCGGTCGCTTCGGTGGCGGTCGATCCAGCCGCACGCGCCGCGTTCGACCGGCGCGAGACGGTGCGCGCGGTGAAGTTCCTCGGGCAAATCGCCGACTGGCAGGACCAGACCGCGTTCGTCCGCCAGATCGCGGCGGACGCGACGACCGATACCGATCATCTGCTCGCCGCCGAGCTGTCGAAGAGCATCAACCGCCCCGATCTCGGCGTGATGGTCGGGCGCAGCGCGCTGGCGAACGGGCTCAGCGATTATTCTGCGGTCGGCTTCCCGATGGTGTCGGTGCCGGCGGGGTATGAGGATAACTGGACGATCATCCACGCGATCTCGCGGCAGGAGAGCCAGTTCGATCGGGCGGCGGTGTCGCATGCCGGTGCGCGTGGGTTGATGCAGTTGATGCCGGCGACCGCACGCGAGCAGTCGGGGAAGATCGGGCTGGCCTACAACCAGGCGGCGCTGACGACCGATCCGAACATGTCGATCATGCTGGGGTCGAGCTATTTCCAGCGGGTGTATGCCAATTACGGCAGTTATCCGCTGGCGGTGGCGGCGTATAATGCGGGCGGCGGCAACGTGAACAAATGGCTCCGCGCGAACGGCGATCCGCGGACCGGTTCGGTCGATATCATCGATTGGGTCGAGGCTATCCCGTACCAGGAGACGCGCAACTATGTGCAGCGCGTGCTGGAAAATGCGGTGGTCTACGATTTGATGAACCCCGCGCGGGCGAAGAGCCGGGGGGCGGCGCGGTTGTCGTGGTATCTGGGGAAGAACCGGCCTGGTTGATCTGTTCCCGTCACCCCAGCGAAAGCTGGGGTATCCCGGTTGTCGGTCGAGCAGGAGCCGCGGAAGACCTCAGCTTTCGCTGGGACGACGGTTGAGGCTAGAGTGTCCGGCATGGACCGCCCGAACTACATCACCCCCGTAGGCTACGCCGTACTTCGTACCGAATACGAGCAACTCCTGTCGACCGAGCGCCCGGCGTTGGTTGAAGTCATTTCCTGGGCGGCAGGCAACGGCGACCGGTCCGAGAACGGCGATTACATCTACGGCCGCAAGCGCCTGCGCGAGATCGACCGTCGGCTCGGCTGGCTGTCGAAGCGGATGAAGGCGGCCAAGGTCGTCGATCCCGCCGCGCAAGGTGATCGCTCGCGGGTCTGGTTCGGTGCGTGCGTGACGGTCGCCGACGAGGATGACGTGGAGCGCGTGCTGACCTTGGTAGGCGACGACGAAACCGACGCGAGCAACGGGCGGATCGGCTGGAACTCGCCGTTCGCGCGCGCCTTGCGCGGGGCCGCGATCGGCGATGTGCGCCGGGTAGACCTGCCGGCAGGCGAGCGCGAATATGAGGTGATGGCGATCGAGTATCTCTGACCTCGCGATCCTCCCCCGCCAGGGGGAGGTGGCTGGCGCTTGCCAGACGGAGGGGGAGGTAAGGGAAAACCGCTGTTCCGTGTCCTCCCCCTCCGTGACCTTCCCCTAGCGGGGAAGGATCGCAAGTTCCCCTGTCAACGATGCGTTTCGATCTACGCGAATTGACCTCGGCCCGCTCCCGTGTGACGTTTCGCCCTCGCAACGATACCGAGGACTCCCCATGCCGATACCCGCCACTTGGTCCGCCCGCTTGCTGAGCGTCATGCGCATCGTCGTCGCGCTCGTGTTCTTCAGCCACGGCATCTCGAAGTTCTTCGGCCTGCCGCCGTTCCCGATGCCGATGAACCCGCTGCTCTACGTCGCGGGCGTACTCGAAGTCGTCGGCGGCGGCATGCTGATCATCGGCCTGTTCACGCGCCCGGTGGCGTTCGTGCTGTCGGGCATGTCCGCGGTTGCGTATTTCATGGCGCATCTGCCGCAGGGCCCCTTCCCGATCGCCAATGGCGGCGAGGCGGCGGTGCTCTACTGCTTCGTCTTCCTGTATCTCGCGGCAGCCGGCGGCGGCGCGTGGAGCGTGGACGCGGGGCGCGCGCGCGGCTAATCCAGGCCGCATGATCGATACCACAACGCGCAACGTCGCCCTCCTGATCGACGCGGACAATGCGTCCGCGGCGACCCTCGACCCGGTGCTGACCGTCCTCGCCGAGCTCGGCACGGTCAACGTCCGGCGGGTCTATGGCAATTGGTCGAAGCCCGCGCTGAAGGCGTGGAGCGACATGTCGATCAAGCACGGCATCGAGCCGCAGCAGCAGTTCGACCTGACCAAGGGCAAGAACGCGACCGACATGAAGATGACGATCGACGCGATGGACCTGCTGTTCCGCGGGCGGATCGACGGGTTCGGCATCATGTCGTCGGACAGCGATTTCATGCCGCTCGCGACGCGTATCCGGCAGGATGGGATTCCGGTCTACGGCTTCGGCACCAGCCGCACGCCGGAAGGGTTTCGGCAGGCGTGCACCCGGTTCATCGACGTCGGCGCGTTGAACGAGACGTCGCAGGCGATGCCTGCGCCGACCCCGGCCCCCGTGGCAGGTGAGAAAGCCGCGACACCGGCCCCGGTCGCTCGGCCGAAGACCGCGCAGCCGATCGACGAGCAGGTCATCAAGCTGCTGATCGACGCCTACAACGCCGTGAAGCGCGACGAGAAGGGCTATGCCAGCGTCGCCGAACTCGGCCAGCTGGCGGGCAACCGGTCCAGCTTCGATGCGCGCAACTACGGGTTCAACCGGCTGTCCGACCTGATCGAGACGATCCCGAACTTCCAGCATGAGCGCCGCGAAGGTGGCCGGTCGTTCGTGAAGCGGCTGCGGTAGACCTTCCCCCCTCCCTGGAAGGGAGGGGTCGGGGGTGGGTCGGCTTCCGCATCGTGAAACCGTGGCGACCAAAGCCGGCCTACCCACCCCCAGCCCCTCCCTTTCAGGGAGGGGAGCGCCTTTCACCTCACCCCGTCGGCTGCAACCGCCCACCCGGCTCGCTCATACCGTGCGCCTGTTCCTCGCTATCGTCGGGCACGACCAGCGCGCCCTTCCGCCAGTTCCCGTAGCGATAATACCACGCCGCGATCGCCAGCGTCGCAAGCGACCCCAGCGGGAAGCTCCACCACAACGCATCCGCCCCGAGCCACGGCTTCGCCAGCAACGCAAAGCCGATCCGCACCGGATACAGCGCGACGATCAGCGCGATCAGCGGCGCGATCACCGCCCCGTTCGCGCGGACCGTCGAGAACAGCACCATCGTCATGCCGAACAGGATGAAGTTCCAGCTGGCGATCAGCTGGATATGCCGCGCGATCGGCAGCGCGGGGCTGTCGCTGCCGATGAACAGCGTCATCACCGGGCGGTCGAACAGGATCACCACGCCGACCATCGCACCGGTCAGCGCCACGTTGAACAGCAGGCCGTACTTCGTGATGTCGCCGACCCGGTCCCAGCGGCCCGCGCCGATATTCTGCGCCGCCATCGAACTGACCGCCGCGCCGATCGCAAGCGCGGGCATCTGGATATAGGTCCACAACTGCTGCGACACCGCATAGGCCGCCGCGGTATCGACGCCGAGTCGGTTGACCAGCCCGACCATCGCCAGCCCTGCGGTCGACATGACGAGCATCTGCGCGCCCATCGGCAGGCCCTTCTGGACGATCGTCCCGGCCAGCGCGCGCTCGGGGATCAGGTAGCGGAGTTCGTTGCCGCGCAGCCGCAGCGGTAAGTCGCGCTTGTAGATGTAGACGATCAACCCGAGCAGCGAGACGTGGCTTGCGATCAGCGTCGCCATCGCCGAGCCGGCGATCCCCATCTGCGGAAACGGTCCGATACCGGCGATCAGCAACGGGTTGAGCCCACTGTCGAGGATCGCACTGAGCAGCATGAACCAGAGCGGGGTCATCGAATCGCCGGTCCCGCGCAGGCCCATCATCAGCAGCACCATCATCATCGACGCGGGCAACCCGAGGAAGATCACGCGCAGATAGGCGAGCGCGAGCGGCATCGCGTCGCCGGGGGTGGCGAGCAGATGCAGGATCTCGGGCGCGAATACCCAGCCGAGCGCGGCGATCACGATCGCTCCGCCGAGCACCAGCCCGACCGCCGAACCGAACGCCCGACGTGCGCCTTCTAGGTCGTGGCGGCCGAAGCTCTGGCCAACCAGGATCGTCGCAGCCATGCCGAAGCCGAACACCGCGCCGAAGGTGAGGAACATGATGATGTTGGCGTTCGAGGTGGCGGCGAGTGCGCCTTCCCCGAGATAGCGCCCGACCCAGATCGCGTTGATCGAGCCGTTCAGCGACTGCAGGATGTTCGAGCCGAGCGTCGGGAGCGCGAACGCGAGGAGCGTGCGGCCGATGTGTCCGGTGGTGAGATCGCGCTGGCCCGGCTTGCCGCGGGGGCGGTCGGGTTTTGTGCTAAATGGTTCTTGGGAAACGGTGCTGGTTTCGACGTCGGATGGAAGGTCGCTCACACAGTCTCTCCGTTAGGCCGAACTCGGTCCGGCAACCACCGGCGGACGGTCAGGCGCCCTGTCATAACTGCCTAGCCGCGGAGTGAACTCCGGAACAAGCCGGTAGGTCCCGCGCGCGCGAACAACTATACCGCCCCGGCGGAGGCCGGGGTCCAATTGGAAAGGTCGAAGTAACGAAGCGCTGGCATAGTTAGCGACGTCCGCCAATTGGACCCCGGCCTCCGCCGGGGGGGAGCGGACGCACCCATCCTGCTGGTTTGAAGGACGAAGGCTACCCTCGATCGGCACCGCCTTCGCCTGTAACGAATACCCCCTCCTCGTCCGCCACCCCAGCGAAAGCGGGGGTATCTCGATATCGGGCGGCCGGTGCATTTACTGAGTGGGATACGCCCGCTTTCGCTCGGGTGACGGGCAGCGCATTCCCCTCCCGCTTGCGGGAGGGATCATGGGAGGGCGCGACGTACGTACTGGCGTCCGGACAGTGAGGCACGCCCCTCCCCCAACCCCTCCCGCAGGCGGGAGGGGAGCAGGTCAGCCCAGGCGTCCCAATGCTGCGTGCAACCGCGCGGCTTCGGCAGCCTTATCAGCGTGGTCGGCCTTGGCCTTTTCCACGGCTTCGGGCTTGGCGCGCTCGACGAAGCTGGCGTTGCCGAGCCGGCCCGACAGCGCATCGCGTTCCTTCTCCGCCGCCGCGATCGCCTTGGTCAGGCGGGCGCGTTCGGAGTCGAGATCGATGACGCCTTCGAGTGGCAGGACGAACGTCGCCTCGTCGACCACGACCTGCGCCGCGCCGCCGGTGGCTTCACCGTCCGCATGCGCAACGCGGGCGAGACGCGCCAGCGCCGGCGCCTGGCGTTCGAGCCGCGCCAACGTCGCCGCATTCGCATCGCGGACGTAGAGCGGCAGGCGCGCGCCCGGCGGTACGTTCAGTTCATTCCGCGCGGTGCGGATTTCCTGAACCAGGCGAATCAGCCAATCGACCTCCTTGCTCGCTTCCGGATCGAGCGACCGCGCATCCGCCATCGGCCACTGCGCGACGATCAGGTCATGATCGCGAGGGCCCATCGCGTGCCACAGTTCTTCGGTGATGAATGGCATAAACGGGTGGAGCAGCACCAGGATCTGGTCGAGCACCCAGCCGGCGACGGCCTTCGATTCGTCATCGATGACGCCGCGCTCGTCGCCGACCATCTGCGGCTTGATCAGCTCGAGATACCAGTCGCAGAACCGGCTCCACGCGAATTGGTAGATCGCGTTGGCGGCGCCGTCGAAGCGGTAGTCGGCGAGCGCGAGGTCGACCGTCTGGACGGTCGCGATCGTCTCGGCGATGATCCACTTGTTGACCGCGAGTTCCGCGCGCGGTGCCTCCAGCGTGGTGCTGGCGACGATGCCGTTGGCCTGTGCGAACCTAGCCGCGTTCCACAGCTTGGTGGCGAAGTTGCGATAGCCCTCGACGCGCTTCTCATCCATCTTGATGTCGCGGCCCTGGCTCTCCATCGCCGCCATGAAGAAGCGCAGCGCGTCGGCGCCGTACTGGTCGATCAGCCCGAGCGGGTTGACGACGTTGCCCTTCGACTTCGACATCTTCGCGCCGTCCGCCGCGCGGACCAGGCCGTGGAGGTAGAGCGTGCGGAACGGCACGTCCTTCATGAAGTGCAGCCCCTGCATCATCATCCGCGCGTTCCAGAAGAACAGGATGTCGAAGCCGGAAATGAGCACGTCGTTCGGGTAGCGCCCGCCTAACTGCTTCTGCTCCCTCTCCCCTGCGGGGAGAGGGTCGGGGTGAGGGGTCGTACCGGGCGCTGCGCTGCTTGGCTGCCCCTCACCCTGGCCCTCTCCCCGCAGGGGGGAGGGAACGGCACCTTCCTCAGGCCAGCCGAGCGTGGCGAAGGGCCAAAGGGCGCTGGAGAACCAGGTGTCGAGCACGTCGGGATCGCGCGTAAGGCTCACGCCCTCGCCTGCTAAGGCCTGCGCTTCCGCCTCGGTTTCGGCGACATACGGCGTACCATCCGGACCGAACCACGCCGGAATCTGGTGCCCCCACCACAGCTGGCGCGACACGCACCAGGGCTGGATGTTGTCCATCCAGTTGAAGAACGTCTTCTCCCACGTCTTCGGCACGATATCGATCGCGCCGGTCTGGACCGCCTCGATCGCCGGTTGCGCGAGCGTCTTCGCGTCGACATACCATTGGTCGGTCAGCCACGGCTCGATCACCACGCCCGAGCGGTCGCCATACGGGGTCTGGATCGTGCGCGGCTCGGCGTCGTGCTCTTCGCCGTCCTTGTCGACGTGCGGGATCAGGAAGCCTTCGGCCTTCAACCGCGCGACGACGGCTTTCCGCGCCTCCACCGTCGTCAGCCCGAGCAGGTCGTCTGGGATCAGCCCGTCCGAAACCTGCACCACCCGCGCCTTCGCATCGAGCATGTTGAGCATCGACCCGGCGGCCATCCCTGCCCGCTTGCCGACCTCGAAATCGTTGAAGTCATGCCCCGGCGTGATCTTCACCGCGCCAGACCCGAGTTCCGGATCGGCATGATCGTCGGCGATGATCGGGATCAGCCGGCCGGTGATCGGCAGCTTCACCTGCTTGCCGATCAAAGAGGTATAGCGCTCATCCGAAGCGTTCACCGCCACGGCCATGTCGGCGAGCATCGTCTCCGGCCGCGTCGTCGCCACCTCGATAAAGCCCGACCCGTCGGCGAGCGGATAGCGCAGGTGCCAGAAGCTGCCCTTGATCTCGCGCGTCTCGACTTCGAGGTCGCTGATCGCGGTGCCGAGGCCCGGGTCCCAGTTCACCAGGCGCTTGTCGCGGTACAGCAGCCCCTCCTTGTGCAGGTCGACGAACACCTTCAGGACGGCCTTCGAAAAGCCCTCGTCCATCGTGAAGCGCTCGTTCGCCCAGTCCATCGAGCAGCCGAGCCGGCGAAGCTGCTGCGTGATCTCGCCGCCGCTCTCTTCCTTCCACGCCCAGACCTTCGCAACGAACTCCTCGCGCGTCATGTCCGTGCGCTTCTGCGGGGGATTGAGCGCGCCCATCTGGCGCTCGACCACCATCTGCGTGGCGATGCCCGCGTGATCGGTGCCGACCACCCACAACGCATCCTTGCCCTTCAGCCGCGCGTGGCGCGTGAGGATATCCTGCAGCGTGTTGTCGAGCGCGTGGCCGATGTGCAGCGAGCCCGTCACGTTGGGCGGCGGGTTGACGATCGTCCACGGCTCGGCGTTCGGACGGTCGGGGCGGAACTGGCCGCTGGCCTCCCAATGCGCGTACCAGCGCGATTCGATGGAGGCCGGGTCGAAGGTTTTGGGAAGCTCGCTCATGCACGGAGCCTTAGCGAGCGTGTCCGGGCTAGGCCAGCCTCAGCTACGCCCGCTCAAGTCCGCGCGCGCCTCAGATACGCGCGCTCAAGTCCGCGCCCCGGGCTTGTCGAGCACTTGCCGGATCCGCTCGTTCAATTCGTTGCGCCGATACGGCTTGCGGATCAGTTCGAACGACCGGCTGCCCTCGTCGATCGCCTCGTCCGCAAAACCGGTCGTCAACAGCACGGCGGTGCGCGGATAATCGCGCCGTACCGACTGCGCCAAGGTGACGCCGTTCATCCCGCCGGGCATCAGGATGTCGGTGAACAGCAACGCGAAGTCCGAATCGCGCGCCAGCGTGTCGAGGGCTCCGCGCGCGCTGTTGACCAGCACGACGTCGTAACCGAGATCCTCCAGGATCGTGCGTCCGAGCTCGCCGACTTCCGCCTGATCCTCCACCATCAATACCCGCTCGGCCCCACCGGACCGCGGCGCGACGGGTGCCGAAGGCTTGCGCTCGACCGCGCCACTCGCACGCGGGAAATACAGCGAGAACTCCGCCCCGCCATTGTCGCCATTCCGCACGGTGGCGAGACCGCCCGACTGGCGCATGAAGCCGTAGACCATGGCCAGCCCGAGCCCGGCGCCCTTGCCCATTTCCTTGGTCGTGAAGAACGGTTCGAACAGCTTGTCGGCGGTGGCAAGGTCGATGCCCGGGCCGTCGTCGCAGATACTGACGACGACATATTCGCCGGGTTCGAGCTTCGCGACGCTGGCGTCCTCGGGCAGCACCGCGTTGCGCGTCGCGATCGTGACCTTGCCGGTGCCGCCGGTCGCGTCGCGCGCGTTCGAAACGATGTTCAGCAGCGCCATCTCGGCCTGGACCGGATCGACGCGGCAGTTCCACAGGTTAGCGGCCAAGTCGCGCTTGAGCGTGATGCCGGTGCCGATGCTGCGCTCCAGGATCGCACGGAAATCGCCGATCAGCTGGTTGAGGTTCATCAGCCGATCGCGCAATTCCTGCTTTCGCGCGAACGCGAGCAATTGCTGCGTCAGCGTGGCCGCGCGCGAGGCCGAGGTCGAGATCGCGTCGACCGCGCGTCGGGCAGAGCGATCGTTCGCGTCGATCCGCGCGTCGAGGATATCGGCATAGCCCTGGATGACCTGCAACAGATTGTTGAAATCATGCGCGATCCCGCCGGTCAGCTTGCCGACCGCCTCCATCTTCTGCGCCTCGTGGAGCGCTTCCTCGGCCTCGCGACGGCGCGAAATATCGAGCTGGCTGGCGAAGAAATAGCGCAGCTCGCCATTCTCGGCGAAGACCGGCGACACGAACAGCGCATTCCAGAACGTCGATCCGTTCTTGCGGTAGTTGAGCAGTTCGACCGCGACTTCCTCGCGCTTTTCGATCGCCGCCCGGACCTCGGCGACCGCAGCCCGGTCCGTCTCGGGGCCCTGGAGGAAGCGACAATTCTTGCCGAGGATCTCGTCCTGCGAATAGCCGCTCATGAACGAGAACGCCTCGTTACAGAAGATGATCGGGTTGTCGTCGCGGTGCGGGTCGGTCACGACCATCGGCATCCGCGTGGTCTGTACGGCGGCAAAGAAGATGTCGCTGCCCGCGTCGGCAGGCGCGATACGGTTGCTCGGCCTTCCCTCGACCGGAGCAAGGGTCGGGGCCTGCTGGGCTACCGGATTTTGCGTGCTCGGATCGGACATGGAAAGCGTAACCCCGGCAGAACCACACAGGTTCCCGCCGCGGCGACGCGAAGATTAAGGCTGCTGGTTCATGATCTTGGCGATTTCTCGCGCGACCATGTCCTCGACCATATGCGGCAGGTTCGCATCGATCCACTCGCGTAGCATCGGCCGCAGCATCTCGCGGACCAGCCCCTCGAGCGTACCGTCGCTGTTGGTGTCGGGTTTGATCATCATCCGCGTCAACGCTTCGAGCGGCGCGCGCGTTGCGGCGGCGGTTTCGCGCGACACGATCGACTCGGACGTCGCCTCCGCGGGCGGCGCCTGGACCTGTGCCTGCGGCTTGGCTGCGGCCTGACGCGGTTCCGGCGCGGCATCGACCGACGTCAGTACCGGGGATTTCGGCGTGCGGGGTGTACGGTCGACCATCGGCATCGGATCGCTCAATTCGAGAATTTCATCGTCGTCGTTCTCGTCGTCGAGATACGCGGCGTCCCGATAGGCGGGCTCCTGATACCCCTGGGCAGGCTCGACCGGTGCCGACATCGTCCGCGACGGACGGCGCGACCGGCCGGGCGTGTCGCCCTCTTCGGCGATGATGCGTTTGATCGACGAGAGGATTTCCTCCATCGACGGCTCGCCGTTCACGTCCCCCATCCGGACCATCCCAAACCCCGTAGCCGCGCACACCCCTATTGGCGGCTCGGCGCCGCCATACCTGTGGTTAAGGCGGGGTTCCTGTCAACCGGCGTATCGAGCAACGGGTCGCGTTGTGGCGCGACGCGGGCATCCTGTGCGGGCGATTGGGCGGTACTGGTGGCGACCGGCACCGGCTCGCCATCGCCGCCGAAATCCCAGATCTTGTGGCGGACGCGCTGATAATTGGCGACCGGATCGTACAGCACGCCGCCGTCGAGCCCGAGATCGCGCGCCTCGGCCTGCCCCATCGCCGCCAGCAACGCGAAGCCCGCGACATAGGCGTCGCGTCGAGCAGTGACGAGAGTCACTTGGCTGTTGAGCAATTCCTGCTCGGCGTTGAGGATGTCGAGGATGGTACGCGTGCCGACGCTGTTCTCGGCGCGGACGCCCTCGAGGCTCAGCTTGTTGGCGTTGACTGCGGTCTCGGACGACTGGATCACCTGCTCGGACGAGCGCCACGTGGCATAGGAAGACCGCGCCTGCGAGATGACGTTGCGTTCGGTGGCGGTCACGTTCTCGATCGCGCGCGACTGCAACGCTTCGGCCTGGCGGACCTGCGCGGCGGGGCGGCCGCCCTGGAACAGCGGCAAGGTCAGCGACAGTCCGGCCTGCACCGCCTTGTTCGCGTTGGGCGTGCTGCCCGCGCCGATGCCGCCGCCGCTCGGTGGAATCGAGTTCAGATAATTGGTGTAGCTGGCGCCACCGACCGCGCTAATCTGCGGCAGGCGGCTCGCACGCGCGACGCCGACGTCGTAGCGGGTCGCGTCGCGCTCCTTGGCGGCGGCGATCAGCACGGGATTATTCTCGATCGCGACGGTCACCGCCGAGGCGGGGCTGTCGGGCAAATGCGGCAGGGTCGGCGGCGCTTCGAGAACACCCGGAGGGCTGCCGACCAGCTGGATATAGTTCTCGCGGCTGGTGATCAGCTGCGCCTGTGCCGACTGGAGCTGCGCACGGGCAAGCGCCAGACGCGCATCCGACTGCGCAACGTCGGTCCGCGTCAGGTCGCCGACCTGGAACCGGTCGCGGCTCGCCTGAAGATTGACGTCGAGCACGCGGACATTCTGCGTGTTCAGGCCGACGATCGCCTCGTCGCGGATCACGTCCATGTACGCGGCGACGACGTTGGTGAACAGATCGGCCTCGGTGCTGCGCAGCGTCGCACGCCCGCCCTCGACGCGGGTCTTGGCGGCGGCGACCGAATTGCGCACCTGCCCGCCCAGATACAGCGGCACGGAGACGTTCGCCCGCGCCACGCCCTGCCGCTGCGGCGCCAGGAAGTTGTTCGCCGCATTGACGACGAACTCGGTGTAATCGCCCGTCGCATTGGCCGACGGCAGCCCGGCCGCACGGGCGATCGGGACGTTCTCGTCGGTCGCCCGCTGCGTCGCACGCTGGCCGGTCAATGTCGGGTTGGTATTATAGGCCTTCGCCAGCGCCTCGCGTAGCGTCTCGGCCTGAGCCGGTGCAGCGCTATAGATCAGCGCAACACTCACAAGCAGACGGCGGATATGAGCGGTGCGCGGCATGCTGAGCCTCAGAACTGAAAGGGTTTGGGCGTTGCGAAGCCCGGCAGCACTACGCATTCGACATCGACGAACGCGACGAGTGCGAAGCCGCCATCGGTCTTGCGGCCCGACGCTAGCCGGGTCAGCCCGCGCTCGGCGATGCCGGCGGTCACGCGACCATCCGGGCGGACCTGCGCGATCAGGGCGTCGGGCACCGACTCGATCGCGCCGTCGACGATCAGCACGTCATACGGTGCGCCGGCAGCGTGACCGTCCTGCATCGGCCCCTCGACCAGTTCGACGTTGCCGACACCGGCCAGCGCAGTGCGCGCGATCGCCAGCAATGCGGGGTCGCTTTCGACGGCGACGACCGACCCGACGATCTCGCTCAGCACCGCGGCGGTATAGCCCGTAGCGGCGCCGATCAGCAGCACGCGGTCGGTCGCAGTCAGATACGCTTCGGTCAGCAGCCGGCCGGTCGCCATCGGCAGATTGGCGTAACGACCGCCACCGAGCGGGATCGCCGTGTCGCGGTAGGCGATCGAGCGCACGCCGTCGGGCATGAACTGCTCGCGCGGCACACGGGCCATCGCCGCTACGACGCGCTGATCGTTGACCGCGTTGGTGCGCAACTGGCTCGCGACCATCGCGTGACGCATCGTGTCGAACGTAGCGGGTGCAGAGGACATGGCGGTCCCGCCGATGTCATGCGTCTCGGCTGCGAGCGAGGAAGTATCGAGAGTTGTCGTCGTCATGGGCCATCCTGTCGCACAGCTGTTTTAGTTGTGCAATACACTTGTTGCGTACCGACCTGATATCGCGCGACCGCGCCGCCGCCAAGCACCGGTTGATCGGATTCCACGCAGGCTGTGCTTCGGGTCGGGTGATTCGAGGATCGGTGCGGTCCATCGCGACGCTGTAGGTCTGGCCGCTGGAGGTATCGCGCGCTGTAGGTATCACGACGCGGGGAAGTTGAAGGCGCCCCGCCCGCCCGTGTGACACCGAGATGCCGCGGGCGGAGCGCCGAGGGTGCACGCGGAAGACCTGAGCACTACCTCTGTCGACTGCTCTAGCAGCGAATATCGGCAGCGTCGCCGGAAATGACCCGATGCGCCCCTAACAAATGTTTAGACGCGTGTGCGGACTCATGACCGACCTTGCGGGCGGGCGCGGTGTCGATGTCATGCAGCACCTGGGTCGGCGAACCCAATACGGCATCGCGCGCACGCAAGCTGGCTTCGAGAAACGGTTTGGTGAGCGCCATGAAACGACGCGGGGTCATGCCGAGGAACGTGCCCGAATCACGCAGGAAATGGGACGCATCGAAATAGCTGTCGTCGATCAGCGCATAGTTCGCCGCTTCGCCCGTGGACATCAGCCGCACGAGCGATCGCAGGAAACGCGCGCGCATCAGCAGCATCTTGGGCGGGAATCCGAAATGCCGGACCGAGAGACGGCGAAGCGCATGCGTGGGGATATCAAGCCGCGCCGCCGCCGACGTCATGTCGGCGGGACCATCGCTGGCGAGGATTTCCATAAGCTGCCGGACCAGCGGGGCATCGCGGTGCGGAGGCCCAAGCCGCTCGATCAACAGCGCATCGAGAATGAGCGCGACCGCCGCATCGTCCGTCGCGGCCTGCAGTGCTGCGACGAGGCGGTTGGTGAACCCGCGGCCGAGCACGTCTTCCAACGGCACGATCCGATTGCGGAAATCGTCCGCCGGTCGGCGCATCAGCCTCCCCCAGCCGAGCGCGCTGATGCCGAAGCCGATCATCACGCCGCCGTGAGTCGTCGCCTTCAGCGCCTGGCTGGTCGGCCCGAACAGGCTGGCGGCGGGCAATGGATCATAGGTCCGTCGACCGATCGATACCGCGATCGGCCCGGCATCGATCGCGATCCGGACGTTGGCGGTCGCCGGCAGGAACCAGTCGACCTGCCCTTCCCCGCCCGGAGGATCGCTCGAGCGATAGACGTGATAGCCGGTGATGTAGTCGGCGAGCGCGGCGGCCGGTCGATCGTACCGGATCGCCATCCCGGCCGGCATCGCGAAAACCGCCTCCTCCACGTCCGCAGTGTTCGTTCCGCCCGCAACCGCATCTTTTCTCAAGCGACCTGCCCCCAAGTCGGTTTATCGTTACCGTCGCCTTAGGGAAAGAACCACTCCGGCGCGAGTCTTGATCCGGATTGATGCCGTCCGATCTCCCGTCCCGTCGTCGGCGCGCACCGGCGACAGGGAATAATCGCCCGTCTGCCCCTAACTGACGGTTGACCGCGACGACAAAACGAAGCATTTGCGCCGCCTTCACGCAATCGGGGCCCGATGGCGGAGTGGTGACGTAGAGGACTGCAAATCCTCGCACCCGGGTTCGATTCCCGGTCGGGCCTCCAATTTCCAGTCACGCGTGACTGCGATCCACGCGTTCGAACGATCCCCTACCCCAGCAGCAACCGCGCGCCGAGTGCCGCGAACAGCGCGGGCGGCATCACCAGCGCGCCGACCTTCAGGAAGCGCCAGAAACCGACGTCCTCGCCTTCGCGGCGGATCGCGGTCAGCCACAGGATGGTCGCAAGCGAACCGGTGATCGACAGGTTGGGCCCCAGGTCCACGCCGATCAGCAAGCCGTCGGTGACGATCTGCGGGACGTGCGCCTGATCGAGCGTGGTGCTGACGATCAGCCCGGCCGGCAAATTGTTCATCAGGTTCGATCCGAACGCCAGGATCGTGCCCGCCACGCCGGCGGTGACCGATGGCGATCGTGCCGCGCTCGCCGCCAGCCAGCGCGCCAGCATAGCGATCACGCCGGTGCTCGCCAGCGCCTCGACCAGCACGAACAGCCCGGCGACCAGCGGCAGGACCGCCCAGGATACCGATCGGAGCGTCGAAAACGGCGACTTGCGGCCACCGATACAGATCGCGGCCATCGTCGCGATCCCGGCGAGACAGGTCGGCAGGCCGAGATCATGGCCCTGCGCCGACGCGGCGATCAGCAGCACGGCGGTCGCGAAGATCCCGCCGAGCGCGATTCTCCCGCCCCGGGGCAGCGTACCGGTCTCGACGATGGTCTCGCACTGGCCGGTCAGGCGCTCGCGCTCGACCCAGCGCAGCACCAGGAACGTCACACCGATCGACAGCAGCGACGGCAGCGCGAACGACGCCATCCACGCGCCCAGCGACGGCATCGCGCCGCCGTACAGCACGAGGTTCGCAGGGTTCGAGATCGGCAGCACGAAGCTCGCTGCGTTGGCGATCAGTGCACACGCGAACAGCATCGGCAACGGATCCGCCTTCGCCCTCTTTGCCGCGGCATAGACGGCGGGGGTCAGCACCACCGCCGTCGCGTCGTTCGACAGAAAGGTGGTGACGACGATCCCGACGCCGAAGACCAGCGCGAACAGCCGGCTGGTCGATCCCCTGGCCAGCCGGACAGCGTGCTCGGCGACCCAGTCGAACAGCCCCTCGTCGCGGGCGACTTCGGACAACAGCATCATCCCGATCAGGAAAAGATAGACGTCGCCACCCTTCAGCACCGCACTCCACGCGGCACCGGGCGACATCAGCCCGAACACCAGCAGCAGCGCAGCACCGGCGACCGCCCAGACCGCCTCGGGCAATTTGAACGGGCGCGTGATCACGCCGAACGTGGCGGCGAAACAGATCGCCCAGATCGCATAGACCGGCAATGTCACGCGGCCAGCCTCCGCGCGCCGAGCCGCCGGGTCGTCTTCGTCATCGCCGTGTTCGCCTATCGAGTCCGTTATTATCGGGGCCGCGTTGCGCGCCATCTGGTGCCATTAAACCAGCTCCAAAGTCCTCGCACACTTCCTAGTCGAGCGTCGCCCCATAGCGTGGCTGGATGATCATCGTTCCGTGACATTTTATTCATGATCCGACGCTGAACCGCGCCGTTCAGTTTCGGTTTAGCTTCTGACTTCATTGGGGAATATATGATCCAACTATATTTATAGTCCGCGGAAACTTTCCCCCGGGCGATAGCTTTAGCGATCCGATGGCCGACGGGTTTCCCGACCGCGCCGGGTTCCGCGACACCGACTTTCAGGGAATTGCCATGGCCAGCACGACGGGTGACGGTTTTGCCGAAGACGCCGGCAAAAAGGGTGGTTCCGAGGCAGGCGGAAAGTCCGCGCCGAACAGGACCCTCGACGCGCTGAACTTCTTCCTTGCCGACGTGCGCGACGGCCTCGGACCGTATCTTGCGATCTATCTCCTCGCGGTGCGCGGTCCGGCGCACGGCTGGAACGAGGCGACGGTCGGCATGATCCTGACCATCGCCGGGATCGTCGGGCTGATCTCGCAGACCCCCGCCGGCGGCCTGATCGATCGCGGCAGGAACAAGCCGCGGATCGTCATGATCGCGGCATTGCTGGTCACGCTCAGCAGCATCTCGCTGCCGATCGTCACGGGCTTCACCGCGGTCGCCGTCACCCAGTCGATCGCGGCGATCGCCGGCGCGGTGTTCGCCCCGGCGATCTCGGCGATCACGCTCGGCCTGGTCGGCCCCAAGCTGTTCGCCAAGCGGGTCGGCCGCAACGAGGCGTTCAATCATGCCGGCAACGCGGTGTCGGCGGCGCTGGCGGGCGTGCTCGCGTGGAAGTTCGGGCCGGTCGTCGTGTTCTGGCTGATGGGCGCGCTGACCGTCGCCAGCATCGTGACGGCGTCGCGGATCGACAATGACGACATCGACAACGCGGTCGCGCGCGGCCTCGATTGCGAGCCCGACGACGATTGCGAGGAACCGAGCGGCTGGAAGATGCTGATCGAGAACAAGCCGCTGATGATCTTCGCGGTCACCGCCTTCCTGTTCCACCTCGCCAACGCGGCGATGCTCACATCGGTCAGCCAGCTGCTCTCGCACACCGTCGGCAAGGACCAGGCGACCTCGCTCACCGCCGCCTGCATCGTCGCCGCACAGCTCGTCATGGTGCCGGTCGCGATCGTGGTCGGCCGCAATACCGAGAAATGGGGCACCAAGCCGCTGTTCCTGATCGCGTTCGGGTTCCTCGCGGCGCGCGGCGCGCTGTACACGGTGTCGGACAATCCATGGTGGCTGGTCGGAGTACAGGCGCTCGACGGCGTCGGCGCAGGCATCTTCGGTGCGCTGTTCCCGGTGGTGATCGCCGATCTGACCAAGGGCACCGGCCGGTTCAACGTGAGCCAGGGCGCGGTGGCCAGCGTGCAGGGTCTCGGCGCCGCGCTGTCCGCGACGCTCGCCGGGGCGATCATCGTCTGGTCCGGCTACACCGCAAGTTTCCTGACGCTCGCGACCATCGCCGGCCTTGGGCTGGCGCTGTACCTGATCGCGATGCCGGAGACGAAGGACCGGGCGAAAACGGCTGCGTGAAAGCGGGTCGGGATGACGCCCGCCGCTGTCCAGGCCCACTGTCCCGACGAGGTACATACCGACTAGACGGTGGCACAAAACTACCAGGAACCAAGCGCTTAGACGGCAGTTTATGCGTCCAGTCCGGTTGCAACGATGGCGTAACGAGCACGCCTTCGATGCGACCGATCGCGGTCACGCGATGCGAGACGTGATTTCTGAAAGGAATACGATCATGAACAAGGACGAGTTTCAGGGCGGCGCTCGCTATGTCGGCGGCAAGGTCGAGAAGGCTATCGGCGACACCGTGAACAGCCGCGACTGGCAGGTCGACGGCGTCGTCGATCAGGTCGCCGGTGGCGCGCAGAATCTGTACGGTCGCGCCAAGTCGGCGATCAACGACGCGGTCGATGGCGCCCCCGAGCTGGCCGAGAAGATCGGCAGCGAAGCCCGCGACGCCGGCGAGCGCGCCGCCGAGGTGGCCCGTCGCGGCGCCGCATCGGCCCAGGCTTCGGCGCAGGAGGCCCCCGTCTTGTGGGCGCTCGGTGCGGCCGCGGTCGGCTACGGCATCGCCTGGCTCGTGCACGGTCGGCGCGACTGATCCCGTGGCTACGGACCCCGCCCCCTTGGCGCCCGCCCTCAAGTCGCTCCGCGACTCCGCCGATCTGCGCCACCTGCGCCAGATCATCGCGGGGCTGAACGAGGGCGTGATTCTGATCGATCCCGACCAGGCGATCCTGTGGGCCAATCATGCGGCGCTCGGGATGCACGGGGTCGAGTCGGTCGAGGATCTTGGCAACACGGTCGACGATTACCGCCAGCGGTTCCAGCTGCGGTATCGCAACAACCACAAGCTGAACGACGCCGACTATCCGATCGAGCGGGTGGTGTCGGGCGAGGCGTTCTCGCAGGTGGTCGTCGAGGTCGCCGTCGCGGGCGAGCGGGAGCCGCGCTGGGTCCACCAGGTCCGAAGCCTCGTTCTCACCAACGAGGCGGAAGAGCCGGAATGCCTAGTCCTGATCATCCAGGACGTGTCGGCGCGGTTCGAGGCGGAGGACCGGTTCGAACAATCGTTCAACGCCAATCCGGCGCCGGCGATCATCGCCCGCCTGTGCGACCTTCGTTTCGTGAAGGTCAATCAGGGCTTCATCGACATGACCGGGCATGACCGCGACGCCATCCTGTCGCGCAGTGTCTACGATATCGACGTGCTGGCGCGCGCCGACAAGCGCGACCTCGCCAAGGAGCGCCTGAAGGAGGGCCGCACCATCCCGCAGATGGAGGCCGAGCTGGACCTTCCCGGTGGCGCGACCAAGCTGGTCATCGTCGCCGGCCAGCCGATCGACATGAGCGGACAGCCGTGCATGCTGTTCACCTTCGCCGATCTCGAACCGCGGCGGAAGGCGGAGCAGGCGCTTCGCCAAAGCGAGGAGCGGTTCACGCGGACGTTCTCGCTCGCACCCGTCGCGCTGGCGATCGGCGCGCTCGACGGCCACCGGCTGTGCGACGTGAACGAGGCCTTCACCGGCCTGACGGGCTACACCGCGGACGAGATCGTCGGGCGACCGCTCGACGAGGTCGACCTGTGGGAGACCCCGGCACTGCGCGAGGCGATGGAAGGCGAGATCGAGGCCGGCACGCCGATCCGCGACCGCGAGGTCCGTCTCCGCCTCAAGGATGGCGAGGTCATCGACTGCATCGTGTCGACCGAACCGATCATGCTCGGCGAAGAAGCCTGCGTGCTGTGGGCGATGCGCGACATCAGTACGCGCAAAGCGTCCGAGCGCGAACTGGTCCACGCGATCGAGGCGGTGATGAAGGACACGAGCTGGCTCAGCCGCTCGATCATGGAGAAGCTCGCGCGGATCCGTACGCCGCAGGTCGAGCCGATGGGCGTCGGGCTGGACGAACTGACTCAGCGCGAGCGCGAGGTACTGGCGCTGATCTGTCGCGGTCTCGACGACAAGTCGATCGCGCGCACGCTCAACGTATCCGGCAACACCGTGCGCAACCACGTCGCACGGATCTATTCGAAGATCGGCGTCAACCGTCGCAACGCCGCCGCCGCATGGGCGCGCGCACGCGGCTTCGACGGGGATTCCATGCCGGCACCTACGCCGCGCGCCGATGCACAATCCTTGGAGGCGACGGCATGACCCGCGCAAAAGATCTCAAGCATGACGATTCGGTCAACGACGCGGTCCCACAAGACGCGTCGTCCCAGGACCGGGACGTCACTCCCGCAGAGGAGCGTGCACGCGTTCGCCAGGCCCGGGAATCGGTGCAGGATGCGATCGGCAAGATCATCGGCGAGCCGCTCGGCGAACGGCCGGACGACGATGCCGCCACCGCTGAAGCCGACGCCGACGCCGACCGCGACGGCAAGGACGATGCGCGGAAGCCCGTCTCGCCGCCGGTGAAGCGCGGAAACCACATCGACGAGAACGGCGCAGACTGACGCCGTCGTTCGACAGTTTTTTATAACAGGAGTATTTATGGCTACCCATCTGACGCCCGGCGGCCTGCCGGTCGATGACATTCGCTATGCGAAGACCCCGACGCGCATATCCTGGGGTGCGATCTTCGCGGGCGTCGTGATCGCGATCGCGGTCCAGCTCGTGCTCGGCATCCTCGGGACCGGCATCGGTCTCAGCCTCGTCGACCCGGTCGAGGGTACCACGCCGGGGGCGGCCGGGTTCGGGATCGGCGCAGGCATCTATTGGGTGATCACGACGGTCATCGCCCTCGGCGCAGGTGGTTATGCCGCAGCACGCGTCGCCGGCGTCCAGGATCGTTTCGACGGCCTGATCCACGGCCTGGTCGTGTGGGGCGTCACGCTGATCCTCACCTTGTACTTGCTCACCTCGGCAGTCGGCGGCATCATCGGTGGTGCATTCCGCACCGTCGGCTCGGTCGCGACCGCAGCCGGTAGCGGCATCGGCGCCGCAGCCCCCAAGGTTGCCGACGTCGCGAATGTCGACGTAACCGACGTCCGCGAGGAAGCTGCCGAGTATCTGTCGGATGCGCCGTCGGATCCCGCGCAGATGACGCCTGAGCAGGCGCAGAAGGAAATCGCCAAGCAGCTGCCGGCGCTTGCCCGTGGTGGCCAGGAAGGTGCGCAGGCCGAAAGCCGGATCGTCGACATCGTCGCCGCTCAGCGCAAGATCAGCCGCCCCGAGGCCCAGGCCCAGGTTACGCGCGCCAAGGCTCAGTTCGTGAAGACCAAGAACGACACGATCGAGACCGCCAAGTCGGCTACCGACGCAGCCGCCGGTGCCGCTGCCGGGACGTCCTTCATGGTCGTCATCGCGCTGCTGATCGGTGCCGCCGCCGCAGGCTTCGGCGCAACCGCCGCAGCACGTCGCCGCGTCTAACTGCTGATATCGGCATCTGATACCGATCGGCGCGGTGCCGGGTAGACCCGGCATCGCGCCACTCTCAACGGTCAGCGTGTCTAGGGCGGCGCTCCAACAGCGATGTTGGGGCGCCGCCTTTCGATATGCGGAACCACCTGCCGCAAATCCGTCCGGTCCGACGTGGATCGCGGACGTGGAGAATGACACTATGGACGTTTCCTCAGACGACGCACTGTCGCTTCGCTCGGCGATCGCGTGGGCATTGCATCTTGCCGATGCGCAGGACGACACGCTGGTCGCTGCGATCCTGGCCAACGCGCTGGAAACGGCGGAACGGTCTGGCGCCGGATCGCGTGGCACCGATGCGTGTCGGGCCGATCTTGCGGGAAACGGCTCGCGCGAGAAAAGGGAATAACGCGTGCGAGCCGCAGTCCGGATGGCCGGCTGCGGTCTTGGGGACGCTTGCCGGCGACGCGATAATGCTCCGGCGCGTCGCCCGGATCAAGCGGATATTTGAACACGGAGTATGCCGATCCGCCATGGTGACGAGCCATTGGTGGAGCGACGGACCGACATACCCTCGCTTAAATCGATAAACCCTTGAATAGGGTGCATATCGTCGGGGATTTTGCGGTCAGATCAGCGCGTCGAGCAGGCCGATCAACGGACGATCCGCGGGCGGCATGGCGAGGCCGTGCATGTCCGCCGGCCGGACCCAGCGCAGCGCGGACGCCTCCAGCGCGCGGGGCACCCCACTCCATTTGCGTGTGATATACAGTAATAATAACAGGTGACGCTCCCCCAACCCCGCACTCGCAAACGCCGCCGGCGCGAGGCAGGCATGCGGTACGGCAATGCCCAGTTCCTCCTCAAGTTCGCGAATCAGCGCGGCTTCCGGCGTCTCGCCCGCTTCGACCTTGCCGCCCGGAAACTCCCACAGACCGGCAAGCGATTTCCCTTCCGGGCGCTGCTGCAGCAGGACGCGCCCGTCCAGGTCGACCAGCGCGGCAGCGACGACGGGTAGCAGCAACGATCCTGCCGTTCCGGATTGAATGTTGGTCATTCCTTAAGCTCCTCACGACTAGACCAGCCTCATGAGGCCGAGAGATTTCGCAACGTCCCCGATCATCCGAACGATCGCGCGTGCGTTGCGCCAGCAGCGCGGCGCGACCGCGATCGAATATGGCCTGATCCTCGCCCTTATGGTGATCGCGATGATCGTCGGCCTGACCGCATTGGCCAACTCGACCACGGGTATGTGGAACACCGTCGACACCAAGGTCAGTGCCGCCCGCTGACCCGGAAAGAAACCGGGTCACCTTAAACCTTTCTCAACTCACCGCTCGTAATTCTCGAACTGCTGATCCGGCCCGTCCGGTCCAGCCGGGTGACACTGAAGCAATCCAACGATGGAGACCGGAATGAAGACGATTCGCAAGTTTTTCAAGAACAGCAAGGGCGCGACCGCAATCGAGTACGGCCTGATCGCCGCGCTGATCGCCGTTGCCGCCATCGCTGCGATGCAGGGCCTGGGCAACAGCCTGAACAAGACGTTCAACAACGTCTCGACCAAGCTGAACGCGTCGGCCACGTAAGCAGACCGCAATCAGGCTTAGGAATTGGGGCGGCGGAACTTCGGTTTCGCCGCCCCTTTTTCGTTGCCTAGATCGCGAACCTCAGAGACGGCCCATCTTTAAGAACTTTGCTTGGCGATCCTTGCGCAGGTCGGCAGGCGCAAGCGTCACCATATCGTCGAGCGCCGACGACAGCGCGTCGCCCAGCGCATCGATCGCCGCGACCCGGTCGCGGTGTGCGCCACCCAGCGGTTCGGCGACGATATCGTCGATGACCCCGAACGCCTTCAGGTCCTGCGCGGTGATCCGCATCGCTTCGGCGGCTTCGGGTGCCTTGTCGGCGGTGCGCCACAGGATAGAGGCACAGCCTTCGGGGCTGATCACCGAATAGACCGCGTGTTCGAACATCAGCACGCGGTTGCCCGCCGCGAGCGCGACCGCACCGCCCGAGCCGCCCTCGCCGACGATCGCCGCGACGATCGGAACGCCGGCGTTGAGGCAGGCTTCGGTCGATCGGGCGATCGCCTCTGCCTGGCCGCGCTCTTCAGCCTGAATGCCGGGGAACGCGCCGGAGGTGTCCACCAAGGTGACGATCGGCAGGCCGAATCGGTTGGCGAGTTCGACCAACCGGATCGCCTTCCGATAGCCCTCGGGCTTGCCCATGCCGAAATTGTGACGGAGGCGGCTGGCGGTGTCGTCGCCCTTTTCGTGGCCGAGCACCATAATCTTCCGGCCGCGGAACGTCGCGAAGCCACCGAGGATCGCTTGGTCGTCGCCGAACGCGCGGTCGCCCGCGAGCGGCACGAACTCGTCGAACAGCGCGGCGACGTAATCCTTGAAATGCGGACGCTCCGGATGGCGCGCGACCTGCGTCTTCTGCCACGGGGTCAGACGCGCAAACGTGTCCTTCAGCAGCTTGTCGGACTTCGCCTGCAGACGGGCGATGTCGGCGGCGAGGTCGACGCTGCCTTCGGCGGCGGTATCGCGGAGTTCATCGATCCGGCCCTGGAGTTCGGCGATCGGTTTCTCGAAGTCGAGGAAGCTTGGCATGTGCGGCGGTTACGGTGCGACGCCGTCCGCGTCAACGAGGTGGCATATCCGCCAGCGGGTGCCGCGTGTTGACGAGTTCGACGAGACGGCTCGAGTCGACGTGCGTGTAGATCTCGGTGGTGGCGATATCGGCGTGGCCGAGCATCGATTGCAGCGCGCGCAGATCGGCGCCGCCGGCGAGCAAATGCGTCGCGAAGGCATGGCGCAGGACGTGCGGGCTGACACGGTCGGGCGGGATGCCGGCCTCGGCCGCGAGCGCCTTGACCAGTTGGTACAGGCGGATGCGCGACAGGTGGCCCTTGCCCGAGGGGAACAGCCACAGGCGATCCGCCGCGACATGCGTCCGCCATACCGCCACCGCCGCTCGCGCGCGGTCGGAGATGGGAACGAGCCGCTCGCGCCCACCCTTGCCGCGCAGGATCAGGAACGGGCGATCGGGATGGACCGCATTGCGTGGCAGGCTGACGAGTTCGGTCGCACGCAGGCCCGAGCCGTAGAGCAGTTCGAACAACGCCGAGAGCCGCAGGTCGTTGGGATCGAGCGGATCGCGCGCCGCGCGTTCGGCGATCGCCGCAAATAACCGGTCGATATCGGCGTGGCTCAGCACCTTGGGCAAGGTGCGCGCGGTGCCGGGGCGGGGCAGCGCCTTGCCGGGATCGTCGGCGCGGTGCCCCTCGTCGGCGAGGAACGCGAAGAAGCGGCGGAGCGAGGCGGACTTTCGCCCGACAGTCGAGCGGGACAGCGCCGACCAGCCGCCCGCCAGTTTCGCCAGCGTATCCACATCGGCATCGACCAAGCCGCCGTCGAGCGCCTGCGAGGCAAGCGTCAGGTCGCTGCGATAGGCGGCGACGGTGTTGGCCGCCGCCCCCGCCTCCGCGGTCATCATCTCCAGGAACCGATCGATCAGCGCACGGTCGACGGCGTGGGTCACGCCCTCGAACCCGGCGTCGGTCACGTTCTGGCAGCCGGCGTGATCACGGTCTGGCACCCGGCGTGGGTCACGCCCTGGCAATCGCCTCGGCGGCGACCATCCGCGCTTCGCCGTCGAGCCCCACGGCACGCAGCGCGCCGACGATCCGGTACAGCGCCTCGGGCGGAATATCCTTCCAGCCGGACGCCTGCATGCCGATGGCGGCGAGAACGACGACCGTCCCCGGCTGACGAGCGCGCGCGGCCCGGTCGAGCGCGCGGGTCCAGGCATTGTCGGCACCGATGCGAACACCGAGCGACTGCGCGGCGCGTTCAATATCGCCGGAGGCGAGCCGCCCGAGGCCGGCCAGACCCGCAAACAACATGCGTTGCTTCAACGCCGAATCGCCTTCGCCGCCCGAATAGGAGGCGAGATCGGAATAGCTGAGCCGGCGATACGCATCGGGATCGCTGAGCATGATCATCGCCCAGGCGTCGCCACCTGCCGGCACCGTCCCAAGCCACCGCGCGGCGGTACGGTCGAGCCCGGCGGACAGCATCGACGCGACCAGATGGTCTGCCTCGGCCTTCGCCAGCGCCGGGTTCATCCGCGCCGCCGCTCGCGCGGTCAGCACGAGCCTTGCGTAGGACGGCCGCGTGGCCGCCCCGCCCCACAATTGGCGCAACGCATTCAACCGCGCATCGGGACTGCGATCGGCATAGGCGGTCTGGAGATCGTTGGCGGTCGCGGTCGCCGAGCTTTGCGTATCGTCGTCGGTCGAGGCGGCGGCGTAGAGATCGACCAGCGCGGCGCTGGAGAGCACCCCCTGCCCTGCCGCGGACTCTGCAGGCGCCAGCCGGGCCCCGAGCGGAACCGACGGCGACAGCGCCTGCCAATAGCGAACCTGCGGCCCGGCGCTCGCATACAACTCGTCCGGCACCGCGACGCCGGTCGCCATCGCCAGGCCGAACCGCCACGCGGTCAGCTGGTCGACACCGTCCCATTCGATCGTCACTGCCTGGCGACCCTGCGCACCGGCCCCGACGACCTTCTGCGCGAGCAGCATGTCGATGCCGCTGGCGACGTTGCGACGCTTGGCGGTCGCGATCAGCGGGGTCGCCTGCGCGGGGTTGGCGGACAAGCCGGCGCAGATCGCCTGCGCCATCGTCCAGCCCCGCGCCGGCGCATAGCGCATCGCGCCGGGCACGAGCGGGCAGAAGCCGGCCGGATCGCCCGTCGCCAGCGAGGCGTTCATCGCGACCTGGTACAGTTTCGGCGTGTAGTTGTCGGTGTCGACGCTCTGCGCGACCGCCCGCGCAGCGACCGATTCTCCCATTCGCAGCAGCAACCAAGCGCGCTCGGCCGCGAAGTCCGCGCCGTTGGTGCGGCTCGGCGTATCGACGCGCGACACCAGCGCGCGCCGGAGCAGGATCGACATCCAGCGCGACGGCAGCGGCGCGGTCAGGCGGCGCATCAGCGTCTCGACATATTGGCCGTCGGCATCGCCGAACGCATCCGCCTCCAGCCCGCCCTGGCTCGGGGCCACCGGGCCGACCGTTGCGAGCGAACGACGCGCGAATTCGGGCATCTCGTAGCGCGCAAGCACAGCCGGATCGACCGGGGCCGGCGTCACGGCGGGCACGGGCAACGCGGTTTCGGGCGTGGTCGCCGGCAGCGGCTGGATCATCGCACTCGGCGGCAGCGGCTGCCCAGGCGTTGGCGATTGCGGCGGTTGCGACGGACCTGGCGTTGCCGGGCGTGCAGGCTGCGTACCGGCCGGAGGGGCCGGACGCGGCGCAGGCGCGGGCGTCGGCTCGCCGAACCCCGGCGGCAGGATCGATTCGGGACGGTCCTGCCCGATCGCCGGTGCCAGCGCGACCAAGGCTCCGACGGCAACCGCCGCCGTCATGGTTGCCTTAAGAGAGGTTCGCAAGCGTCACGGCCTTCTCGACGCGGCTCTGCGGACGCTCGGTCGCGCGACCGGCCAGCAGGAACAGGCCGCCGACCACCACGACAAGAACGACGACGACCGAGACGATGAAACGGGACATGACGGCGTAACCTTGTAGTGGACGAAACAGGCGCCAAGAGCTTTTGCCCTCGCGCGGTGCCGCTGTATAGCGCCCCTCACGATGTTGCAAAGCCACAACCCCTCAGGCGGGCCCTCAGGCGGTTCCGCCCCTGCCCCGATCGACCGGCCGATCGTGCTCGTCGGGCTGATGGGCGTCGGCAAGACCACCGTCGGCCGGCGCCTCGCGCTGCGCATGAACCTGCCCTTCGTCGATGCCGATCACGAGATCGAGGCCGCGTCGGGCATGACCGTTGCCGAGATCTTCGCCAAATACGGTGAGGAGTATTTTCGCGATGGCGAGCGCCGCGTGATCGCGCGGCTGATCGACGGCACGCCGAAGGTCATCGCGACCGGCGGCGGCGCCTTCATCAACGACGACACGCGGGAGCTGATCCTGCGCGATGCGGTGTCGGTGTGGCTTAGCGCGCATCCCGACATCTTGGTGGAGCGGGTCGGCAGGCGCGACACGCGCCCGCTGCTGCGCAATCGCGATCCGGGGAAAGTGCTCGCCGAACTGGCGCGCGTCCGCAACCCAATCTACGCGCAGGCGCACATCCATATCGTCAGCAACAAGACGCCGCACGAAGCGACCGTCGCCGCAATCCTGAGAGCGCTTGGCCGATGAAGACCGTTACCGTTGAACTGGGTTCGCGGACCTATCCGATCCATATCGAAGCAGGGATTCTCGCGCGGGCCGGCAAATTTCTAGCGCCGCTCGCGAAGGGTCGGCGCGTAGCGATCGTCACCGACGAAAATTTGTCGCTGCATCTGGCGACGCTGCAGGCTTCGTTGAGCGCGGAGGGGATCGAGTCCGAGGCAATCGTCCTCGCGCCGGGCGAAGGCAGCAAGAGCTGGGCGACGCTGGAGATGCTGTGCGACCGCCTGCTCGAACTCGGCGTCGAGCGCGGCGATCATGTCGTGGCGCTCGGCGGCGGCGTGATCGGCGATCTCGTCGGGTTCGCCTGCTCGATCCTCAAGCGCGGCTGCAACTTCGTGCAGATCCCGACCAGCCTGCTCGCGCAGGTCGACAGCTCGGTCGGCGGCAAGACCGCGATCAACACGAAGGCCGGCAAGAACCTGATCGGCGCGTTCCACCAGCCGGTGATGGTGCTGATCGATCCGCAGGTGCTCGACACGCTGCCGATCCGCGAGTTGCGTGCGGGCTATGCTGAGGTCGTGAAATACGGCCTGATCGACGACTTCGCGTTCTTCGAATGGTGCGAGGCGAACGGTGCCGCGCTGCTGGGCGGTGACATCGGCCTGCGCGAATATGCCATCGCGCACAGCGTTTCGGCCAAGGCGCGAATCGTCGCGGCAGACGAGCATGAGACGAACGGAACGCGGGCGCTGCTCAATCTCGGGCATACGTTCGGGCATGCATTGGAAGCCGAGACCGGGTTCTCGCAGGCGCTGATCCACGGCGAGGGCGTGGCCGCGGGGTGTGCGCTGGCGTTCGGCTTCTCGGCATCGCAAGGGATCTGTTCGGGTCAGGATGCGGAACGTGTAGCGGCGCATTGGCGTGACGCGGGATTGCCGGACGGGCTTGCGGCGGCCGGTGTCGGCGCGAGCGGCGCGCGGCTCGTCGATCACATGCGGCACGACAAGAAGATGGCGGCCGGCACGCTGCCCTTCCTGCTCGCGCGCGGGATCGGCCGGACGTATCTCGACAAGACCGTCGACCTCGCCGACGTCGAGGCGTTCCTAGACGCGCAGCCCCGCTGATGCCGAACGGTGTCGCCAAGCAGAATTTGCCGACCAAGGTTTGCCCGGCGTGCGAGCGGCCGTTCACCTGGCGGAAGAAGTGGGCGCGGGACTGGGACAGCGTAATCTACTGCTCCGACGCATGTCGAAAGAAGCGCTGACCGTGCGATCCTCCCCCGCAAGGGGGAGGTGGCTGGCGTTTGCCAGACGGAGGGGGCGGTAAGCGATAACCGCGGTCGCGCGTTCCTCCCCCTCCGTCACCTTCGGTGACACCTCCCCCTTGCGGGGGAGGATCATAAACGCGAACCACCGTTCGCTGGTCAGGGTCGTGCCGCACTCCAAGCCAGCCACAGCCACCCGCAGATCAGCAACGCCCCACCGATTGGCGTGATCGCGCCGAACCACCGCGGCGCACCCAGCGCCATCGCATACAGCGTCAACGCAAAGATCGCCGCACCAACGACGAACAGGCACGCCGGCCCCCGCGCCTCCATCCGGATCGCGACCAGCGCCGCGACGACATGGACGAGCTGGTACTGAGCCCCGGTCTTCAGCCACTCCGCCGCCGACCCGCTCGCGCCATGCGCGCCGAACGCCCCCGCCGCGACCGCGATCGCACCCGACAAGGCTGCAAGAACAACGATCATCATTGCGAATCATTCCCCCAGGGAAAGCGCTTGGCCGTCTCGGCACGCGCCGCGCGCATGTCTCCGGAATCGATCTGCAACTGCAACCGCTCCTTGTCGCGCGCGCGATACATTTCCTCCGCGCGATCGATATCGGCAGGCGCAACGTCAAGCCCGCGCAATGCCAGCCGCGCCATCTTCACCGCCGATTCGAGCACTTCACGCACCACCGCGGTCGCCGACGTGTTCTTCAACTTCACCAGCGCGCGCCGATCGAAGGCGCGGACGTAGATCGCAGCGTCCGGGAATGCCTCGTGCACGCCTTCGATCGTGTCGGGATCGAGCTGGTCGCCGTCCATGCAGAAGCAGATAATCTCCGCCTCCGCTGCGCCCGCCTGTCGCAACAGGTCGAGCCGCGTGCCGTCGCCGTAATAGACCTTCGCGCCGAACTCGCCGGCGATGTCGATCATCTCGATATCGGTGTCGATCAGCGTGACCGGGATATCCTGCGCGAGCAGGATCTGGCCGACCGTCTGGCCGAAGCGCCCATAGCCGACGATAATCGCATTGGCGCCATCGACCTTGGGCCCGTCGCGCTCCTGCCCCTCGGCGATCGGCTCGGCCCGGAAACGCCGCGTGATGCCCATCAGGAACGGCGTCGTCGCCATCGACAGCGTGATGATCGCGCCGAACAAGCTGGCCGCCTGCGGTTCGATCAGCAGCCCGGCCTGCGCCTGCGCGAACAGCACGAAGCCGAACTCGCCGCCCTGGCTCAGTAGCAGGCCCAGCGCGAACGCCTGCCGCCACGTCATCTTGAACGCCATGCCGATCAGCATGATGACGCTGGTCTTGGTGAGGATCAGCGCAGCGGCCATCGCGACGACGAACACCGGCCGCTCGGCGATCGCATTCAGGTCGAGCACCATGCCGACCGCGAGGAAGAAGAGACCGAGCAAGATCGAGCGGAACGGCTCGACATCGGCTTCGAGTTCATGGCGATACGGGCTGTCCGCAAGCATCACACCGGCAATGAACGCGCCAAGCGCGGTCGACAGCCCGAGCCATTCCATGATTGCCGCGCTGGCGATGACCGTGAAGAGGCCGGCGAACACGAACATCTCGCGCTCGCCGAGATTGCCGATCAGGCGGAAGAACGGCCGCAGGAGGAAGCGCCCTGCAATCACGAGGCCGACGACCGCCAACACGGTGTAAAGCGCCAGCAGCCAACCGGGAGGCGCGTTGGCGTCGGCCGGATTGCGGCTCATCGCGGCGACGATCGTGATCAACGGCACGATCGAGAGATCCTGGAACAGCAGGATCGAGAACGCGCGTTCGCCAAATGGCGTCTTCATCCGCCCCGACGAGCGCAGCATCGGCAGGACCTGCGCGGTCGACGACAGGGCCAAAGGCAGGCCGAGCGCAAGCGCGGCAGGCAGCGAGAACTTCGCGCCGACCCAGACGATGGCCGTGATCGCGAGACCGCAGATCGCAACCTGAAGAAAGCCGAGACCGAAGATCTCCTCCTTCATCTTCCAAAGGCGTGACGGGTTCAATTCAAGCCCGACGATAAACAGCAGCAGCGTTATGCCGAGTTCAGCGAACCCGAGTTTCGACTCCGCATCGCCGACCAAGCCCAGCACATGCGGCCCGACCACCGCGCCCGCGACGAGATAGCCCAGCGTCGCGCCGAGCCCGAGCCGGCGGAACAGCAACACGAACATCAGCCCGAAGCCGAGCAATACGACGCCGTCGCGGAGCAGCGACGGTGCCGCGCCCTCGGCCATCAAACCTTCGCCTTTGCAGCGATGCCGGCAGCCTCAGCCGCAGCTTCGAACGCGAGGCGGATCGAGGGGTGACGCGCGGTGTAGTCGAGCGCGGGGGTGAAAATATCCATTCCCGGCCAATCGGGCGCATCGCCCTCGCGCGCAAGCCATGCGGTCAACGCATCGCGGGTTGCGGCGAGTTCGGCGGGGGTACGGCCGAGGATATTCGCCGCGAGCAACGACGACGATGCCTGGCCGAGCGCGCAGGCGCGGACCAGCAGGCCGACCTCGCTGACCCGCCCGGCATCGTCCACCGCGACGTCGATCGTCACCCGGCTACCGCAGATCGGCGAGCGTTTCTCGGCGGTCGCCATCGGCTCGGACAGGCGTTCGTGATGCGGAATCGTTGCGGCGAGGCGCAGGATCTCGGCATTGTAGAGGGGAGCGCTCATGACTTCGGCTCGCTTGCGTTTTCGGATCTAGAAGGCGGCGTGGCTGCGCCGAAGACGGGTTTGCCACGACGGCGGCGGTCGACGAAATCGGCGATGCTCGCGCTGGTCGCGTTGAGCAGCGGATAGGTGCGCGACGTCGTCATCCAGCCGGGCCGGCGCGAGGCTCCGCCGCCCATCGTGTCGATGACGAGTGTCGCGAGCAGGAAGACGAGGCTGGCGAGAATCAGGCCCTTCAACGCGCCGAACCCGAAGCCAAGCGCACGGTCAACCGGACCAAGGATCGACGTCCGCGTCCGCGCGCCGATCGCGTTGGCGACCAGCCGCCCGCCGATATAGGTAATGCCGGTAATGATCGCGAACGCGAGCACCGCAGCGCCGCCGACGGTGCCGACCACCGGCGATAGCGCGGCGGCGAGCGGGATGTGGAACAACTTCAACATCGCCACCATCGCCACCCAGGCGAACATCGACAGCACTTCGGTCACGAACCCGCGGACCAGCCCCAGCACCGCGGAACCGGCGACGGCGATCAGGACGACGATGTCTAGGGCAGTGAGGTTCATGCGCTCTGGAATAGGGACGCAGGGGCCGAACCGCTAGTGCATGCTGCGACCGACGCGTCCTAGCGGTTCAAGCCGAACACGCCGTAGCGTTCGCGCCATGCGGCGACGTCGTCCTGCAAATGCGGGGGTGCAGCCTCTCCGGAGAGGACGAAGCGGGCGACGTCGTTGTCGGGATGCATCAGCATTTTCTTCGACCCGTCGCTGAACCAGACCGGGACCAGCTGGTCGCACACGCTGTCGAGTACGGTCGCCGCCATGCCATTAGTGATCGCGTCGCTGCCGGCGAGCACGCGGACGTTGATCGAGACGCCTTCCAGGCAGTTCTTCGGTTTATTGACGAAATTGAGCGAGACGAGCAGCCCGGATCGGTCGGGCCGTGCTGCGTCGGGCAGGCTCGCGACCCGTCGCCAGGCACAGAACCAGGTTCGGCAGATGCGCGGCCGGATTGCGTGTATACCGCAGCCCTGTTCGCAGAGATGGACACACGGCGTTCCCGCGGGTTTGGCGAACTCTGGCGTATCTACCGTCAGCTCGGTGCAGCACGCGGTGCAATCGCCGCAGCTCCGATCGGGCAGGACCGGCCCCAGCAGCGTGGTTTCGAGATCGGCTTGGGGCTGCGTCTGCGCGCGCGCGTCCGTCAGGGTCGGGGTTTCACGCCGATCCATGGTTCAATTCCCTTCGGAATCCACCGTGAAGACCATCGGCTTGCCGCGCGACATCGGCTCCCAACCCGCGGCCAATGCCGCCCGCACGCCGCGCGCGATCGTCGCGTCGTCGATCTGGTGCCGCCCACGCGGCAAGCCCTTCAACAGGCGTTTCGGCGCAGGGAATTCGAGCAGGGCTTCGCGTTTGGCGTCGTCCTGCAACAGCGAGATCGTCATGCCCTTCCAGCCATCGGCATCCGTGTGTTGCGGCTCGCGCTGGAGGTGCCAGTCGTATCGGGTGCCGTCGACCTCGACGGTACCGGCATTGCTTTTAGTGTTCGCCATGCTGGTGGCCATAGCATGGCTGTCGCGAGAGGCCATGCGTTGGGAGTTGTCGCGGGTTTTGCGGACCGCGTGCGGTTTGGTCGATCTGTGCGTAATGATCGCAGTTATTGCACCACCCCGGCGGAGGCCGGGGCCCAATTGGAGAGGTCGTGGTAACGAAGCGCAGCGGTCGCCAACCGCGTCCCCCAATTGGGCCCCGGCCTCCGCCGGGGAGGTACCTCTCTGGCATGGGTAACAAACGCGCGGTACGCGGCTCTGAAACGACGCGTGTCGCGAACGGATATAGCGGGCGGACATTAACGCGCGCTCGCACGCGGGAACGACCCACGAGCTTGTTCTCCCGCGAAGGCGGGAGCCCAGTCTGGATCCCCGCCTTCGCGGGGAAACACGCTTTGCCCTTGGGGGTGTCCGCTCCAAGAACAGCTATGCCACGCCGCCGCCGACGCCCGCGCCTACCCACGCCCCATCATGTGATCGACGAACGAAGCCAGCGTCTTGAACCCCGAGAGTTTCATGCCGCTCTTCTCTCCCGTCATCGACGCGGGCACGAGTGCACGTTCGAAGCCGAGCTTGCTCGCTTCCTTCAACCTTAGCGGGCCATGCGCGACCGGGCGGATCTCGCCTGACAGCGCGACCTCGCCGAATGCCACCGCGTCGACCGGCACCGGCCGCTCCGACATCGCCGAGATCAGCGCCGCCGCCACCGCGAGGTCCGCCGCAGGGTCCTGGACGCGGTAGCCGCCCGCGATGTTGAGATACACTTCGGCATTGGAGAAGCTCAGCCCGCACCGCGCTTCCAGCACCGCGAGGATCATCGCCAGCCTACCCGAATCCCAGCCGACCACTGCGCGCCGTGGCGTCGCGCCCGACGCCAATCGCACGGTCAGCGCCTGGATCTCGACCAGCACCGGCCGCGTCCCCTCCAGCGCCGGGAACACCGTCGCACCGGTCATCGCATCGTCGCGGTGCGTCAGGAACAACGACGACGGGTTGCCGACCTCCGCCAGCCCCTCGGTCTGCATCGAGAACACGCCGATCTCGTCGGTCCCGCCAAAGCGGTTCTTGATCGCGCGGAGGATTCGGTACTGGTGGCTGCGCTCGCCTTCGAAAGACAGCACCGTGTCGACCATGTGCTCCAGCACGCGCGGGCCGGCGATCGAGCCGTCCTTGGTGACGTGACCGACCAGCACCACCGCAGTGCCCCGCTCCTTGGCGAAGCGGATCAGTTCCTGCGCCGAGGCCCGCACCTGGCTGACCGTGCCGGGCGCGCCTTCTATCAGGTCGGAGTGCATCGTCTGGATCGAATCGATCACCAGCATCGCGGGTGGCTTGGTCTGCAACGTCGTCAGGATGTCGCGCGTCGAGGTCGCCGCCGCCAGCTGCACTGGCGCGTTGCCCAAGCCCAGCCGCCGCGCGCGCAAGCGGACCTGGTCCGCGGCCTCCTCGCCCGAGACGTAGGCGACCGACTGCCCAGCCAGCGCCATCTTCGCCGCTGCCTGCAACAACAGCGTCGACTTACCGATTCCCGGATCACCACCGATCAACGTCGCCGAACCCTCGACGAAGCCGCCGCCCAGCGCTCGATCGAGTTCGGCGATGCCGGTCGCCATCCGGTCCGGCAGCTTGATCTCGGCATCGAGCCCAACCAGCTGGATCGCGCGACCGCCGGTCTGGAGATTGTGCTTCGAATGGAACGGGGTGACGGCGGTGTTCGCCTCCTCGACCAGCGTGTTCCACTCGCTGCAATCGCTGCATTGCCCTGCCCAGCGGTGCGACACCGATCCACAGGCCTGACATACGTAACGCTTCTGGGGTTTCGCCATCCGAGCGATGTACGAGAACGATACGGGAACATCAATGGCCGGCGGTCGACCTATGTTGCAGATTTAGTGGCGCTTGACCGCGCACGGCGTTATCCGCGCGACGATGCACGCCACCGACCTGCGCATCGCCCTGTTCAGCGGCAACTATAATTACGTACGCGATGGCGCAAACCAGGCGCTGAACCTGCTCGTCGGCCATCTGTTGTCGAAGGGCGCGACGGTGCGTGTCTATTCGCCGACCAACGCCAAGCCGGCCTTCCCGCCGACCGGCGATCTGGTTGCGGTGCCGTCGCTGCCGCTTCCCGCAGGACGCGGCGAATACAAGATGGCGCGCGGGCTGCCGACGGCGATCCGGCGCGACCTGGATGCGTTCGCACCGAACATGATCCACGTGTCGGCGCCGGATTTTCTCGGCCACCGCGCGATCAGCTATGGCCGACGCAACGGCATCGCCACGGTCGCGTCGCTGCACACGCGGTTCGAGACGTATTTCCGCTATTACCGGATGGCGTTCTTCGAGCCGATCATGGTGAAGATCCTGACGCGGTTCTACAACCGGGTCGATAAGGTGCTGGTGCCGGGGCGCGGCATGGCGGAGATCGTCCGTAGTTGGGGCGTGACGACGCCGACCGCGATCTGGTCGCGCGGGGTGAACCATGATCGCTTCACGCCGACGCGTCGCGATCTCGACTGGCGGCGCGCGCGCGGGATTGCGGACGGCGAGGTTGCGGTCGGGTTTCTCGGGCGGCTGGTGAAGGAGAAGGGTCTCGACGTCTTCGCCGACGTGATCCGGGAGCTGGAACAGCGCGGGGTGCGCCACAAGGTGCTGGTGATCGGCGAGGGCCCCGCGCGGAGCTGGTTTGCCGAGCGTGTACCGGGGGCGATCTTCGCGGGGTTCCAGTCGGGCGACGATCTCGGCCGTGCGGTCGCGTCGATGGACGTGTTCTTCAATCCGAGCGTGACCGAGACGTTCGGCAACGTTACGCTGGAGGCGATGGCGGCGGGCGTTCCCGTCGTCGCGGCGCGCGCGTCGGGCGCGGTCGGGCTGGTGGACGACGGCGTGACCGGTTTTCTGGTGCCGCCGACCGATATCGGCGGGTATGCGGACGCGATCGGGCGGATCGTTTCCGAGCCGGGGCTGCGGGAGAGGATGGGCTGGGCCGGGCATGACAAGGCGGCCGGGTATCTGTGGGATACGATCAACCAGACCGTGCTGGACACGTATCTAGAGGTTATGGCGCGGCGGGGGGCTTAGCTCGCGACTGCTCCCCTCCCTGGAAGGGAGGGGTTGGGGGTGGGTCGGGTTCCGCGAATCCGAGGCTTGGTGGCTCAAACCGGCCTACCCACCCCCGACCCCTCCCTTTCAGGGAGGGGAGCAAGTTACGCCCTCAGACGGTCGTCCAATCGAACGTCAGCGGCGCCTCGCGGAAGGCGAAGCGGTCGAGGTGGCTCGACACCACCCCGCGCATCCGCTCGACGTCCTCGCCTTCCGGCACGGTCAGCGCGACGTCGAGCGTCTCGCTGTCCGCGCGCATCTCCAGCACCGCGCCGTTCGGAAAGGCGATCCGGCCCTCTTCCTCCAAGAAGGTGACCTCCATCTTGTGGCTCCAATGCTTGGCCAGTTGCTGGAGATACTTGCTGGCCGAATGCGTCGGCACCCTCGCGACCGAGACGCTCACTTCAAGCGCTCGATCTTCTGCGCGGCTTCGTCGAGCAACGCCGCGACCTCGTGCAGCGTATCCTCGTTGACGTCTTCGCGCATCAGCCGGTGCTGGAGCACCTGCCGAAGATTGCCCATCGCCCGCCGGATCGGCGCGCCATCAGTCCGCTCGGACTCCGCACCCACTGCTGCTAGCCGCGCGAACAAGCCGTCCACCACGGCCGCATTCTCGCCCAGATGCGCGCGGCCCTCGTCGCTCGCCGCAAAGCGCTTCTTCGCGCCCTCCGACTGCTGCTCCTCGATCAGCCCCATTTCGTCGAGCATGCTGAGCGTCGGATAGACGACGCCCGGGCTCGGCGCATAGCCACCCCCGGTCAGCCCCTCGATCTCGCGGATCAGGTCGTAGCCATGACGCGGCGCGTCCGCGATCAGCTTCAGCATCACGAGCTTCAGCTCGCCGCCATCGAACAGCCGCCGCCGACCACCCGGGCCACCGCGATGGCCGTGGCGACCATGACCTTCGTGGCCGGGGCGACCGCGGCCTTCGCCGTCGGCCCGCGGACCTCCGGTCCAGGCTCCATATCCCATACCAAAACGCATTTGAGTGTTCTCCGATATATCTTCATTCCCGAGTTGCGATATATCGCAGACTGTTTCTAGTTCAAGAGGGGCGCGGCAATTTATGTTTCCATCCTCTGTAATCCCCGCGGAGGCGGGGACCCAGCCCCTCGGACCGCACGAGCGTGCAAAGCCGTCAGCCTGTATGGATCCCCGCCTGCGCGGGGATGACGATGCGTATGAAGCTGACGAAGTGAGTCAGGATGCTCAGCGCGCATGGATGGCCGACGGATGGGCAAACCGGTCCCCCGCCCCTATCTTCCCCCCATGGCCGATCTCTTCGCGGGCTTCGAACCCGCCGCCCCCACCGAAACGCATCCCGAAAACGCGCCGCTCGCTGATCGCCTACGTCCGCGTACGCTGGACGAGGTGGTCGGGCAGGATCACATCACCGGCCCCGAAGGCGCAATCGGGCGGATGGTGTCGGCCGGACGCCTGTCCTCGATCATTCTGTGGGGCCCGCCCGGCACCGGCAAGACGACGATCGCGCGGCTGCTCGCCGACGCGGTCGACCTGCGGTTCGTCGCGATCTCGGCGGTGTTCTCCGGCGTCGCGGATCTCAAAAAGTCGTTCGCCGAGGCGCGCGAGCACGCCAAGATCGGCAAGCGCACCTTGTTGTTCGTGGACGAGATCCACCGCTTCAACCGCGCGCAACAGGACGGTTTCCTGCCCTATGTCGAGGACGGCACGGTGACCTTGGTCGGCGCGACCACCGAGAACCCTTCGTTCGAACTCAACGCCGCACTGCTCAGCCGCGCGCAGGTGCTGATCCTCGAACGGCTCGGCCGCGGTGCGCTGGAGCAGCTGCTCGACCGCGCCGAGACGGAGATGGAGCGCCCCCTGCCCCTGACCCCGCCCGCCAAGGACGCGCTCATCGCCAGCGCCGATGGCGACGGCCGGTTCCTGCTGAACCAGGCAGAGACGCTGTTCTCGGTCAACCTGCCCGAGCCGCTCGACCCCGCGGGGCTGTCGAACTTCCTGCAACGCCGCGTCGCCGTGTACGACAAGGATCGCGAGGGGCATTACAACCTCATCTCCGCGCTCCACAAATCGATCCGGGGGAGCGACCCGCAGGCCGCGCTCTATTACCTAGCACGGATGCTGACGGCGGGCGAGGAACCGCTGTTCCTGCTCCGCCGCCTGACGCGTGCCGCGGTCGAGGATATCGGTCTCGCCGACCCGCAGGCGTTGGTCCAGTGCATCGCCGCCAAGGACACGTACGACTTTCTCGGCAGCCCCGAAGGCGAACTCGCGATCGCACAGGCGTGCGTCTATCTCGCCACCGCGCCCAAATCGAACGCGGTCTACAAGGCGCAGAAGGCGGCATGGAAATCGGCGCGCGAGACGGGCTCGCTGATGCCGCCAGCGTCAATCCGCAACGCGCCGACCAAACTCATGCGCGATATCGGCTACGGCAAAGGGTATGCGTACGATCACGATGCGGAGGATGCGTTCTCGGGCTCGGATTACTGGCCCGACGAGATGAGTGCGCAGACCTTCTATACGCCGACCGAACGTGGATTCGAGAAGCGGCTGTCCGAACGGCTTGCCTATTGGGATGGCCTGCGCGCCGAGAAGAATGGCTGAGACGCGCTTCACGCGGTTTGCAGCGATCGACTGGTCCGGCGCGCAAGGGCACCGGCACAAGGGCATCGCCGTCGCGATCTGCGATACAGGCGATGCCGCGCCGGCGCTGGTCGAGCCACCGGAAGCTACAGCATGGTCGCGCGACGATGTGCTGGCGTGGTTGCTCGACCAGACCGAGCCGACCCTGGTCGGCCTGGACCTCTCCCCCGCATTCCCGTTCGTCGATCGGGACGGGTATTTCCCGGGCGCTCCCGGCAGTCCGCCCGACGCCCGCGCGCTCTGGGCGATGGTCGACCAAGCCTCCGCCACCGACCCGCATCTCGCAGTGTCGACCCTACTCACCGATCCCGAAATCCGCCGCCACTTCCGCCAGCACCGAGATTGCGGCGACCTGTTCCCCGGTGGCGCGGGCCGGATGCGCGTGTGCGAGCACGGCCAGCGCGCGATGGGCCTGTCGCCGACGAGTTGCTTCAACCTCGTCGGCGCAGCGCAGGTCGGCAAGTCGAGCCTGACCGGCATGCGCGTGCTCCACCGCCTTGCCAGCCGCGTGCCGGTCTGGCCGTTCGATCCGCTACCGCCCGAAGGCCCGGTGATCGTCGAGATCTACACCACGATCGCCGCCCGCGCCGCCGGTATCCGCAAGGGGCTCAGTAAGATGCGCGACGCGACCGCGCTCGACGCGGCGCTGGCCAATCTGGGGAGCCATCCGCACGCACCGCTGGCGCGCTACGACGATCACGCCACCGACGCGATCCTCACCGCCGCCTGGCTGCGTGCCAACGCGCATCGCCCCGAGCTCTGGACACCGACGGCGATGACGCCGCATATTGCGCGAACCGAGGGCTGGACCTTCGGCGTGTCTTGAAGCATTGGGTCGCGACGTACCGGGCAACGCCCGACGCAAGGGCCGGTTTAGCTCAGTTGGTAGAGCGCCAGTTTTGTAAACTGGATGTCGCGGGTTCGATTCCTGCAACCGGCACCATCGCCTTCCCAAGCTGCGCGGTGGCGCGGGTCGCCCAGGCATTTCAGATCGTGCAACGCCCCGAGCGTCCCATAGAATCCTGATTTCATCCGAAGCCATTTCGCACCAAAATCCATCGACTAGCGCTCGCGGTGCGGGACTTGGCGGTTCCGTACAATTACCGCGCGAATAGTCCTGCTACCGTTACTCATGCGAAACGATGTGCCGAGATTGCAGGGTGACAGGATCGCGCTCGAACCCCTGGTGCTAGCCGATAGCCACGCGATACAGCGACTGTTCCCGCATTGGGAGATCGTCCGATACCTCTCGCATGGCATGCAATGGCCATATCCCGCCGATGGCGCGCGCAGGCTGTTGCAGGAGGTGACCTTTCCCTCGGTGGATCAAGGGATCGAATGGGCGTGGTCTATCCGGCTCAATGGGAAGCAACGCCCCCTGATCGGCGTCATCAGCGTGGCGGACAGACCTAACGACAATCGGGGCTTCTGGCTTGGGCTGGACTGGCATGGGCAGGGCCTGATGACGGAAGCCTGCAAGCTGGCGACGGACTATTGGTTCGACGTGCTCGGCTTCCCGGTCATGCGCGTACCCAAGGCGATGGCGAACATGCCATCCCGCCGCCTTTCGGAACGCGAGGGCATGCGCCTGATTCAGGTCGGACCGAGGAATTTCGTCAGCGGACGCATGCCGGCGGGTATCTGGGAAACTACCGCCGCTCAGTGGCGATCGAGGGTGTCGGCTTCGCCTTCTCACCGTAACCCTCACCCCCTCGCATCGACTGAGTAATCCCGCGCGCGACCTTGGTGGATCGAAAAAGAGGCATTTCGTTCCGATTGCGATTCGTCCTGATCCATCGCGTCCATTGGGCGATGGGCCATGCAGCTCCGTCCCCGACTTTCATATTCGGGTGAACCAACCGAGGCAGACACCCGATTGTTACGGACCGATACGGGGGCTCGGGGATGCCCCGCAGCGTCCTGCAAGCGTCACATTTTGCGTCATCGGAGATCGCGTGCAGGTCTTTGCGCCAGTCCGAGGCGGCGGCCGGTGCGCTTTGCGCTTCCGGCACTCGACCAAACCGTACCGAATGTTAGAAAGGGCAAATGAGCCCGCACGCCAAAGCCTTTCTCGGGGAGCTGATTTCCGAGGCGATCGCGATCTGTATCGTGATGACCTTCGGCCTGTCGGTCGCCGCGATGTACACGCTGTACGATCCCAGCCCGTACAAGACCGCCTATTGGGGCGTGTGCATCACCTGGGGCATGGCGGTATCGATCTCAATCTACGTCACCGGCGCGGTATCGGGGACGCATGCAAATCCCGGCGTCACGCTGGCGCTCGCACTGTACCGCGGGTTTCCATGGAAGAAGGTGCTGCCCTATTGGTGCGCGCAGCTGGTCGGCGCGTTCGTCGGCGCCGCGATCGTCTACGCGCTGTATTACAACGTCATCGATCACTTCAACGCGACCCAGCATCTGACGCGCGCCGGCGGCGGTGGCGCAGGCGTGTTCTTCACCGCGCCCGGCCTTGCGGTGACGACGATGAAGGGTTTCGTCGACGAGATCATCCTGACCGCAATTCTGATGTTCGGGATCTTCGCGATCACCGACGAGTTCAATACCATGGCCCCGCAAGCCAATTTCGGGGCGATCGTGATCGGCCTGCTGGTCGCGGTCATCGGTGCGTCGATGGGATATCTGGAAGGTTGGGCGATCAATCCCGCACGCGATCTCGGCCCCCGTACCTTCGCATGGCTGATGGGTTGGGACGCATCGGCCTTTCCCGGCGTCGGCAATTACTGGTGGGCGCCGATCGCCGGACCATTGATCGGTGCGGTGATCGGTGGGGGTGCGCAGCATCTGCTGGTCCGCCCCTTCCTGCCACGCGACAAGCCCGTCGCGAGCCCGCAATAATTCGAGGAGTGTAAGGCGTGACCGACACCATCATCCTGGCGATCGACCAGGGCACGACTTCGACCCGCAGCATGACGTTCGGCACCGACGGCGTCCCCCGCCAGACGGTACGCCGCGAATTCGCCCAGCATTATCCACAATCGGGCTGGGTCGAGCATGACCCCGAGGACATTTGGCGCGACACCGTCGCGACCTTGAAAGAGGCCGCTGAAGCGGACGGCGGCAAGGTTGCCGCGATTGGCATCACCAACCAGCGCGAGACGGTGGTGGTGTGGGACCGCAAGACCAGCAAGCCCGTCCACAATGCGATCGTCTGGCAGGACCGCCGCACCGCAAAGCTCTGTGCACAACTGAAGGCGGACGGCAACGAACCGCTGGTGCGGGAACGGACCGGGCTGATCCTCGACCCGTATTTCTCGGGTACCAAGCTCAAATGGATCCTCGACAATGTCGACGGTGTCCGCGCCCGCGCGGACAAGGGCGAGCTCGCATTCGGGACGATCGACAGCTTCCTGCTCTGGCGACTGACCGGCGGCAAGGTTCATGCGACCGACGCGTCCAATGCCTCGCGCACGCTGCTGTTCGACATTCACAAGGGCGCGTGGGACCAGGACATGCTGCGGATGCTCGACATCCCCGAGAGCATGCTCCCCGAGGTCAAGAACAACAGCACGATCTTCGGCGAAACCACGCCGGACCTGCTCGGCACGGCGGTGCCGATCGGCGGCATGGCGGGCGACCAGCAGGCGGCGGTCGTTGGCCAGGCATGTTTCCAGCGTGGCGATGCCAAATCGACCTATGGCACCGGCTGTTTCGTGCTGCTCAATACCGGCAAGGAGGCCGTGACCAGCAAGAACGGCATGCTGACGACGATCGCCTATCAGCTCGATGGCGAGATCACCTATGCGCTGGAAGGCTCGATCTTCGTCGCAGGCGCGGCGGTGAAGTGGCTGCGCGATGGGCTTGGCCTGATCAATCAGGCTTCCGACACGAACGACATGGCGACCAAGCTCGACGGCAATGACGGCGTCTACATGGTGCCGGCGTTCGTCGGCCTGGGCGCGCCGCATTGGGACCCCGACGCGCGCGCGAGCATCACCGGGCTAACCTTCGCCGCGACTGGATCGCACATCGCCCGCGCCGCGCTCGAATCGGTCGCCTACCAAACCGCGGACCTGATGAACGCGATGGTCGCCGACGGCGCACGCGATGCCCGCCAGATTCGCGTCGACGGCGGCATGGCGGCGAACGACTGGTTCTGCCAGTTCCTCGCCGACATGCTCGACACCGACGTCGTCCGGCCCGCGAACATCGAGACGACCGCGGCGGGCGCCGCCTTCCTCGCCGGCATGGCGGTGGGGATTTGGAACGGCCCCGACGACATCGTCGCCACCTGGAAGGAAGACCGGATTTTCAATCCGAAGATGAAGAGCGACGAGCGCACGAAACTGATGGCCGGCTGGCAGGACGCCGTCGACCGAACCAGCTCGAGGGCCAAGGCATGAGTGATTCGCAACTCGACATCGACGTCGACCTGCTGGTGATCGGCGGCGGCGTGAACGGCACCGGCATTGCGCGCGACGCCGCTGGGCGTGGCTTGAGCGTGATGCTGGTCGAGCGCGACGACCTCGCCTCGCATACCTCGTCGTCGAGCACCAAGCTGATCCATGGCGGCCTGCGCTATCTCGAATATTACGAGTTCCGGCTGGTCCGCGAAGCGCTGGCCGAGCGCGAGAAACTCATCGACGTCGCGCCGCATCTGATCAGCCCGATGCGGTTCGTCATGCCGCTCGCTGCCGGCATGCGCCCGGCCTGGCTGATTCGCCTCGGGCTGTTCCTCTACGATCATATCGGCGGCCGGACCCGCTTGCCGAAATCGAAGGGCGTCCGGCTCGACAAGACCGACTGGGGCGCAGGTCTGAAGCCTATCCGCTACGGCTTCGTCTATTCGGACGGTTGGGTCGACGACGCGCGTCTCGTGGTCCTGAACGCGCTCGACGCCGCCGAACGCGGCGCGCAGATCCGCACGCATACCAGCTTCGAAGGCGCGCGTCGGGAGTCCGATCACTGGGTCGCGACGCTCGGCGACGGCAGCACCGTCACCGCTCGTGCGGTCGCCAACACCTCGGGGCCTTGGGTGAGCAAGGTGCTCGCCGAAATGCCCCAGGCGCATGCCGAGCGCCCGCCCCGCCTGGTCAAGGGCAGCCACATCATCGTGAAAAAGCTGTTCGAGGGCGAACACGCGTATATTCTCCAGAACCCCGACAAGCGGATCATCTTCGCGATCCCCTATGAGGACGACTTCACGCTGATCGGCACCACCGACAAGCCCTATGAAGGCGACCCGTCGCACCCGACGATCGACCCCGACGAGACCGAGTATCTGTGCGACAGCGTCAACCGCTACTTCTCGCGACAGGTCGGTGCGGGCGACGTCGTCGGCAGCTATTCGGGCGTCCGTCCGCTGTTCGACGACGGCAACGAGAACGCCTCCGAGGTCACGCGCGATTATGTCCTGCGGCTCGGCACCGGCGAAGCGCCGCAGATCCTGTCCGCGTTCGGGGGCAAGATCACGACCTATCGTCGGCTGTCGGAGCACGCGCTCGAGGACCTAGCGCCGTTCCTGCCCGCCATGGCGAAACCCTGGACCGCGGGCGTGCCCCTGCCGGGAGGCGACCTTCCGAACGGCGACTTCGCAGCGTTCTTGAAGAGCGTCCGATCGCGCTGGCCGTTCCTCGACGCCGTCAACGCCACCCGCATGGCGCACGCCTACGGTACGAGGATCGAGTGGGTCCTTGGCGACGCGACCCGTCTCGATGACATCGGCCAAGGGCTCTCTACGCGCGAAATCGATTATCTGATCGACGAGGAATGGGCACAGACCGCTGAAGACATATTGTGGCGGCGGACCAAGCTCGGCCTTCACGGTGGTGCTCCGCTCCAGGCTGCAGTGGAGGCGTATCTGGCCACGCGGACAGATCCCGCGCGCGCAGATCGCGACCGTCCATAACGGTACCTAACGCGCGCGCTCCAGCTTGCGGGCAAGGAACTGGAGACGGGGACGAACGCGCAGGAACCGGCGGTAGGCGCGTTCGAGTCCGGCCAGTACGAGAGGGTTGCGTGCTGCGAGGCCCAGCGGTCGAAGCAGGGGAATAGCGCGCCACATCGCCGCGAACGCGGCTGCGCCCGACAGCATCCGGCCGTCTTCGCGCGCATGGAAACGCGCGAGCAGCGCATCGCGGTCGATCGGGCAAGCGCTCGCACCGTCGCTGACGTCGACGAACTCGATCGCGCCGCGACGGTCCAGCCGGCGCATCGCCGCGATTTCCCGCCGGCACAACGGGCAGCCACCATCATGCCAGACGGTGAGACTCGTCATGTGACGTCGTCTTCGGCGTGCCGGTTGCGCTGCCATATGCGCCCGGCGAGCAGCGTGGCGAAACCCAGCCAGGCGACGAAGGGTATCGCCGTCGCCGCAGCGGGCCGGTCTACCCGGTCCGCTGCCACGACGTACGCAGCACCGGTGACGATCATCGCGCCCGACGCCGCCATGCTCGACCCGAGCGCCTTCTTGCGGAAGAAGATTTCGGTCCAGCCGCCGATCATCGCGCTGTTGAGCAACCACAGGCCGACCGCCGTGTTGCGCGGCGCGCCGGGTGGCTGGCGGAGCAACCTGTACCCGCCGACCGCGAGCCCCGTTTCGAGCACCGGCCAAACCGCACCGAACGCCGCGTCCGGTGGCGTATAGGACGGCTTGTCGAGCCGCTTGTACCAGCGGCGGATGCCGGGATGCGACGGATCGGGCGCATTGCGACGCCCGAGCACCGCGCTGGCACCGAGCACCGTGGCCACGATCGCCAAGGCCGCCGGGCGCGACAATCCCGCGCGGGGGCTGATGGTCTTCCCCTCGCTCATGATGCGAAATACCGTTCGAGATCGTCGCTGCCGCCGATCCGTTCGTCGTCGATGAAAATCTGGGGCGTGGTCGCGACGCCGTGCTCCGCCTTGAAGGCATCTACCTCCTCGCGCGACCGCAGGATCCGGTCCCGAACCTCGAAGCCTCGATCTTCCAGCATCGCCTTCGCACGAACGCCGAACGGGCAGGCATGATCGGGGAGGATCATCCGGTAGAGTATCGCAGTCCTCGTGTCGGCCATATCGATCGTCCTCGCGGCGGGGAGCTGCCCGCGTGAAGCACAGCGCAGCAGCGGCCTCGACGTTCCACCGAGGGTCGCAATCGCTGTGCCGAGACCGATCCCGCCCCTGCCCGCGTTACCGGCTCGCGATCGTGGCGATCGATGCGGCGGGTGCTGCGAGCGTGTCGATCCGATAGCGGACCGACACGCCGACATGATCCGACAGCATCGTTCCGTTTGCCGCCTGCCCGAACGGCGCCGCGAGCGCGACCGGACGGATCCGCACTGTCGGCGACGGGCGGTACATCATCCAGTCCTTGCCGCGGCCGATCGACAGCGCCATGCCCGACGGCTCCGCCACCGGACAGCGCGGGACGATGCGGCAGAACGCCACGGCGGTCTGTAGCGACGCCTCGCCGCCCAGCATGCGCAGATCGAAATGCGTCCGCCGCGCGAGATCGCGACCGACGTTGAAATCGCCTGCCACGAGGATCGGTCGATCGCCGGCACCGAGCGAACCGATGAAGTCCGCGAGCAGATCGAGCTGCCGCCTATACGCGTAGATCGCGCGCGGCGACGGTGCGCCCGACGCAGTGTTGGAATTGAGGTGCGTGTCGACCACGACGATCGGCGTCGCGATGCCCGGCACCGCGATCAACGCCGCCACTGCGCCCTTATTGGCAAGGCAGTCATAGCCCGCGCAGACCGGATAGGCCATGCGCCGGACGGCCAGGATCGGGTAATCGGAAAAGATCGCCAGACCGCTGTCGACATGCTTGCCGAGCCGTTCGCCGACCAGTCGGCTGCCCTCCGAGACGAAGCCGTCGTCGTTGCGCGGGATGGTCGCCGTCGCGGTCTCGGCCGGGCCGAATGCGGCGTACCGATAGCCTGCGGTCCGGCCGATCGCCTTGGCGTTATCCACGAAGGCCTCCTGCAGGACGACGATGCCGGGCTGATCGCCAGCATCGCGCATCGCCCGCAACCGCGTACCGATCGCGCGCAGATCGACCGAGCGATCGTCGGTGATCGGCCATGGCAGGCCATGCACGTTGTAGGTCATCAGCGTGACGTCACGCGCCTGCACGGGCGTCGCCGTCGCCATAGCCGTGGTGCCCACCAGCATCGCAGTCGCCGCAGCCAGCACTCCATATCGTACCATCGCCATGTCTTCATCCCTGTCGTCGTTCGGTGCGGTGACGCCGCAGCCGGTCATCGTCCTCAGTGCGAATGTGTCGTGCGCAGCGTCAGCGTTTAAGCGGCGCGAACGAAAACAGCCCGCTGCGGTAGTTCATCACGACATGCGTGGTGGTGAGCCCCGCATGCACCGCGACGCTCGCCTGATCCGCATGCGGCTTGGCATGGCCGAGCTTCGGATTGCTCGCAAAGCCGATGCCGTCGTGGAGCGGGCTGAAACCATGGCCGCCGTCGCGCGCATGGACCACGCTCAGCGCATAGGTACCGGGTCCGGGGACGCGCAGGCACAGCGACACCGGCCCCGTGGCGGGGACGGCAAGGACGGCACGACGGAAGGTCTTGCCCTGCCCGACCAGGACATTGTCGTCGGCCAGGAAATCGCCGTCGCGCGCGGGGTAGAGTTCCGCGCGCACGACGCCGACGCGGTCCTTCAGGCCGTCGACGTCGACGATCAGCGCCGGGCCGGATTCGTGCGGGCGGCAGCGCGCCTCCGCCGTGCCGAGCGCCGGGGTCGAAGGCGGCATGACCGTGGGCGATACGGCGGGAGATGCGGCGGCAAGTGCCAGGACGACAGGCAGGATCACTTCGGACGCTCCATGGTGACGAGTTCGACGGCCGTCAGCGCGGCGCCGAGCAGCAGGTGGGTGACGAGCCAGAGGCCCGCGATCATGGTCAGCACCGCGGTCACCTCGGACGTCCGCCCGACGGTGAACGCGACCAGTCCGGCGAACACGATGTCCTTGTTGGGCAGCAGCGGCAGGCGCGACACGAGCAGGCGCAAAGTCGCCAGCGCCAGCCACCAGGCGATCGGCGCCGTGGGCATCACCGCAGCCCATAGCAACGCGGCGAACAGGGTGGTCGCGACGATCCGCAGAAGATGGATGACCGCGATCCGGTTCAGCTCGGCGCGAGGCAGCGTCAGCAACTTCTTGCGCAGGACGAGCGTGATGAGCGACGGGATCGCCATGCTCGCCGCGGACACCGTCATCACCTTCGCATCGGTACCGAGATGCAGCGCGCCGAGCGCCTGCCAGCTGACCACCGCCAACACGAGCGTGCAGACATTGGCGACGACCGCGGACAGGATCGAAACGTCTTTGATCGCACCGAACGGCGTGCCGACCATGCTCGCATGCTTGCGCGCCCAGCCGTAGAAATACAGCTCGCCCGAGTAACCGAGCACGATCTCGTTGCTGATCCGCTTGCGCAGCAGCGCGAAGATACCGCTTGGCGGCAATTGCCACAATCGCCGGTAGATCACCCATTCGCTGAACGGCGTGACCAGATAGCCGAGCGCGAAGATCGTCCAGAACAGCGGCGAGCGCGGTACCAGGCGGAGCATACCGGCAACGTCGAGTCCCCGAAGCTGCCATAGCGCGGCGATCAGGATCGCCGCCGACAGCAGCGGTGCCAGCCAGCGGCCGAGGAAGTTCTTGCGGACGATCGTCGGCTTCAGTGGCGGGAATTGCACGCGGGTCAGCGTCAGCGGCAGCTCGCTCATGCGGCTCTCCTGTAATGATGGCGCGGTTGCCAGCGTCGCGACCGTAGGACGGTTGCCCGAGGCGTTCTGACAGGGTCCGGATAGGGCGCGCTGGGTACGATCATGGCCGAACGACGCCGCCGCCGAATGCGAGCCGCAGCTTGGGATGACGCCGCCCTGAAATAATTTTCGGGCACGATCCGGACAGGACTGCGGGGGCAGGCTGGCGGTGCCGTCCCGTCAACAGCGATCCGATGACCACGAGAGCGAGACGATGGCGCAAACCGACTTTGCCGATCCTGCCCGGCCACCAGAGCGCGGGTTCGAGCCTACCCCGGCCGACAAACGGTCGACGGACAAGAGGTTGCTGGTATCGATCCACGACGTGTCGCCGACCTTTGCGGAGCCGATCGCGATGCTTGCCGAACGAGTCGAGGCTATCCTCGGCGGTCCGCGGTTCGCGATGCTGGTGGTACCGGATCACTGGGGTACCGCCCGGCTCGACCGGTCGCCGGCGTTTGCGCGCCAGCTGCGCGCCTGGGCTGACGCCGGTGTCGAAATGTTTCTCCACGGCTGGTTCCACCGCGATGCCAGCGACCATCGGAATGCCGCCAGCGTGCTGAAAGCCCGTTACATGACCGCGGGCGAAGGCGAGTTTCTGGGGCTCGATGCGGTCGAGGCCGAACACCGGATGCGTGCCGGTCGCGACATGGTCGAACAGGCGATCGGCCGATCGGTCGCCGGGTTCATCGCACCGGCGTGGCTCTATGGTCCGGGCGCGCATGCAGCGCTGAAGGCCTGCGACTTCGCGCTCGCCGAGGATCATTTTCGCGTCTGGCAGCCCGCTACCGGCGCGATCGTCGCGCGCGGTCCGGTGGTGACCTGGGCCAGCCGGTCGCCCGCGCGTACCGCCAGTTCGCTCGCGGTCGCCGCCGCGGCGCGCGTGCTGCCCAACTGGATGCCGACGATGCGCGTCGCGGTGCATCCCGGCGACGTCACCAAGGACTCGCTGTTGACCAGCATCGATCGGACGCTCCGCACGCTCGCCGAGCGGCGCACCGTGTCGCGCTATGCCGATCTGGTCACCGAACAGGTGGCATCATGAAGATCGTCGACGTCTGCGCGTTCTACACCCCGACCGGCGGCGGCGTCCGGACCTATATCGACCGGAAACTGGTCGCGCTGGCCGCGCGCGGACACGAGGTCGTCGTCATCGCGCCTGGCGAAGAGGATCGTGAGGAGCAACGCGGACCGAATGGGCGTGTCCGCTGGCTGCGCTCGCCGCGCTTCCCGCTCGACCGATCCTATCGGTATTTCGCCGACCGCGCGGCGCTGCACGCGATACTCGACGAAGAAGATGCCGATATCGTCGAAGTCTCGTCGCCGTGGCGCAGCGCATCGATGGTTGCGGACTGGCGCACGCGCTCGGGGTCACGCGCGCGGCTGTCGCTGATCGCGCATGCGGACCCGCTGTCCGCCTATGCCTATCGCTGGTTCGGCAACGTCGCATCGACGCAGGCGATCGACCGCGCGTTCGACTGGTATTGGCGTCATCTGCGCCGCCTGGATGCGCAATTCGACCATGTCGTCAGCGCGAGCGACAGCCTGTCGCAGCGGCTGCGCGAGGGCGGTCTGCGCAAGGTGATGACCGATCCGATGGGTGTCGAGCCGGGCCAGTTCTCGCCGCGGTTGCGCGATCTGAATCTGCGCCGCGAGATGCTGGCGCTATGTGGGCTGGGCGAGGATGCGCTGCTGCTCATCGGGGTGGGCCGCCACGCGCCCGAGAAACGCTGGGACATGGTCGCGCAGGCCGCCGCGATCGCGGGCACGCACGCGCCGGTCGGCCTGCTGATCATCGGTGGCGGCGCGCGACAACGCCGGGTGATCGAAGCGATCGGCGACAACCCGCACGTCCGCCTGCTCGAACCGGTGCGCGACCGCGGTGCGCTGGCGCGGTTGATGGCGAGTGCAGACGCGCTGATCCATGGCTGCGAGGCGGAGACGTTTTGCTTCGTCGCGGCGGAGGCGATCGCATCGGGATTGACGTTGATCGCGCCCGATCGCGGCGGCGCGGCGGATCTCGCCTGCGCGAACGACGGCGCATTATATCGCTCGGGCGATGCGCAGGACGCCGCCGAAGCGATCCTCGCGGTCGCCGGCACGATCGAGGCCGGCGCGGCGGCCCGCCGCGAGCGCCCGGTCCGGACGATGGACGATCATTTCGACGCGCTGCTCGCGCTCTACGGGGCGGACGAGGCGCCTCTGCACCACCACGCGCTCCACCATGGACGAGGAACGGGACGATGAACGCGGTCGCACCACATCCCTTCGGTATTACCGAGGATGAACGTCGTTTCGGCACACCCCAAGCTCGGGGGGCGAGCGGTGACCGGGATCGGCCAACCGGCCCGATACCCGAAGCGACGGCATCGCCGTGGCGTGCACCGCTCTTCTATCTGTCGTTCGTGGCAGCGGCGCTGTTGCTCATCGCGGTCGGGTTCATCCTAATGTGGCGCATCATGCTGCGGTCGCGCCGAGGCTGATCGCCGCCAGCCTGCGCTCCGGGACCGGCGCGACGGATCGGAGAACCACGCCTACCGCTCCCACAACCTCCGTCTGGCGCCCGTCTGCGCGGACTATTCCCCCAAGCCTCGCGACATTTCGGACGCGACTTCCCAGCGGACAGCGGGCAATACGCGGCGCATGACTTTCGGAGCGAAGCCGTAGCCGACGCCGTTGCCCTTCAGCCTGCCGGCCTGTCGGCGGTGCTCGCGGCACATCGCCCGCAACTCGTCCGGTTCTTCACCGGGCGGACGGGCAGCGTCGCGGAGGCCGAGGACGTCGTCCAGGAAATCTGGCTGCATATCGCCGAGCCGGTGGCCGGCCCGATCGCCAATCCGGTCGCCTATCTGCACCGCATAGGCATGAACATCGTGCTCGACCGGGTCCGTGCGAACGGGCGCCGTGCCCGTCGCGACAGCGGCTATGTCGAGGCGACGACGACGATAACGGCGACGGCCGGGATGGCCGCGGGGGGCGAGGCGATCGACGATGCGCCGTCGGCCTTCGATGCGGTCGCCGGGCGACAGCGGATCGCGCAACTCGCCGCCGCACTCGCCGGTCCGCCCGAAGGCGCGATGCGCGTGTTTCGCCGCCACAAGATCGACGGCCTGTCGCACGCCGATATCGCCGCCGAGTTCGGGATCAGCCGCAGCGCGGTCGAAAAGCATATCGCCGTTGCGCTTTGTCATCTCAGAAAGGCGTTAAATGATTGATTTTCGCGCCGGACTGCGGTGGCGGGCGCGAGGTGGCGTCTATGACACGAGCGGGGGGCATCCGCTCGGAACGAGGGTGCCGTGATGGACGCAACGACCCAGGATCCGATCGACGTCGCCGCCGCCTGGCACGCGCGGATCGACACGCCCGACATGGATTGGGCTGGCTTCGGCGACTGGCTCGACGCCGATCCGTCGCACCGCGCCGCCTATGATTCAATCGCACTGCTCGATGCGGAATTCGGCGCCGCCGCCCCCGCGATCGCCGCATTGCTGCCGGCGAACGACGACAGCGCAGCCGATGTCGCGCCGGTCGCGCGCCCGACCCGCTGGCGCTGGCTGGCCGCAGGCACGGGCGGCGCGCTCGCCGCAGGCCTCGCAGTGTTGCTCGTCGCGCCGACGCTGACCGGGCCGGACGACAGCGTGCAGACCTATGCGACCGGCGTCGGCGAGACCCGCGCCGTCACGCTCGCCGATGGCAGCGCGATGCGGCTCGATCGCGGATCGCGGGTCTCGGTGTCGGGCGGCACGACTCCGCTGATCGAAGTCGCGGACGGTGCGGCGAGCTTCTCGGTGCGCCACGATCCGTCGCGAACGCTGATCGTGCGGGCGGGCGGCTATGACGTCCGCGATATCGGCACGCGCTTTGCGGTGGTCAGCGCACAGGGCCGGATTTCGGTCGCGGTGGCGCAGGGCAGCGTCAGCGTCGCGCCGCATACCGCGGACGGCAGCGCGCCGACGACGCTCGTGGCCGGTCAACGGCTCGACATCGACCCCGCGACCGGGATCGCCGAACGCCGCGCGGTCGCACCAACGTCGGTGGCAGACTGGACCGATGGCCGCCTCGACTATGACGGTGCGCCGTTGACGCTGGTTGTCGCGGACATATCGCGGTATGCACGCACCCCGCTGGTGGTCGATCCGTCCGCCGCCGGACTGAGTTTCTCCGGGGTTTTGACGATTGGCGACGGATCGCGGCTTCTCGATCAGCTTCGCGCGGTGTTGCCGCTACGCGTGCGCCGCGCTGATGGCGTCGTCCATATCGAGCGTACCGGCCCACGCTGAGGCGGCGCGCACCGGCCCGCTACGGGCGATCGTCATTCCCGCCGGATCGCTCCGCACCACACTCGATTCGCTGGCCCGGCAGACCGGCATTTCGATCGGGATGGCTGGCGTCCTGCCCGATACGCCGACGCCGAGGATCACACGTGCGCGCGATGTCGCGGACGCGCTGAAGCGGCTGCTGGCGGGGACGCGGCTGCGCGCGGTCCGCATCGATGCGACGACTTGGCGGATCGAGCCCCTGCCCCCTCGTACGGCCCGTGCCCGGCCGGTCGGACCGCCGATCGTCGACGGCGGCGATATCATCGTCACCGCCAGCAAGCGCGACGAACGCCTGTCCGATCTGCCCGCATCGATCAGCATCCTCGGCGGCCGCGCGCTCGACCGCCTTGCCGGCAAACGCGGCCTGGTCGATCTGCTCGCGACCACCGATGGCGCGTTCTCGACCAATCTCGGCCCCGGTCGCGACCGCATCTTCCTGCGCGGCGTCGCCGACAGCGCGTTCAACGGCACCAGCCAATCGCTCGTCAGCCTGTATCTGGACGACGCCCGCATCGGTTACTGCTCGCCCGATCCCGATCTCCGGATGGTCGACATCGACCGCGTCGAGATCCTCCGAGGGCCCCAGGGCACGCTGTACGGCACCGGCGCACTGGGCGGCGTCATCCGGATCGTCACCACCGCACCCGAGCTCGACCAGGCCTCCGGCAGCGTTGCAGGCGAGGTGACCGGCATCAACAACGGCGCGTTCGGCGGCGCGTTCGAGGGCGTTCTGAACCTGCCGATCGTGACCGGTGCACTGGCGTTGCGTGCCTCGCGCTGGACCGAGACGATGCCCGGCTGGATCAACGATACCGGCCGAGGCAAGCGCGACGTCAACCGCACCGGGCGCAGCGGCGGGCGCATCGCGCTGCGCTGGGCGATCGGCGACGGCTGGACCGCGACCGCTAGCGGCATCGCGCAGTCGATAGAGGCCCGCGACAGCCAATATGCGACGGGAGGCCTCTCACGCAGTACCGCGATCGCCGAGCCGCAGGACAACGATTTCCTCTCGGCATCGCTCGACGTGCACGGCCCGATCGGCAGTCTCGACGCGCAGTCGACCACCTCGATCGTATCGCATGAATTCGGCAGCACATACGACGCGAGCATCATGGCCGGCGCGCTCGGGACGATCGCGCCGGTCGCCTATGTCGAGGATCGCGCGATCCGCCTGCTGACACAGGAAGTCCGGCTGAGCGATCCGACCGCACGCCATCCGTGGATCGTGGGCGCGTCGATCCTGCATGCGACCACCCGCCTCAAGGGGCGTTTCGAGTCGGACGCCGGCAACGTGCTCGGGCGCGACGACAAGGAGGCGGTGTTCGAGGCCGCGATGTTCGCGGAGGGCACGCAGCGTCTGTCGTCCGCGCTCGATCTGAAGATCGGCCTGCGCGGCTTCGTGACCGTGAACGACATCGAGCAGCAGGGCCCCGACGAGCAGAGCACCACCAAGCTGGGCGTTACCCCGAGCGGCACGCTCAGCTGGCATCGGGACGATGTCGGCATGATCTGGCTGCGCTACGCCAGCGCGATTCGGCCGGCAGGCGTAACCCGGGCGTCGATCAGCAACCAACAGCGCATCCCCGGCGACGAGTTGCAAAGCCTCGAACTGGGCTGGCGCATCCGCGGGCTGAACGATCGGCTGAGCTTGAGCGGTGCGATCTTCGGATCGATCTGGGAGCATCTGCGCAGCGACGTGGTGGGATCGGACGGGTTGTTCGGGACGGTCGATGCGGGGAACGCTACCAATTACGGTGTCGAGTTCGGCGGGCGGTTCGACGCAGCGCCCTACACGATCGACTTCGGCACCACGATCCAGCGCGCGCGGCTGACATCGCCGGCAAGCGACCGCGCGGAGCAGGACGATCGCCGCTTGCCGGTCGTCCCCGATTACTCGGCGCGGCTGGGTGTCACGCGGCGGTTCTCGCTGATCGGGATGCCGGCGAGCGGCTATCTCACGGCCCGGTATATCGGCGAGACCCGGTTGAGCTTCGACCCCCTGCTCGATCGGCCCGCGGGAGACTATGCGACGGTCGGCGCCGGCGCGACGCTGGACGACGGTCCGCGGCACTGGTCTATCGATGTCGACAATCTGCTCGATGGTCGCGGCAACAGCTTCGGGTTCGGTAATCCGTTCACGCTGGCCACCACCACGCAGACCGTCCCGATCCGCCCGCGCGCAATCACGCTGAGGCTGGCGATCGGGCTATGAAAGATGCGCCGCGCCGGGACGGGAAACGGTTGGATCGTCACCGTCACATGCAACCGCGATCGCGCGGACGGCGTTATAGGGCCCACGCATGATCAAGGTCGCCAGCTACAATATCCACAAGGGCATCGGGCTCGACCGTCGGCGCAACCCCGAGCGCGTGGTCGAGGTTCTGCGCGAGATCGACGCGGACGTGATCGCGCTGCAGGAGGCGGACCGGCGGTTCGGCGCGAAAGCCTGCGTCTTGCCGCATCATCTGCTGGAGGAACATAGCGACTGGAAGCCGATCGATTTCGGCCTCCGCGCGCTCAGCATGGGGTGGCATGGCAACGTCATCCTGGTCCGCAAGTCGGCCCGGGTGATCGCCAGCGAACCTTTGCACCTGCCGGCGCTGGAGCCGCGCGGGGCGGTAATGGCGGACGTGCAACTCGCCGGCGGGACGATCCGCGTGCTCGGCATGCATCTCGATCTGTCGGGGCTTTGGCGGCGCAAGCAGGCGGCGGCGATCATGAACCATGTCGATACCTGCGCGCACCGCCATCCGACGGTGATGATGGGCGATCTCAACGAATGGAGCGCGGGTGCCGGATGCCTGCGCGATTTCGGGCGCGACTATGCGTTCGCCGAGACGGGGGCGAGTTTCCATTCGCGGCGGGCGGTCGCACGGCTCGACCGGATCATGGTGTCGCGTGACCTCAACGTCGTCGAATGCGGCGTGCATGCGAGCCCCGCCGCGCGGAAGGCATCGGATCACCTGCCGATATGGGCTATACTCGAACCGAAGGCCTTGGCTCTATAATCGATACCCGGACGAGGATGTGGAATGCGCGAGAAGGAACTGCGGCTGGCGCTCGTCTGCTATGGCGGGATCAGCCTGGCGGTCTACATGCACGGGATCACCAAGGAAATCTGGCGCCTCGTCTGCGCTAGTCGCGCGTTCCACGACGGCGAGGCGCCGAAGGGCGGCAGCCAGGGCGTGTATCACGCCCTGCTCCAGGAGATCGAGGACCACGCCGCGATCCGGGTGCGGGTGCTCGCCGACATCATTGCCGGCGCGAGTGCGGGCGGGATCAACGGCATCTTCCTCGCGCAGGCGATCGCGACCGGACAGAGCCTCGATCCGCTGACCGACCTGTGGATGACGTCGGCCGATGTCGAGGCGCTGATCGATACCGAGGCGGCACCGAAATCGCGCTTTTCGAAGGCATGGGCGATGCCGCTCGCGTGGATGGCGGCGGGGCGGAGCACGGACAAGGTCGAGGCGCTCGACGAGCCGACCCGCGAGGAGGTCCGGACCAAGCTGTCGCATTTCATCCGCTCGCGCTGGTTCGAGCCGCCGTTCGGGGGGAAGACCTTTACGAATCTGCTGCTCGATGCGTTCGAGGCGATGGACGAGAGCGAGCGCGGGCCGCGGCTGTTGCCGCCCGGCCAGCCACTCGACCTGTTCGTGACGGTGACAGATTTCTCCGGGCATCCCGAGCGGCTGCAGCTCAATTCTCCCGCCGAGGTGGTCGAGACCGAGCACCGGCTGGTGGTCGACTTCACCGATCATGGCGGCGCGACCGAGACACTCGCGCCGCGCGCGGAACTGGCGTTCGCAGCCCGCGCGACGTCGAGCTTTCCGGGCGCGTTTCCGCCGTTCACGGTCGCCGAACTCGACGGCGTGCTGGAGCAGCGCAAGATCGCGTGGCCGGGTCGCAGCGGCTTCCTCGCGCGCGTGTTGCCCCGTCATACTGCGGCCAACGCGGCGGAAAGCGCGGTGCTGATCGACGGCTCGGTGCTTGCCAATGCGCCGTTCCGCCCGGCGCTCGATGCGCTGAAGGAACGCCCGGCACGCCGTCAGATCGACCGGCGGTTCATCTACATAGACCCCTCGCCCGGCATCAAGCTGCGGCTCAATCGCGGCGAGGGCACGCCGGGGTTCTTCCAGACGATCATCGGCGCGATCAGCGACATTCCGCGCCAGCAGCCGATCCGCGACAATCTGGAGGCGATCGCCGCGCGCTCGGCGCGGATCGACCGGATGCGCGGGATCGTCACCGCGATCCGGCCGGAGGTGGAGGCCGACGTCGAATCGCTGTTCGGCCACACATTGTTCCTCGATCGCCCGACCGCGCCGCGGCTGATCGCGTGGCGGCGGCGGGCGCAGAAGGCCGCGGCGGCGAGTTCGGGCTATGGGTTCGTCGCGTACGGGCATCTGAAGCGCAGCGCGGTGATTGAGACGATCGCGAGCCTGTTGTACGATGCGGGGCGGCATCATAGCCCGCGGCGGCTGGTGCAGATCCGCGCCGCGATCGTAGCGCGGGTCGCGGCGACGGGCGCGGACCAGCTCGGGGCGGGCTTCGCAAACGGTGCCAGCCCGGCGTCGATCGCGTTCCTGCGAACCTTCGACATCGGCTTTCGCATCCGTCGGCTGCGGCTGATGGCGCGGCGGCTGTCGGAAGTGGAAACCGCCGCCGACGAGCCCGAGCTCGCGCCGATGCGCGACGCGATCTATGAATCGCTTTCGCCGTATCTGGATCGGCTACGCGGCGAGATGCATGCCGGGATGCACGATGCGGTGCGCGCGATGAAGGGCGATGCGACCGCGGTGCTGGAGACGCTGGGGCGGACGTTCGATCTGGAGCGGCTCGATGCAGAAACCGACCAGCGGCTGGCGGAAGCGTTCGCCGCACTCGCCAAGCCTGCACGGCGGACGTTGCTACTCGCCTATCTGGGCTTTCCGTATTTCGATACCGCGACGCTGCCGCTGTTGCAGGGCGAGGGGCTCGACGAGTTCGACCCGATCAAGGTCGACCGGATCGCACCCGACGATGCGACCGCGATCCGCTCCGGCGGCGCGGAGGCGACGTTGAAGGGGATCCAGTTCGGCACGTTCGGTGCGTTCTTTAGCCGCGCCTACCGCGAGAACGACTATCTCTGGGGGCGGCTGCACGGGTCGGAGCGGATGATCGACATCACCGTCTCGACGTTGCCGCAGACCGTACGGATGAAGCCGGGGCGGGTCGCGGCGATCAAGCGGGCGGCGTTCCTCGCGATCCTCGACGAGGAGGAACCGCGGCTGACCGCGATCCTGCCGCTGATCGCGCAGTTGCGGACCGAGATAGGCTAAAGCCCCTCTTGCTCGGTAGAAGACTGGCCAAAACGCCGATGTGGCGGTAGCTCTGCGTTTCCAACCGCGTTTCGGCGCGATTGGGGCACAATAGAGGGTCGCCGCATGCAGTTCCTGAAAATCCTGTTCTGGTGCCTGCTGGCGTTCGTCGCCGCAGTGTTCACCATAAGCAACTGGAACGCCGTCCAGATCCAGCTGTGGGGTGGGCTGATTGCCGACGTGAACCTGCCGCTGTTGCTGTTCGTGACGTTCCTGATCGGGTTCGTGCCGACGATGCTGTATAATCACGCGATCCGGTGGCGGCTGCGGCAACGGCTGTCGACGTGCGAGCGCGAATTGCTGGAACTGCGGACGCCGCGGCCAGAGCCGGTGGCGTTCGTGCCGGTCGAAACGCCGGTCGAAACGCCGGTTGCGACACCGACGACGACGGTGACGGCACCGGTCACACCCACCGCCGTGCCGCCGGGCGACGTGCGATGAGCAACCGGATCTACGTCGCGCTCGACACGCCCGATCTGACGCGCGCGAAGGCGATCGCCGCGCGCGTCCGCCATCATGTCGGCGGGATCAAGCTGGGGCTCGAATTCTTCTCGGCACACGGCCAGCCCGGCGTGCATGCGATGGCGGAGTTCGGCCTGCCGATCTTTCTCGACCTGAAGCTGCACGACATTCCGAACACGGTGGCCAAGGCGGTGCAGGCGCTCGGCGCGCTCGAACCGGCGATCCTCACGGTGCATGCCAGCGGCGGGCGGGCGATGCTGGAGGATGCGAAGGCCGCGGCGCCGATCGGGACCAAGGTGATCGCGGTGACGATGCTCACCAGCCTCGACGCGGCCGATCTCGCGGCGACCGGCGTTACCGGGAACGCGCACGACCAGGTTACGCGGCTGACCGAACTGGCGCGCGAGGCTGGGGTCGACGGCATCGTCTGCTCGGGCGCCGAAGTCGCGGCGGCGAAGGCGATCTGGCCGAAGGGGTTCTTCGTGGTCCCCGGCGTGCGCCTGCCCGACGGCGCGATCGGCGACCAGAAGCGCGTCGTGACGCCGCGCCAGGCCATGGATGCGGGCGCTTCGATTCTGGTGGTCGGCCGCCCGATCACGCAGGCCGAAGATCCCGACACCGCCGCCCGCGCGATCGGCGCGACGCTGTAGTCAGCCGATGAAATCGTTACGATCCTCCCCCGCCAGGGGGAGGTGGCAGGCATAGCCTGACGGAGGGGGAGGTACGGGAAAACCTCTGTTCCGGGTCCTCCCCCTCCGTCACCTTCGGCGCCACCTCCCCCTGGCGGGGGAGGATCGCTGGACTTCCGTGATCCGTTTTAGGAACGATGATGACCACCGCCAAGATCTGCGGCCTGTCCACGCCCGCGACGCTCGACGCGGCGATCCGGCACGGCGCGAGCCATGTCGGGTTCGTGTTCTTCCCCGCCTCGCCGCGCCACGTGACGTTCGCGAAAGCCGCCGAACTCGCCGCACGCGTACCGGAGCATGTCGCGAAGGTCGGCGTGTTCGTCGATCCCGAAGACGAGATGCTGGAACAGGCGGTCGGCTCCGCCGCGCTCGACGTGCTGCAACTCCACAAGGTGACGCCCGCGCGGACCGCCGCGATCCGCGCGAAGTTCGGGATCGAGACCTGGGTCGCGGTCGCAGTTCGCACACGCGGCGATCTGGAGGCTGCGCAAGGCTTTACCGGAGTCGCCGACCGGATACTCTACGACGCCAAGACCCCGGACTCGGCCGCATTGCCGGGCGGAATGGGCTTGCGGTTCGACTGGGACCTGCTCGACGGGTTCAAGCATCCCCTGCCCTGGGCTCTGTCGGGCGGACTCGATCCGGCAAATGTCGCGGAGGCAATCCGCCGCACCGGCGCCAAACTCGTCGACGTGTCGTCGGGGGTCGAAAGCGAGTCCGGTATCAAGGACGAAACGAAGATCGCGTCGTTCCTCGCGGCTGCCCGCACCTGAATTGTTCACCCGCGAAGGCGGGTGCCCAGACTAGATCCCCGCCTTCACGGGGATACAAGGGCTTGGCGCGACATTTCGAAGTGCTAAAGCGCTCCACATGAACGCTCCCACTCTCGCCCCCAACTCCTACCGCGCCCAGCCCGACGAGCGCGGTCATTTCGGCGATTTCGGCGGACGCTATGTCGCCGAAACGCTGATGCCGCTCGTCCTCGAACTCGACGAAGCGTATCGCGCCGCCAAGGCCGACCCTGCGTTCAAAGCGCAGTTCGACGACCTGCTCGAACATTATGTCGGCCGCCCGAGCCCGCTCTACTACGCCGAACGGCTGACCGAGGCTCTGCGCGAATCCGCGCCCGAGGGCATGGGTGCGCAGGTCTGGTTCAAGCGCGACGAGCTCAATCACACCGGCGCGCACAAGATCAACAACTGCATCGGCCAGATCCTGCTGGCCATGCGGATGGGCAAGACGCGGATCATCGCCGAGACCGGCGCGGGCCAGCACGGCGTCGCCACCGCAACGGTCTGCGCGCGGTTTGGGCTCCCTTGCGTTATCTACATGGGCGCCAAGGACGTCGAGCGTCAGGCGCCCAACGTGTTCCGCATGAAGCTGCTCGGCGCCGAAGTCCGCCCCGTGACCAGCGGCGCGCACACGCTGAAGGACGCGATGAACGAGGGGATGCGCGACTGGGTCGCGAATGTCCACGACACCTTCTACATCATCGGCACCGCCGCCGGCCCGCATCCGTATCCCGAGATGGTCCGCGATTTTCAGAGCGTGATCGGCACCGAGGCACGCGCGCAGATGCTGTCGCGCGTCGGTCGCCTGCCCGACATGCTGGTCGCCGCGATCGGTGGCGGCTCGAACGCGATCGGGCTGTTCCATCCGTTCCTCGACGATGCCGACGTGCAGATGCTTGGCGTCGAAGCAGCGGGCCACGGGCTCGACAAGGAACATGCGGCAAGCCTTGCGGGCGGTTTCCCGGGCGTGCTCCACGGCAACAAGACGTACCTGTTGCAGGACGAGGACGGCCAGATCACCGAGGCGCATTCGATCTCGGCAGGCCTCGATTACCCCGGGATCGGCCCCGAGCACGCGTGGCTGCGCGACATCGGCCGGGTGGAATATGACAGCGCGACCGACCAGGAGGCGCTCGACGCGTTCCAGCTGCTGTGTCGCACGGAGGGCATCATTCCCGCGCTCGAACCAAGCCACGCGATCGCGACGGTGACCAAGAAGGCGCGCGAGATGCGGCAGGACCAAATCATCCTGGCGAACCTGTGCGGCCGCGGCGACAAGGATATCTTCACCGTGGCGGAAGCGCTCGGGGTGGCGATATGAGCCGCGCGTCCTT
>NZ_JACONT010000021.1 GCF_014358075.1 Sphingomonas albertensis | reverse complement strand
GTGGGCTATGAACCCAGATTGAGGGGGAGGGGGCGCTAAATCTAGTCAGGCCGTAGCCTCGCCTTCCGCCGTCTCGGCCTTCTCCTCTTCCCGCGCCGACCGACGCTCCAGCGCGGTCTTCAACATCGCGGTCATCGGATCGGCCAGCGCCAGCCCCAGGATCCCGAACAGCGCGCTCGCCAGGATCTGCGCACCCAAGGTCAACGCCGGCGGAAGATCGACGGTGCGCTTGGCGACCATCGGCACGATCACATACCCGTCGATCGTCTGCACCACGAGATACGTGCCGATCGCCCAATACCCCGTATCGACGCCGGCGCTGAACCCGACCGCGACCATCAGTACGCCGGTCACGATCGCGCCGACGTTCGGAATGAATGCCAGGATCCCCGCGATGATGCCGAGCAGCATCGCCATCGGCACGCCGCCGATCGCCAGCGCGATGCCGCTCGCGACACCCTCGACCGCCATCCCGAGCAGGCGCCCGGCGAGCAACCGCCGCAACGTCGCGCCCATCTTGACCAGGGTCTTCGCAAACTCCGGGCGAAGGTCGCTCGGCACCATCCACTGCATCCCGCGCGAGTACGTCCCCGGGTCCATCGCGATGAACAGCCCGAGGATCAGGATCATGAACATGCTGGTGATCGCGCCGATCGCGCTGCCCACCCACGACGTCACGCGCCCGACCGAGCCAAGTGCCTGCTTGACGATCCCGTTGACGTCCGACGCGCCCGGCATCAGCCCCTGCGAGGTCAGATAGCCGGTGAAGCGATTGGCCTGCGATTCCAGCGTCGAACGCAACTGCGTCACCTGCTCGGTAACCTGCACGCCAGTCAGCACGAACGTGCCGACGAGGAACGCGAACGTCAGCAGCACGACGATCAGCAACCGCCAGCCACGCCCGATCGGCAGCACGCGTCCGAGCAGCCGCACGCCGCCATCGAGCAACGCCGCGAAGACGACGCCCGCGAAGATGATCAGCAACGGCTGCACCAGCACGATCAACAGCGCGATCACGCAGGCGAGCCCGAGCCAGATCGCCGCGCGCTTCAGTTCCTTGCGCAGGAACGGATCGCGCATCTCGACCGGGCTCAGTTCGTCGACCGTCTTCGTCTCGGCCATCTCAGTTCGCCTTGGCGGGATGGAGCGAGGTGCCCGCGCGATCCGGGCGCAGCGAACTCCACCAGCTCAGCGGGTTGAACGTCGCATCCCCGTCGAGACTGAAGGTGATGAACTCCGCACGCCCGCCGAGATTTTCATACGGCACCGGCCCGCCAAGCCCGAGCTGGCTCAGCGCGAACCGGCTGTCGGCCGAGCGATCGCGGTTGTCGCCCATCAGGAAGACGTGGTTCGCGGGGATCGTGATCTCGGCAAAATTGTCGCCCTGGCTGTCCGATTCCAGATCGATCGTCTCGTAACGGCGACCATTGGGCAGCGTCTCGGTATAAGTCGGCAGGCGGCACATCTCGCGCCCGTCGGGCAGCGTCTCGCGCGCGCCGGGATAGTCGATCTCACTGCACGGGCTGTTGGTGTCGACCGGAATCAGCGTGTCATGCAGCGGGCCACGCTTCACCGCGACGCCGTTGAGGAACACGATCCCGCCGCGCACGGCCAGCCTGTCGCCGGGCAGGCCGATGACGCGCTTGATATAGTCGTTATGCGTGCCCGGCGGCGTCACGATCACCACGTCGCCGCGCGTCGGCAGCGATCCGAACAGGCGGCCGTGAATGAACGGCAGCGACACGCTCCAGCTGTCTTCCTGCTGGCGCAGCACGACGCCCTTGAAGATCGCGACCGGGTTCGGGATCGTCGGCGACACGAACGACCAGCCGTACGCGAACTTGGTCACCACCAAACGATCGCCGATGCGGAGGCCCGGCAGCATCGATTCGCTGGGAATATAAAAGGGCTTGGCAATGAAGCTGTGGAAGCCGAGCACGACCAGGATCAGCCAGAAGATCCCCTTCACCTCGCCCCACCAGTCGGTGCCGCGGCGGCGGGTCGTTTCAGACGTGGTGCCGGCCGGTGGCGCGGTATCGGCCGCGGTCGTCTGCGCGAGGGGCTTTTCCTGGAACTCGTTGCCGTCCAACGCCGCGTCCTTCATCGATTCATATCCAGGTTCGTGTCCGGGGATATCAGAGGTATAGCTTCGATGATCACGAAGGCCTGCGCCCACGGATAATCATCGGTCATCGTCAAATGCACACGCGCGGCGTGGCCTTCGGGGGTCAACGCGTCAAGCCTCGCTTTGGCGCCCCCGGTCAGCGCCAGCGTCGGCGCGCCGCTCGGGGCGTTGACCACGCCGATGTCGCGCATGAACACGCCTGCACGAAACCCGGTCCCGACGGCCTTGGAAAACGCCTCCTTGGCGGCGAACCGCTTTGCCAGCGTCCCCGCCTTGGTAAAAGGCCGCCGTGCCGCCTTCACGCGCTCGACATCGGTGAACACCCGCTGCTCGAACCGCTCGCCGAACCGCTCGACCGACGAAGCGATCCGCTCAATGTTACACAGGTCGGACCCAAGCCCGATAATCATCGCGACGCCTGGGGTCGGAAGACAAAAGATTCTGTTCGCGCGGAGACGCGGAGACGCGGAGAGTTTGAGAGCCGCAAGTGCGGCGAAGGTGAGAAGCAAGCGGGACGGCGCCCAGTGGCCCCCTTCTGCTCCGCGTCTCCGCGTCTCCGCGTGAACACACCTTCTGACTTACCGCGCCGCATCCATAGCCTCGCGCATCAGCCGAACCGCCTCGCCGAGCCCGACGAACAGCGCCTCGCCGACCAGGAAATGCCCAATGTTCAGCTCCCGAACCTGCCGGATGGCAGCGATCGGCGCGACGTTGTCGTAGGTCAGGCCGTGCCCCGCATGCACCTCGATACCGTTCTTCGCGGCTAGCGCCGCCGCATCGGTCAGCCGGCGCAGTTCCGCCGTCTGCGCCTCGCCCGACAGTTCCGCGTACAACCCGGTGTGCAGTTCGATCACCGGCACCTTGAGCCGCACCGCCGCCTCGATCTGCCGCGCGTCGGGTTCGATGAACAGAGACACACGGATGCCCGCCCCCGCCAGCGCGTCGACCAGCCGCGCCATCCGGTCGTAATGGCCGGCAACGTCGAGCCCGCCCTCGGTGGTCAGTTCCTCGCGTTTCTCCGGCACGATGCATGCGGCATGCGGCTTGTGGCGCAGCGCGATGCCGAGCATCTCGTCGGTCGCTGCCATCTCCAGGTTGAGCGGGATCGTCAGCTCGGCCGACAGCCGCGCGATATCGTCGTCGGTGATGTGCCGGCGATCCTCGCGCAGGTGTGCGGTGATCCCGTCCGCCCCCGCCGCCGCGGCGACCAGCGCCGCGCGTACCGGATCGGGATAGCCAGCCCCGCGCGCATTCCGCACCGTTGCGACGTGATCGATGTTGACGCCGAGGCGCAGGTGGTCGTTGCCGGGGGGGCTCATGCCGCCGCCCTGCTGCCAGGCTTGATCGCGGGGATCGCCGCCAGTTCGGGCGGCAGCGCATTCGCCGGATAGGTCGGCACGTCGAGCCGGATCAGCGGGAAGAACGGCACGCCGAGGTCCGCCGTCCCGTTCGAGCGATCGACCAGCGCCGCCGCCGCGACGGTCACGCCGCCCGCGCGCCCGATCGCCGCGATCGCCTCGCGCGACGACAGCCCGGTGGTGACGACGTCCTCCATCATCAGCACGCCCTGGCCGGGCGCGAGCCGGAACCCGCGGCGCAGTTCGAACACGCCGGCGGGCCGCTCGAGGAATACCGCCTCGACACCGAGCGCGCGGCCCATTTCGTGGCCGGCGATCACGCCACCCATCGCGGGCGAGACCACGATATCGATCTGCGCGCGCAACTCCACCGGGATCGATGCCACCAGCGCTTCCGACAACCGAGCGCCACGCGCGGGGTCCATCAGCACCCGAGCGCATTGCAGGTAGCGCGAACTGCGAAGCCCCGAGGACAGGATGAAATGCCCTTCGAGCAGCGCCTCGGCAGCACGGAATTCGGCGAGCACGTCGTCTTCGGTCATCGCGGGTCATCGCTCCAAAAGGTCTGCCCGCGCTGATACGGGCGCACCCGGGGCCACGCAACGACAACCGTCGCTCCAGGCATCACACGTCACCCCAGTCCGCCATCCTGACGAAGGGTTGAAGCGATGGTTAGAGACAATGCTTGAGGCGAGCCCCCCCGCTGGGTATAGCTCCTGCCAAATGATAAGCAGACATCCGCGCGTCCGTGATATCGGGTTCGCTATAAACCGGGGTCAAGAATAACGATGCGCAAGATGGGGATGAGAGGATTTGCGATGGCAGCGGGGCTCGCACTGGCGAGTCTCGGTGGTGTCGCCGGGCATGCGGCCCAGCCTGCAAGCACGCCGACGAACACGCCAGCAGCGGCACCAGCACCGCAGGCCGCGGCGGCGCCGGGTGGTGTCTCCAACACCGCGCCGACCACATCGGCAGCGACGCCGACCGCCAACCCGTCCAGCCCCGAACTCGCGATGGACGGTGCGCCGGCGATGACGGCCAAGCCGATGATCGGCCAGCCGACCGACGGCCTGTTCGGTCTTCAACCCCAGGTGACCAAGAACGGTCAGTTCGCGCACTGGATGCATAATTCGATCCTGGTGCCGACGATCACGATCATCTCGCTGTTCGTTCTCGCGCTGCTGTTCTGGGTGTCGTTCCGCTATCGCAAGGCACGCAACCCGGTCGCGTCGAAGACGTCGCACAACACCGTCATCGAGATCATCTGGACGCTCGCGCCGGTTGTGATCCTGGTGCTGATCGCAGTCCCCTCGATCGGGCTGCTCCAGGCGCAGTTCAAGCCGGCCCCGTCGGGCGCCGTGACGCTGAAAGCGATCGGCAACCAATGGTATTGGACCTATCAGTATCCGGACAATGGCGGCTTCGAGATCACCGCCAACATGCTGAAGGAAAAGGGTGAGGTCGCCGCCGGCGAGCGCGCCCGCACCGATGCAGACGGCCCGGCACTGCTCGCGACCGACAACCGCATCGTCCTCCCCGTCGGCGTGCCGATCCGCCTGATCACCACGTCGAACGACGTGATCCACAGCTGGGCGGTGCCTGCGTTCTGGATCAAGCTCGACGCGATCCCAGGTCGCCTGAACGAGACCAGCTTCACGATCGACAAGCCCGGCCTGTATTTCGGCCAGTGCTCGGAACTGTGCGGCGCGCGCCACGGCTATATGCCGATCGCGGTCGAAGCCGTTCCGCCCGCCGAATATGCGGCCTGGGTCCGCGCCAAGGGCGGCACGATGCCGACCCCCGGCAAGGCGTCCGACAAGGTCATTCCGCAGCCCGGCGCCGATGGCTCCGCGGCGAAGGTCGAGGAGGCGGCGGAAACCGCCAACGCCACCGGCCCGGTCGAGAACGTGACCACCGCAGCCCCCGCGACGACGCAGGGCGCCACCTCAAACCCGGCCGGCGCCGGCAACGCGGGACTGTAAGATGACCGACACCGCTCTCACCCCGTCGGCGTTCGTAAGCCACGACGCGCACGACCATCACCACGACACCGATCACAAACCGGGATTCTTCGCGCGTTGGTTCATGTCGACCAACCACAAGGATATCGGCACGCTGTACCTGATCTTCGCGATCGTCGCGGGGATCATCGGCGGCTCGGTCTCGGGCCTCATGCGCGCCGAGCTCGCGCATCCCGGCATCCAGTATCTGCAGGGCTGGGCGAGCATGCTCCACGGCGGCCCCGCCAGCCTCGACGAATCGCTCCATCTCTGGAACGTGCTGATCACCGCGCACGGCCTGATCATGGTGTTCTTCATGGTCATGCCGGCGATGGTCGGCGGCTTCGGCAACTGGTTCGTGCCGATCATGATCGGTGCGCCGGACATGGCGTTCCCGCGCATGAACAACGTGTCGTTCTGGCTGCTGATCCCCGCCTTCACGCTGCTGCTGGCCTCGCCGTTCTTCGGTGGCGCGGGTAATGGCTGGACGCTCTACGCGCCGCTCTCGACCTATGGCGAGCCCGGGCCGTCGACCGACATGGCGATCCTCGCGCTCCATCTCGCGGGCGCGTCGTCGATCCTCGGCGCGATCAACTTCATCACGACGATCTTCAACATGCGCGCGCCGGGCATGACGCTGCACAAGATGCCGCTGTTCGTGTGGTCGATGCTCGTCACCGCGTTCCTGCTGCTGCTCGCACTGCCGGTGCTCGCCGCGGCGATCACGATGCTGCTAACCGATCGCAACTTCGGCACCACCTTCTTCGATCCGGCCGGCGGCGGCGACCCCGTCCTGTACCAGCATCTGTTCTGGTTCTTCGGCCATCCCGAAGTCTACATCATGATCCTGCCGGGCTTCGGCATCGTCAGCCAGATCATCTCGACGTTCAGCCGCAAGCCGGTCTTCGGCTACCTCGGCATGGCCTACGCGATGGTCGCGATCGGCGTGGTCGGGTTCGTCGTGTGGGCGCACCACATGTTCACGACCGGCCTCAGCGTGAACACCAAGATGTACTTCACCGCGGCGACGATGGTCATCGCGGTCCCGACCGGCATCAAGATCTTCTCGTGGATCGCGACGATGTGGGGCGGCTCGCTCACTTTCAAGACGCCGATGGTGTGGTCGATCGGCTTCATCTTCATGTTCACCGTCGGCGGCGTGACCGGCGTGGTGCTCGCCAACGGCGGCATCGACGATTACATGCAGGACACCTACTACGTGGTGGCGCATTTCCACTACGTCCTGTCGCTGGGCGCCGTGTTCTCGCTGTTCGCCGGGTTCTACTATTGGTTCCCGAAGATGTCGGGGAAGATGTACAACGAGTTCCTCGGCCAGCTGCATTTCTGGGTGTTCTTCATCGGCGTGAACGTGATGTTCTTCCCGATGCACTTCCTGGGGCTCCAGGGCATGCCGCGCCGTATTCCGGACTACACGCCGCAGTACGAGCATTGGAACACGGTCGCGTCGGTCGGCTACATGATCATGGCCGCGGGCATGGTGGTGTTCTTCGTCAACCTGATCTGGTCGATGGTCGCGGGCAAGCCGGCAGGCGACAACCCCTGGGGCGACGGCGCGACGACGCTGGAGTGGACGATCTCCTCGCCGCCGCCATACCACCAGTTCGAGACGCTGCCGAAAATCGACTGAGGCGGATCAGGGCCAGCAGGCCCCCGCCCGGCCGGCGCAGCAACGCCGCGTCCGACGACACGGGATTTACTCCCGTGTCGGGGCCAGCCGAAAACGTAAACGCCTCGGGGAGACCCGGGGCGTTTTTCGTTCAATTACGCCTTCGAGCCAGATCATGTGTCTCCGCGAAAGCGGAAACACAGCCTGGGCTCCCGCCTTCGCGGGAGAACAAGGAGGCGGGAGTCCGCACCTGCGTCATTCCTACGCTCGTCATCCTCCACGCCCATCACCCTACGCGCGTAATCACGCACTCTCGTCATCCCCTCCACGTCACCCCACGCCCATAATCACGCACGCCCGTCACCGCCGCCGTCATCCCAGCAAAAGCTGGGATTTCACCCTGTGACTCCACGCGCTCGCCAAGCGGGAGACCCCAGTTTTTGCTGGGGTGACCGGAAAGGGCTGGGTGACCGGGGGACTCGGGCGGCGGGACTGGCGGCGGGAAGGGGCCGAGGTGACTAAGCGGACCTGGATGACGGTCAGGGGCTAGAGAGAAGGTTAGGGGATGGGGAACGGAAAGAGCCCGGGCTCACAGGCAAGACCCCAGCCTAAACGCAAACCCACCCCCGTTCACCATTCCAAAGGACAATCGCGCTAACCCCGCCTCCATGCCGAGCGCCCCTCCCCCAACCCCAGTCAGTCCCGACGTCCCCACGGGAATCCCCCGCTCGATCCTCGCCCTACTCGCCGCGTTCGCCGCGTTCGCGTTCACGATCATAGTCCCCACCGCGCTGCGTGACGGCGACACCGGCTGGCACCTCGCGACCGGCGCCTGGATCGTCGCGCATGCCAGCGTCCCGACCACCGACCCGTTCTCGTTCACCGCCACCGGCCGGCCGTGGGTGGCGCACGAATGGCTGTCCGAACTGGCGATGTACGCGAGTTATCGCGCCGCCGGCTGGAGTGGCCTGATCGTCCTCATAGGCGCAGCGATGGCCGCGCTGTTCGCGCTCGTCGCCTACGAAATCCGCCGCTGGCTGAGCACGCGCGCCAGTATCCTCGCGCTGCTCCTGCTCGTCACCGGCCTGCTCCCGTCGTTGCTGGCACGCCCGCACATCCTCGCGCTGCCAATGCTGGCCGGCTGGCTGATCGCCCTGCTGCACGCGCGCGCGCGCGACCGACCGCCGGCGTTGGGCTTCGCCTTACTCATGCTGGTATGGGCGAACGCGCATGGCAGCTTCGTGTTCGGGCTGGCACTCGTCGGCGTGTTCGCGCTCGAAGCGCTGATCACCGCCGCTCCGTCCCACCGCCGTCGCGTCGTCCTGGGCTGGGGTGCGTTCGGTCTGGCCTGCGCTATCGCCGCCACCGCGACCCCCGCCGGTTTCGACGGCCTCGTCTTCCCGTTCTACGTCGACCGGCTGAAACTGCTCGCGCATCTCGACGAATGGCAGCCCGCCGACTTCGCGACGTTCTCCGGGTTCGAGGCGATCCTGCTCGCCACCCTCGCCTGCCTGCTCCTCCGGCCGGTGCGCATCCCACCCGTTCGGCTGCTCCTGTTGCTCGGCGTCCTGCACCTCGCCCTGCAACATACCCGCCAGGAAATCGTCCTGGTCGTCGTCGGTATCCTGGTCCTCGCAGAACCGCTCGGCAAAGCCTGGACCACCAATACCAGGAGCTCATCAATACCATGCCGAGAGAGCCGATCGATCGGCATCCTGATCCTGCTGCTCGCGATCGGCCTCGCAACCTACCGGATCGCCGTCCCCGTGGTGCGCAACGACAGCGCCGGTATCCCCGCCACCGCGCTCCGCCAGTTGCCCCCGGCACTCCGCAACCAGCGCGTCTTCAACGAATACAGCTTCGGCGGGTCGCTGATCCTCGCCGGCATCCGGCCCTATATCGACGGTCGGTCCGACATGTACGGAGACCCGTTCACGCTCGACTATTTCAGGATCGCCGCGGGCGACGCCGAACGCTGGCACGCGGCGAACGCGAGATGGCATTTCGGCTGGACGATCCTGCCGCCACGCTCGCCGCTGGTCGGCTTGCTCGATCATGACCCCGCGTGGCGGCGCGTCTACACGGATGGCACCGCGGTCATCCACCAGCCCGTACCCGCGCATCGGCCAACCCCTTGAGCCGACACGACGCGAAGGGTTTCCGAGGTCCGCCGCAACGCGTATAGCGTACCCGAACCATGACTCCTGTCACTCCACTCCTGCCACCGGCGCACTGGCGCGATTTTCTTGCGTTGACCAAGCCGCGGGTGATGACGCTCGTCGTCTTCACCGGCCTTTGCGGCATGCTAGCCGCGCCGGTCGGCGTACATCCTGTGATCGGCTTCACCGCAATCCTCTGTATCGCGCTCGGCGCGGGTGCCGCGGGAGCGCTCAACCAATGGTACGAGTCGGATATCGACGCGGTCATGCGCCGCACACAGAAGCGCCCCCTCCCCGATGGCCGGATGGACCGCCAGGCGGCGCTGCATTTCGGTGTCGGCCTCGGTGCATTCTCGGTCCTGTTCATGGGGTTCGCGGTCAACGCCGTCGCCGCCGCGATCCTGACCGTTTCGATTCTGTTCTACGTGCTGGTCTACACCGTCTGGCTAAAGCGCCGCACGCCGCAGAATATCGTCATCGGTGGTGCTGCCGGCGCGTTCCCGCCGCTGATCGGCTGGGCGGCGGCGACCGGCGACATCGCGCTGCTCCCCGTGCTGCTGTTCCTCTTCGTGTTCCTGTGGACGCCGCCGCATTTCTGGGCGCTCGCGCTGTTCATGAAGAGCGATTACGCCGCCGCGGGCGTGCCGATGCTCCCCGTCGTGTCTGGCGAGCGGACTACGCGGACGCAGATCGGGCTCTACACGATCCCGATGGCAGCGGTCGCGATCCTGCCCTGGCCGCTAGGCCTGACCGGCGCGATCTACGGCATCGCCGCCGTCCTGCTCACCGGCTGGTTTGCGCTACTCGCCGTCCGCGTCGCCAAGCGCACCACGCATGCCGACGATGCGATGAAACCGGAGAAGGCCTTGTTCAAATACTCGATCCTGTATCTGTTCGTGATGTTCGGCGCGCTGGTCGTCGACCGGTGGTTCGCATGAGCATCCCCGATCCCCTCCGCGAGGAAGACCTGATCCGCAGCCGCCAGCGCGGTCGTGCGCGTGTCATGGCTGTCCTGCTCGGCGCCTTCGTCATCCTCGTCTTCGCGATTTCGATCGCCAAGATCCGCGCGGGGATGCCGCACTGATGACCGGATGGAAGGCCATGTCGCGTACCAACCGCACGGCGGCGCTGGCGGTGCTCTTCATCTGCTTCATGACCGGGCTCGCCTGGGCCAGCGTGCCGCTCTACCGCCTGTTCTGCTCGGTCACCGGGCTCAACGGCACGACGCAGCGCGGGCTCGTTGCCCCCGGCGCGGTCGATCACAAGATCACGGTCGACTTCGACACCAACGTCAGCCCCAAGCTGCCGTGGAAGTTCGTGCCCGAGAATCGCTCGGACACGATCGACATCGGCGCGCGCGACATGGCGTTCTTCAAGGCCACCAACACCTCAACCAAGCCGCTGACCGGCACCGCGACCTTCAACGTCCAGCCCGCGCAGGCCGGCAAGTATTTCACCAAGATCCAGTGTTTCTGCTTCACGCAGCAGACGCTGAAGCCCGGCGAGACGGTGCGGATGCCGGTGATCTTCTTCGTCGATCCGAAGATCCTGACGGACCCGGATGCGGCCGATATCCAGACGATCACGCTGAGCTACACGTTTTACCCGGTGGATTCTGCCAAAACAGCCAGCTAGAACGCTGCGAAAGAACATAGGGGAGTACCGATGGCCGGCGCCAAGAACCATGATTACCATATCCTGCCGCCGAGCGTGTGGCCGCTGGTCGGCTCGTTCTCGGCGCTGATCATGGCGGTGGGCGGCATCATGTGGATGCACGGCGGGCATATCGACAAGCCCAATGGCGGCGGCTGGATCTTCTTCATCGGCCTCGCCGGGCTGCTCTTCACCTTCTACAGCTGGTGGGCGCAGGTCATCCAGGAGGCACGCGCTGGCGATCATACGCCGGTCGTGCAGCTTCATTTCCGCTACGGCATGATCCTGTTCATCGCCTCCGAGGTGATGTTCTTCGTCGGCTGGTTCTGGGCGTTCTTCGACTTCTCGCTGTTCCCGACCGCGATGACCTATGCCGACGGCAGCGTCACGCGCGCGGTCGAAGGCGGCGCGGCGATCGTCGCGCAATGGCCTCCGAAGGGACTGACGGTCATCAACCCGTTCGAACTGCCGCTGCTCAACACGCTGATCCTGCTGACCTCGGGCACCACGGTGACGTGGGCGCATCATGCGCTGATCCACAACCAGCGCGGCGGCGAGAAGACCGGCGCGTGGGGCCTGATCGGCGTCGGCAATCGCGACGGCGTGCTCAAGGGCCTGTGGCTGACGGTGATCCTCGGCGCACTGTTCAGTGCGATCCAGGCGTACGAGTACATCCACGCACCGTTCCCGTTCAAGGGCATCAACTACGGCGCGGCATTCTTCATGGCGACCGGTTTCCATGGCTTCCACGTGCTGATCGGCACGATCTTCCTGATCGTCTGCCTGGTCCGCGCGTATCGCGGCGACTTCACCCCGAAGCAGCATTTCGGCTTCGAGGCGGCGGCCTGGTACTGGCATTTCGTCGACGTCGTTTGGCTGTTCCTGTTCGTCACCGTCTATGTCTGGGGCGGCTGGGGCGCACCCGTCCACGGGGGTTGAGCTTTTACCACCCCATCTTTGGCCGCCACCCCGACCTCGGCAACCACCCCGGCGAAGGCCGGGGCACAGTTGGCAAGGTCGCAGTAACGAAGCGCCGTCCTCCGTTAGCGACGTCCCCCAACTGGGCCCCGGCCTTCGCCGGGGTACCGGCGTTTGGTGGTGAGGCACTGCCGCAAGCCGACCCTCCCGCCCTCCCCTTTTTCTCCCGCGAAGGCGGGAGCCCAGTCTGGATCCCCGCCTTTGCGGGGAAACAAGGGGAGCGCTGACCGCATGACCGAAGACCCCTACCCCCTCGCCACCGCCCCCACGATCGCCCAGGTCGCGCTCAAAGGCCTCTGCCCCCGCTGCGGCAAGCCGACCCTCTTCGCCAAATGGTCCAACTTCGCCGACCGCTGCCCGAACTGCGGCCTCGACTTCAGCAAATTCAACGTCGGCGACGGCCCCGCGGCGTTCCTCACCCTCATCCTCGGCGCCCTCGTCGTGACCCTGGCGATCACTTTGGAACTCAAGGTCCACCCGCCGCTCTGGCTGCACATGCTGATATGGATCCCCTTCACCGCCGGCGGAGTCGTGCTGTCCTTAAGAGCAGCGAAAGGCGCCCTCATGTCCGCCGAATACCGCAACGCAGCCCGCGAAGGCCGAATCGACCCGTGACGAAGCGCGTACCCGTCATCCCCACCATCCTCGTCACGCTCGCGATCGCGGCGATGATCGGCCTCGGCCTGTGGCAGCTGCTCGACCGCCTCCCGAAAAAGGAAGCGTTCCTCGCCCAGCTCGCCGCCAACCCCGCCAAGCCGACCATGGCCTTCCCGCGCTTTCCCGACGAAACGCTCCTGTTCCGCCGCGCCTCGGCTCTCTGCCTCCAGCCGACCGAGATCAAACTCGCCGGCGCCGGTAAATCCGGCTTCCGCGCGATCGCCGAATGCAGGACCGGCGCGGAGGGCCCCGGCATGGTGGTCCAGCTCGGCACGACGCGCGATCCGATGGCGAAGGTGAACTGGCCCGGCGGCGAAGTCTCCGGCTACATCAGCCACGCCCCCGACGGCCGCTCGCTGATCGGATCGCTGTTCGATCACACGCCGCAACGCCTGATGCTGATCGCCGACACGCCGCAGGCGGGGCTCAACCCCAACGGCAAGCCCGACATCGCGTCGGTCCCCAACAACCACCTTGCTTATGCGGGCCAATGGTTCTTTTTCGCCGCCATCGCCGCGATCATCTACACCCTCGCGCTCCGCCGCCGCCCGCGCTAGCCGTTCTCCTGCGGAGGCAGGAGCCCAGGGTACCGCGCGCCTCGCTCCGTAGCGTTGGATAACCCTGGATTCCTGCGTTCGCAGGAAAACGGACAGCGCGCGCAGCTTGTCGCCTCCCCGCCCATTCGCTAACCGCTTGGCCATGCGTTACATCAGCACCCGCGGCTCGGCGCCGATCCTCGATTTCGAAGCGGCGACGCTCGCCGGGCTCGCGTCCGATGGCGGCCTCTACCTCCCCGAGGCATGGCCGACGATGCCCCGCGACGAGATCGCCGCGCTCGCCGGGCTCTCGTATGTCGACACCGCGGTCGCCGTGATGACCCCATTCGTCGGCGACGCGATGACTCGCGAGGAACTGAAGGCGCTCTGCGAACAGGCATACGGTCGCTTCTCGCACGCCGCAGTCGTACCGCTGGTCCAGCTCGACCACGATCAGTGGCTGCTCGAACTCTTCCACGGCCCGACGCTCGCATTCAAGGACGTCGCGCTCCAGCTGCTAGGCCTGTTCTTCGAGCGCTTCCTCGCCGGCACGGACAAGCGCCTGACGATCGTCGGTGCGACCAGCGGCGACACCGGCTCGGCGGCGATCGACGCGGTGGCGGGGCGCGAGGGCATCGACATCTTCATGCTCCACCCGGTCGGCCGCATCTCCGACGTGCAGCGCCGCCAGATGACCACGGTGCTCAGCCCCAACGTCTACAACATCGCGATCGAAGGCAGCTTCGACGACGCGCAGGCCCTCGTAAAGGCGATGTTCAACGACCGCGCCTTCTCGACCAAGTTCGCGCTGTCCGCGGTGAACTCGATCAACTGGGCCCGCCTGATGGCGCAGGTGGTCTATTTCTTCTACGCCGCGGTCCGCCTCGGCGCGCCCGATCGCGAGGTCGCGTTTGCTGTCCCGACCGGCAATTTCGGCGACGTCTTCGCCGGCTATGTCGCAGCGAAGATGGGGCTGCCGGTGGCCAAGCTGGTGGTCGCGACCAACGTCAACGACATCCTCCACCGCGCGCTCAGCACCGGCGATTATTCGAAGGGCGGCGTCCAGCAGACCCCGACCCCGTCGATGGACATCCAGGTGAGTTCGAACTTCGAACGCCTGTTGTTCGACCTCGGCGACCGTGACGGTGCCGCACTCGCCGCACAGATGGCCGGCTTCGAGTCAACGGGGGCCATGCGTCTCACCAACGCACAGTCGCAGGGTGCCTTGGCGCTGTTCCAGAGCGAACGCATCGACCTAGATGACATGACGTTGGCGATGCGCTGGGCGCACGAGCACGCTGGCCAAGTGATCGACCCGCATACCGCGATCGGCCTCGCCGCCGCGCTGCGTACCGACGTCCCCGCCGGCGTACCGATCGTAACGCTCGCCACCGCGCACCCCGCCAAGTTCGGCGACGCGGTCGAGCGCGCCACCGGCGTCCGCCCCTCGCTGCCGACCCGCGTTGGCGACCTGTTCGACCGCGAGGAGCGCTACGCCACGCTGCCCGCGACCTTCGAGGCGATCACCGCCTACATCACCGAGCGCGCGAAGCCGTCGGCATGAAGCTGCACACCCTCATCGGCGAGCCCTGGGCGGATTACGGCCTGATCGACTCCGGCCACGGCAAGAAACTCGAACGCTATGGCCGCTTCCGCTTCATCCGCCCCGAACCGCAGGCGATGTGGGCCCCCGCCTCGACCGACTGGCAGGCACAGGGCGAATTCGTCCCCGGCTCGGACGAAGACGGCGGCGGTCGCTGGGAATTCTCCGAGCCTGTCCCGCGCGAAGGCTGGACGCTCAAGTGGAACGAGGTGTCGTACACCGCGCAGACCACCCCGTTCCGCCACCTCGGCTTCTTCCCCGACATGGCGCCGGTGTGGAGCTGGATGCGCGAGCGCGTCGCGGGGCTCGAGAGCCCCGAATGCATGAACCTGTTCGGCTACACCGGCGTCGGCACGCTGGCGATGGCGACCAAGGGCGTCCGCATGGTCCACGTTGATGCGTCGAAGAAGTCTGTCGAGGCGGCCAAGGCCAACGCGAAACTGTCGGGCATGGCCGACGCGCCGATCCGCTGGATGACGGATGATGCGGCGAAGTTCGTCGCGCGGGAGGTGCGGCGCGGGCGGCGGTATGATGGGATTTTGCTCGATCCGCCGAAATATGGGCGTGGTCCGGAGGGCGAGGTCTGGCGGCTGGAGGAGGACCTGCCCAAGCTGATCGCCGACTGCCGCAAGCTCCTCGACGAGAACTCGCGCTTCCTGTTCCTCACGGTCTACGCCGTCCGGATGTCCGCGCTGGCGATCGGCGAACTGCTGAACCAGGTCTTCGCCGATCTGCCCGGCAAGGTCGAAGTGGGCGAACTCGGCGTTCGCGAAGAGGCCCGCGGCCTGGTATTGCCGACGGCAATCTGGGCCCGCTGGAGCCGCTAAGCCCACCCGCTTAGCCACCACCCCGGCGAAGGCCGGGGCCCAATTGGAACGGTTGACGTAACGAAGGACGGTCCTCCGTTGGCTACGCCCCCCAATTGGGCCCCGGCCTTCGCCGGGGTGGTGCTTTTAATTCAAGAGCTCAGTGCACCTCGAAGGCCGCTCCCCCGCGCAGGCCGGGGTCCAGGAGCCAGGAACGAAATCGCTTGTGACCCTGGGCCCCCGCCTTCGCGGGGGAACAAGAATAGGAATCACCCCGGAATCTGCTGCGAGATGCAGTGGAAGCTTCCGCCGCCTGTCAGGATATGGTCCGCACGCTGCCCCACCACCTCGCGGTTCGGGAACAGCGCCTGGATCGCCACGACCGCCGCCGCATCGTTCTCAGCCCCATATAACGGCACCACCACCGCGGCATTGCCGATATAGAAGTTCATATAGCTCGCCGGCACGACCTCCTCGTCACGCAGCACGCGGCCCGGCGACGGGATCGTCACGACCTCCAGCCCGGCCGCGGCGGCATCGCGCGCGGCGTTCTGGTACACCTGCCAGTTCGGATCGTTGTCGGTCGCCTTAGGGATCGCCACGCGCCCCTCACCGACGAACCGCGCGAGGTTGTCGACATGGCCGTCGGTATGATCGTTGACCAATCCGTCACCCAGCCACACCACGCGGGTATAGCCGAGGTCCGACGCAAGCCGAGCCTCGATATCCGCCTTGCTCAGCGACGGGTTACGGTTGCGATTGAGCAGGCACTGCTGCGTCGTGACGACCGTCCCGGTGCCGTCGCCATCGATCGCGCCACCTTCGAGGACCCAGTCGCACGCCTCGACGCGCTTGTGCCGGCTCGCCGCCAGCCGCTGCCCGATCGTGTCGTCGCCCGGCAGGTCATACTTGCCGCCCCAGCCATTGAACCGGAAATCGCGCGCACTGCCGTCGCCGACGATGATCGGCGCGGTATCGCGCAGCCAGATATCGCCGAACGGCTCGACCACCACCTGCGCGAACGGCGCTAGCTTCTTGGCGGTGGTCGCCGAGCCGACGTCCGCTGCAACCAGGATCACCGTCTCGCCCCGGCCCTCGGCATGCACCGCCTTGGCAAACGCGACGACCTCGTCCCGCGCCGGCTCCAGATCCTCCAGCCAAAGGTCGGCATGGCTCGGGAAACCGATCCAGACGGCCTTGTGGTGCGCCCATTCGGCGGGGGTGGTCGTCGTCACTTCACTTGGCTCCTGCGCGATCGCGGTCACGGATGCCGCGGAATTCGGCGGTCTTATACCAGTTCGGCCACAGACTGGTATCGTCCGCGAGCTTGCGCCCGAGGCCGTAATAGATCGTCAGGTCGTCGACCGCGCCCGACCAGTCCCACTTCGCGTCATATTCGTCCGCGGGCTTGTGATAGCGATTCGCGACATAATCCTCGCGCTTGGCATGTCCCGCGGCTGTCCCGCCGACGACGAGGTCCTCGCCGCTGCCGCCATCGAGCATCGGTACGCCCAATTTGGCGAAACTGAAGTGATCCGACCGGTAATAGCCGCCGCGTTCCGGGTTCGCCTCGACGCCGATCACGCGGCCCTCGGCAGCGACGAACGGCTTCACCAGATCCTCGATCTCGGATTTCCCTGCGCCGACCAGGACGAAGTCCTTGGCACGGCCATCGGTGTTGAGGACGTCCATGTTCACCCCGCCGGCGGTCTGCGCGAGCGGATAGATCGGATGCTCGGCATAATAGCGCGACCCGAGCAGTCCCGACTCCTCCGCCGTCACCGCCAGGAATGCGATCGAGCGCTTGGCCGGCCCCGCCTTGGCCTGCGCCTCGGCCAGCGCGATCAGCCCGGCGACACCGGTCGCATTATCCGCAGCACCATTGCAGATATCGTCGCCATCGACCGGATCGCACCGGCCGAGATGATCCCAATGCGCCGAATACATCACATAGTCGTTCGGAGCGGACGTGCCCGGCAGCACGCCGATCACGTTCTTCGACGCCTGCCGCTTGATCGTGTTGTCGAACCCGCCCGACAGCTTTAGCCCGAGCGGAACCGCCTTGAACCCCTTCACCTTGGCCGCCGCCGCCAGCGTCGCGTAATCCTTGCCCGCGCTCGCGAACACGCGCTCGGCCGCCGCGCGCTGCATCCAGCCGACGATCTGCGACTGGTCGAGATGATCGCCCTTCTCGTCCAGTTCGAGCTGCGGCCCGGTCCAGGACGACTGCACCACCGCCCAGGGATACGCCGCCGGCTCGGTATCGTGGACGATGATCGCCGCCGCCGCGCCGTGCTTAGCCGCATTCTCGAACTTGTACGGCCAGCGCCCGTACCACGTCATCGCACGCCCTTCGAAGGGCCCCTCACGCGACATCGTCTGCCAGTCGGCATCGTTGATGAGGATGACGACCGTCTTCCCCTTCACGTCGACGCCGGCATAATCGTCCCAGCCCTTTTCGGGTGCGGTAATGCCGTAGCCGACGAACACCACGTCGCTGTTCGCGACGCTCGATTTCGGTGCGACGCGGTAGGTGCCCGCGACCATGTCGGTGCGATAGGCGAGGCTGATGGGCGCCTTGCCGCCGGTGAAGACATAGGGCTGCACGTTCGTGGCGGTGATCTCGACCATCGGCACGTCCTGAGTCCACGCGCCCTTGTTGCCGGGCTTGAGACCTGCCGCCTTCATCCTCTCGACGATATACGCGACCGTCTTCGCCTCGGCGGGGGTGGTCGGCGCACGGCCTTCATACGCGTCCGACGACAGCACCTGCGTGACGGTCTTTAACGTCTCGACCGAAATCGCCGGAGACGTCTGCGCGGACGCGGCAGTCCCGAGCAGCAGGAGAGGCAGGATGGCAGCGCGCATGGTCATATCCCCATTTGGTTGCGCGCGTTCTGGCAAAGCCCAGAGCGCATGTCCACGAATCGACACGGGGCAACGAAAAAGGGCGGCCCCGCAGGACCGCCCTTTTCCGTTCCAAACCGCGCCGTGGCAAAGCCACGTCGTCGGACGTCGCTTGAGCGACGCCGGCCGGTCGACGAATTTACTCGGCTTAACGCGAGTAAAATTCGACGACGAGGTTAGGCTCCATCTTCACCGGGTAAGGCACTTCGTCGAGCGTCGGGACGCGCGTGAAGGTGACCTTGGCCGCGCCGTCGGTGGCGACATAGTCGGGAATCTCACGCTCAGCGAGGCTCTGCGCTTCCATGACCAGCGCCATTTCCTGCGCCTTCGAACCCAGCGTGATCTCGTCACCGACGAAGCAGCGACGCGAGGCGATGTTGCACTTCACGCCGTTGACGCGGATGTGGCCGTGCGAAACGATCTGGCGTGCCGCGAAGATCGTCGGTGCGAACTTGGCGCGGTAGACGATCATGTCGAGGCGCTGCTCGAGCAGGCCGATCAGGTTCTGCGAGGTATCGCCCTTCAGACGCGCAGCCTCGTGGTAGCACGCACGGAACTGCTTCTCGGTCACGTCGCCATAATAGCCCTTGAGCTTCTGCTTGGCACGCAGCTGGATGCCGAAATCGCTGACCTTGCCCTTGCGGCGCTGGCCGTGCTGGCCCGGGCCGTATTCGCGCTTGTTGACCGGCGACTTGGGACGACCCCAGATGTTCTCGCCCATACGGCGATCGAGTTTGTACTTCGCGCTTTGACGCTTCGACATAGTATAACCTTTGCAAATGCAAACAACGTTGGTCCCGGTATCGCTCTGCTGGTCGCCGTTAGACCCAAAGGTCGAGACAAGGCAGGGCCACCGCTTCACCGGGGTGCAGGGCCATTGCGAAGGCGGGCGCCTAGACGGGGGGGGCGTGAGAGTCAAGCTCGGCGGTCATGCTGGACAGGGTGCTGGAGGGTCGGCAAGAGGCGACGCATGACCATTCTCCCCGGCCCCGATTGCACCACCATGACCGAGGTTCGCGCCGGCGTCGACGCGCTCGACCGCGAGCTTGTTGCGCTCCTCGCCAGGCGTTTTGCGTATATGGACGCCGCCGCGCGGATAAAGCCGGAGCGCGGGCATGTGCGGGATGAGGCGCGGAAAACGCAAGTGATCGACAATGCGCGCGCCGAGGCGGTCAAGCTCGGCCTGCCCGACACGGTAATCGCGGACCTCTGGGAGAGGCTGGTCGAAGCCTCGATCGCCTATGAACTAGCCGCGTTCGACCGCCGCTAGGGCAACGCACTCCCCTCCCTGGAAGGGGGGGGGGGGGGGGGGGGGGGGGGCGGCCCCCCCCCCCCCCCCCCCCCCGGCTTCGGCGTCGCGCGACGAGGATGGCGCGAGCCCACCCCCCAGCCCCCTCCCGCAAGCGGGCGGGGGAGCAGAAGCTGGCAACGGCGCCACCCTTCGCGAAATCGCGCTCGACGCGATCGCGGCCACCACCTGGATCCCCGCGCGCTCAGAAAACCGGATCACGTCGATGGTGCAGGGCCGCCCCGACTGGGTCATCTCGCGCCAGCGCGCCTGGGGCGTGCCGATCGCGCTGTTCGTCGACCGCGCCACCGGCCAGTACCTCAACGACCCCGCCGTCAACGCACGCATCGTCGAAGCCTTCCGCGAGAACGGCGCGGACGCATGGTACGCCGACGGCCACCAGGCGCTGCTCGGCCCCGACTACGACCTCGCCGACTATGAGGTCGTGAAGGACATCCTCGACGTCTGGTTCGACTCCGGCTGCACGCACGTCTTCACCGTCGAAGCGCGCTATGGCGAAGGCACGCGCGCGAACCTGTATCTCGAAGGCTCGGACCAGCATCGCGGCTGGTTCCAGTCGTCGCTGCTCGAAAGCTGCGGCACCCGTGGTCGCGCACCGTATGACGCAGTCCTCACGCACGGCTTCGCGCTCGACGGCCAGGGCCGGAAGATGTCGAAGTCGCTCGGCAACGTCGTCGATCCGCTCAAGATCATCGGCGAGTCCGGCGCGGACATCCTGCGCATGTGGGTCGCCTCGACCGACTATTTCGACGACGTGAAGATCGGCAAGGAGGTGCTCGCCACCGCCTCCGACTCGTATCGGAAACTGCGCAACACGTTCCGTTACATGCTCGGCGCGCTCGAAGGCTTCGACGACTCCGAGCGCGTCGCGGTGTCCGACATGCCCGAGCTGGAGCGCTACGTCCTCCACCGCTTGCGGATGATCGACACCGAGCTGCGCCAAGCGGCCGAAGCGTATGAGTTCAACCGCTACACGCGCCTGCTGACCGACTTCGCGAACGAGGACCTGTCCGCGTTCTTCTTCGATATCCGCAAGGACTCGCTCTATTGCGACGCGCCGAGCGACATCAAGCGTCGGTCGTACCGCACCGTACTCGACGTGCTGTTCCACGCGCTCGTCCGCTACGCCGCGCCGGTGTTGTGCTTCACTGCCGAGGAAGTGTGGCAGTCGCGCTTCCCGAGCGACGACAGCTCGGTGCACTACCTCGAATGGCCGACGCTGCCGGCAATCGAAGTCGACCGGCCGTTTTGGTCTAAATGGGAAAAACTACGCGCACTGCGTAAAACCGTGTCGGAGACCATCGAGCCACTTCGGCGCGAGAAAGTAGTCGGGTCTAGTTTACAGGCCGATGTAACGATAATGTTGCCTGCCGGCACGACGCTAGACGATCTTTTGATCTATGGCCCCGGCCATGCGAACGCAAATTTAGCGGAAGTGTTTATCGTTTCCAATGCCACCATTCTGGAAGCGGTCGAAGGTACACAAACAGCTATCGACGTTTCCGAGCGTGAGATTTCTGTTCAGCCCACCACTAATAAGAAATGCGGCCGCTGCTGGCGTCACCTCCCCGAGGTGACAGTCGATGGCGATCTCTGCGACCGCTGCGAGAAGGTCGTGGCGCATGCGTAACCTCCCGAAAGCCGGGTTCGGCGCGGCGATCGCGCTCTTCCTCGCCGACCAGCTCAGCAAATGGGCGGTGACCAACCCGCTCGGGATCGATTCGCTCGGCGATTCGCAGACGATCACCTCGTTCTTCGACCTGCGCTTCGTGCCAAACATCGGCATCTCGCTCGGGCTGCTCCCTGCCGACGGGCACCTGACCCGCTGGGCGCTGGTGCTGCTGACCGGCGCGATCGCGATCGGCGTCGCGGTGTGGATGACGCGCGAGAAGAACCCGGCCGATCAGGTCGCGCTCGGCTTCGTGCTCGGCGGCGCGGTCGGCAATATCCTCGACCGGATCCGGCTCGGTTACGTCGTCGACTTCGCCGACCTGCACATCGGCGAGTGGCGTCCGTTTTTGGTCTTCAATGTCGCCGATGCAGCGATTACTGTCGGCGTGCTCGTCCTGCTTGTTCGGGCGCTCCTCGTGCGCGAGAAGCCCCCTGTGGAGAATTCCCATGCGTAAGTTCGTACCCCTGGCTGCCGGTCTGGCGAGCGTCGCCCTCCTTTCGGGGTGTGGGGCAGGCCGAAGCCTCGATCGTGCACGCCCGGACGAGTTCGCCGTCGCGCGCCAGGCGCCGCTCGTGATCCCGCCCGACTTCGCGCTGGTCCCGCCACAGCCTGGTGCCGCCCGCCCGCAGGATACCGCCGCCAACGCGCAGACGCTCGATGCGCTGTTCGGCGGCACCGCGGCACGCAGTGCGGCCGAGACCGGCGTGATCAACGACGCGGGTGCGGATAGCGACGATCCCGGTATCCGCTCCAGCGTCGGCGATCCCGGTACGACGGTGGTCGACAAGGGCTCGACCACGCGGGACATCGTCGCGGCCCCGGAAGGCGACGGCCAGGACGCGCGCACGACCGCGAACTAATCGGGGTTTTACCGGTGGACGAAAAAGGGCGGCTCCTCGCGGGGCCGCCCTTTTTTTCGTGGCTGGTTGCTGGCGCGGCATCGTCGGAAGCGGGCCATGATCCCATGATCTTACGATACGTGACCGCACCCGGAACCAGACCCGCGCCGGCCCCCACCCCTGAATCCGTCATCCCAGCGAAAGCTGAGATCTCACCGTGTGGCGAACGTCGCTAGGCTCGAGAGATACCCCAGATTTCGCTCGGGTGATGGAATGCAGCTTGAAAACGGAGATCGGAATAGCCTCGGCACCCGCCTGCTTGTTCTCCCGCGAAGGCGAGAGCCCAGCCTGGGTCCCCACCTTCGCGGGGACGCAAGCTTGGGGTCTGAGATGGGGTGCGGAACGCTCGCCGCGCCCTTCCCTCAGCCCCTCAGAACGCCGCAGTCAGCGACACCAGCACCTTGCCGTTGGCGATCGAGCCGTTGCCGTCCTGGCCGCGGCTGAAGCTGGGCTGGAGATAGGCCGATTCGCCCTTCGTGATGTCGGTGTCGACATACGCCACGCCCAGCGTCAGCGGGGTGCTGGGGATCACGTAGTCCGCGCCGAACAGCCAGTCCCAATATTCGCCGGTCGGCGACACGCTGGTCGCAAACGGCCCGAGGCCCTTGTTGCCGTTCGAATAGCCGACATGCGCCTTCACCGTCAGCCCGGTATTGGGAACGCCGCTGCTGACATCGCCCCAGAGATACAAGTTGCTGTCCTTGGCGTTGACGCGGTCGTAGACGCCGGCCGCCGCCGACGCGCCGTTCGAATACCATGGCCCCAGCGCCTGCTGCTTGGGTGCATAGGCGACGCCGGCGGTCAGTGCGACGGGGCCGGCGGTGCCCGACAGCTTGGCATAGGGCTCGATGAAGTCGGTGTTGTCGAAGCCGCTCGGGTACATATACCAGGTCGCGCCGACGTCGAGCGTACCGCCGCCGACCGGGACCTTGTAGCCCGCGATCAGATCGAGCTCCATGTTGGCGCCGCCGAACGTGCCCCAGCCCGCGAGGTTGGACCCCCAGGTGCCGATGTACAGGCCGCTCTTGTGCGCGATGGTGATGCCGCCCTGGACGGCGAGGTTCTCGTCCGACTGCGACACGCCCCGGAAGCGGTAATCGCTGACGAGCCCGACCGAGCCGGAGACCGTGATCTCCTTGGGCGGTGCGGTAGCCTCGTCCTGAGCGAACGCGGGGGTAGCGGCAGCCAATGCGATGCCGCCGAGAAGAATAGTGGTGAAGCGCATCGTTTCCCTTTCGATACTGGAAAGTCGATGTCCCCGCCTGCCACCGCGGACGCCGCATCTATCGAGGCGTCAGCCTCCGAGTGCGGTCTTTCCTGCGGTGACGAATGTGTGACAGCCCATGGTGCGACGCACAAGCGAATCTTGCGTACAATCGGGGTTTGACGCCACACATGTTGCGCGGCGGCCACACCGATTGTATCCTAAGGGCAACCACCGGAGCGAAACGACATCGCCGAAAGGGCACCGGAGCCGACGAGACGACGCGATCATGTCAGGATCACGACGGCGACGCCCATGACCGACAGGATGACGCTCGCTATCACGAGCGAGCGGACCTCCGGCGCGTCGCGCGACGAACTGGCGCGGTGCACCGCAGTGAGCAGCAGTCCCGTACTTACCAGGACAATGAGGCTGCCCAACAGATCGCCTTGAGTCTCCGTCATCGCTCATCCCGTCGGCTGGCCTGCGAATAGGGTAGTGACGCGGACCTATCGTGCTGATGACGCGGCGATGAAAACTGCGGATGAACCGTTAGCCGCGCGCTTGCCGAAAAGCGTCCAGTCCCGCTTCGAGATCGGCGATCAGGTCGGCGGGGTCTTCGAGACCGATCTGGAGGCGGACCATCGGGCCTGCGGCGTCGCGCTTTGTGACGCTGCGGTAGCGCTGCGGGTCGGCGGGGATCGCGAGGCTTTCGAAACCGCCCCAGCTATAGCCTATGCCGAACAACTGGAGTGTATCGATCAGCGCGGCGCGCGATGCCTCGTCACCGCCGTTGAGGACGAACGAGAACAGGCCGCTGGAGCCCTTGAAGTCGCGGACGAACAGGTCGTGGCCGGGGCAATCTGGAAGAGCGGGGTGAAGGACCTGTGCGACTTCGGGCCGGCCTTGGAGCCACTTCGCGATGGTCAGCGCGCTCGACTGATGCTGTGCGAGGCGCACCGCCATCGTCCGCAGGCCCCGGCTGCCGAGCCAGCAATCGTCGGGGCTGGCGACCTGGCCGAGTTGAAAACTCGTCTCGCGCAGTTTCTTGAAATGACCGGGTGCCGCGGTGACCGAGCCGAGCATGACGTCGGAATGGCCGACGACGTATTTGGTGCCGGCGAGGATCGTCAGGTCGACGCCGCGCTCGATCGCGGGGAAGAACAGCGGCGTGGCCCAGGTGTTGTCGAGCAATGTCGTCACGCCGCGTGCCTTGGCCGCGGCGACGATCGCGGGGACGTCCTGCACCTCGAAGCTGAGCGATCCGGGGCTTTCCATGAAGATCGCCCGCGTCTTGTCGCCGATCAGGTCGGCGATGCCCGCGCCGATCATCGGGTCGTAATAGCGCGTGGTGATCCCGAACCGCTTGAGCAGCCCGCCCGCCATGCCGCGGGTCGGGTCGTAGGCGCTGTCGACCAGCAGCAGTTCGTCGCCCGGCGACAGTACCGACAGCAGCGCTGCGGCGATTGCCGCTACACCCGAACAATACAGGAAAGTTCCCTCCGCGCCGGGCTCGAGCGAGGTGAGTGCGTCGGCGAGGCTCCACTGGGTGGGTGTGCCCTTCCGCCCGTAGAATAGGCGGTGATGCGTGTCTTTGGTGGCGCTTTCGCGGAGGTGGCCGACCGAGTCGTAGAGGATCGTCGACGCGCGCCAGACCGGCGGGCTGACGATGCCTTGAGTCCACTCCGGGCGACGACCGGCGAGGACGACCTTGGTCGCATCGCCGACCGGCTTGTTCGTGTCGCTCATGCGGTGCCTGTCGCCTTGGGAGTCGTGGGGTTGCCGCCCCATTCGGACCAGCTGCCGTCGTACAACGCCGCGTCATTGCCGAGCAGATGCGCGCCGAATGCGAGCACCGATGCAGTGATGCCCGAGCCGCAGGTCATCACCAGCGGCTTCGTGAGGTCGACGCCGGCCTTATCAAATTCGGCCTTCAGCGCGTCGCCGGTCTTCCACGTGCCATCCGCGTTGAACACCGCGCCCTGCGGCAGGTTCTTCGAGCCCGGAATATGCCCCGGCGCGGTGCCCGGTCGTGGGTCTTCCTCCGCACCGGTGAAGCGCGCCGCCGAGCGCGCGTCGAGCACCTGCTCCGCGCCGCTCTCGACGTTCGCCTTCATCTGGTCGAGGTCACGCACGCCCTTCAGGTCCGCCCAGGTCGTGAAGTGACGATGCCGCGGCGTTTCCTTTCCCGACGCGATCTCACGCCCCTCGGCCTGCCACTTGGCCAGCCCGCCATCGAGGATCGCCACGTTGCGCGCGCCGAACAGCCTGAGCATCCACCATGCGCGCGCCGCCGTGTGCCAGGGCGAGCTGTCGTACAGGACGATCCGGCTGCCATCGCCGAGACCCAGCGTCTGCATCCGGCTCGCGAATTTCTCCGCCGACGGCAGCATGTTGGGCAGATCGCTGTCGGTATCGCGCAGTTCGGCGAGGTTCATGAACACCGCGCCGGGGATATGCGCCGCTTCATACTCCGCCGCCGCGTCTCGGCCCTCGGCATAGGTCGCGTCGACGATTCGCAGATCGCTCGCGCCCAGTTCGTTCGCCAGCCATTCGGTGCTTACCAACGCGTCCATATGCGGCTCCTTGTGCTCGTGATGTCAGTAGCCAGCAGGGCCGCTCGCGTCGAGGGAGGCGAGGAACCCCGCCGCCTGCGCGCGCGTCGCCTCGCGGTCGGCCTCCGACTGTTTCGCCCAGTTGCGATACGGCATCGCCAGCCGGTTGTTGCGCCCGAGCTTGTCCTCGTGCCGGTCGAGGAAATCCCAGTAGAGCGCGTTGAACGGGCACGCATCCGGCCCGATCCGCTGCTTCACCTTGTAGCGGCACGTCCCGCAGTAATCGGACATCCGATCGATATACGCGCCCGACGAAATATACGGCTTGGACCCCAACAAGCCGCCATCGCCGAACTGGCTCATCCCCAGCGTGTTGGGCAACTCGACCCATTCATACGCGTCGACATAGACCTCCAGATACCATTGGTGGACCTTGGCCGGGTCCGCGCCGATCAGCAGCGCGAAATTGCCCGTCACCATCAGCCGCTGGATATGATGCGCATGCGCGGTCTCCAGCGTCTGCCCGATCGCCTCGCGCAGGCAATGCATGTCGGTCTCGCCGGTCCAGTACCAGCCGGGTAGTTCGCGGTGGTGGTCGAGGAAGTTGCGCTCGACATACTCAGGCCCCTCGCGCCAGTAGATTCCGCGCATATATTCGCGCCAGCCGATGATCTGGCGGATATAGCCCTCGACCGCGTTGATCGGCGCACGGCCGGCACGATATTCCGCCTCGGCGCGCCGGCACAGATCGAGCGGATCGAGCAGCCCCGAATTGATGTAGGGCGACAGGATCGAGTGCCACAGATGCGGCTCGCCGATGAGCATCGCATCCTCGTAATCGCCGAACTGCGTGAGGGCGTGTTTGAAGAAGTTCACCGCCTGCCGCTCGGCATCCTCCGCGGTCACGGCGTACTCGAATCCGTCGAGGCTCCCCGGATGCTCGGCGAACCGCTCCGCCACCATCGCCAGCACGTCCTTCGTGATCGCATCCGGCTCGAACACCAGCGGACGCGGCATCAGCAGGTCGTTCTTGGCGGGCTTGCGGTTTTCCTTGTCGAAGTTCCAGCGGTCGCCCTCGGGCTTGCCGGCGGTCATCAACAGCCCGGTGCGCGTCCGCATCTGGCGATAGAACCACTCCATCGTCAGCGACTTCCGCTCGGCCGCCCAGGTTTCGAAATCGGCATGGCTGGCAAGGAAGCGGTCGTCGCTGCGGATCTCGACCGGGATGCCGAACAGCGTCTCCCAGCTTTCGAGCATCGCCATCACGCGCCACTCGCCACCCTCGGTGACGACAATCCGCTCGGGGTCATGCCGCTCGACCGCGCGCGCGATCTCGCCGGTGAAGCTGCCCGCGTTGTTGGGGTCGTCGAGCTTCGTATATTCGACCGTCCACCCGGCCTCGCGCAAAGCCTCGGCATGATGCCGCATCGCCGACAGGATATAGGCGATCTTGCGTTTGTGATGGCGGACGTAGGTCGTCTCCTCGGCGACCTCCATCATCAGCACGATCGTGGTTTTCGGATCGCAGTCCCGCAGCGAGGCGAGGCCGATCGTGAGCTGGTCGCCGAGAATCGGCACGAGTGTTGTGATCGTCATTGCCCAAACCTCTCCGTCACCCCGGACCTGTTCCGGGGTCCACCGTTCCGCACACTCGCCGCCCGTGGAGTTCGCGGACGGGTGGATGCCGGAACGAGCCCGGCATGACGGGAAGAAGGATCACCCACTTTGCGTCATCCGAATCGCGTCCTACATGGCGCACTATGACCGCACCCGCCAACCCATTGCATCTGGGCCAGAACAGCGCCCTTCCCGCCTCTCCTGAAGAGGCCGTGCTCGATTACGTTCCCAACCCGCGACCGGGGCGGACGTATCTGGTGCGGTTCGCGGCGCCCGAGTTCACGTCGCTGTGCCCGGTCACCGGCCAGCCCGACTTCGCGCATCTCGTCATCGACTATGTGCCGGGCGAGACGATCGTCGAGTCGAAGTCACTGAAGCTGTTCCTGAGCAGCTTCCGAAACCATGCCGGGTTCCACGAGGATTGCACCGTCGGCATCGGCGAGCGCCTGTTCGACGAGATGAAGCCGGTGTGGCTGCGGATCGGCGGGTATTGGTATCCGCGCGGCGGAATCCCGATCGACGTGTTCTGGCAATCGAGTGCACCGCCGCAGGATCTGTGGCTGCCCGACCAGGGAGTCGCCTCCTATCGCGGGCGTGGATGAAGGCTCGGGATCAGGGACCCGAAATATCGAATTGATTTAAATTGATATTTTTCCCGTGCTGCACTGCAGTATGCAATGAAACTTTATGCTACCTGAACCGTTCAAATGGATGCGCGACCGGGTTTTCCCAGAAGTGCGCGCTCAAACGAGGGACAGGGTATGGTGAAACCGGCGGACGGTGGGAATATCGCGCGACTGGCGCTGATCGGTAATTTCTTGCCGAGGCAGTGCGGGCTCGCCACTTTCACGACCGACGTTTTCACGGCCATGCGCGCGCGCTTTCCCGGAATCGCCGTCGACGTCTACGCGATGGACGATCATCCGGGTAAATATGATTACCCGCCCGAGGTTACCGGCACGATCCCGGAGCACGAGCTGTCCGCGTACATCAATACGGCGCGTAAGATCGAGGCCAGCGGTGCGCAGGCGATCTGGCTCCAGCATGAATATGGCATCTTCGGCGGCCCCGCCGGCGAGCATATCCTCGCGCTGCTCGATCGCACCACGCTGCCGGTGATCGTCACGCTGCACACGATCCTCGAAAAGCCCAATGCCGATGAGCGCCGCGTGCTCGAAGGCCTTCTGCGTCGCGCCGCCCGCGTGGTGGTGATGGCCGAGCGTGGCCGCGACATTCTCCAGCGCGTCTACGGCGCCAATTCGCGCCAGATCGTCATGATCCCGCACGGCGTGCCCGATCGCGATTTGCTCGATCCCGCCCTGCTCAAGGACAAGTTCGGCTGGGAAGGCCGCAAGGTCATGCTGACGTTCGGCCTGCTCGCCCCCAACAAGGGGATCGAGACGGTCATCAACGCGCTGCCCGCGGTGATCGCGAAGCATCCCGACCTGCTGTACGTGGTGCTCGGCGCGACGCATCCGAACCTCGTCGCGTACGAGGGCGAGAAGTATCGCGACAAGCTGAAGGCGCTCGCCACCGAGAAGGGCGTCGCCGGCAACATCGCGTTCGTCGATGCATTCCTCGAACATGGCGAACTGCTCGACTATCTCCAGGCCGCGGACGTCTATGTGACGCCCTACACCAACCCCGCGCAGATCACGTCGGGCACGCTCAGCTACGCGATCGGCGTCGGCAAGCCCGTCATCTCGACGCCGTACGTGCACGCGACCGAGATCCTCGCGGATGGCCACGGCGTGCTCGTGCCGTTCGGCGATGTCGATGCGTTCGCGCGCGAGATCGACGCGCTGATGTCTAACGACCGCGATCGCAATCGTCTGGCAGAGCGTGCCTACGCGCGTGGCCGCACGATGATCTGGCCGAAGCTCGCCGAGGCGATGATGGCGGAGATCCGTGCGATCGTGGCGGCGCGCCCTTTTCGCCTTGCCAAGGTGCCGGCGCCGCTCAAGCCGTTGATCCCTGATTTCGCCGCGGTCGAGCGTATGAGCGATTCGACGGGGATGCTCCAGCATTCGATCTACTCGATCCCCGATCGTCGCCATGGTTACTGCATCGACGACAATTGCCGCGCGCTGATGCTGATGAGCGCGATGCCCGATCTCGACGACGTCACCCGCGACAAGTGGATGACGATTTACGCGTCGTTCGTGCAGTACGCCTGGAACCCGGACACGCGCCGCTTCCGCAACTTCATGAACTTCGATCGCACCTGGTGCGAGGATTCGGGCTCGGAAGATTCGAACGGCCGCACGCTCTGGTCGCTGGGCGTCACCGCGCGCGATGCGCAGGCCGCCAAGCACCGTGACTGGGCGACGGCGATGTTCGATTCGACCGCGTCGATGGCGCTCGAACTCGGCAGCTTGCGCGCGCAGGCGTTCGCGATGCTCGGCGCGGCGGCGATGCTGGAGGCCAAGCCCGGCCACCAGTTGTCACTGTCGATCCTGGAGGCGTTCCCGAAGGTTCACCTGGACCTGCTTGCGAAAGCACGGCGTCCCGAGTGGCAGTGGTTCGAGATCGTGCTCGCCTACGACAATACGCGCCTTCCCCAGGCGCTGATCCGCGCGGGCCAAGCGCTCGGTCGGCAGGACCTGATCGATTGCGGCCTCGCCACGCTCGACTGGATCGTTGCCAAGCAGACCTCGCCAGAGGGCCGCTTCCGTGCGGTCGGGTCGGAGAGCTTCAACCGGCCCTATGCCGATCCGTTGCAGTTCGACCAGCAGCCGCTGGAGGCTCAGGCCACCGTCGATGCGTGCGCGGCGGCGTTCGAAGCGACCGGCGACATGCGCTGGCATGACGAAGCGCAGCGCGCTTACGGCTGGTTCCTGGGGGCGAACGATCTCGATCTTCCGCTTGCCAGCGTCGCCGATGGCGGCTGTTACGACGGCCTGATGCCGACCGGGTTGAACCGAAATCAGGGCGCGGAGTCGATTTTGGCGCTGCAACTCGCAAGTTGTGCCATTTCGGGGGTATCAAAAGCAGCGCAAAGCGTGGCAGGAGCGACCCGCGTCGTCGCCTAGTTCGCTAGCGACAGCCTTGCAGGCGACGGTGCGCTGAGTGGAACGACGCGGGGCACTGCTACGATGGATCTGTTCAACCACCAGCTGCGGCTGCACGCGGACCCTTCGCGTGTCGTCGTGCGGCCGTTCCATATCGCCTGGGGCGGTCATGGCGGCGCACCGAGCCGCACCGAGCGGCTGGTCGGCGAAGTGCTGGAAATGTCGCCCGCACAGGCGCGCTCGCAGCTCGAGGTCGTGCTGAAGGATTTCGAGGCACGCCACTGGCAGACGCGGCGCGTGTTCATGACGCGCTATGACCAGATCGAGGACATGCTCGGGCTGAACGGTGCGGAGATCGGCGACGAGAAGCGCCAGCTGATCGGCGCGTATTTCTGCCACGAATACAGCTATGCCGCCGCCGCGCTGATGAACCCCAGCGCGGTGCCGCATTTCGACCAGTCGGGCATGCCGCCGGGCTCGATGCGGATTCTTATGTCGCTGCGCGCGGTCGGCGAGGGCCACATCTCGTCGGTGGCGTTCCGCGAGGGCATCATCACCTGCGAAAACCAGATGAAGCTCGCCCCCGAGCCGCCGTTCGCAACCGCGACCGACGCGGTCGGCAGCGGCGAGGACGAGATGCCCGAGGGCCCCGTCACCGTCTATCGCCACCGCGACAGCACGCTGAGCGGCACGGTGATCTTCCCGATCACGCAGGCGCAGTCGAAGGGGCTTGAGGATCTCCGCATCGTCCGCTTCCAGCACGAGAACGGCGAATACGAATGGATCGGCACCTACACCGCGTATAACGGCTCGGTGATCCAGTCCGAACTGATGCGCACCCGCGACTTCCGCGCGTTCGACCTCGTGCCGATGACCGGCCCGGCCGCGCGCAACAAGGGCATGGCGCTGTTCCCGCGCAAGGTGAACGGCCAGTATATGATGATCGGTCGGCAGGACGGTGAGAATTTGTTCCTGCTCAAGTCGGACACGCTGACCGACTGGGACGACGGCGAGAAGATCCTGACGCCCGAATACCCGTGGGAGCTGGTGCAGATCGGCAATTGCGGCCCGCCGATCGAACTCGACGAGGGCTGGCTGCTGCTGACGCACGGCGTCGGCGCGATGCGGAAATATTCGATCGGCGCGGTGCTGCTCGACAAGGACGACCCGTCGAAGGTGATCGGGCGCACCAAGCAGCCGATTCTCGCGGCGAAGGACCAGGACCGCGAGGGGTATGTGCCCAACGTCGTCTACAGCTGCGGCGCGCTGAAGCACGGCGATACGATCTTCATGCCGTACGGGATCGCCGACAGCTCGGTGGGCTTCGCGTTCGTGCCGATCAAGGACATGCTCGCTGCGATGAAGTGAGGGGGGCGTCTCCACGGACGCCATCCTTTTCCCACGCGTTAGCACCACCCCGGCACTAAGCCGCCACCCCGGCGGAGGCCGGGGCCCAGTTGGCAAGGGTGTAGTGACGAAGCGCATTGCTCAGTTAGCAACGCCCCCCAACTGGGCCCCGGCCTCCGCCGGGGTGGTGCACTAGAACCGAGCGAATCTCCCGCTTCTTGTTCTCCCGCGAAGGCGGGAGCCTAGTCTGGATCCCCGCCTTCGCGGGGAAACAAGGGTTACCGCGAAGCCGCCATCGTCCGCCGGTACATCACCCAAGTCAGCACTGCGAACAACACCGTCCCGCCAACCAGCGCCACGCTCGCAAACCCGTCCCCAACGAGCGCCAACGGCGTCTCTTTGTTGGTCAGGTACACGATCCCCGCAAAGCCAACGCCCCACAACGATTCCCCGACGATCATCCCCGTCGCGGTCAGCACGCCCATCCGCTTGGCGAGTTCAGGATCCCGCGCGCGATCCGCCCAGCGATCATACGCAAACCCGACGACAGCCCCGATCGTCACCGGCAACGTGACCGACATCGGCAGATACACGCCGAGTCCGACGCCAAGTGGCGGCAACCGTAGCTTGCCCGCCTTGCCCAGCAACTCGTCGGCCAGGATTACGAAAACGCCGGTCAGCGCCCCATACCCGATCATCGCCCAGTTCAGATTGCCCCCCAGCACGCCCTTCGCCAGCGCCGAGATCAACGCCGCCTGAGGCGCCGCCAGCGCATTCGGCCCCGCCCCCGGCGCCCCCGCAAACCCGAGCGTGCTCCCCAGCAAGTTCAGCACCGGCGGGACCACGATCGACCCGAACACCACGCCGATCAGCAACGCGACCTGCTGCTTCCAAGGCGTCGCGCCGACCAGCTGGCCCGTCTTCAGATCCTGCAGATTGTCGTTCGAGATGGTCGCGATCCCGAACACGATGCCGGTCACGATCAGCCCGTAGGCGACCAGCGCCTGCGTCGTCCCCGGCTCGACCGCACGCCCGAACCACGACACCAACAGGATCGACGCGGCGAGGATCGCAAGGATGCCGATCCCCGACACCGGCGAATTCGACGCACCGATCAGCCCCGCCATATACCCGCAGACCGCCGCGATCACGAGGCCGATGACGAGGATGAACACGAGGCTCCCCGCGATCAGCCCGATCGCCGACGCCTCCAGCGGCCCGCCCTGCAACACGGTCCAGAGCAGAATGCCGATCGGCACCAGCATCGCCAGCGAACCGATCCCGACGATCCCGATCGGAATGTCGCGCTCTTCGAGAGCCAGCACTTCGCCGCCACGCTTGGCCGCCGAAGCCGCCAACGCCGAACGGACGCCACCCACGACGGGCCCCGCGATCTTCAACAATGTCCAGATCGCCGCGACGCCGATCACGCCTGCGCCGAAAAAGCGCACATCCGAGCGGAACACAGTGTTGGCGATCACCTCGGCGGTGCCGGTGACGCTGCCGCCCGAGGTCAGGATCGGCAGCAGGACCCACCAGCCGATCAACACGCCCGCGAACATCGCCATGCCGACCGAGATACCGACCAGATGCCCCGCGCCGAGCAACGCGAACGACAGCCCGCCCGAGATTCCGGTCGCGCCTGCGCCGACGCGGAACCACGTCGCAGCCTCGGCGGCAGCGAGCTTGGTCTGCGTCAGGATCGCGAACCCGGCCGAAACGACCGCGTTGGCGACGATGATGCCGAGCCCGCGCGCGCTTTCTTCGCCGCCCTCGCGACTGCCCGCACCGACCTTCAGAACCTCGGCGGCCGCGCGGCCTTCCGGATATGGCAACACGGTGTCGACGACGAGCGCACGGCGCAGCGGCACCGAGAACAATACGCCGAGCACACCGCCGAACATCGTGATCGCCGCAGTCGTGAAGAACGGAAAGCCCTGCCACCAGCCGATCATCACCAGGCCGGGCAGCACGAAGATGATCGCCGCGAGTGTCCCCGCGGCGGACGCGATCGTCTGGACGATGTTGTTCTCGAGGATCGTCGAATCCTTGAACAACCGCAGCACCGCCATGGATATGACCGCAGCCGGGATCGACGTCGCGAACGTCAGTCCGATCTTGAGCCCGAGATAGACGTTGGCCGCCGTGAACAGCAGCGTGATGATTCCGCCGAGCACGATCCCGCGAAACGTAAGCTCGCGCATGCTGGTCTCGGGGCCCGTGTCGGATACGCCCCGCGTCGCGTCGGTCATCTGGTCAGCCTCAAAGCAATTTGGGCGACTTGTGGCATGATGCGCGGCGGGAGGAAACCGCCCTACGCATCACCGGCACGGGAGGCGAACTATCCCGCGCACGAGCGCTGGTGTCGCAGCGATCGACTCCCCTCCTCTTCAGGGGAGGGGCCGGGGGTGGGGCTCTTCCGCGAACGCCTCGCTGCTGGTGAGGCCCCACCCCAACCCCTCCCCTGAAGGGGCGGGGCTAGTTACCTCGACTTATGTCCGGCTCTACCGCGTCGCCATCCGCCGCGCGAAATGCACCTCGACCGCCCGCGTGACGCTCTCCGCGATCCGGTGGCGCCCCTCTTCGCTATCCAGGAACGCCGCGTCCTGCGGGTTCGAGATATACCCCGTCTCGAACAGGATCGACGGCATGTCCGGCGCCTTCAGCACCATCAGCGACGCCATCCGGTGGAAGTTCGCCTTCAACGGCATCAACGGCCTGGCTTCACGCCCGAGCAACCGCGCGAAGGTGGCCGACGCGTTCATCGTCTCGCGCTGCGTCAGGTCGATCAGGATCGACGACACGTCCGCGGGCGCCTCGCCGAGGTTCACCCCGGAGATCACGTCCGCCTTGTTCTCGCGCGCCGCCAACCGCGCCGCTTCCTTGTCCGACGCCACCTCGGACAACGTGTACGCCGTCGCCCCGGTAGCGTTCTCCGACCCCGTGCTGTCGCAGTGGATCGAGATGAACAGGTCACCCTTCAGCCGCCGAGCAACCCCATACCGCTCGCGCAAGATCAGGTAGCGGTCGTCATTCCGCGTCAGCGCCACGCGCACACGCCCCGACGCCAGCAACTCGTCGCGGATCGCCTTGGCGACCTTCAGCGTCACGTCCTTCTCGCGCAGACCGTTCGGCCCGATCGCGCCGGGATCGACACCGCCATGCCCCGCGTCGATCACCACCAGCGGCCGCGTATCGTCGCCCTGCACGCGCGGCAGTTTCATGCCCCGCGCCTTGGGCGGCACCGGCACCGACACCTTGTACTTGGGCCGCGACGCAGCCCCAAAATTGAACGGGAAGAAGTTCAGCGGCCCGGCGATCCCGGCTTCCGCGAACTGGTCGTAATCGACCGTGCGCAACGCCAGCGTCAGCTCGCGGCCGTCGGAATCGAACCCGCCGTCGGTGACGATCGCCGGCTCTGCCAGATCGAACACCATCCGCATGCCCGATCGCCCGCTGCGCATCTGCGTGACGCCGGTCACCAATCCGCGCCCCGCGATCTCCCGCCCCGGAGACGCACCCGACACGTCGACCGCGATCTGGCGCGGGCCGGTCAGCACGCGGCTGGCGGCATCGCCGACCGCCTCGTCGAAGCGGATGACGATCCGCCCATCCCTGATCGCGACGCTCTGCACGGTCGCCGCCCAGGCGGGGACGCTCGCCAGCCAGCCGGCGATGAGGGCGATGACCGTCAACACCCCGCGTCCTTGCCGTGCGGCCCTGCCGCCGGTCCAGCGAAAACCCATGCTACACCCCTTTGATCGATACATCCGATCTCTGTGAGCGAGCGATAGCGCCTCGCATCACAAGACGCGGTTGCGCAGTGCGGTTAATTTGCCGTTTGCCATGTATTTGCCGGCAAGGCTCTGCCGCCCCGGCAAGTCTGCGCCTCGCTGCCCCTATTTCGAGCCGAAACGCCCGCGAAACCAGCCTTTCCGGGGCTAGTTGCGAGATCGGGTATGCAGTGCTAGTCCTGTCGTACAGCCGTGTGTCGCCTGGATTTTACCAGCGACGCGCCGGTCTCGACGCCCGCCAGCGGATTCTCGCCGGCGCGGCAATTCAGGTTGACGCTCGAATGACGCATTCCCCCCGCCCCGCACTCCGACCGGCCTTCGCCGACGGACTCGCGGTCGTGCGGGCGCCGCAGGGAGAGTTCCCGCGGCATGCACTTCGCGCAGAGGCAGTTTCGCATACCATCCGCGAGTCCGGGCGTCCGTGCCCGACCGCACCACCATTAAGCGCGCGACGGCTGCCGACAGGCCCGGCGCGCGCGCGGAGAATCTATAATGACAACGCGCATGCTGATCGACGCACGCCACCGGGAAGAGACCCGGATCGCAGTCGTCAAGGGTAACCGGATCGAGGAATTCGATTTCGAGAGTGCCGAACGCAAGCAGCTCAAGGGCAATATCTACCTCGCCAAGGTCACGCGGGTCGAGCCGTCGCTCCAGGCGGCGTTCATCGATTACGGCGGCAATCGCCACGGCTTCCTCGCGTTCAGCGAGATCCACCCCGATTACTACCAGATCCCCAAGGAAGATCGCGACGCACTGCTCCGTGAAGAAGCAGAGCACGCTGCCGAGGAAGCCGCCCTGCGCGCCGACTACGACTCGGACGAAGACGAGGGTGACGACGAGGACGACATCGAGCGCTTCGAGGACGATGGCGGGGTAGATCCCGACGTTGCCGAGGAACTCGAAGGCGGCGAAGCGGGCGAAGCCCCCCGTCGCAAGCGCAAGCCGAGTGCCGACGATGCCGCGGTCGAGGACCTGCGCGAGCGTCGCATGAACCTGCGCCGCCGCTACAAGATCCAGGACGTGATCCATCGCCGCCAAGTGCTGCTCGTCCAGGTCGTCAAGGAGGAGCGCGGCAACAAGGGCGCGGCGCTGACCACGTACCTCAGCCTCGCCGGTCGCTACTGCGTGCTGATGCCGAACACGTCGCACGGCGGCGGCATCTCGCGGAAGATCTCGAACGCGGGCGATCGCAAGCGTCTCAAGACGATCATGGCCGACATGCAGCTGCCGCCGTCGATGGGCTGCATCGTCCGCACCGCGGGCCTCCAGCGCTCGAAGGTCGAGATCAAGCGCGACTTCGATTACCTCGCCCGCCTCTGGGACGGCATCCGCGAAGCCACGCTGAAGGCGTCGGCCCCCGCGCTCGTCTACGGCGACAGCGACCTGATCAAGCGCGCGATCCGCGACATCTACAACAAGGAAATCGAAGAGGTCATCGTCGAGGGCGAGGACGGTTATCGCCAGGCGCGCGAGTTCATGCGCCTGCTGATGCCGACGCACGCCCGGCGCATCAAGCATTATGCCGATCCCGTGCCGCTGTTCCAGCGCGCCGGCGTCGAGGATCAGCTTGCCGCGATGTACCACCCCGTCGTCCAGCTGAAGTCGGGCGGGTACCTCGTCATCAACCCGACCGAGGCGCTCGTCTCGATCGACATCAACTCGGGCCGTTCGACGCGCGAGCATTCGATCGAGCAGACCGCGACCGCGACCAATCTCGAAGCCGCGCAGGAAATCGGTCGCCAGCTCCGCCTGCGCGACATGGCCGGGCTCGTCGTCATCGACTTCATCGACATGGATAACAATTCCAACGTCCGTAAGGTCGAGAAGGCGATGAAGGAGGCGCTCAAGAACGATCGCGCGCGCATCCAGATCGGCCGCATCTCGTCGTTCGGCCTCATGGAAATGAGCCGCCAGCGCCTGCGCACCGGCGTGCTCGAAGCATCGACGCGCGCCTGCCCGCATTGCGAGGGCACTGGCCTCGTTCGCACCGCATCGTCGTCGGGCATCTCCGCACTCCGCCTGATCGAGGACGAGGCCGCACGCGGTCGCGGTTCGCTGCTCACCCTGCGCGCGAGCCAGGAAGCCGCGGTCTACATCCTCAACCGCAAGCGCGCCGACATCGCCGAGATCGAGGATCGCTACGGCGTGATCGTCGAGATCATCCCCGGCCAGGACGAGGAAGGCGCGCACATGACGGTCGAGGCCAGCGGCCCGCCGCCCGCGCACGCGCCGAAGTTCGTCCAGATCATCGAGGAAGACGAGGACGACCTCCCCGAGGAGATCGAGGACGAGATCGAGGAAGAAGAGGTCGAGGAGGCCGAGGCCGAGCAGCCGCGTCGTCGTGAGGGCGGTCGCGAAGGTAACGGCGAGCAGCGTGCGCCGCGTGAGGCTCGCGATGCGGATGGTGAAGGCGGCAAGAAGCGTCGTCGTCGTCGCGGTCGTCGCGGTCGTGCACGTCCCGGTGAAGAAGGTGCGGCAGAAGGCGTCAACGAGGACGGTACGTTCGAGGACACCGACACCAACGTCGAGGAAATCGACGAGGTCGAGGGCGACATCGTCGAAGTCGGCGGTGGCGAAGCGGTCGAGGCCGGCGCACCTGCCGAGCAGGCGAATGGCGCAGAGGGCGAAGGCCGTCGTCGTCGCGGTCGTCGGGGACGTCGTGGCGGTCGCCGCAACGAGCAGGGCGCCGAGAACGGCCAGTCGGTCGCCGTCAGCAGCATCGACGACGCCCAGCTGATCGCCGAGGCCCCTGAGCCGGAAGCGTACGAGCCGGTCGAATCGACCTACGCCGAGCCGCCTTACGAGCCGGCGTTCGAACCCGCCGTCGAGGAAGTCCCGGTCGCGGAAGTCGCCGAGGGTCCGAAGATGCGCCGTCGTCCACGTGCCCGTGCGGCAGCCGCAGCGGCGAACATCGCCGAGGCGGTCGCCGATGCAGCCCCCAAGGCACGCCGTGGTCGCAAGCCACGCGCGGTCGAGGCGGAAGCCGAGACGGTTGCACCGGAGCCAGTGGTTCCGGCGCCGATCGCTCCAGAGCCCGTCGCGGCCGAGCCGGCTGCACCGAAGCCCGGTCGTCGTCGTCGCGAAGCGGTTGCAGAAGCAACGATGGAAGAGGTGAGCGCAACGCCCGCCGAGACCATCGAAGCCTCGGCGCCCAAGCCCAAGCGTGCCCGTCGCAAGGCGTCGGACGCGGTGATCGAAGCCCCGGTAGTCGAGGAAGCGCCCGCCAAGGTCGCCAAGCCCCGCGGTCGTCCGCGGAAAGCAGCCGTAGTCGACGCAGGCGATGCCGCTCCGACCAGCGAACCGCTTGCCGAGCCGATCGCAACGACCCCGCCCAAGGCCGAAGTCCAGCCCCAGGACGCCGCGACCTCGGACTCCACTGACGGCGCCAACGACGACCCCGACGGCGCCCCCCGCCGCGGCTGGTGGCAGCGCACCTTCGGCTAACCCCGGACGCCGTGACCAAAGAACGGGCGCGACCGAAAGGCCGCGCCCGTTTTCGTTTGTGGGGAGCGATCCTCCGGCAGCACGATATCCGTGAGCGCCCAATGCCTCACGTGGCGAACGAGAAAAGCTTGTATCCCCGCGAAGGCGGGGACCCAGACTGGGCACCCGCCTTCGCGGGTGAACAAGACCAGGGGGAGATGCGAGGTTTGTGTTCTAGCTCCTCTGATGATGCACGCCGAGCTCCCCCCACCCACCACCACCCCGGCGAAGGCCGGGGCCCAATTGGAAAGGTGCCAATAACGAAGCGCCACCCTCAGTTAGCCCGGTCCCCCAATTGGACCCCGGCCTCCGCCGGGGCGGTGGCCTGCTAGCCAGGGAGGAAACCAATAGCCGGGGAAGTGGCCGACAGCCGGCGCAGCAACCTCTTAAGCCCCCCCTCAAACCCCTGTCCTACACACCCAAACCCTGCTCCCCTCCCCCAATGCCACCCACACTCCCACCAACCGCAAAACCGCTCCCAGCGTCTGCACTTCCTATACTTCACTCCACCGCACGCCCGACCGCACGACCATTGCCCCCCCGCCCCCAATCGACGATACCCCGTAATATGAAGCGCTTCGTAGCCGCCGCAGCCACCGCCCTCCTCCTCTGGACGACGCCCCTCCAGGCCCAGTCGATCCTCCGCGACGCCGAGACCGAAACCATGTTCGCGGAGATGTCCAACCCGCTGATCAAAGCGGCCGGGCTCTCGACGCGCGACGTGAAGGTCGTCCTCATCAACGACGAGTCGATCAACGCGTTCGTCGCCGGCGGGCAGACCGTCTACGTCCACTCAGGCCTCATCCAGGCCGCCGACAACGCCAACGAAGTCCAGGGCGTCATCGCGCACGAACTCGGCCACATCGCCGACGGCCACGTCGTCCTCGCCGATCGCGGCACCAAGCCGGCGATGGGCATGTACCTGCTCTCGATGGTCCTTGGCCTCGCCGCAATGGCCGCCGGCAGCGGCGAAGCGGGCGCCGGCATCATGGCCGCGGGCCAGCAGGCGGCGATGGGCAGCTACCTCTCGTTCAGCCGCGTCCAGGAATCCACCGCCGACGCGACCGCCGCGAAATTCCTCCGCCAATCGAACATCTCCGGCCGCGGCATGCTGAGCTTCTTCAAGAAATTGCAGCAGCAGGAATATCGCTACGGCACCGCCAACATCGACCCGTTCATGCAGTCGCACCCGCTCTCGGGCGAGCGCGTCGCGACGCTGACCGCCGATCTGCAAGCCTCGCCCGCCTGGGCCAACAAGCCCGACGCCGCGCTCGAGGAACGCTTCCGCCGCGTGAAAGCGAAGCTCGCCGGCTACGTCATGCCCGCCGACCAGACGCTCCAGGCCTATCCGCCGAGCGACCAGTCGATCTACGCGCACTACGCCCGCGCCTATGCGTATCACAAAGCCGGCTACCCCGACAAAGCCGACGCCGAAGCCAACGCGCTGGTGAAGGCCGAACCCACCGACCCGTATTTCCTCGAGATCAAGGGCCAGATTTTGCTCGAAGCGGGCAAGCCGGTCGAGTCGCTCGTCCCCCTGCGCGAGGCCACAGAAGGTTCGCGCAACAACCCGCTGATCGCCACGACCTTCGGCCACGCGCTGATCGCGACCGAGAACAAGGCGAACTATCCCGAGGCGACCAGGGTCCTGCGCACCGCAGTCGGCCGCGACGACCAGAACCCGTTCGCCTGGATGCAGCTCGGCACCGTCTACGAACTGACCGGCGATACCGCGCGCGCCGCGCTCGCCACCGCCGAGCGCGCCAGCATGGGCGGCGACATGCGGACCGCCTCGGCGAGCGCGCAATATGCCCTCGCGAACATCCCGGCGAACACGACCGACTGGATCCGCGCGCAGGATATCGCGATGGCCGCGCAGAACGAGATGGACGACAATCCCAAGCAGTATAAGCGCCGCAAATGAGCAAATTCACATTCCCCGCGATCGCCGTCGCGAGCGCCGTCATCGGAGGCCTCGCGGTCTGGGGCTATGACCGCCAGGGCGGCGGCGTCGAGCGCGCGCAGGTCGAGTCGATCGTCCACGATTACGTCTTGGCACACCCCGAGATCCTCCCCGAGGCGATGGAGAAACTGCGCGACCGCGAATCCGGCAAGACCGTCACCGCCAACCGCGACGCGATCGTCACGCCGTTCGCCAGCGCCTGGGCTGGCAACCCCAAGGGCGACGTCACGCTCGTCGAGTATTTCGATTACAATTGCGGATACTGCCGCGCGAGCCTGCCGATGATCGCCAAGCTGATTGCGGCCGACCCCAAGGTCCGCGTCGTCTTCCGCGAACTCCCGATCCTCAGCGCCGAAAGCCGCATCGCCGCCCGCGCCAGCCTCGCCGCCGCGCAACAAGGCAAGTTCGCCACCTTCCACGACGCGCTCTACGCCGGCGGCCCCGTCAGCGACGCTTCGATCGCGGCGGCTGCGAGCAAGGCCGGGGTAGACACGACGCAGGCGAGCTTCACCAAGACCGCCGACGCCGAAATAGCCAAAAACATGGAAACCGCCGCCAAACTCGGCATGACCGGCACGCCTAGCTGGGTAGTAGGCGACCGGGTGTTGTCGGGCGCACTGCCGCTTGAGGATCTGCAGAAAGCGGTCGCGGCAGCGCGCGCCGGCTAACCGTTCTCCTGCGAACGCAGGAGCCCAGGGTTACAAAGCGCAACGCCCGGTATCCTGGGCTCCTGCGTTCGCAGCAGAACAAGGCGGGAGCCCCTATCATTCCCCCCTCCCCACCCCCATCTTCCCCTCACAAAAAGGGGTGCCAATGACCGAACCGATCCTGTCCATCGCGGGCGTCACCAAGACCTACAAGAGCGGCACGACAGCCCTCCACCCCGTCGACCTCGACATCCGGAAAGGCGAGATCTTCGCCCTCCTCGGCCCCAACGGCGCGGGCAAGACGACGTTGATCAGCATCATCTGCGGCATCGTCACGCCGTCCGCGGGCACGATCAAGGTCGCCGGCTACGACGCGATCCGCGACTATAAGCAGGCGCGCAGCCGCATCGGCCTCGTGCCCCAGGAACTCAACGTCGACATGTTCGAGACGGTGCTCGCCACCGTCACCTTCAGCCGCCGCCTCTTCGGCCGCTCGGGGCACAGCGATTACATCGAACAGGTGCTCCGCGACCTCTCGCTCTGGGACAAGCGCGACGCGAAGATCCGCGAACTCTCCGGCGGCATGAAACGCCGCGTGCTGATCGCCAAGGCACTCGCGCACGAACCCGAAATCCTGTTCCTCGACGAACCCACCGCGGGCGTCGACGTGGCATTGCGCCGCGACATGTGGAAGCTCGTCCACCGCCTGCGCGAAGGCGGCACGACGATCATCCTGACGACGCATTACATCGAGGAAGCCGAGGAAATGGCCGACCGCGTCGGCGTCATCAACAAGGGCAAGCTGCTCCTCGTCGACGACAAGGCGTCGCTGATGAAGAAGCTCGGCAAGCGCGAACTCGACATCGCGCTCCAGGACCCGATGACGGCGCTTCCCCCGGAACTCGCCGACTGGGACCTGTCGCTGGAAGACGACGGCAAGCGGCTGCGCTACGTGTTCGACGCACAGGCCGACCACACCGGCATCCCGTCGTTGCTGCGCAAACTCAGCGAACTCGGCATCGGCTTCAAGGATCTCGAAACCAGCAAATCGAGCCTCGAAGACATCTTCGTCGATCTCGTCGGAGAACGCGCATGAACACTCACGGTATCTGGGCGATCTATCGCTTCGAAATGGCGCGCGCGCTGCGCACCCTGTGGCAGAGCCTCGTCACGCCCGTCCTGACCACCTCGCTGTATTTCATCGTCTTCGGCGGCGCGATCGGCAGCCGCATGCAGCAGGTCGGCGGCGTCGGTTACGGCAGCTTCATCGTCCCCGGCCTGATCATGCTGTCGCTGCTCACGCAGAGCATCTCGAACGCATCGATCGGCATCTACTTCCCCAAATTCACCGGCACGATCTACGAGCTGTTGTCGGCGCCCGTGTCGGCGATGGAGATGGTGATCGGCTATGTCGGCGCGGCGACCACCAAGTCGGTGATCCTCGGGCTGATCATCCTCGCGACCGCCTCGTTCTTCGTGCCGCTGCGGATCGAACACCCGTTCGCGATGATCGCATTCCTGATCCTCACGGCCGTGGCGTTCAGCCTGTTCGGGTTTATCATCGGCGTCTGGGCCAACGGCTTCGAGCAGCTGAACTTCGTCCCCGCGCTGCTGATCACGCCGCTGACCTTCCTCGGCGGTGCGTTCTACTCGATCGACATGCTGCCCCAGCCCTGGCGAACGTTCAGCCTGTTCAACCCGGTCGTCTACCTGGTGAGCGGCTTCCGCTGGAGTTTCTTCGGGGTTGGCGATGTCGCGGTCGGGGTGAGCCTCGCGGTAACGGCCGGCTTCCTCGCGGTGTGCCTGATCGCGATCGCCTGGATCTTCAAAACCGGCTGGCGAATGAAGAACTAACCGAAGAACCATGTTTCCCCGCGAAGGCGGGGACCCAGACTGGGCTCCCGCCTTCGCGGGAGAACAAGCTTCTTACCTCATGACCGGCAACGTGATCCGCGACCCCGCGCAGACCTTCTGCGTCGCCTTTACGTAATCGCCCGGTTTCGCCCGCCCGATGTTCGGCACGAAAGACTGCGGGTTGCGGTCGATCATCGGGAACCAGCTCGACTGCACCTGCACCATGATCCGGTGCCCCGCCTTGAACACATGGTCGTGGTCGCGCAGCGGCACGTCCCACGCGACCACCTTGCCCGGCACGAGAGGCTGCGGCGCCGTATCGCTCGCCAGGAAGCGCCCGCGCCGCACCTCCATCGCGATCGGCAACTGATACCCGTTGAGCGTCCGGGCATAGTCGCCCGGCTGAAGGCTACGCCCCGCCATCGACTCGGTATCGTCGGGCAGCACATCGATCAGCTTCACGACGAAATCGCTGTCCGTCCCGCTGGTCGACGCCTGCAACGTCGCCGCCAGCGCGCCCGTCACGGTCAGGTCCGCCGTCAGAGGCTCCGACACATACCCCAGCACATCGGGCCGGTGATCGACGAAGCGCTGGTCGTCCGCCTCCCACCACGCCCAATCCGGGCTGGCATAGGTCGCCGACATCGGCCGCCGGCGGAACGGCACCGGGTTCGCCGGATCGGACACGTAATCGCGACACCCCTCACCCGCGGCCGGCGCGGTGAACGACAGGCTGCCGTCCGCGTGCAGGTAAAGCTCGGTCGTCTTCGCACCCGTCGGAGGCCAGGCGGCATAGGTCTTCCACACGTTAGACCCAGACTGGAGCATCTTCGCCGCGAAGTCCGGCCGCGGCCCCTTGCCGTGCAGCCAATAGGCGAAGAACGGCGCCTGGATCTGCTCCTGGAACTGCGTGCCGCTCGCCGTGCCGAGCGGGATCGGCCCGAGGTGATCCGCCACCCCCTGCCACCCGCCATGCCGCCAAGGCCCCGCCACCATCTGCGCCAGGTGATCCGGATCGTTGCGCTTCTGCCGGGCGTAGATCTGCCACGAGCCCCACGGATCCTCCTGATCCCAGAACCCCGCGACGTTCAGCGTCGGCACCGTCGTCTTGCCGAGCGAATCGGTCCAGCGCTGCGCGGTATAGAACGCGTCGTGATTGGGATGATCGAGCAACGCCGTGAACATCGGCACATGCCCCTTGAACACGGTCCGGTCGATCGCCTCCGCCGAGCCGGCCTTAAGGAAATAGTCGTAGGTATCGCTCGGATACGCAAAGTCGGAATTCTTCGTCTTGTCGAGTTGCAGCGACGACACCCAGTCGGTCGCATAGCTCAACCGCAGCGCGCCGTTGCGGTGCAGGTCGTCCGACTGCCAGTAATCGATCCAGGCCGCCTGCGGGGAGACCGCCTTCAGCGCCGGATGCGGGTTCGCCAGCGCGACGGCCGCGGCGAAACCGGGATAGGACACGCCCCACATGCCGACCTTGCCGATGTTCGCGGGGACGTTCTTCACCAGCCATCCGACGGTGTCGTAGGCGTCCGTGGCCTCGTCGACCGCTTTCGGATCGCCGGCCCCGTTGCCCTTGGCATGCACCGCAGTCGACAATGTGAAAACGCCGTCCGACTTGAACCGCCCGCGCATCGACTGGAACACGAAGATGTAGCCGTCCTTCATCAGCGGACCGAACCGGCTGGCGCTGGAGAACGGCGCGTCCGGCACGCCGTAGGGGGTCCGCTGGAGCAGGATCGGGAGCGGCCCGGTCATCCCGCGCGGTCGCATGATGACGGTCTGCAGCTTCGCCCCGTCGCGCATCGGCACCATCACCTCCTCGAAGGTGAAGGGGGATTGGGTCGTCGCCTGCATACCCGTCTGCGCGATGGTTGCGCCGGGCACCGCGGCGGTGACTGCGAGCGCGAGCAGGAGAGCGTGGCGCGACATGGAATTTCCCTTCGTGAACCGTGCCGCGATTGGACGAACCCGCGAAGGCGAAGTCAAGCCGCGCGCCACGCTCCGGTCAGCGCCGGTCGCAATGCCAGCGAATTGAGATCGATCAGCGCATGCAGGAGCATCGCCAGCCACAACTCGCCGGTCATCAGATAGATCGCTGCCATCAGCGCGCCGACGAGCGTGGTCGCGATCACGCCGGCTCGCCCCTGATAGAGGTGCATCGCACCGAACGCCGCGATCGCGACGGCGAACGCGACGAACGCGTTGCCGGTCACGAGCGCGCCCAGCAGCGGCAGGAACAGGCGGAAGGCGAGTTCTTCGGATATACCCGCCGCGATCGACATGGCGGCGGCGTGCATGATCTCGGGCCGGTTGCGCGGCAGGAGCGACCCGACATTGCCGATCGTCTTGAGGATGCGCCAGTTGCGCCGCGTCGCGAGGACCGCGCCGATGACCAGGCCGCCGAGCGCGCTTCCACCGATCATGCCGAGCAGTTCCGCGCGGCTGTCGCCGGCGAGGCTTGGCAGAAGGCTGCGGAGGACGTCGAACTCAGGGGGGACGGTGACGATGGCGTCGAGGCGATCCAGTAGCGCGAGGCCGATGATGGCCGGCAGGACGAAGGCGATCGCGGCCTTGGCGATCCACAGGCGGTAGGTTTTCTGGCGCGAGGCGGTGTCGGGGAGGCGCTTGATGCGGCGATAACCGAGGAGGTCGCCCTTGAGGAACCAGACGAGGCTCATGAGGGTCGCGAGGAGGAGGCCGTTGGGAAGGATCATGCGGTCACTTCGCCCCTCATGCGTTCCACCGCTCGTCCTTGTTCTCCCGCGAAGGCGGGAGCCCAGCCTGGGTCCCCGCCTTCGCGGGGAAACAATACCTGGTCAGTCCCTTGCCTTAGCCAAGCGCTCCACCCCGGCGGAGGCCGGGGCCCAATTGGGAAACGTCGCTAACGGCGCGATCCGCTTCATTACTCTGGACGTTCCACTTGGGCCCCGGCCTTCGCCGGGGTGGTGCTCCCCACTCGGGTCGCTCGTTCAATCCGTCCGATGCTCGCCCTTGACCCAGCGCACCGTCCCCGAAGACGCGCGCATCACGACGCTCTCGGTGGTCATCTTGCCCTTCTTCCGCTTCACGCCGGCCAGCAGCGAGCCGTCCGTCACGCCGGTCGCCGCAAAGATGCAGTCGCCCTTCGCCAGCTCGGACAGGTCGTACTGCTTGTCGAGATCGGTGATCCCCCACTTCGCCGCACGGCCGCGCTCGTCGTCGTTGCGGAACAGCAGCCGACCCTTGAACTGACCGCCGACGCAGCGCAGCGCAGCGCACGCCAGCACACCCTCGGGCGCGCCGCCCGAACCCATATACACGTCGACCGTGGTCTCGGGATCGGACGTCGCGATCACGCCGGCGACGTCGCCGTCACCGATCAGCATGATCCCGCAGCCGACTTTCCGCAGCTCGGCGATCAGCTTTTCGTGACGCGGACGATCGAGCACGCACACGATCAGGTCGCGCGCCGGCACGCCCTTGGCGGCGGCGACGGCGTTGATGTTCTCGGTCGGCGTCTTGTCGAGATCGATGATGCCCTCGGGATAGCCTGGCCCGACCGCGATCTTGTCCATGTAGACGTCGGGCGCGTTGAGCAGCCCGCCCTCTTCGGCGATCGCCAGCACGGCGAGGCTGTTCGGCCCTGCGGTGGCGCAGATCGTCGTGCCTTCGAGCGGGTCGAGCGCGATGTCGATCTTCGGGCCCTTGCCGATCGCGGAGCCGACCTTCTCGCCGATGAACAGCATCGGCGCCTCGTCGCGCTCGCCCTCGCCGATCACGACGGTGCCGTCCATGTACAGCGAGTTGAGCGCCTCGCGCATCGCCTCGACCGCAGCCGCATCCGCGGCCTTCTCGTCACCACGCCCGACGAGCGTGGACGCGGCGATCGCTGCGGCCTCGGTCACGCGGACCATTTCGAGGACGAGGACGCGGTCGAGAACCTGGCTGGCGGCAGCGGTCAAAATATTTCTCCTCGGACTGTTTCGTCGGGGATAGGCAGCAGTCGCAGCATTGTCGACCCGATCAGTCCCTTAGCAGGTCGTTGATGCTGGTCTTCGAGCGGGTTTGCGCGTCGACCCGTTTGACAATCACGGCGCAATACAAAGCGGGCGTCACGTTACCGACCCCACCTATCGTGCCTGGCACAACGACGGCGTATGGCGGCACTTCGCCTTTGAACACCTCGCCAGTCTTGCGGTCGATGATCTTGGTCGAGGCGCCGAGGTACACGCCCATCGACAGCACCGCGCCCTCGCCGACGCGAACGCCCTCGGCCACTTCCGCGCGCGCGCCGATGAACGCGCCGTCGCCGATGATGACAGGATCGGCCTGCAACGGCTCGAGCACGCCGCCGATGCCGGCTCCGCCCGACAGATGGACGTTCTTGCCGATCTGCGCGCAACTGCCGACGGTCGCCCACGCGTCGACCATCGTGCCCTCGCCGACATAGGCGCCGATGTTGACAAAGCTCGGCATCAGGATCGCGCCCTTGGCGATGAAGCTCCCGCGCCGCGCGACCGCACCCGGCACGACGCGGATACCCGCCGCACGGAACTCCGCATCGCCCCAGCCCGCGAACTTCGACGGCACCTTGTCGAACGCCGGCGCACCGGCCGAACCGCCGTCGATCACGACATTGTCGTTGAGCCGGAACGAAAGCAGCACGGCTTTCTTCAGCCACTGATTGACCTGCCAGCCGCCATCCGTCGGCTCGGCAACGCGGGCCGTTCCCGCGTCCAGCATCGCCAGCGCGGACTCGACGGCATCGCGGATCTCACCCCTGGTATCGAGGCCGAGGTTCGCGCGGTCATCCCAGGCGGCGTCGATGATGGTCTGCAAGGTCATGATGTCTCCAGGATGGTTTCGAGCCACGGCGCAAGCACCGGCACGGTAAAATCGATGTGGTCGCGCGCGCCGCCGGGGGACTGCTCGGAGCCGTTGTCGACCCACACGGTCGTCATCCCGATCGCCTTGGCCGGCGCGAGATTGCGCGTCATGTCGTCGACGAACAGCGACTCCCGCGGATCGATATCGAACGCCGCGCAGAAGCCTGCATAGGCCGACGCATGCGGCTTCGGCATCAGGTCCATCGCGTGGATGTCGTGGATCGCCTCGAAACTCTCGCCCAGCCCGAGCCGATCGAGGATCTTCAGCGCATAGGGCTTGTCGCCGTTGGTAAAGACCAGCTTGCGCCCCGGCAGCTTGGCGATCGCCGCGACCAGCGGCGCGTCATGCTCCAGCACGTCCATCTCGATATCGTGGACATGCTCCAGGAACGCGTGCGGGTCGACATGATGCTCGGTCATCAACCCCGACAGCGTCGTGCCGTGGTTGTGGAAATACCCCTTCTGCACGCGCCGCGCCTCGTCATGGTCGAGGCCGAGCAGATCCTGGATGAACCCGGTCATCCGCTGATCGACCTGCGCGAACAGGTCCGCGCTCGCCGGGTACAGCGTGTTGTCGAGATCGAAGATCCAGTTGCGGACGTGATTTAGGCGGGCAAGCATCGGCCGGAACCTCTAGGGAGCGCGAGGCGTGGCGACAAGCCGGCTGACGCTTGCCCAAGCAGACGAAAGTACCGCAATCCACATCAAGGGTGGATAAGCTACCGTTCGGTACCTATCTCTGGTGCATGACACGCTATTCCCTGCTCGATCTGGTCCCCGTCGTCGAAGGCGGCACCATCTCCCAATCGCTCGCCAACGCGGCCGATCTCGCGCGCCATGCCGAGAGCGTCGGATTCCAGCGCTATTGGGTCGCCGAACATCACGGCATGACCGGGATCGCCTCCGCCGCGACCGCGGTCGTGATCGCGCACGTCGCCGCCGCGACCTCCACCATCCGCGTCGGGTCGGGCGGCATCATGCTCCCCAACCATGCGCCGCTGGTGATCGCCGAGCAGTTCGGCACGCTCGATGCGCTGTTCCCCGGCCGCATCGACCTGGGTCTCGGCCGCGCGCCCGGCTCGGACCAGCGCGTCGCGCGCGCGATGCGCCGCACGCTGGAGACCGACGCCAACGCCTTCCCGCAGGACGTGATGGAGCTGCAGAGCTATTTCGCGAACGACGGCCAGACCGGGATCGTCGCCACGCCGGGTGCGGGTGCGGATGTCGATATGTGGATTCTCGGCTCCAGCACGTTCGGTGCGCAACTCGCCGCCGCGCTTGGCCTGCCCTACGCCTTCGCCTCGCATTTCGCGCCCGACGCGCTCGATGCCGCGCTGGCGATCTACCGCCGCGATTTCCGTCCGTCGGCGCGCCTTGCCAAGCCGCACGCGATGGCCGGCTTCAACGTGTTCGCGGCGGACACGGACGCCGAGGCCGAACTGCTCGCCAGTTCGCAGCAGCAGTCGTTCGTGGCGCTTCGCACCGGCAACCCCGGCAAGATGAAGCCGCCCCTCGCCGGCTACCGCGAGTCGCTTGGCGCGCAGGGCAACCAGATCCTCGACCATGTGCTGCAATGCTCGGCGGTCGGCAGCCCGGCCAAGGTCGCCCGCGGGATCGCCGCGTTCATCGAGCGGACCGGGGTCGACGAGGTCATGGTGACGAGCGCGATCTACGACCATGACGCGCGCAAGCGGAGTTTGTCGATCACGGCGGACGTGATGCAGGATTTGAAGATCGCGGCGTAAGGAACGTCATCTTCCCCCCTCCCTGCAAGGGAGGGGACGGGGGTGGGTCGGTTTCCGCATATCCGGGCGGTTGCGGCCAAAGCTGACCAACCCACCCCCAACCCCTCCCTTTCAGGGAGGGGAGCCTGCTTACCCTCTTGGCTAGCGACGCGCCTATTCCCCCGCCCATTCCTTCAACAACGTATACGCAATCGCATAGGACGGCGGCGCCACGAACGGCCCCTCTTCCCCGCGCAACACAGCCCGCACCATCTCGCGCGGCACCCACATCGCATCCTCCAGCTCGTTCACATCGAGCGTGATCGCGTCGTCCTCGGCCTCCGCCACGCACGCGACCATCAGCGAAGACGGAAACGGCCAGGGCTGGCTCGCGACATAGCGCACCTTGCCGACGCGAACCCCAGACTCCTCGAGAATCTCGCGCGCGACCGCCTCCTCGATCGACTCGCCCGGCTCCAGGAACCCCGCCAGCGCCGAATACCGCCCCGGCGGCCACCCCTTGCCGCGTCCGAGCAACGCGCGCCCGTCATGCTCGGCGATCATGATCACCACCGGGTCGACGCGCGGGAAATGCTCGGTCCCGCAGTTCGGACATTTGCGCGCCCAACCGGCTCTGAAAACCTCGGTCGGAGATCCACATTTCGCGCAGAAGCCATGTCGGACATGCCAATCGATGACGCTGCGCGCACCAGCGTACGTCGCCGCCTCACCCGGTTCGAGCGCGGCCAGCACTGCCATCAGCGCAGGCGACCGCATCGCCGGCGCATTGTCGACCTGCATCCCCGCGAGCAGCGCCGCGAAATGCGGCCGGCTGCTCTCGTCGAGCCCCAGCAGGATCGGCTCGGCATCGTCGGACATGTCCGCCATCGACGTCCAGGCGAGACGCCCGTCGTCGGTCGTGCCCGGCAGCAGCCCGTCGAGCACTAGCAACCGCGCGCGCCAATCACGCTGCGCCGCCGCCAGCCCTTCCGGATCGTGGCGCAGCGCATCGGACCGGTCGAGCGTCCCACCCGTAAACCCAGGTGCTTCCATCACGCTCATCGGCGCAACCTCGCCGCGTCCTGCATCAGCGCCGCGACCACCTGCTCGCGCAGCGGAATGCGATCCGCCGGGAAGTAATTGACCATCACGCTGCCGCGCGAATGCTTCAGCGGATCGACCCACGCAATCGTCCCCGCCGCACCGCCCCAGGCATAGGTCCCCTTGCCCGGCCCGTTCGGCGTCGTCGCGAGCACAACGGAACCGCCCGCGCCGAAGCCCATGTTGCTCCCCTTCGTGCCGCCGGTCCCACCGCTCACGCCACCATAGGTCACGCCCGGCGGCAGCAGGTTCGACGTCGCGAGCGCGATCGTCTCGGGCTTCATCACGCGGACGCCGTCGAGCGTCCCGCCGTCCTGGATCATGTGCAGGAACCGGTCGTAATCGCGCGCCGACATCACGAGGCCCGCGCCGCCATACGGAAAGCTAGGCTTCTGCAGGAACACCGAGTTCGCCGCCGGATCGAGCGGTGTCCGCGTATCGCCGACGAACGCGTAGTTGGTCGCCAGCCGCCCGACCTCGCTCTGCGGCACCTGCCAGAAGCTCGACTTCATCTTGAGCGGATCGAACAGCCGCGTCTGCACGAACCGTTCGAAGCTCATGCCGCTGGCGACCTCGATCACCCGCCCCATCACGTCGAGCCCGATCGAATAACTCCACTTTGTCCCCGGATCGGCGATCAGCGGCAGCGTCGCGACGCGGTTCGCGAACTCTTCGAGCGACTTCGGCCGAACGGGCCGCATCTTCTCTTCCATCGCCGCGCTGACCGACAGCGGCAGGATGCCGAGCCGCTCATATTCCTTAAGCAGCGGCCCCTTGGTGACGATCGTGTAGCCGAGCCCGGCGGTATGCGTCAGCAGGTTGCGGATCGTGATCGGCCGCGTCGCCGGCCGCGTGGCGAGCGACGTGTCGGGGCTGGTCGCGACCTTCATGTCCTTGAACGCCGGGATATATTTGCTGACCGGATCGTCGAGGTTGAGCTTGCCGTCCTCGACCAGCATCATCGCCGACATACCCGTGATCGGCTTGCTCATGGAATAGACGCGCCACAGCGAGTCGGGGCCCGCCGCCGGTGCATTCGGATCGTCGCTGATCTTGCCTGCCGCCGGGAACAGCGTCGGGCCGTCGCCGACACCGAACGCCCCGACGATCCCCGGCATCTTGTCCTGCGCGACATAGCCGTCGAACAGCGCGGTCGTCGCAGGCAGCAGCGCCTTGACCGGGATCGTCATCCGCGGCGCCGGCCGAGCCTGCGGGCGTATCTGAGGTCGGAGCTGCGCCTGCTGGGCATAGGCCGTAGCGGCGGCCAGCGCGACGAGGCCCCCCGTCGAAATCCAGTGCACCAGTTTCATGCAGATCTCCGTATGGCCCAGTTCCGAATGGCTTTCCCGGCCTTGGCGAAAACGGTCGGCAGCCCGGCGGTATCCAGGTCGTCGATCGGCCACCATTCGCTTGCCGTCGGAACGCGCGGTTGATGCGCCTCGACCGTCGCCACCGCAAGCGTCAGCTGCAGATCGAAATGCGTAAATCCGTGCGCGACGGTCTCGTCCAGCATCCGCCACTCCGCCTGCGCCGGCGCGTCTTCGAAACCGGGCGCCGTCTCGCCCCAAGGCCCGGTCGGAAACGCCCGCATTCCGCCCAGCAAACCCGTATCCGGCCGCCGCACGAGCAACACCTGTCCGTCGCGTTCCAGCCAGAAGATCGTCCCGTAGCGCTGAGGCTTAGCTGCCTTCTTCGCCTTCACCGGCAACCGCTCGGGCGCGCCTTGCGCAAACCCCTCGCAAAGCTCGCGGATCGGACACAGCAGGCACTTCGGCGCGCGCGAAGTGCAGGTCCCCGACCCCAGATCCATCATCGCCTGCGCAAAGTCTCCCGCGCGGAGGTCGGGCGTGATCGAGTCCGCCGCCACCCGAATCGCAGGCCGCGCCGCCGGCAAAGGCGTATCGATCGCAAACAGCCGCGCGACCACCCGCTCGACATTCGCATCGACCACCACTGCGCGCTCGCCGAACGCGATCGCCGCCACCGCCGCCGCGGTGTACGCTCCCAGCCCTGGCAGCGCACGCAACTCGGCCTCGGTCCGCGGAAACACGCCGCCGTGATCCGAAACCACAGCCTTCGCCGCCTTCACCAGGTTCCGCGCCCGTGCGTAGTACCCAAGCCCCGCCCACGCGGCCATCACATCGGCGTCATCCGCCGCCGCCAGACTCGCGAAATCCGGCCACCGCGCGGTCCACGCGAGGAACCGCGGCGTCACCGCGGCCACCGTCGTCTGCTGCAACATCACCTCGGACAGCCACACCCGGTACGGATCGACCGCCTCGCCCGGCTTCGCGCGCCACGGCAGGTCGCGACGATGCGCGTCATACCAGTCGAGCAGGGCCCCGGAGACCGAAGAGCGCTTGGCGTTCACGCGTCGCCTATGGCATGGGTTCGCAGATGAGCAAGCCGCCCGTTTCTGTGCCTAAATCTGCGACGCCCAAGCCGGCGACGAAGCGCATCAAAGGCAGGACCGATCCCGACGCCCCGCGTGAGAACCGTTCGCGCGCGGTCGCCGAACTGTTGCCCGCGATCGGCGGCGCGGCGTTCCGCCGATTCGGCTTCGTCCAGTCGTCGATCGTCAGCCGCTGGCCCGAGATCGTCGGCGCGAAACTGGCGGGCGCGAGCATTCCCGAATCGATCCGCTTCCCGGTCGGCAAGAAACAGGACGGCGTCCTCACGCTTACCGTCCGCGGCGCGCATGCACCGATGATGCAGCACATCGCGCCCGAGATCATCGAGCGCGTGAACCGCTTCTTCGGCTACGCCGCGATCGTGAAGGTCGCGATCCGCCAGGGTGAGGTCGCCGCCCCCGTCCCGCGCAAAGCACCGCCATCGATCCGCCCGGTCCCCGTCGATCTCGGTATGAGCCTGAAGGGCATCGCCGATCCGGAACTGCGCGCCGTCCTCGAATCCCTCGCCGCCGGCGTCGCCTCGACGCACGGCCTTCCCAGGATCACCTGATGCGCGTCCTCTTTGCCGTCTTCGCCCTCTTCCTGCTGACCGGCGCTGCGCCCAAGCGCGACTGGTCACAGACCGCGCGCATCCTCCCCTCGGGCGCCTACCTGATCGGCAACCCCGCGGCCCGCGTAAAGCTGGTCGAATATGCCAGCTACACCTGCTCGCACTGCGCCGATTTCTCGGTGAAATCCGAACCCGTGCTCAAGCGCCAGATGATCGCATCGGGCTCGACCAGCCTCGAATTCCGCCACTTCATCCGCGACCGGCTCGATCTGTCGGCCGCGATCCTCGCCCGCTGCACCGGCCCGAAGGGCTTCTCCGCCACCTCGTCCGCGATCTTCGCCGCACAGCCGCAATGGCTCGAGCGCGGGATCGAATACCAGCAAGGCAACGCCGCGCGCCTGAACATGTACCCGGCGGCGGCCCAGATTCGCGCCAACGCCGACGGCTCCGGCCTGACCGCGATGATCAAGGCACGCGGGCTCTCGGACGCCGCGATCAACGCGTGCTTCGCCAACCAGCCCGAGATCGACCGCATCGTCAAACTGACCGCCGACGCGCCGAAGGAGATCGACTCGACGCCGACCTTCTACCTCAACGGCAGACTCGTCCCGCATGTCGGCTGGGAACAGCTCGAACCCGCGCTCCGCAAGGCCGGCGCCCATTAATTCTCGTGATCCACTGGAGTAACCCGATGAAGTTCCTGACCACGCTCGCCGTCCTGCCGCTCGCGCTCGCCGCCTGCTCGAAGAACGATTCGACCGGTAACGTCGACCAGCCCGCCGCCGCGCCGGTAGCAGCCGCCGCAGCCCCCGCCGGCCAGAACTGGACCGAGACCGTCGTGAAGACCCCCGAGGGTTACCTGATGGGCAACCCGAACGCGCCGATCAAGCTCGTCGAATATGGCGCGCGCTCGTGCCCGACCTGCGGCGCATTCGCCCGCGAGGCGTACAAGCCGCTGACGGAAAAGTACGTCTCGACAGGCAAAGTCAGCTTCGAATTCCGCGACTTCCTCGTCCACGGTGCGCCCGACGTGGCGCTGACGCTGCTCGGCCAGTGCGGTGGCGTCGCGCCGTTCTTCCCGATCCTCGAGCAGATGTACGGCAACCAGATCGCGTTCCTCGACAAGCTCCAGGCGATGACGCCTGCGCAGCAGCAGGGGCTGGCCAATCAGCCGCCGACGGTCGTCGCGACCAAGCTCGCCGAACAGATGGGCGCGATCGATTTCGTGAAGCAGCGCGGGATCCCGGAAGCGAAGGCGCGCGCGTGCCTCGCCGATCAGAAGCAGCTCGAAGTGATGGCCAAGCCGACCGAGAATGCGATGCAGGCGGGGACGGTGACGGGCACGCCGACGTTCCTGATCAACGACAAGAAGCTCGACCAGGTCGTGAGCTGGGACCAGATGGAGAAGGCGCTGAAGGCGGCTGGGGCGTAAGACGCACGTCGTCTCCACCCACACGTACCACCCCGGCGAAGGCCGGGGCCCAATTGGAAAGGTTGCAATAACGGAGCGCAACCTTCGTTAGCGACGTCCCCCAATTGGGCCCCGGCCTTCGCCGGGGGGAGGCCGACCGCGGCAAGCACGTGCCAGGGTAGCCGACTCTTCCTTGTTCTCCCGCGAAGGCGGGAGCCCAGTCTGGGTCCCGCCTTCGCGGGGAAACAACAGCGCAACGGTCCGGGGTAAGATCAACACCAGTCGTCGGGGGGCGCAAGAATGCAGATCAAGCGCCTCCGCATCACCGGCTTCAAGAGCTTCGTCGACCCCGCCGACCTCCGCATCGAACCCGGCCTGACCGGCGTCGTCGGCCCCAATGGCTGCGGCAAGTCCAACCTCCTCGAAGCGCTCCGCTGGACGATGGGCGAGGCCAGCGCCAAATCCCTGCGCGGCGCCGGCATGGAAGACGTCATCTTCGCCGGCACCGCGACCCGCCCGCCGCGCGACTTCGCCGAAGTCTCGATCCTTGCCGAAATCGCGGGCAACGAGCGCGAAATCGTCCGCCGGATCGAACGCGGCGCCGGCTCCGCCTACCGGATCGACGGCCGCGACGTCCGCGCGAAGGACGTCGGCCTCCTCTTTGCCGACGCCGCCACCGGCGCGCACTCGCCCGCGCTCGTCAGCCAAGGCAAGATCGGCGCGGTCATCGCCGCCAAGCCCGCCGACCGCCGCGCGATGCTGGAGGAAGCCGCCGGGATCGCCGGACTCCACGTCCGGCGGAAAGACGCCGAGGGGAAACTCCGCGCCACCGAAGCCAATCTCGCCAAGCTCGACGAGATCATCTCCGACCAGGACGCGCGCGCCGCCACGCTGAAACGCCAGGCCCGCGCCGCCGAACGCTATCGCCTGATCTCCGCCCAGATCCGCGTCGCCGAAGCCCGCACGCTCTTCGCCCGCTGGCGCGAAGCCGCCGCCGCATCCGACGCCGCCAAGGCCGAAGCCACCGCCGCCGAAGCCCACGTCCGCGCCGGCACCGACGCCGAACGCGCAGCCGCCGCAGATCAGCACCGCGCCGTCGAAGCCGTCTCCACCGCCCGCGCCGCCGCCCTCGCCGCCCGCGACCGCGTCGGCGATCTCGCCCACCGCCTCGCCGCGCTGAAAACCGAAAAGGCCAGCGTCGAGCGCAGGATCACCGACCTCACCGACGCCCGCGCCCGGATCGCCGACGACCGCGCCCGCGAAGGATCGCTCGCCAGCGACGCCGCCGCCGCGCTCGCCCGCCTCGCCGACGAGGCCAAGACGCTCGACACCGCGATCGCCGATGCCACCGCCGCGATCCCCGATCTCGACGCCGCACTCGCCGAATCCGAACGTCGCGCCCGCGACGCCGAAGTCGCGCTCGCCCAGGCGCTCGCCACCCAAGCCCGCGACGCCGCCGAAGTCCGCGTCGCCAGCGCCGCCCTCGCCGCCGCTCGCACCCGCGCCGACCGCGCCGATCGCGACGCCGCGCAGATCGCCGCCGCCCTCCGCGCGCTCGGCGACCCCGTCCCGCTAGCGGCAGAGCGCGAAACCGCTGCCGAAGCTCGACGCACTGCAACCGCAGCCGCAGAGTCCGCCCGCCAGGCCTTAACCCGCGCAGACACCGACGAAGCCGCCGCGACCAGCGCGCGCGACGCCGCCGAAACCGCCCGCGCCACCGCTCGCGCAGACCTCGCCGCGATCGACAGCGAAGTGACGGCGCTCACCAAGGCAACGCAGCGCAGCGGCCGCGACCGGCTGCTCGACCATGTCTCGGCCAGCACGGGCTACGAACGCGCGCTCGCCGCCGCGCTCGGCGACGATCTAGACACCAACCTAGACGCATGGGCCGGCGCCAAGCCCCGCGAAGACGACCCCGCCGCGCCCGCCGACACCGAACCGCTGGCAAAGCATGTCGACGCGCCCCCCGCCCTCGCCCGCAGGCTCGCGCAAATCTTCGTCGTCGACACCGACCGCCAGCAACACCTCGCCGTCGGCCAGCGAATCGTCACCCGGGACGGCAAATTCCGCCGCTGGGACGGCTTCACCGCAACCGGCACCGGCGCGGCCGCCGCCGAACGCCTCGTCCGCCGCAACCGCCTCGCCGCGCTCCAGGCCGCCCGCCCCGCTGCGGCCAAAGCGCTGGACGACGCCGAACGAACCCGCGCCGCGATCGACGAGCGCATCGCCCAGGCTAGAGGCCAGTCGCAAACCGCCCGCGCCGCCCTACAACGCGCCGAAACCGCCGCGCGCGACGCCATCCGCCAGGAGGACCGCGCCGCCGCCGCGCTCGAACGCCTCGCCACCCAACGCGCAGACCTCGACATCCGCGCGCACCGCATCGCCGACGACGTCGCCGACGCGCACGCCGACCACACCCGCGCTGAAGCCGCGATGGCCGCCGTCCCCGACGGCACCGCCAACGCGCGCCAGGTCACCACGCTCCAATACGACGCCGAACGTGCCCGCGCCGCCGTCGCGCAGACCCGCGCCGATCGCACCACGCTCAACCGCAGCATTGCCACCAACCGCGAACGCCTGTCCGCAGCGCAAGCCGACACCCGAAGCTGGCGCGCGCGCGCCGGTGAAGCCGCCAAACGCATCGCCGCCATGGACGCGCGCGAAACCACGCTCGGCACCGACCTCGCCGCGATCGCCGCTCGCCCCGCCGCCCTCGACGCTGAAATCGAGACGCTCGACGCCGAACACCAAGACGCGCGCACAACCGCCGACGCGCTCCTCGCCACCGAACGCACCGCTGAAACCGCTGCCCGCACCGTCGACGACGCTCACCGCGCCGCCACCGAAGCGCTCGCCGTCGCCCGCGAAGCGCGCGCCGGGGCGATCGCCCGCGTCGAAAACCACGAAGCGCGCCGCCTCGATCTCGGCCGCCTCTCGGGCGAACGCTTCCAATGCCCCGCCCCCGTCCTCCCCGAACGCCTCGGCTTCGCGGTCGCCGACGTCCGCGCGCCAACCGAAGAGTCCGCCACGCACGACCGCCTCGCCACCGATCGGGAGCGGATCGGCCCGGTCAACCTCGTCGCCGAGACCGAACTCGCCGAACTCGAAGATTCCGCGCGCGGCAACGCGGTCGAACGCGAAGAACTAGGGCAAGCCGTCAACCGCCTGCGCGGCTCGATCGGCACGCTCAACCGCGAAGGCCGCCAGCGCCTGCTCGCCGCGTTCGAGGCGGTGAACGGCCATTTCCAGCGCCTCTTCACCACCCTCTTCGACGGCGGCGCCGCGCATCTCGAACTGATCGACTCCGACGACCCGCTCGAAGCCGGACTCGAGATCATGGCGCAACCGCCCGGCAAACGCCTCCAGTCGCTCACTCTCCTATCCGGCGGTGAGCAAGCGCTCACCGCGGTCGCGCTGATCTTCGGCCTGTTCCTGACCAACCCCGCGCCGATCTGCGTCCTCGACGAGGTCGACGCGCCGCTCGACGACGCCAATATCGAGCGCTTCTGCGATCTGCTCGACCGTATGTCGCGCGACACCGACACGCGCTACCTCGTCGTCACGCACAACGCCGTCACGATGAGCCGCATGCACCGCCTGTTCGGTGTCACGATGATCGAACGCGGCGTCAGCCGGCTGGTGTCGGTCGATCTCCAGGCCGCAACCGGATTGATCGCCACGGGCTGATGTTTGGGATAGGTTGGCCGCACCATCTAATTTTCGAGGATTCGAAGTCATGGCCGTCAAGGTAGTTGCGTTGGTTACCGTCAAGCCCGGCCAGGACGAGGCGTTCGTTGCCGCGGCGAAGATCTGCGTCGCGGCATCGCGGGCCGAGCCGGGCGTGCTGCACTACGAGCTATGGCAGGAAGCCGAAGGCGAGCGCCGCTTCGTGTTCAACGAACTCTATGTCGATGACGCAGCCGTACAGCAGCACATGGCGTCGGATCACTTCAAGGCGTTCGGCCTCGCCGCGCGCGATCTCGCCGCGGCCCGTCCGACGATCATCGTGACGCATCCCGTCGACGTCGGCTGATCGAACGCTGACCCCGGGTCAGGCGGCAAACCGCTGGGGCTGCTCCGGTAGTTCGGGCGGCCCCCGACGTTCGCGGTGCGCTGTGGCCTTCTGAAGGACGCGCTCGAACCGCTCGATCTGCTCGTTGCCGGGCGTCACCGGTCGACCGACGAGATAGCCCTGTACGGCATCGCAACCGATCATCCGCAGCAGGTCGAGCTGGTCCCTGGTTTCGACGCCCTCGGCGTGAGTGAGGACGCCGAGTTCCTTGCCGACCCCGACGATCCCGCGCAGCACCGCCATCGATCGCGGATCGAAGCCCGCACGAACCACGAAGCTCCGGTCGATCTTGATCCGGTCGAACTTGAAATCGCGCAGATGCGAGAGCGACGACTGGCCGGTACCGAAATCGTCGAGCGCCACCTTCACGCCGATCCTGCGGATCCGGTCGATCGTCGCCGCCGTCCGGTCCGCATCGTCGATCAGCGCGGTCTCGGTGATTTCGATCTCGACCCGCTCGGCGGCGATCCCGTGCACCAGGATCGCCTGGGTCAGATGATGCACCAGCGCCTCGGACTTGAGCTGCGCGGCGGATACGTTGATCGCGACGTGCAGGTGCGAAGACCAGCCGGATAGCTGGCGACAGGCGTCCATGATCACCCAGCGACCGATATCCTCGATCAGGCCGCATTCCTCGGCGATCGGAATGAACAGCGCTGGCGGCACCCAGCCGCGCGTCGGGTGGTTCCAGCGGATCAGTGCCTCGTAGCCGGTGGTGATCCCGGTCGACAGTTGCACGACGGGCTGGAATGCGAGGGTGAAGCCGGCGGTCTGGAGGGCTTCGTGCAGGTCGTCGACGATGTGCTGGCGCTCGGCGAGGCGTTCGGCGAGACCCGGGACATAGGCCTGGGCGCGCCGGCGACCGAGCCGCTTGGCCTCGTACAGCGCCATGTCCGCGCGCTTCATCAGGTCCTCGGGAGAGAGATCGCCGGCGAAACCCGAGATGCCGATGCTGCAGCTCGGCAGCAGCCGGCGTCCCTCGACCACTACCGGGGCGCTCAACCGCACGACGATCGCCTCCGCCAGCGCGGTCGCCGCCTCGCCCATCTCGCGCACGATGATCGCGATCTCGTCCCCGCCCATCCGCGCGATGAAGCTGTCGCGCGGGACCAGCCCGGTGAGCTGCGTCGCGACATGCACCAGCAGCTTGTCGCCGACGCCGTGCCCGAACGCGTCGTTGATCCGCTTGAACTCGTCGAGATCGATCAACAGCAGCGAGAACGGCGCGCCCTGCGCGATGAGCGCCTCCTTCGTCTCGCGCAACGACCGACGATTGCCCAGCCCCGTCAGCGGATCGTGATAGGCGAGATGCTTGAGGTCGCCGAGCGCGGTCCGCTCCGCGCTGACGTCGGTGAAGGTCAGGACGATGCCCTGGCGCGGCACCGGACGGCACTGCATCTGATAGGTCCGGCCGTCCTCCATCTCGCATTCGCGGTCGAAGCCGGTGTCCGCCTCGACCCATTGCTTCATCGCGCCGCCGACCAGCGCGCGCTTTTCGGCAGGCCAGTCGCGATACCGCGCGATCGCATCGAGAAAGGCGTCGATCGTCAGACCCGGCGCGATCGCCTCCGCCGGCGTATCGAACAGGTCGAGGAAGCGGTGGTTGAAGTGACGTAGCCGCCCGTCCCTGTCGATGAACACGAGCCCGTCGGTCATGCTCTCCAGCACCGCCTTGAGCGTCCGCGACTCCTGCTCACGCGCGACCTTTATCCGGGTGAACGTCAACAGGCTGCCGAGGCAGGTCACCGAGACGGCGAACGCCATGCAGGCGGCGACCAGCCCGGGCGACAACAGGCCACCCTGCCGTTCGTCGATGCTGCCGATGACGATGTCGCCGGACAGCGAGACGAAATGCGTCACGCACACCGCGAGCGCGAACAACAGGCACCCGGTCGGGCGCGAGCGCGACCAGCGTGCGTTGAACTGCCACGCCGCCACGATCGCCGCCCCGAGCAGCAGGCCGATCATGTTGGTCGGCCAGGAGAAGAAATGCGCGCAGTCCATCATGCCGGTGATGCCGACCGCATGCATGCACCAGATTCCGCCACCCGCGACGGCGCCCGCCAGGCTGCGCTGGCTCCGCGTCCGTGCTTGGGTGATCGCCACCATCGGCAGCCCGACCGCGGCGATTCCCACGAACGCCGACAGCATTGTCATGAACGCGTCGTAGCGAAGCAGCAGGTCGGGACGATAGGCGAGGATCGCGATGAAATGCGTGGTCCAGACGCCAAGCCCCGCGGCCAGCGCGAGGGCGACGTGCCGCCAGCCCATGGCCTCGCGCGCCGTCGGATCGGCGAGATCGGTGGTGAGCAGCGCCACCGACCACCCCGCGGTCAGGCAGATGCCGACCGCAACCGCCACCAGGGACCCGGAATGCTGAAAATGCAGATTGAAGAGAATAGGCACGACGTTCGCTTCGACAGTTTTTTATCTCGTCGCATGAAGGTGTTAAGGAAACTTGTTCCTTACAAAGTTCGTCAGCAATCGTTTGCGAAGCCGACACCTGACTGTTCGCGTACACGCATTGATGTCGAGCTCCTCGCGACACACATGAGGGACGTCGATCGAGCCGGTTGCGGACGCGTTCGAACCAGGGATGACCGCGGGGGATTCGAGAATGCAGGACGATCGAACCCTTCTGGCGGTACGCGCGCTGGGCAAGTCGGTGCCGGGGCCCCGGCTGCTGTTCCAACACCTCGAACTCGACGTCGGCGCGGGCGAACTCGTCGCGATCATCGGCGAATCGGGCGTTGGGAAATCGACGCTGCTCAACATCCTCGCCGGGCTGGACGAGGCGGACGAGGGCAGCGTCGCGATCGACGGGACGGTGCTGGGGGCGCTCGACGAGACCGCGCGTACGCGGCTGCGGCGCGAGCGGATCGGCTTCGTGTTCCAGGCCTTCCACATCCTGCCCTATCTGACGCTGCAACAGAATGTCGCGCTGCCGTTGACGCTGGTCTCGCCCGACGCCGCCGCGGCCGGCACACGGGCGGAGGCCATGCTCGAGGCGGTCGGGCTGGGTGGGCGCGGCGATGGGTATGCGCGCGACCTGTCAGGCGGCGAGTTGCAGCGCGTCGCGATCGCCCGCGCGCTGGTCCACCGGCCTGCGCTGATCCTGGCGGACGAGCCGACCGGCAATCTCGATCCCGAAACCGCCGCGCGCGTGCTGTCGCTGTTCGCCGGAGCGGTGCGCGATAACAGGGCGGCGGGCGTGATGGTGACGCATTCGGACGCCAGCGCGGCGATCGCCGATCGCGTTCTGACGCTCGGTCGCGACGGATTGGTGGAGCGCCGTGATCGCTGAGCCGCGCCCCGCTGCTCCTCGCCCTCCGGAGCCCCGGCTCTGGTCGGCGCGCGTCGCGCTGGGCTGGCTGATCGCTGGCGAATGGGGGTTCCACCCTGCCCGCTTCGTCATGACCGCCGTGGCGATCGCGGTCGGAGTCGCGCTGGGGTTCGCCGTCCATCTCGTCAACGGATCCGCGCTCGCGTCGTTCGACGGTGCGATGCGCGGCGTCAGCGGTGCGGCCGAACTGTCGGTCCGCGCGACCAGTCCGCTCGGCTTCGACGAACGTCTTTATCCCCGCGTCGCACGAACCGACGGTGTCGCCGATACGAGCCCGGTCGTCCGCCTCGACGCGCGGATCGGCACGAAGCGCCTGACGTTGCTCGGCGTCGATGTCGTTCGCGCAGCCGTCGTGACGCCCTCGTTGATCGGCGCGCGACCGCAGGGGGCGGACACCGGCAAAGACGCCGTGTTCGACGAAGACACGCTGTTCCTGTCGCGCGCCGCGCTCACGCAGGTCGGCGCGAAGGTCGGCAGCCGGGTCACGGTCGTCGCCAACGGGCGGGCGGTACCGCTTCGCGTCGCGGGTACCCTGCCGGCGACCGATGCCGCGGTCGCAGTCGGCGTCATGGACATCGCCGCGGCACAGTGGCGCTTCGGTCGGCTCGACCGAATCGATCGGCTCGACCTGGCGCTGTCGGACCGACGCGCAGCCGAAACCGCGTTGCGGGCCACGCTGCCGGCGGACGCGATCCTGTCAACCGCCGAGACTCAGAACGCACAGGGCGACTCGCTGTCGCGCGCCTACCGGGTCAATCTCGACATGCTGGCGCTGGTCGCGCTGCTGACCGGCGGGTTCCTCGTCTATTCGGCGCAGTCGCTGTCGGTGGTGCGACGCCAGCGCGCCTTCGCCTTGCTGCGGACGCTCGGCATGCCGCGCGGCGGAATCATCGCGGCGGTCGTCGTCGAGGGGCTCGCGATCGGGCTGGTCGGCGCGTCGGCGGGCTTGGTCATCGGCTATGCGCTGGCATGGGGCGCGCTGCACTGGTTCGGCGGCGATCTCGGCGCGGGGTATTTCGGTGGCGCCACCGCGCACGTCGTGATCCAGCCGGTCGCGGCGCTCGGCTTCTTCTCGCTCGGCCTGCTTGCGTCGATATTGGGAAGTGCGCTGCCGGCACGCGTGGCGGCACGCGCGGCCCCTGCCGCCGCGCTGAAGAATGCCGGCGACGTGCTCGATCCGCGGCGGCGCGTGGCGTGGTGCCCCGCGGTCGCGTTGCTCATCGCGGGCGGCGCGGCGGCGTTGCTGCCTGCGGTCGGTGGCCTGCCGCTGTTCGGCTTTGCGGGGATGGCGTTGATGCTCGCGGGCGGCGTCGCGGGTGTACCGTGGTTCGCGCGCACGCTGCTGACCCCGCTGGCAAAGCGGATGCGCGGGAGCGTGCCGGGGCTGCTGGCGATCCGCCATCTGCACGGCGCGCCCGGCGAGGCTGCGACCGCGCTGTGCGGGATCGTCGCCTCGACTGCGCTGATGATCGCGATGGCGACGATGGTGACCAGCTTTCGCGGCGCGGTCGACGAGTGGCTGAACCAGGTGCTCGGCGCGGACCTGTATTTCCGCACGACGGCGGGTGCCACGTTCGATCCGGCGACGCGCACCCGACTAGCGACGACGTCGGGAATCGAGCGGCTCGCTTTCAGTCGGCAGATTCCTCTGACCATCGCCGCCGACCGACCGCCGGTAAGCCTGATCGCGCGACCCGAACGGGATGGCCAGGATCCGTTGCTCGTGCTGATCGAGACCGCGCCGCCGCTCCCCAGGACTGCGCTGCCGGTGTGGGTCTCCGAACCGGCGCAACGGCTGTACGGTTGGGATCCCGGCGAGCGCATCACGCTGCCGATCGCCGGACGGACGCAGTTCGTGGTCGCCGGCGTGTGGCGCGATTACGGGCGCCAAGCGGGGGCGGTGCTGATCGACGAGGGCGATTACCAGCGACTGACCGGCGATGAGGCGCGCGACGAGATTTCCGCGACGATCGCACCCGGCCGGGATTTGGCACAGGTTGCGCGCGCGATGACCGCCAAGCTGCCGCCAGCGTTGCGCGATCAGGTCGAAGTGAGCCAGCCGGCGACGCTACGACGGCTCGCGCTGACGATCTTCGATCGCAGTTTCGCGGTGACCTATCTGCTGGAGGCGGTCGCGATCCTGGTCGGGCTTGCCGGCGTCGCGGCGACGATATCGGCGCAGACGATCGCGCGCGAACGCGAGTTCGGGATGTTGCGGCATTTCGGGCTGACCCGGCGGCAATTGACGACGATGCTGGCGACCGAGGGCGCGATCGTCGGACTGACCGGGGCGCTGGCCGGGATCGGACTCGGATTGCTGCTGTCGCAGGTGCTGATCCACGTGATCAACCCGCAGTCGTTCAACTGGACGATGACCACGCGGGTGCCGGTCGGCACGCTGATCGGCGTAGCGGCCGCGCTGACCGGTGCGGCGGCGGCGACCGCAGTCCTTGCCGGGCGGCGTGCAAACGCCAAGAGCGCGGTGCAATCGGTGCGGGAGGATTGGTGATGGCACGTTCCTGGATCCCGCTTGGCTGGATCGCAGCGATCGCGGCGATCGCGCCTGCCGCCACCCCGGCCGTTTCCTATCCAGTCGTGGCGCCCGGCATCACGCTGCGCTTTCCTGCCGATCACGGGGCGCATCCGGCGTTTCGCACCGAATGGTGGTATTTTACCGGGTGGTTGCGCACCACGGACGGCAAGGATCTGGGCTTCCAGGTGACGTTCTTCCGGACCCGCCCGCCGATCGATACGCGCAATCCCAGCAGGTTCGCGGCCAGGCAGGTGCTGTTCGCGCATGCGGCGTTGTCCGACCCTAGGACAGGCAAATTGTCGCATAGCGAGCGGGCGGCACGCGCCGGCTTCGGACTGGCCGAGGCGCGGACGGGGGATGCCGATGTGTCGATCCGCGACTGGCGGTTGCGGCGCGCGGGCGACGGGCGCTGGGCGACCCGCGTGACCGCGCAGGATTTCGGGCTCGACCTGTCGTTCCAGCCGACCCAGCCGCCGCTGCCACAGGGCCGCGGCGGCTATAGTCGCAAGGGCGCGCGTCCCGACGAGGCGAGTTATTATTACTCGATGCCGCATCTGCGAGTGCGCGGCCAGGTGACGCGGGCCGGCAAGACGGTCCCGGTAACCGGCGAGGCATGGCTCGATCGCGAATGGTCGTCGGATTATCTCGCACCGGCTGCGCAAGGGTGGGACTGGACCGGGCTCAACTTCGACGACGGCTCCGCGCTGATGGCGTTCCGGATCCGGCGCAAGGGCGGCGGGACGGTGTGGGCAGGCGGATCGCTGCGCCGTCCCGACGGCAGGATGACGGTGTTCGCGCCCGGCGACGTCGCGTTCCGCACGCTGGCGACGTGGCGGAGCAAGGCGACCGGCGCGGTGTACCCGGTATCGCAGGAACTGAGCGTCCGCGCCGAGGGTCGCCTCCAGCGCTGGCGACTGGTGCCGATGTTCGCCGCGCAGGAACTCGATACGCGACGTAGCGGGATGCCGGTCTATTGGGAGGGCGCGGTACGAACGCGCGGCGGGCGCGGCTATCTGGAGCTTACCGGCTACGACCGCGCGCTCAGGATGTAGCGCTGCGCCGCCAGACCCAGCCGAACAGGCGACCGGCGAGCGCTGGCAGGCCGGGGCGTAGCAGCAGCCAGTCGCGGATCGGCGCGTCGATCGTGGCGCCTATGACCTGCTTATAGCCGCTGTCGCCCGCGCCCCAGTCGACCCGGCCGATACCGCGATCGCGCGCCGCGACCAGGTTGCGCCAGTAGAGCAGTTTGCCCGGCGAATGCTTGGCGAAGCGTGGGTCGTAGCTGTTGGCGACCGCGTACAGCAGTTCGCCAGTGTCGATATCGAACGAGAAGGCGGCGGGCCTATCGTCGACCGTCAGCAGCGCGGCGCGGAACATCGCGGCAAGCACCGGATCGGCGACCGCAGCCTGCCAGAAGGCAAGATGACCGTCGGCGGTGAACTTCATGCCGGTGCGATCGGTGTCGTGCGCGATCCAGCTCGTCTGCTCGATCGCGCCGAGATCGGCGAACGCGGCGGGCCAGTCCGCACCCGACAGGAAGCGCCAATAGGGTACGCCGTGTTCGGCAAGGTGCTTTTCGTGGAAGCGGTTCTTGCGCAGCGTCGAGGTGCGCGGCCAGGGCTGGCCTTCTCTCGCCGGTGGCAGGTCGAGCGACCAGTTGTCGCCGATGGTGCGGTCGATCGCGGTCCAGCCTTGCGCGCGAGCGGCGGCAACCAGCGCGGTCGCGGCGGGATCGCTGTCGTAGACCGGGCCGATCCTGAGACCGTTCACGTGAGCGGCAAGCGTCGACAAGGCGGTCTTCAGCGCGGGCTCGCCGGCTTCGAGCGCGAGGCCGAAGCTGCGGAACGGCCAGTAGCAGCCGGGGATCGCCGCCATCCCGAGCATACGCGGACCCAGCGGCACGAACGGCAGCGTCAGGACCGGCGCGTCGTCCTGCTCGACCACCAGCGTCCGCGCCTGTCCGCCATAGGCGGCGAGCGCGGCGGCGTACCAGCCGAAGCGCAGGAAGCGGTGGCTGTGCGCGCCCCGTTCCGCGACGATGTCGATCGCGGCGGCAAGCCCCTCGACCACGTCGCCGCGGACGTTGGGCGGCAGCCGGACGAAGTCGGCCAGGAGCATCGGCTTGGACATTGCCCGCTAGATACCGCGCAGAAGGTTACGATTGCATGCTGTTTTGCAATCGCCCCCTTTTGCAATCCGGCATTCCCCATCATGGTGGCGGCATGCCGACCATTCCCGCCATCTCGACCATCGCCCAGACGATCCAGCTCTCGCTCGCGCCGGTGTTCATGCTTGCCGGGATCGGCCAGTTGCTGAACGTGCTCGCGGGACGCCTGTCGCGGGTGATCGACCGGGCGCGGAAGCTGGAGCAGTTGCACCCCAATTTCTCTGCGGCCGAGCGGACCCGCTATGGCTGGGAGCTGCGGTTGCTCGACCGGCGGATGACGATCATCAACGCCGCGCTGTTCCTGGCGGTGTCGAGCGCGATCATGACCTGCGTGCTGATCGCGCTCCTCTTCATCGCCGAGCTTGCCAAGCTGCATTTCGGCACGGCGGTGGCGCTGTGCTTCATCCTCGCGATGATCCTGCTGATCGCAGCGCTTGTCTCGTTTATCTTCGAAGTCAGGATGTCGTTGCGGGCCTTCCGGATCCGGCCGGAATTGCTGCGGGACCTGCCATGATCGAGAAGCGCCTGCTGCAAGCCGTCATCGCCGTCGCGTGCCTGTTGCCGCTGATCGTCGGCGGCCAAGGCGTGCTGCACGGGCCCGCGCCGTTCGGGCATCTCGCCGAGGTGCCGCGCGATCTGGATAGCCATTTCCGGTATATCTCGGGGATATTCTTCGCGACCGGCCTCGGGTTTCTGAGCTGCATTCCGGCTATCGAGCGGAAGGGGCCGCGGTTTCGGCTGCTGGGCGGGCTGATCTTCGTCGGCGGCGTATCACGCGGGATTTCTCTGCTGGCGGTGGGGGTGCCGTCGCAGGGGCATGTGCTCGGGCTGGTGATGGAAACGGTGGTCGTGCCGTTGCTGATGCTGTGGCAGTGGAATTTCGCCAAGCGGGCGGCCCTAGCCTGACGATCCTCCCCCGCCAGGGGGAGGTGGCTGGCTCTTGCCAGACGGAGGGGGAGGTCAGGGTAACCGCTGTTCCGTCTCGGCCCCCGCCCTCACCAGCGGGGCCACCAC
>NZ_JACONT010000002.1 GCF_014358075.1 Sphingomonas albertensis | reverse complement strand
TCGCCGCCGCCGCCGCGCGGTTCGCGTTCTCCGCCACTCCGCGCCTCGACGCGGAACTCCTGATGGCGCACGCACTCGGCGTCGACCGTAACGCCATCCTCCTCGACCCCGACCGCTACACCGTCCCCGCCACCTTCGCCCCCCTCGTCGAACGCCGCCTCGATCACGAGCCGATCGCCTACATCACCGGCACCCGCGGTTTCTGGTCGATCGACCTCGCGATCGGTCCCGGCGCGCTCGTCCCCCGCGCCGACAGCGAGACGCTCCTGATCGCCGCGCAAGCGCACTTCGCCGGCCGCGCCCCCGCGACCGTGCTCGACCTCGGCACCGGCCCCGGCACGCTGCTCCTCGCCGCCCTCGACGAATGGCCCGCGCACGGCATCGGCGTAGACTATTCCCCCCGAGCGCTCGCCTACGCCCGCACCAACGCCGCAACCCTCGGCATGACCGATCGCACTCATTTCGTCCGCGGCAGCTGGGCGAGCGGCATCGTCGGCCAGTTCGACCTGATCCTCGCCAATCCGCCCTACATCGCCACCGACGAGACGCTCCCGCGCGAAGTCCATGATCACGAACCGCACGCCGCACTGTTCGCCGGCCGCGACGGGCTCGACGACTACCGCATCCTCGCCGCACAACTCCCCGCGCTGATCGCCCCCGGTGGCGCAGCGGTGATCGAGATCGGATCGACCCAAGGCCCGCCCGTCACGGCGCTGCTCGAGGCGCAAGGTCTGCGCGTCGCGCTCCACCACGACTATGGCGGCAACCCCCGCGCGCTCGTCGCGACCAAAGCCGCGACTTGAAGAATATGGCGCGAATACGTACATTTCGCTTGTAGTAGGCCCGTCGGGGCCGCTATCACGCGGGCAGGGGCACGCACTCTCGACATCATGGTCGGTTTGAGCGTTGACCCGCATCCTTCGCCTTGAAGTCGCTGCAGTCCGGCGACCCTGGGAAGTCCGACCAGCGATCTCGAACGGATCATCGCTGCGCGGCGGGGGGTTTGCACCGCATTTCGGAGCACGACCAGATTTTGGTTCGACGACTGAGGACACAAGCTTGATCAACAACCGGCAAGCCGGCCGCCGTCGCGGTCGTGGCAACAATAATAATGGCGGCGGTGGTGGCGGTGGCGGTCAACGCCAGGGTGGCGGCGGCGGTCAGAACGGTCGCGACACCGGCAACCGCATCGACAGCCGCGCGCGCGGCAACGCGAGCCAGCTGTACGAGAAGTACAAGAACCTTGCGCGCGACGCGCAGATGCAGGGCGACCGCGTCAACATCGAATATTACCTCCAGTTCGCGGACCATTATTTTCGCGTCCTGAGCGAAACCCGCGCCCGCTTCGAAGAGAGCCAGCCGCAGGCGCAGCAGCAGCCGCGTCGCCAGCAGCCCTTCGATCTCGATGGCGACGACGATTACGGCGACGAGGGCGAACCGATCCGCTCGGGCGAGCAGCAGGGTGGTCAGGCTTCGGCTGAGCAGAACCGGGCCGAGCAGAACCGGGCCGAGCAGAACCGTGGCGAGCAGCAGAATGGCGGCCAGCAGAGCGGTCAATACTCGAATGCGCCCCGTCAGAACCGCGACAATCAGAATCGCGAGGACCGCCCTCAGCGCGAAGATCGCCCGCGGTACGAGAACAACCGCTACGAAGGTCAGCGCAACGACGGTCAGCGCAACGACGGCCCCCGCAACGATGCTCAGCGCAGCGAAGGCCAGCGCGAGGACCGCGTCCGTGGCGACAGCCAGCGCAACCAGCGCAACGCCCCCCGCGATACGCAGCAGCGCGACGAGCGTAGCGGCGAAGAGCAGGGTCAGGCTCGCGAGGCCCAGGCCCGTGAGAACCAGTCCCGCGAGGAACAGGTCCGCGAGCCGCGCAGCGACTACCGCGATGCGCCGCAGCGTGAGACGACCCGTCGCACGCCACGCGTGAGCGCGCCGATGGCCAACGCCAACCAGGATTCGGAAACCGACACGCTGCGTTCGGCGACCGAGACCGCCCAGCCGACCGAAACCGCCGAAACCACGGCGCCAGTCGCGGCAACCGAGGAGCAGCCCCGCCGTCGCGGTCGCCCGCGCCGCGATCGCAGCCTCGACGCCTCCGCAGCTCAGGACCAGGGTGCGCAGGACCAGCGTGGGCAGGACGAGGGCACGCCGACCGCGTTCGACGCGGACCGCCTGCCGCCCTCGCTCGGCATCTCGGCCACCGTCGCACCAGCGCCGGCTCCGGCCCCAACCCCGGCAGCCGAAGTGGCCCCCCCAGCCGACGCCCCCACCGAGGAAAAGCCCCGCCGCCGCCGCGTTCGCGCGGTGCCCGACGAGGTTCAGGCCGGCTGATCTCGACCGCCCCGGATTGATCCGGCGGGTATACCTCGCCGACATGGACGCACTGGAGAACCCCCGGCCGGTGCTGCTGCTTTGTTCTCCCGCGAAGGCGGGAGTCCAGTCTGGGTCCCCGCCTTCGCGGGGAAACAAGCTTTACATGTTCGATCGGTATGACCGCCGATCCATTTCCGGGCGAACACCAAAAAGGCCGGTACCGCATCCCGCGGTACCGGCCTTTTTCGTATCGGAAGGGCAGGGGGCTCGAGGTCGTCGAGTGCGCCGCTCGCCCTGTCGTCTCGATAAATCAGAGGCGATTATCTCCGCCACCAAAGATCTTCCAAGCCCCCCTCCCTGGAAGGGAGGGGCTGGGGGTGGGTAGGCCAGCTCGAGCCATCACCCTTCAACACCCAAACACCCCCCCCCACGCGGCCACCAAACTCAGGAATACGCCCGCCAGAAGAACACGATCGTCGTCGCGATCGTCACCAACAGCGTCCACACGCGGATCACCTGCGGCGACAGCAACAACCCCAGTTTCGCGCCATAATGCCCGCCGACGATTCCCCCGATCAGCATCGGGACGCACAGCGCCCACACCACCATGCCGGTCGCGATGAAGATGATCGTCGCGGCAAGGTTGGCAACCGCCAGCATCAGCGTCCGCGGTGGCGCGAGCGTCGCGGGTGTCGCGCCCGACAGCAGCCCCCACGCGGCGGTCAGCATCAGCCCGACGCCGCCACCGAAATACCCGCCATAGATCCCCAGCAGCGCCTGCACCGCGACCAGCGACTTCGGCCCGATCTCGACCCGCGACCGTAGCCACAGCGACGCACGCGTCCCGAACGCGATCGCCAGCGTCGCGAACAGCAACAGCCACGGCACGATCAGGTCGAACGCGCGCGCCGACGTGGCCACCAGTAAGAGGCTGCCCACGAGTCCACCGACGAAGGTGATCCCCGCCATCGTCTTCATGCTGACGCCGGAGATCCGCTGGAGCCCGTGCCGATACGCCCACGCGCTCGCCATCGCGCCCGGCTGGAGCGAGACATTGCTGGTCGCGTTGGCGAAGGTCGAGGGCACGCCAAGCCCGATCAGCGTCGGCATGGTCGCGAAGCTGCCACCGCCCGCCAACGCATTCATCGCACCGCCGAGAACACCCGCCCCTGCCGCCAGAGCGACCGCACTCCACTCAAGCAAAAGCGTCGGACTCGACAGCAGCCTCACGATCGAGTTGCGCGCGGCTCTTCTTCTCCGACGCGGTCTTCAACTGGCCGCACGCCGCATCGATGTCACGCCCGCGCGGCGTCCGCACCGGCGCCGAGATCCCCGCACCGAACACGATGCTGGAGAACGACTTGATCCGCTCCGGCGTCGAGCACTCATATACTGCGCCCGGCCACGGGTTGAACGGAATGAGGTTCACCTTCGCCGGCAGCTCGTACTTCCGCAGCAACCGCACGAGTTCGCGCGCATCGTCGTCCGAGTCGTTCTTGTCCTTCAGCATCACATATTCGAACGTGATCCGCCGCGCATTGTTGGTGCCCGGATAGTCCGCGCACGCCTGCAAGAGCTCTTCGATGCCGTACTTGCGGTTGAGCGGGACGATCTCGTCGCGCACTTCCTTGGTCACGGCGTGCAGCGACACGGCCAAATTCACGCCGATCTCCGCGCCCGCGCGTGCCATCATCGGCACCACGCCGCTCGTCGACAACGTGATCCGCCGACGGCTGAGCGCGAGGCCCGCCCCGTCCATCACGAGTTTTAGCGCATCGCGGACATTCTCGAAATTATACAGCGGCTCGCCCATCCCCATCATCACGATGTTGGTGAGCATGCGGCCCTCGGGCTGGCTCGGCCATTCGCCCAGCGAGTCGCGCGCGAGCATCACCTGGCCGACGATCTCGGCCGGCGTCAGGTTGCGGACAAGCCGCATCGTGCCGGTGTGGCAGAAGGTGCAGTTGAGCGTGCAGCCGACCTGGCTCGACACGCACAAGGTGCCGCGATCCGCGTCGGGGATGAACACCATCTCGTAATCCTGCGCGTCGTCAGACCGCAGCAGCCATTTCCGCGTGCCGTCGGTCGACACCTGCGCCTCGACCACGTTGGGTCGGCTGATGACGAAGCGCTGCTCGAGCCACGGATGCATCGTCTTCGAGATGTCGGTCATCGCCGAGAATTCGGTCGCGCCGCGATTGTAGATCCAGTGCCACAGCTGCTTCGCGCGCAGCTTGGCCTGCTTCTCCTCGAGCTGCGACGTCTCCAACGCCATCCGCAGATCGGCGAGCGACAGCCCGAGCAGGTCGATCCGCCCGTCGCTGCGCGGCACGAAGCTGCGGGGAACGGGCACGGGATCGATGTGCCCCGGAATAGGCATGAGGTTCGCGGCGGTCTGCATGGCGCGAGCCCCTAGCGGAATTTCGCCGATTTTTCTAGCCTGCTACGCCCAGGCTCCGTCAGCGCGTAGCCAGCAGATCCCGATAGGTCGCGTCGACCGCCTCGACCATCGTCTCGCTCGTGTATTTCTCGATGAATCGTGCGTGACCCCGCTCCCCCCACTCCGCCAATCCTGCAGGATCCAGCGTTTCGAGAAGGTGCCGCAGGGCGTCTACGTTGTTCGAGGGAAACGTCAGGCCGAAGCGCCCGGCATCCAGCGTATCGTTCAACCCCCCGGCGTCCGACGCGATCACGGCTCGGCGGACGCGCATCGCTTCGATCGCGACGAGACCGAAGCCTTCCCAGCGCGAGGGGACGATGATCGCATCTGCCGCCATCATCTCCGAAACCACGCCGTTACGGTCACGCCATCCAACATATTCGACAAAATTCGGCGTGATCTGGCCGATCTGCGGCGCGACGACGGGTTGGCCGACGACGCGCAGTGCATAACGATCGCCTAGCCCTGCAATCGCTTCGAGCAGCAGGTCGAGCCCCTTTTGCCGGTCGAACCGGCCCACGAACAGCAGCTTGATCCGATCGTCGTCCCAGCGCGCCGGAGCCACTGGCGGGGGCGTCTTGCTGATCGCATTGTTGATCACCACGAGCTTCTCGTCGGGCAAACCCACACCGCGTGCGACGTCGCATTCATGGGGCGAGATCAGGATGATACGGTCGGCTTTCCGCGCGAGATAGCGTTCCACGGCGATGATGAACCGTTTGGCGCGCGGCGACACCTGCATGCTGAACGCCCAGCCATGGGGGCAGAAGATCATCCGAGGCCAGCGTCCGAAGCGGCCGAGCCGCGTAATCACGCCAGCGCCGAACGAGTGGGCGTGGACGATCTCGGGTCGTATCTGGCGGCGTACGCGGCGATAGGCGAAGAACAGCTTGGCCATGCCGAGCAGTCGGTTGGGCCGATCGAAATATTCGAACCGGATACCGCTTTCGAGCAACCGCGGTTCGATGTGATCGCGGTGCTGTTCGGGCATCAAGAGCGTCAGCACCTCGGGTCCATAACGCTCGGCCTGCGGCGTCAGCAACTCGGCAAGAAAACTTCCCGTGCCGCCGATGATGCTGTCGCAGACGTGCAGTACGCGCGGTGGGCCGTCGTCAGCGCGCGTTCGGCTCGGGGAGGCCATGCGATCAGACCAGGACGGTGCCGGTGATCGGGATGCCGTGCTGGTCGAGCACTTCGATCAATCCGCGCACGACGTTCCGCTTGGTGAAATGCTTGCGGATAACGATGACGGCCGTGTCGAAGCCGATCAGCGCGTCGGCGATGCTCGTGGCGCCGTTGGTCGCGTTGACGACGGTGGCCGCGATCAGCTGGCTGGCCGAGGTCGCGATCGCATCGTGCTGCTCGATCAACGAGCGTTGCTCGACCGGCTCGCTACCGCCGGGGGTATCCGCGCCGGTCCCCGAGACCAGCAGGCCCGGGATCGCGGTCACCTGATGCTCGGCATGATCGGCCAGCTGGAACAGGCTGGCGATCCGTGGATGCGCGCGGTTCGCGTCGACGATCACCGTCTGCGACCCGGCCTGTGCCATCACCACGCCAAGGTTGGCGGCCAATACGGCCAATGCCTCGTCGCAATCGATCCCGATCAGCGCGCACGCGCGTGATCCGCGATCGCTGTCGGCATAGCTTTGGAGGATCGAGCTGCGGATCGCTCGTGCTGCGACGACATAGGGCGTGTCGCTGGCATAGGCAGCCACGACCAGCGGATCGACGCTGCCTGGTGCGACGACATCGGTCGGGCCGGTGTGCGTATCGCGATCGAAACCGGCCGTTGCCGGACCTGTGGTCGAACGAAGCCTCACGCCATTGCCTCCTTGCGGGGGGCTCGCCAGCCCGTGGTGCCGCTTTTGATGTCGGTCATGTCGGCGATCACGTCGAGGTCGAGCGCGCTCGCGGTGCCCGACGGCGTACGCAGCCGGGGCGCCAGCATTTCCTGACCGATCGCAGCCGCCAGCCCCGCGCCTGCCCCCATCACGATCGCCGCGATGATCCACAGGATCAGGTTCGGCTTCGAAGGCAGGGTCGGCGGTACCGCACGATCCAGTCGGCTCGCATTGGCCTGCGACACCTCGGATTGCAGGGTCGCCTCGTTATAGCGCTGACGCACGGTGTCGTACGTCGCCCGCGCGGCATCGACGTCGCGCTGCAACACGTTCAACTGATCCTGCACGCCGGACAGGGCGAGCATCCGGGTCTGCTGCGCGGCGAGGTCGGCACGAATGCTCGATTCCCGGCGACCCGCGGCCGAGCTGGCGGCGGTCAACGCCTGCGCCTGGACCGACCGCGCAGAGGCGAGCTGCCCACGCAGAGCCGACAGCTGCGCATTGGCGGCGAGCATGTCCGGGTGGTTCGGCCCGAGCGTCTTGGACAGTTCGGCAACCTTGCCGGCCTGAAGACCGCTCTCGCGCTGAAGGTCCTGGACGATCGTCGACTGGGCGACCTCGGGCTGTGCGGTCGAGCCCGATTTGGACTGCGCGACCGCGGCGGCGGCCTGTGCCGCGACGAGTTCGGTCGACAGGTTGCGGACGCGGTCGGCCTCGACGTCCATCCGGTTCATGCCGACGATGCCGTGCTGGCGCTGAAAGTCGGACAATCGCGACTGCGCGGCCTCCAGACGATCGCGGACGTCACGGGTTCGTGCGTCGTACCATTTGGCGTTGCCGCGCGCGTTGCCGCTGCGCAGCGTCACCTGCTTGGTCAGGAACGTGTCGACGATCAGGTTCAGCGTCTTCGCCGCCGCCTCGGGCGACTTGGCGGTCAGGCTCAGCCGGATGACGTTGCTGCCCTTCTCGCTGCTGATCGCGAGATCGCGGCGCAGCATCGTGAGGCCGTTCTGGTTGCGCTCGGTCGGGGTATCGCCCAGCGCCGCGCTCTGGAACTGCGGGCTGCGTTGGACGACGTCGCTCAGGACGGCATCGCTGCGGATGATATCCTGCTGTGTGCCGATCACCGATTCGAGTACCGAGCTGTTGTCCGAGCCGTTGGCGCTGTTGGCGCTGACGGGATCGCGCTCGGTCAGATCGACCAGGATCGACGACGTCGCGGTATAGGCGCGGGGGCGGGTGAAGCCGAGTGCGGCGATGGCGAGAAACACCACCCCGCCAACCAGCAGGACAAGACGGATCCGATGACGGATCGCGCTTATCAAATCAGCGAAACTGATCACTGGTCACGCACTCCTCGTTCCAAGATATTACGCAAATCGTCGAACCCGGCCGGCTTGATCCGGGCGGGGTCGATCCTGCGATTATAGACAAGCAGATAGAATTGCGGCGCCAGCGTATCGTCGAAATAATAGCTGCCCTCGATCGCGCTGGCATGGAGGATAGGGCTCAGCGCCGCGAACGCCGCGGCGATGGTCGCGTCGTCATGACCGTCCTCGTTGAGCACCAGCGTCACCTCGTCCCGCTCGATCCGCGTCCGCATCGCCGCGGCAAGGCAGATCACCGCGATCGCCATTGCCGTCGGCTTTGGCAGGCGCTGGAGATCGACGACCAGCGCCGCGGCGCGCGGGCTGAGCGCACCCCATTCGCTATACGCATCGAGCAGACCCTGCTGGACCAGCGTGTCGTCGATATGGTCGCGACCCGCGCGGCTCGCCGCAATCGCGCAGTTCGCGCCGAACAGACGCAGGTGATACGGCGATCCGACCGCCGAGCGGGCGATCTTCATAGCTGCATCGTCGTCGATCGTCAGCCCCGCGGCGTCACAGCAACGGACCAGCAGCGCCTTGAGCTGTTCGGTCTCGATCCCGCCGATCGGCACCGACACGATATGCCGACGCAGCGAGGGATGTCCCTCGATCAGGTCCTCGAGATTGGCAGCGATGCCGACCGCGACGATCCGGACCGGCGACCGCATGTCCGACAGCAGCTTCATCAGCGCCGCCATCTCGGTTTTGGTCGCGTGCGTTTCGATCCGATCGAACTCGTCGAGCACGAAGATCGTCGGGCGACGCACCTTCTCCGCGAGAATGGTCGCCATCTGGCGCGCGTCGAACGGCGCGGTCAGCAAAGGCTGGACGTCGACGCGCCGAATGCCTTCGCCGGGGATCGACAGAAGTTCGACGAGATAGGGACGGCAAAGCTCGGAAAAGTCGATATCGCCGCCGGCCAGATTGTAGAGCACGGTCGCGCCGGCCTCGTCCGCCATGTCGCCGAACACGCGTGCCAGCGACGTCTTGCCCGAGCCGCGCGCGCCGAACACGATACCATGCTTGCCATGTTCGAGCACCGCCTCGACCAGCCGATCCAGCTCGCGCGCGCGCCCGGCCAGACCGGCGCGGTTCTCGACCGGCATGCCGGCGTCGAACGCGCTGTGAATCCGCGTCCGCCCCGAACTGAGCGACCGCGATGGCGAGACGGCGGGGGCGGGGCGCGCAGGGATCGCCGCGATCGGCCCCGAATGCGCGGGCACGGAGGCCGCGTTGCCGGGAGCCGCGCGAAGGTCGGGCAGGCTGGATAGGGGCGGCTCGGGATCGAGCAGGCCCGACAGCCAGTTGCCGAGGCGTGCGAAGAAACTCACGGGTGGCCTTTCCGCGCTGTCGAGTTGAACGGCGCCGCCCCGAGCGAGGTGATGGCGATCGAGGGTGTGGCGATCGAAGTGATGGCGAAAAAGGTCATCGCGATCAGAACCACTTTTCCTTGATGACCAGCACATCTTCGGGCTGGACCGGCATGTCGAGGTCCGGCTTGTCGAGCTTCTGCCCGCCGCGCCGCACTTCGATCCGCTTGACCGAGCCGGCCAGCGTCGGGCCCCCTGCGAGCGCCAGTGCCTGACGGAACGTCATGCCCGGCTGGACCGGGAACGCACCGCCCTTGTTCACTTCGCCGTACACGTAGATCGTCTCGGCGGTCGGGACGAACAGCGTGTCGCCGGGCTGCACCATCCGCGATGCGCCGCCGCTGAGGTCGGCGAGCGAGATGCGCTGTGGCTGGCCACCGGCCGGGGTCAGGATCACCGCGTTGGCACCATCAATCCGCGGTCCGCCGGCGCGCGCGACCATCGCCGAGACGGTATAGGGGCGATCGATCGGGTAGAGCCCCGAATTGGGGACCGCACCCAGCACGGTCGCCGTCTTGCTGCTGTACGCCGTGATCTCGACGTTGATCGACGGCTTGCTGAGATAGCCGCCGCGCACATAGGCCTGCGACAATTCGGTGCCGAGCTGCGCCGTCGTCTTGCCCGCCGCCTGGACGACGCCGAGATACGGTGCGGTGATCGTGCCGTCGGCGCGGATACGCGTCTTCGACGACATCGCTTCCTGCCCGAAGACGGTCACCGCGATCTCGTCGTTCGCGCCGAGAACGTAGGAACTGGCCGCCGTCCCGGTGGCACCCGGCGAGGTCGCACCGGGCGAGGTCGAACCGGGGGCCGTCTGCGCCGGAGCGGGCTCGGCGGTCTGGGCGTGCACAGTCTGGGCGAGCAGAACCGCCGACAGCGCAAATGCGCCAGCCAGGCGTACGGAGTGCCAGCTACCTGTCATGATGTGCCTCGTCATTAGATCAGAACCTGTACGATACGCCTGCCGCAACGCGGTCGGCATCATAGTTGTTGAGTCCGGTATTGGTGCGGCGCGACGTGCGCTGCGCGTCCAGAGTCAGATTGAGCCGCTCGCCCATGGCACGGGTCAGGCCCAAAGTCAGGCTTGAAAAGCGGTCGCTCGAAAAAGGTGCTGCGATTACAAGGGGATCGCCACGAAACTGGCGCCGCCCGAGAACTGCGCCACCGCGCAGGAGCGTCCGCTCGGCAAACCGCCATTCGGTGCTGAGCGCATAATCGGTCTGCACGGTGAACCCGGCCGGCACGAGCGAGTCGTTGACGATCCGTCGTCCGGCCTCGCCCTTGAACAGGATCCGCGGGATAGGGCGGAACACCAGGTCGATATCCCAGCCCGCACCGCGATACGGACGGACATTGGCGCCCTTGCTGCTCGCCTGCAGGTAATGCAGATCGACCGACATCTCGACGCGGCTGACGACCGCGCGGTTGAACGTCACGCCGGCCTCGTCGATCCGGTTGACGACGCCGATGGTCGGGCGATCGGCGCGCGAATAGCGATAGAAGAGCGCCGCCTGTCCCAGGCTGGGACGCGCATAGCCGATGCCGCCGGCCGCCGACACGAGCGTCTGGTCGGCAAAGTTGAACAGCGTGTCGTTGCGGGTCGTCCGGCGCGACAGTTCGGCGAGCGGAAAGAAGCCGACCGCGCGCGGGCAGCTGGCCTTCACCGCCAAGGTCGAGAAGGTCTGGAAATTGTCGATCGGGCCGTTGATGTCGCCGTAATCGGCCTGCTGGCGGGTCAAGCGCAGGTCGGGCTGGATCTGGCAAATGCCGGCGATCCGGATCGTCCCGCTGCCCCTGATATCGGCGCGCACCCGGCTGCGATCGGTGTTCTGCGTATAGAAACTATACCCGAGGTCGCCGTCGACGCGCAGATCGTTCTGCCCAAGCTGACGCTGATACGATGCCCGGAGCGCGGGCGTGACGATGATGTCGTCGACCGGTGCCGCGCGATCGTCGCTGGTACGGAAGATGTTGTCGTCATACGCGACCTCCGCCGTCGGCGTCACGCTCAGCCCCGGCTGGTTGACGCCGGAGGTGCCCAACAGCGGGATCGGGATCAACGGTACGCCCAGGCGTTCGGTCTGCGCGACCGCCGGATTCGGCATCGCGAGCACCGTCACGCCAAGCGTCTGCGCAACGACGCCGAACAGCGTGGCATTGCCCAGGAGTCTGGCATTTTCTTTGCCGCAACGCAGCATGGACCGACGAGCAGGGGGGCGACCGAACATGGAGTCTGCGTGCCTTCTCATATTCACGACGTCAAGACGCCCGGGTCGATGCGGTCGTGACCATCCTTTCAGGTCACGCTGCACCGCCGCATAAACGTTTAATTCTGTCCGGACTATTAACCGCATCTAAAATCTTGGGAATTAGCGCGTAGCCATCAAAAAGGGAAAGATATGGCTCGCCGTTTTGTGCCGCTGCTGAGTGTGTTGCTGGCGTCGTGTGGCGGTGGCTCCGATCCGTCTACCGAAGCGGTCGTGACCGTTCCCGTAGCAGCGCCGACCCCCACGCCGACTCCTGCGCCGACTCCGAGCGCGGGCGACGCCAGCGCGCTGCCGATCGAATCCGGGGCGACCGCGATCGTCTTTGCAGGTGCCGATCTTCCCGTCCGGACCACGCCCTATATCGTCGGTGCGGCGACCCATTTCTCCTATGCGGCCCTGGCTGGCTACGATCCCGACAGCGTTGCGCAACGCTTCGCCGACTCTGGCATCCGTGCGTTTCGCGAGGATCTCTTCTGGAACGCGCTGGCTCCCGACTGGGACGTCGATGGTGCACATCTGCCGACGCCGCTGGTGACGTTCCTCGGCAAGAGCAGCGCCCGCCCGCTTTATATCCTCAACAACGGCAATCCGTGGATACCCGGTGCCTCGCCGCCGGTCGGGGATGTCGGGCAGGCTGCGTTCACGATCTATGCGCAGCATGCGGTGGCGGCGACGGGCGGTCGCGACGCGCTGTACGAGATCTGGAACGAGTGGAACCGCAACGCCGTTCGCGACAAGCCGGTGCTGGTCGGTCCCGGCGACGCCTCGGACTATCGCGCCTCGCTCTATTACGCGCCGCTCGCCGCGCGTACGACCAGCGCGATCAAGCAGGTGGCGCCTGGTGCCAAGGTGCTGGTCGGCGCGGCTGGAGACGATCCGGGGTGGCAGTGGACGCTCGACGTACTGGCGCGCGGTGGTGCCGCGCAGGCCGATGGCGTGTCGGCGCATATCTACAATCACTGCGCCAGCACCGCGAACCGCACCGCGACCGAGGCGATCGGCCGCCTGGGTACGCTGCATGACAAGGTCGCCAGCGCGAATGGCGGGCGCGACCTGCCGGTCTACGTGACCGAATGGGGCTGGCCCTCGGGCACCGCGTCCTGTTCGGTGAGCACCGCGAAGGTGGCGACCAACGTCCCGCAGTTCCTGCTGCACACCGCCGCGCTGCCTTGGGTGGCGGGCAGCTGGTATTACGAAACCAAGGATTCAGGATCCGACCCCACCAACATCCAGCATAATTTCGGGCTCTACGACGCCAATTATGCTGCCAAGGCCGCGCAATGCGCGTTCGCCGACGCCAGCGCGCTCATCGCCGAGGCCAAGGCGATGGCGGTGCAGACCGTCGATGGCGGCCTGACGGTGATCAGGGTGACGACGCCGCGCGGCCTGGCGATCGTCGCGTGGAGTGCGGTGTCGGGCCGTCAGGGGCGGGTCACGGTCGGCGGCACGGCCGCGTATACCAGCCGCACGCTGTGCCAGGCATCGGGCGCAGTCTCTGCCGATCGCAGCGTCACGGTCGGCGAGATGCCCGTCGTCATCGACGTGCCCAACGTCAGCCGCCTGGGAGTCAACGCCCGCCTGCTATGAGGGGCCCTCAAGTCCGAGCGGCCCCCCGCAATTCGATCGACGCTAGCGCTTGCTCGCTGCGATCTGTTCGAAGGCGCCGATCATCTGCTTGGCCAGCCCGTCATAGTCATAGCGCTCGGTCTGCTTTGCCGCCTGCTCGCGTAGCACGAGCAGCTGTTCGGGGCGGTCGAGCACATCGACGATCGCCGCGCGCCATTGCTCCGCGTCGCCGGGGGGCACCAGCATGCCGTTGACGCCGGGCTCGATCAGTTCGGGCAGGCCACCCTTGTCGCTGCCCATGACCGGCAACGCGTTGACCAGCGCCTGGAACACGACGCCCGGCGAGTTTTCCGCCCACAGCGACGGCACCACCAGCAGGTCGCTTTCGGCCATGATGTCGGCGACGATCTGTTGCGGGACATGGCCCTTCATCGTCAGCCACGGACGCTCGCCATAGGTCCCGCGCAAGGCGTGATCCTCCGGCCCCTTGCCGAGCACGGTGAGATGGAAGTCGTAGGTAGCCGATAGCTGGTCGAGCAGTTCGAGGACGAAATTGATCCCCTTGGTCTTCTCCAGCCGACCGACGAACAACAGCCTGACCTTGCCGGCCGGCGCATGCGTCACGCGCGGGGCTGGGTAGTGGTTCGGATTGAGGATGTGGAAGCGCGGATAGTCCTCGATCGGCAGCAGCGACGAGATCGTGTCGAGGTTGGACTGCGACGGCGAGATGAAGCCCAGCCGCGGGATCTCGCGCAGGAAGCCCATCTTCACCTTCGAACTCAGGCGACAATTGGTGCATTGCTCGACGCATTCGTCGCTGCCGCGGAACATCGTCGTCCGCAGGCAGGCATAAGCGAGATCGTGCAACGTGATCGCGGTCGGGATGTCGTGGCGGCCAATGACCTTCAGGCCATTATAGCCGAGGCCCGAAATCCAGTGGATGTGGATGAAGTCCGGCTTGAAGTCGTCGATGACCTTCTCGAACATCGCCTCGTTGCGCGGGTCGTAATGATCCTGGGCATGCCAGATCGGCTTTTTCCAGCCGGGCGCCTGGCTAGCCCTGAACACCGGATAGATGTGCGGTGTGTTGACGCGGTACAGCGTGTAGCCGTCCTGCGGCGTGGCCCAGCTTTCATGCTCGACCATTGGCGCCGCAGTCAGCACCGCGGCTTCGTGACCATTGGCCGCGAACCAATAGGTCAGGCTGTGCGCGCACAGTTCCGCGCCGCCGATCACATAGGGCGGATAGAATGCGGAGATGCTCAGAATGCGCATCGCGTCCTCCCTTCGCGGGGCCGCGGCGCAACGATGTGACGGGTCATGACGCGCCGACGATCCGGGCCGGCACGCCCACCGCGACCGCGCCGTCGGGCACGTCGCGCAACACGACTGCATTGGCGCCGATCATGGCTCCCTCTCCGATTGTGACCGCTCCGATGATCGCGGCGCCTGCCGACAGATAGGCTCCGCGTCCTATTCGGGCATGCCCTGGACTGTGCGAATGTCTAGAGCCGATCGTTACATTCTGCAAAATAACGACATTCTCTTCGATCGTGCAGACGCCCACGACGATTCCGTACGGATGGGGAATATAGAGCCCGGCCGCCACGGTACAGCCGATTGCGATCTCCGACCCGAATTTGCGACAGGTCCACCACCACCAGATGCGCCGCAGCGGCCGGCCGACGACCGGAATACGCGCCAGCGCATCCTGGATCCGTCGCGCCAGCACGAACTGGAATCCTTGCGTCAACAGCACCATCCGCACCGCGAACGCCGGGGTGAGGGGGGTCGATTCATGATGCGCGAACAGCGCCAGATCTCGCCGGACCGCGGCCCGGAAACCGGCTGCCCCGCCATTGCCCTCGGTTGTCATGAACGGACGATACCCTTGTTGCTCGCCAGCATTCCCAGGCGGTGGAGATTTTGATGCATTGCGGCAATCACCGAGCCCCGCAAGGCCATGCCGATGAACTTGTACCGTTTTTTGTAAGAATCGAGCAAGCGGTGGCCGTTTTTCGCCGTGTCGGGGCACTTCGTTGTTGCAGGAAGTGGTAGCGACGCGATACCGCACGTGCGAAGTGAACATCGATGGCGTGTCATTCTCGGTGGATCATGGTGCGAATTCGGCGACGATCGACCGGGACGGCAACGGTCCGCAGGCAATTTCAATCAGCGGCATCATTGCTGTATGCATGGCGGCGTGGCCGCATGGAACGATCCGAAGGGTAGCATGCGCATTCTGATCGTAAATACGTTGTACCCCCCGTCCTCCGTCGGCGGAGCGGAGCGTTCGGTCGCGCTGCTCGGCCGAGCCGTGGCGGCGCGGGGGCACGACGTTCACGTCGCATCGCTGCACGACGGCAACGCGACCCTCGAGGAGCAGGACGGGCTGGTGACGGTCCACCGCTTGCCGCTGCGCAACCTCTATTGGCCGTTCCGCCCCGATCATCGCCCGTCGAAGCCGGCGCGGCTGCTGTGGCATCTGCGCGACCGGCGCAATCGCCGCGCGACTCGCGACCTGATCGCGCTCGCCAAGCGCATCAAGCCCGACGTCCTGCACACCAACAATCTGCAGGGCTTCTCGACCGAGATCTGGCACTGGGCGCGCGCGAACGACATCCGGATCGTCCATACGCTGCGCGACTACAGCCTGATGTGCGCGCGCGCGGCGCTGTACCGCGACCGCAAGGATTGCGTCGAGCGGTGCGGCGATTGCCGTCTGCTGACCGACCGCAAGAAGCACAATACGCCGCTGGTCGACGCCGTCGCCTCGAACAGCCGCTACGTGATCGAAACGCACGAGCGCCACGGCTTCTTCCGCGATACGCCGAGCCGGGTGATCTTCAACATCGCCGACGTCACCTCGGTGGTGTCGAGCCCGGAACGGCCAGGACGCGAGGATGCCCCCGGACTGGTGTTCGGCGTGATCGGCCGGGTCGAACCTGAGAAGGGCATCGAGGTCGTGCTGACCGCGATCACCGGCGTCGAGGGCGACTGGCGACTGCGGATCGCGGGCGGCGGCCAGACCGACTATATCGAGGGGCTCAAGGCACGCTATCCCGATCCGCGGATCGACTGGATGGGGTTCGTCAAGGCCGACGCCTTCTATGACAGCATCGACGTGCTGATCATTGGTTCGACTTGGCCCGAACCGCTGCCGCGCACGATGATCGAGAGCCTCGCGCGCGGTACGCCGACGCTGTATTCGGACGCCGGCGGCACGCCCGAGATCGGCCCGATGGCGCCGCTCGCCGAGATGTACGCCAAGGACGATCCGGAGGCGCTGGCCACGCAGATCCGTCGTGCGCTGGCCGATCCGGTCGCATGGCGCGCACGGCGGTCCGCCGACCCGGCCTTGCTCGAGCAATTCTCAGAGGGCGCGGTCGCCGGGCGCTATATCGCGCTCTATTCAGGCGATGCCGGCGGCACGGCCACCTGATCGGACGCGCCGTACCGACCGGCCGGTAGGTATCGTTTCAGACCGTCGCGAGCGCCGCGATCAGATCGTCGGCACTTGCCGCCCAGGTATAGGCATTCGCGCGTGAGAGGGTACGTGCGGCGAGGGTTTCGACCAGCGTGTCGTCGCGCAGCATCCGCTCCATCCCCGCGGCGATCGAATCGACCGACATCGGATCGACGTACAGCGCCGCGTCCCCGCACACTTCGCGCACCGGCGGGATGTCGCCCGCCAGCACCGGCCGACCGAAGCGCATCATCTCCAGCGGGGGAATCCCGAACCCTTCGTACAGGCTGGGGAAGACGAGCGCGCGCGCACCGCGGTACAGCCCCATCAGCGCGGCGTCGCTGATCCGGCCGGGCAGGATCACGCCGGGCGGTACCGTATCCATGCCGTTCTGCGCGAAGGATTTGACCGCCGCGCCGACCAGCACCAGTCGGTCGTCGGGTTGCGCGACTCGCGCGAACGCCTCCAGCGCGCGGGGCAGGTTCTTGTTCGGCGCGAACGACCCGACGAACAGCATGAAGCGGCCCGGCGTCAGACCGAGCTGGTCGACGATCGTCGTGTCCGGCACGATCGCATCGACATGGTCCGCCGCATTGGGGATGACCGGGATCGTCGTGGGGTCGAGGCCGAGCACCGCGGCGAGCCGATCGCGCGAAAAGCCGGACACGGTCGCGATCCGCGAGCGACGCGCGATCAGGCGCCCCAGGGTGCGGTGCATGGTCCGATACGGCCGCGAAAAATTGCCGGGAAGGTCGTAGACGAGCGCGTCGTGAACGACGGTCAGCGATCGTCGCGGCAGCACCGGTCCGGAATTGCAGAGGTTCAATAACGTCGAGCCGTGTGCTGCTCGGGGCAGGTGGAATTGCTCCCAAGCATGGCCGCCACCTTTACCAATCGTCCGGGCTGAAAAATGGGGCCATTCAGCGGGAGCGGCAACGCCCGGCGGGAGCAATATCGTCCAGCGTGGCGGCTCTGCGCCCTGTGCCACGCGGTCATGCACCTCGTTCAGCAGCATGCGGGCAAATCGTTCGACGCCAGTGACCGAGCGACCCAGGAAGCGACCGTTAACCCCAATCATTGTCTATATTTTCCAATTCTGTCCGTCGATAAGCACGGCGCGACGCCATCTGGTTGCCGGTTGGCCGCGCGACGTCATGGTGCGTCGCTTAGGCTGATTCGGTGACCTCGTTCAGCTTTTATGAGGTCCAGTCCGGCTATAACGAGCGATTGATCCACAACGGGCCAACCGCTATCATTGTTGCGTCGCAGCGAAAACCGGTCGGTTGACCAGTGGCCGATTTTCTAGGGATTTAGTCACGCGATGGAAGTAGCCATGGAGCATGTCGGCGAGATTTCGTTGGCCGGTGCACTCCACCGACGCAATTTGCGATTGCGGCTGTATTGCCTGCTGATCTTTACGGATCTGCTGGCGATCTCGATCGGCTTCGCGATAGGCAGTTTCGTCCGCGGCGACAATTGGTTGTCGCTGAGCGGGATCGACCTGGCCTATCCGGTCCTGCCGATCTACCTCCTGATCGCCTTCAACAATAAGGCGTATTCGCGGCCCGCGATCACCAGCGGGTCGGAATCGATCCTGCGCGCGATCGTGCCGTTGGCGATCACCGGCTTCGCGCTGCTGACGCTGATCTTCTTCGTTCAGGCCGGCAACGAGATTTCGCGGGTCGCGTTCGCGATCGGTTTCGGCGGCACGATGATCCTGATGGCCGGGTTCAGGATGGCCATCGTTATCGTCGTGCGTCGCACGGCTGCGCCCAAGTTGGTGGCAGAATTGCTGATCGTCGACGATGTCCCGCGTGCCGAATGGAACGAGCGCCAGGTCTGCGACACGATCTTCGCGGCGGAGGCCGGGATCGAGCCAGACATGGGCAACCCGCACATGCTCAACCGCTTTGGCCAGATGGTCAGCAAATATGAGCGCGTCGTCGTGCAATGCCCGGCGGATCGCCAGCTCGACTGGTCGCTGCTGCTGCGTGGCGCCAATGTCGACGGCGAAATCCTGTCGCCCGGCTTCGGCAAGCTCGGCGTGCTCGGGTTGCAGAACTTCAAGGGCCGGCAGACGCTGCTCGTGGCGCGTGGGCCGCTGAGTTATACCGACATGGCCAAGAAGCGTGCGCTCGATATCATCGTGACGCTGGTCGTGCTGATCGCGATCTCGCCCGCGCTCATCCTGATCGCGCTCGCGGTCAAGCTCGACTCGCCCGGTCCCGTGCTGTTCCGCCAGGAGCGGATCGGGCGCGGCAACCGCATCTTCCACATCCTGAAATTCCGCTCGATGCGAGTGGAGAATTCGGATTCACGCGGGTCTACCTCGACCCAGCGCGACGACAAGCGGATCACCCGCGTCGGTGCGTTCATCCGCAAGACCAGCCTCGACGAGATCCCCCAGTTCATCAACGTGCTGCTCGGCGACATGAGTCTGGTCGGCCCGCGCCCGCATGCGCTGGGATCGCTCGCAGGGAACCAGCTGTTCTGGGAAATCGATCGCGAATACTGGCATCGCCACGCGCTGAAGCCCGGCATTACCGGCCTGGCGCAGGTTCGTGGCTTTCGTGGCGCGACGCACCGCGACGTCGATCTCAAGAACCGGCTTCAGGCAGATCTCGAATATCTCCACGACTGGAGCCTTATGCGCGACGTGACGATCCTGTTCCGGACCATGAACGTGCTGGTCCACAGCAACGCCTATTGAGCCCGTATTCCGGGGGAGCTAAACGCAAAATCCGGGGGTCGAGGAGAAGTCTATGCCGTCCATGCGATCCCAGACGTCGCCGCGCCCATCCTGGAAAATCCTTGCCCGAACCGTAGTCGCGGTTTCCGGCCTGGTCGGGGGCGCCATCGCACTCGCCTCGATGGCGCCGATGACGGCGACGCCCGGTCAGCTCAAGGTGCTGCCCGACGGGCCATTGAGCCCTCGACCGGTCCCGCTGATCGTCGGGGTCGGCGTGCATTTCGGTATCGGCGGCGACTATGGCTATGATCCCGCGCGCACCGCGCAGGCGATGGAGACCGTCGGCGCCTCGTCGTTCCGCGATGATCTGACCTGGGCGGGCTTCAAGGGGGCGGGAATGAACGCCCCGGGCACCATGCGTCCCGGTCAGGCCGCGTTCCTCGCCGCGACGCGCGCGCGCCCGCTGTTCATCCTCGACCATCCCAATCCCGCGATCGGCGGCGACGGCGTTCCCGTGACCGATGCCGGCCGTGCAGCCTTTGCCGGGTTCGCCCGCGATGCCGCACAGCAGACAGCCGCGCGGCGCCCGATCTACGAAATCTGGAACGAGTGGAACCTAAATGCCGCCCCCGCGATGGGCAAGCTCATCGGACGCGCCGGACCCGGCGACCCTCGCGGGGGCGACGCTTATGCCCGACTGGCGGCGCAGGCCACCGCGGCGATCCGCGCGACCCAGCCTGGCGCCACGATCCTCGCCGGGGCGGCGGGCACGGACGATGGCTGGCAATGGGTTCGCTCGGTCGCGGGGGGCGGCGGCTTGCGGGGTGCCGACGGCCTGTCGGTGCATTACTACAATCATTGCGAACGCCCCGAAAACCGCACGGCGGATGAGGCGATCGACAAGATGCAGGCGTTGCATGGCGCGATGCCGACCCGCGGTGGGCGGGCGATGCCGATCTACGTCACCGAGATCGGCTGGCCGACGACCCGTGGCGGATCCTGCGACATCGCGCGCAACGATTCGGGCGACAACATCGCGCAGTTCCTGCTCTGGTCCGCGGCCACGCCCTGGATGCGCGGCGTCTGGATCTATCAGTTGAAGGATCAGGGTAAGCGCCCCGACGACATCGAGGACAATTTCGGGCTGTTCACCTATGATTATAAGCCCAAGCCGGCCGCCTGCATGGTCCGCGACGTCACGCACCTGATCGCGCGCGCCAAGAGCTGGCGGGTCGATCAGCCGCAACCCGGGCTTACCGTGGTCAGGATGGACGACGGCCAGTCACGCAAGCTGATCGCCTGGACCGACCGCTCTTCGCAGAAGGCACAACTGGTGCTCGGCGGCGCACCCGTACCCTATCGCACGGTCTGCGCGCCCGATGGGCCACGCGACACGACGATCCCGATCGGATCGCGACCGGTGGTGGTATCGCTGGCCGGTAAAGGCACGCCGATCCGCTATCGAATGATGTGACGCTCTGGTCGACGGTGCGTCCGGCAGGCTTGCCGATCGGGCGCACCCTCGATCCGGGGATCAGGCCAGCAGGCGTGCCGCGACGATCGTGATCGCCGTCCAGCCGGCGAGGCTCAGCGCACCGAGCAGCATCAGCCGACCACGCGGTGCCCATTTGAACGTCGCCGGCGCGCGGAATGCGGCATGGGTCTGGCCGAGATCATGGACGTTGTCGGTCATCGCCGCGGTCACGCTTCCCGCGGGCAGCGCGACGTCGAATTGGCAGCCATAATCGGACCGGCCAACCCACGTGATCCGCGCGCTGTTCAGGCCGACGCCGGGAATGCCGATCGTCACCGCCTGGTCGATCGCCAGCGGCAGGAGCGACTCGATCCGACAACCGTCGCGATTGAGATCGGCGATGCGAATTTCACGCGAGGGCAACTCGTCGGCAAGGCGCAACGTGCCCGTGCGCGCCAGCGACACGCGCGTTTCGCCGCGGCGCTCGACCGTATCGGCAAACGAAACTAAATTATGAGCAGTTGCCACCATGCGTTCCCTAAATGGGGCAGACCCCTGACCCATCGGCCGATCTAGGGGGCATGGATTGACGAAATCCTATTATTTCATCGTTACCAGATTGTTAACTAATATTAGTTGCCGCTATCCGACCGACTTCGGTTGCCCGCCGCGGGGCGTAGATCCACGGGGCGTAGCTCCAAGCAGGCCGCCGACGATCCGCTGGAACACGCGTTTGCGGCGCTCCGACACCTCGGCGATCAGCAGGGCCAGCACGACCGCGCCGCCGATCGCGACGGGCCCGCCGAGCAGGTGGGTGCGCAGACCGGGGAACAGCGACGTCAGCATGATCAGGAACGGCTGGTGGATGAGGTAGAGCGTGAAGCTCGCGCCCGCCAACCAGCGGATCGCGCGGGCGAACCCCGCCGGGAAAACCGTGCGGCCTTCCGCGGCGCGGCGGAACGCGATTATATTGATGGTGATGACCACGCCGACCAGCGCGAAATAGACGAAGCTCTTGGCCAGTTGCGCCACGCTGGCTGGCTCGTACATCGGCCAAGCCCAATGCTCCATCGTCCGCTTGACCAGGAAATAGCCCGGGATCGTTGCGACGAAGGCGGCCAGCGCCAGCCATTTCGACATCGTCACCCGGCCCGCTCGGATGTGGCGATAGGCGACCAGGCCGAACAGCCAGATCGGCATGTACGCGACCACCTTGGGCCCGAAGGCGATCATCAGCAGGACGCCGATCACCGCGCCGCGCACGCGGCCGAGGTAGAAGAACGCCGCAAAGATGACGTAATAGGCGGCCTCGAATCCGAGCGACCAATAGGGCTCGTTGCTGCCGAATACGCGGTGGCTGAACCAGAGTTCGTTGGTGAAGGTCAGCGCGAACGGCAGATTGGCTAGATAGGCGGGATCGTAGAAGCCATGGGTGCTCAACGGTACCACGCCGAAGCGGTTGGTGATCATGTCGCACGCAAAGCCGACCAGCAGCGCAATCAGGCACACCGAATATAGCCGGGAGAGGCGCGCGGTCGCATAGGCGCGAAGGCTGTGCTCCTTCTCTTCCGCGACGAAGGCGATGACGAACCCCGACAGCACGAAGAACACCGCGACCGCCTCGCCGGTATGGCCGGAGATGAACCCGGGCAGCCCCGGCATCACGAAATGCCGCGCATGGCCGAGCACCACCTCGAACGCCGCGACCAGTCGCAACAGGTCGAGATAGATCGACAGGTTGGGATCGAGCACTTTGACCTTGGCAGCCTGTGAACCGGTCGGTCCTGCGTGCGTCTGCGTCTCGGTCACGATGCCCGCTCCTCGTTCGTCGCCAGGGTTCGTCGTCGCCGCCATCATCGGGGCCATCATCGGGTCCGCGCCGCGCGTGCATCGATCAGCGTGTCGACCAGCGCGCCCTCGCGGCGTTGGCTATGCGCGGCCCAGCGCTCACGCACCTGCGTCCGCGCCGCCTCGACCGCCGCGGGGTCCTGCGCGAACGCGAGGATATGGCGAGCGGCGGCTTCGGGCCGGTCGAGGTCGAGCAGCGCCTCCACGCCCATGAACTCGAATCCCTGCAGCGACAGCGGTGTCGCCATCACGGGCGCACCCGCAGCGAACGCCTCGAGCATCTTGATCTTCAATCCGCTGCCATGGACGACCGGGCTCAGCATGCACAGGCAGGTGCCGAGCAGCCGCTCCATCTCGTCGTCGGCGACGAAGCCCAGCGTTTCGACGTTCGCGGCAGGCGGGCCGATATGCTCGCGCGTACCCTTGCCGATGAACGTCACGATCGCCGGCGTGTCCAGCGCCAGCAGCGCAGGCGCGAGCGCGCGCGTGATCCAGTCGATCGCGGCGCGATTGGGCGGAAAGCCGGGGCTGCCGATGAACAGCACGCGGCGTTGATCGCGCTCGATGTCCTGCGGCACCGGCAGGCAGTCCGAAGCCTGAGCGCTCCGTTCGATCACCGGGCATAGCGCGACGCCCTTCGCCCCCGTCAGTCCTCGGTAGTGGCGCGCATCGCTGTCGGAGATGAACACGGTCCGCGCCGCACGTCGCAACAGCAACGCCTCGATCAGCCATGCCTGGACCGCCTCGATGCGCAGGAACAGCGCGGACAGGCGCGATTTCCGCAACCGCGCACCGTCGACCAGCGTGTCCGGCGTGACGTTGTGCGCGATGAACACGAACGGCGTCCGTCCGAGCACCAGCCGCCACATCGACACGTTCGCCAGCGCCTGGATATGATCGACCACGATCAGGTCGGGTCCGGCCGCCAACCCCGTGCGGATCGCCCGTCGCGCCGGTGTCGAGACGAAGCCGATGCTCATCAGCAGCTTGCCCGAAATCAGGTGCGCCAGCTTGCGGGCCTTGGACGGCGTCTTGGTATCCGCACGATAGCCCGTGACTCCGCCGAACGCAGGAGACGGCGTATCGGCCGGCAGCGTCGCGAACACGCCGGTCAGCGCGACCGCGGACGACGCCGCGAGCTCGCCGATATGGGCGCGGGCGACGACGTCCATCCCCGATCGCGGGGCGACGGGATCGCCGGCACCGATATAGAAGACGCGCAGCGCCGGACGGTCTGACGCCGCAAGCGGGGTCATTGCGCGCCGACGTTCGAAGGGCTGGCCGCGCCCAGGATCCGCGCGGGCGTTCCGGCGGCGATGGCGCCTGCCGGCACGTCCTTCAACACGACCGAATTGGCACCGATCTTGGCGCCGTGGCCGATCGTGATCGGTCCGAGAATGGTCGCGCCCGCGCCGATCTCGACATCGTCGCCGATGATCGGCCCACGCGGCGCCTCGTCGCCGCGCTTGCCGATCGTGACGCATTGCAGGATCACGACGTTGCGCCCCACCGTGCAGTCGCCGAGCACGATCGCATAGGGATGCGGCATGTAACAGCCGGGGCCGACGTTCGCGATCGCGGCGATCTCCGATCCGGATCGCCGACAGGTCCGCGCCCAATATAGTCGCGCCACGATCCGGCCGACCGCCGGGATCGATGCCAGCAATCGCTGAATCCGGTGTGCCAGGATGAAGCGGAAGCCGGGGAGGAACAGCCACGCATAGACGAAAAACGCGCCGCCCGGGCGCCGGCTGCCGACCTTTGCAACGCGGATCAGGTCACCGCGGACATGATCGGCGCAGGTGCGCCATGCCGACGGCGCAGGAGTATCGGTCATCGCTGCGGCATCCCCGTTTCCGGATCGTTCGCCGTTGCCATGTGTGGATCGGGCGAAAGATCGGACTGCTTCATCTTGCTCAGGACATGGCGCAGGTACACCAAACGAACGATGAACAGCGTGCTGGCGGTCGCCGCCGCCGACAGGCCGGCACCGATCAGCCCGAAGAAATACATGAACCCCGTGCCGAACGCGATCGCGACGATCACGCCGGCGACGTTGTTGACCGCGTACATGCGGTCGCGCCCCATGCTGGTGATCGACACGTTGAGCAGGTCCGAGCCCGAACGGATCGTCGCCGCCAGCAGCATGATCGCGAGCAGCACGCGGAACACCGGGAAGCGGCCCGGCGGCGCGAAGTAGAAGATCAACTCGGTCGCCAGGAAAATGCCGACGCTGAACACCGCGGCGAAGGTCAACGTCTTGATCATCTGGCGGCGCAGCTCGGCCTGCCACTCGGCGGGATCGCCACCGCGGAACGCGCGCACCATTCGCGGCAGCGCAAGCTGCACCACGGCGGTCGAGATCAATGTCTGCAGCGCGTTGGTGATCGAGAAATAGAAGCTGTAGATACCCGTCGCGACCAGCCCGAGCAGCGCGTTCAGGATGAAGCGGTCGGCATAGCCCAGGCCGACGATGCCGAGGTCGCTGAAATAGATGTACCAGGCACGGCGCGCGCGATTGACCAGCACGCTCAGCTTCTTCTCTTCGCGCAAGCCCGCCTTCATCGGCCAGCGGCGCAAATAGACGAACAGCATGCCGATCGCGAGCAGGTGGCTGAGAATCCAGCCGATGAAGATCATGTCGAGCGTCTTCAGCGCCGGCACCGCAAAGCCGATTCCGACGACGATCGGGATCCACAGCGCCGAGCGGACGAACACCAGGACGTTGGCGAACAGCGCCAGCTCCAGCCCGATCATCGGCATGTAGATGTCGAGTGCGAGCGTCTCCAGCCACAGCAGGATCAGGATCAGGACCTGGGTCTGCGTGATCTCGCCGGTCTGCCAGATCAGCACGGGCACCGCGATCAGCGTGCCGGCCAGCAGTGACGCGAAGGTGATGATCAGGCGATCGCGGATCAGCGGCGCGGCGGTCGCAGGCGTATGGCCCACCACTTCGCGCGACACGAAATAGTTCAGCCCCCAGCCGACCGTCGCGGGGACGATGCCGATTGCGCCGATCGCCAGGCCGTAAACACCCGCCGATGCGAGTCCGAGTTGGCTGACGATATAGAAGGACAGCGCGAATCGCAGAAAGAGCGTCGAGCCGCGCAGAGCCATGTTCGGCGCGCCGCCGCGGATCAATCGTGTCAGTAACACAGACATGATGAAGGCAGCGTCTCCGCTAGGGCGTCGGCGCAGATCCGATCGCCGGCCGACTGCCGGGTCATACTGCACTACAGCATGCCAGTAGGCGATTTCGGTCCTATACGTCCACCCGCGGTGATCGCGGGAGGGGGCCGTATCCCCCGGCACGTCGCCAAATCCGGTCGGCGCGTCGCATGCTCGCTGCGTCATTTCGGGTCGTGCTGCACTGCGGCATACTTTTCCGCAATTGACCTTCTATAGTGCATTCCGCAGTGAGCATGTCCGGGGCGCGATGTCCCGCGCCACGATCTTCCTGCCCAAAACGAAGGTGTTCCCGATGCGTCTCGGCCGGATAGACAGCCTCCAGATCCTGCGGTTCCTCGCGGCGTTCCTCGTGCTGTGCGGTCACAGCCAGCATGCTCTCGTCGAGCATATCGGCGCGCGCGCGGGCAAATGGGGCTTCATCCCGTTCGATTGGGGGCTCGGAGTCGACGTCTTCTTCGTCATCTCGGGCTTCGTGATGTATTACATGATGCACGACCGGTTCGGGGATGCCGGTGCCGCCGCCGATTTCCTGCGCCGCCGGCTGATCCGGATCGCGCCGCTCTACTGGCTGTTCACGACGCTTGCGCTGGTCGTGCTGATCGCGACCGGTGCGCCGCGGCCGGGAGCGACGAACATGCTGTTCTCCTACCTGTTCCTGCCCGGCCCGGTCTGCGGCGAGTATTGCTTTCCGGTGTTCACGCTCGGCTGGACGCTGAATTACGAGATGATGTTCTACGTCGTGTTCGCGGTCGCGCTGCCGTTTCGCCGCACCGCGGGGCTGGCGATCATCTTCGCCGCGATCCTCGGGCTGATGGCGGTCGCGCATCTCGCACCGCTCGATTGGCGGATGCTGCATTTCTGGGGCTATCCGCTGACCGGCGAGTTCCTCGCGGGGATGGTGCTCGCGCACCTGTTCCTCAAGGGCGTCCGCATTCCCCGCCCGATCGCGTTCGCGATGCTGCCGCTCGCGCTGGTGCTCGCGGTGATCGGCTATCAGACCGGCGCGTACGACACGATCGGGCGGATCGTGACCGGCGGCATTCCTGCGACGCTGATCATGGCCGCCGCGGTGCTCGGGCTCGAACCGGTCGGCGGGCAGCATGTCGCGCCGTCCGGCCTGACCCGGCTGCTGGTCGCCGGCGGCGATGCCTCCTACGCGCTGTATCTGTCGCACCCGATCGCGATCAAGGTCGCCGAGGCGATCACCCAGAAGCTCGGTTTGTTCGAGCGTGCGCCCGTGCTGCTCCTGCCGATCGCGATCGTCGGTGCGCTGATCGGCGCGGTGATCGTCCACCGCGTGATCGAAAAGCCGATGCTCGCCTTTCTCAACCGACGCTGGAGCCGCTTCGGCAGTACCGGTATGGGTGACGGCCAACCCGCGTCGGGCCGTGCCGGCGTCATCGTCACCGCAGAACCGGAATCTCGCTGATGGCTAGTATATGGTATAGTTCCGACGTGACGGACGATGCCGCGGGCACGGTCGGCAAGAACGATCTGGCGCTGACCTGCGCCGCCGCGGTGCTTTGCATGTTCGCCATCCGCGACGCGTTGACGGGGATGCTGCGGTATCTCCTGCAGCTGGCGCATCTGTCGCCCCTGTGGTTCGTGCCGGATCTGCTGGCGATGGTCGCGTTTGCCTATTTCATCTGGCATTATGCGATCCAGAAGCGCTCGTCCTTCGCGATCATCGCGACGTTGAGCACGATTTCAGCGGCCGCCGTGTCGATCATCTTCATGTCCTGGACGCCGGCGATGTTCGCGTCGTCGGTCAAGTCGTTCATGCCGATCTTCGTCGGGTTCATCTGTTGCGGACGCAGCGTCGTGCGACTGCCCGCGGTGCGGGTCTGCCTCGCGATCATGTCGGCGCTGTCGATCATCGGCCTGATCTTCGCGCCGCATATCGACTATCCCTGGGTCGGCGCGGACATCGACAGCTTCAACGGCCTGCGCAACATCTCGCGCGTGTGGTGGATCGACGGCAAGGTGCGGTACGGCGGCTTCGCGGGCGACAGCACGATGGCCGCGTTCATGGTGCTGTTCCCGTACATGATGGTCTATCGCTGGGTGCCCAAATGGATGAATCTCCTGATTCTCCCGTTGATGTTCTGGGCGATCCAGGTCTCGACCAACCGCACCGCGCTGCTGACGCTGGCGATGTTCACGCTGCATCTGGTGGTGGTCGACGTACTGATCCCGGCAAAGAACCGCCTCGACGTCGATCGCCTTCTCGCCAAATTCTCGTTCCTGACCGTGCTGGTGCCGTTCGTGCTGGTCTTCACCCTGGCTGGCGCGGAGTTGCAGGACGTTTCGTCCAAGCTGATGAGCTTGCAGGACCGGATCGACAACAGCTGGCAGTTGCCCTTCACCTACCTTCAGCAGATTTTCCCGGCGGGGCTCCTGATCGGCTGCGGCCTCGGCTGCTTCGCCTATCCGATGAAGTTCTCGGACATGGCCCAGTACAACGTGCCGGTCGATAACTTCTACATGACGACCTATCTGATGCTCGGGATACCGTTCCTGGTCATCGTCGCCGGCGTGTTCGTCTCGTGCTTCAGGACGGTGGACCGTACCAAGCTGCTGTTGCTGATGATGCTGAACGTCTACGCGATCACGGTGCAATGCTATGGCCCGGCGTTCGCCACGCTGATGATGGGCTACGCGTTCAGCGATGCGTTCATGACCGAAACCGGTGGATGGCGCCGCCGAGTCCGCAAGCCGGAAGGGGCGGACGAGCGAGTATTGGTCACGTCCTGAGTTCGCGCGTCGAAATCACGATCATCCGGAAGTCCGTGCCGATCCGCCGCTACACCGCCTGATCGGTTCGGTACCAGCGCTGTACAGGGCCGCGAACTTCTCGTGGAGCAGCCTGATGCTGCCGTCCGTCGCGATCGCAGCGCGGTTGCGATGCCACTCTGCGCGGGCCGCCCGATAGGCGCTATTCTCGCAGACCTGGTCTGCGCCGGGTGCAGGACCATCTTCGGCAGCTATCATCGCGGTTTCTCCTTCCCACGCTCCCTAATCGCTGGAAGAGGGGCGCGCGTGACGAGAAACGATCACCGGCTGGGGTAGATTTTACAGTTCCCGAAGCGTCGGTGGCACGTCCCGGTGCCCCGACATCCCGCGCCCTCGTTCACGCGCCATCGTTCAGGAGCGGGAGCCGTTTCCAGCATACCGGGCGGCTTCACCTTGCGCGGCGAACACCGCCGCCTGGTCTAGATGCGCGCACCGCTCGCGCCGCGACGAAGATTGCGCCGCATCCTCGAGTTTGGCGAGCACCAATGCCTCATAATCGATCAGTTCCAACAGCTCGGACACGGCAGCTCCCCAGGTCGCTTGTAAAGTACGAGACCAAGGTACGGAGCGCTGTCCTAGATGATGCACCCCGAAACCTCCCATCGGACGAAGCGATCGGTCCGTCCGATCAACCGATCGAGCGCCGACAATGGTCATGCCCAGATTTCATGAGCGACAGGTCGTGACGCGCAAGTATAAGGTGCGATCCGCACTGCGCGATCGCTACAGTCCGAAAACAGGCATACGCTTGATATTCCGGAGGACGCCGAGATGAAGTCGACCGTCGACCGCGTATCGAAAGGGGCCCCCCGCGCCAAAGTTTCCCAGTCGATAGCGATCACGGCGATCATGGCGATCGCGAGCGGAGCAACCGCGCAGCCCTCCGGTGATCCGAACCTGCGGCGGCACTGGTCTTCGGCCTTCGACGTCGTGCTTCCCAAGGGCGTGTCCTCGGACGATCTCAAGGGGCGGTGTTGGACGCAAGCGGCGCTGGATAGTTACGTGACCGAAGGCCGCCTCTGGATCGAGGAAATCTACGGGCTTCCCTACGGCTATGTCGAGAATCACTGCCTACGGGAACAGCTCTCGAAGACGAACGTTGCGCTCAACGCTTCCTACCGGACGCTGTTGCGATCGCTCGGCCCAGCGGACCGCAGGCGCGTCGTCGCGTCCGAACGTCGCTGGATCGTCCGAAGGAACGACGCTTGCAACGTATCGGACGGTATCAGTTACGTCATGCTTGGAAGCTTCGTATGCCTCATGAACATGACGAGCGACCGCCTCGCGTGGCTCGCGACTTGGAAGGTTGACCGCTCAGCAGGGTAGGCCCCTTTGCCCTACCGTTCGCGGGCCGCTTCGGAGACGTCGCGCGATACCGGGTCGAGCATATAGTCGAGCAGGCGCCGGCGGCCGGTGCGGATGTCGGCGGTGACCGCGAGGCCGGGGGTCAGGGTCATCTTGCGCCCGTCAGCGGTGACCGTGCGCTGGTCCATCGCGATCCTTGCCATGTAATAGGACGGCCCCTTCTCGTCCTGCACCGCGTCGCGACTGACCGAGACGATCCGGCCCGGCACGGTGCCGAACCGCGTGAACGGATACGCCTCGAGCTTGAGCGCGACCGGCTGGCCGGCGTGGACGAAGCCGGCGTCGCGGTTGAGCAGCTTGGCCTCGACGGTCAGCTTGCCGTCGGGCACCACCACCATCAGCGCGCGGACCGGCTCGACCACGCCGCCGACGGTGTGGATCGCCAATTGCTGGACGGTGCCGTCGACCGGCGCGACCAGTCGCTGCATCCGGCTCTGCTGGCTGGCCTTGGCGAGATCCTGGCGGCGCTGCATCGCATCCGACTGCGCCTTGGCGAGATCGCCAAGCGCAGTCTGGCGCGCCTGTTCGCGCGAATGGTTGAGCTCCTCGCCGAACCGCTGCGCCTCCGACAGCCCACGCGTGCGCTGTTGCGCGGCGACATCGCGGCTGCCCATCTCGCTGTGCCGCTGGCGCTGCATGTCGAGCACGCGCAGGCCACTGGCATAGCCGCGCGCCGCCAGCGTCTCGACCGCCTTGACCTGGCGCTCCATCAGCGGCCGGTTGGCGTCGAGCGCGCGCATCTGATCCCCCGCGCCCGCCGCATCGGCGAGCGCGGAGCGACGCGCGGCGGCAAGCCCGGCATCGGCCGCGCGCGCGCTGCCGAGTTGGGCTGCGACCAGCCGGCGTTGCGTGTCGAGTACGTCGGCGGGCGTGCCGGGGGGCGCGACGAACACGCCGCGCCCCCCGCTCAGCCCGTCGACGATCGCGGCATTGCGCGCGACGTCGATCTCGGCGGTCAGCAGCGCTTGGCGCGCCTGCGCTTCGTCGGCGGAGGACAAGGTCGGATCGAGATCGACCAGTGGCTGGCCGCGCTTGACGACATCGCCGTCATGCACCCAGATCTTGCGGACTAGCCCGCCGCTGACCGACTGGACCAGCTTGACGCTGTCGGCGGGGATCGTCCGTCCTTCCGCGGTCGCGACGATGTCGACATGGCCGAGCGTCAGCCACAGCGCGGTCGCCGCCATCCCGCCGAGCAACAGCCATGCGGTGATCCGCGCGGTCGGCGACACCGGGCGCTCGATCACCTCGAGCGCGGCGGGCAGGAACGCGGTCTCGAGCGGGATGCGGCGGTCGCGGCGGGTCGCGCGATCCTCGATCCAGGCGCGACGGACGAGCGACAGATGATGGGTGAGCGCGGTCATGAAGCGATTCCGTACAGGACGCCCATCTGGCGTCGGTAGAGGTCGGCGTAGCGGCCATCGTGGCTGAGCAGTTCGTCGTGCGAACCCTGTTCGACCAGACGCCCCTTCTCGAGCGCGACGATGCGGTCGCACTGGCGGATCGCGGACAGGCGGTGGGCGATGATGATGACGGTGCGGCCGACCGCCATCTGCTTGAGGTTGGTCTGGATGATCTCCTCGCTCTCGGCATCGAGCGCGGAGGTCGCCTCGTCGAAGATGAGGATGCGCGGCTGCGTGACGAGCGCGCGGGCGATCGCGAGCCGCTGACGCTGGCCACCCGACAGGTTGGCGCCGCGCTCCTCGATCATCGTGTCATAGCCCTGCGGCATCCGCGTGATGAACTCGTGCGCGCCCGCCATCTCGGCGGCGGCCATCACCTTGTCGATCGGCAGCGCGGGATTGGCGAGCGCGATGTTCTCGCGCACCGTGCGGTTGAACAGCACGTTCTCCTGCAGCACGACGCCGATCTGTCGCCGCAGCCACGCCGGATCGATCTGCGCGACGTCGACCCCGTCGACCAGCACACGGCCGTTGGCGGGGACGTAGAGACGCTGGAGCAGCTTGGTCAGCGTCGACTTGCCCGAGCCCGACGAGCCGACGATGCCCAGCGTCGAGCCGGCGGGGACGACCAGGTCGATGTCGTCGAGTGTCCATGGACCGTCGTCGGCGTAGCGGAAGCGGACATTCTCGAACGTCACGCTGCCGCGGATCGCGGGCAGCGCGGTCTGGCTGCCGGCGCCCGGCTCGACGCGGTGGTTGAGCACGTCGCCGAGCCGCTCGACCGCGATCCGGACCTGCTGGAACTCCTGCCACAGCTGCGCCATGCGGATCACAGGCCCTGAGACACGCTGCGCGAACATGTTGAACGCGACCAGCCCGCCGACGGTCAAATCGTGCGCGATCACCGCCTGCGCGCCGAAATACAGGATCGCCGCCATGTTGAGCTTGGAGATCAGCTGGATCGCGTTGTTGCCGGTATTGCCGAGATCGATGACGCGCTGGTTGGCGGCCGAATAGCCTGCGAGGCGGCGCTCCCAGGCGTCCTGCCACTGCGGCTCGACCGCGGCGGCCTTGACCGTCTGGATGCCCGCGATGCTCTCGACCAGCAGCGCGTTGTTGGCCGCACCGCGCTCGAACTTCTCGTCGAGCCGGCTGCGCAGCGGGCCGGTCACGAGCAGGGCGACCGCGAGATAGGCGGGAATCGCGAGTACCGCGACGAAGAACAGCTTGATCGAATACAGCGCCATCACCGCGAGGAAGACGACCGCGAACACCGGGTCGATCAGCACCGTCAGCGACGCGTTGGTGAGGAATTCGCGGATCGTCTCGAGCTGGCGGACGCGCATCGCGGTATCGCCGACGCGGCGCGATTCGAAATAGCTCAGCGGCAAGCGCAGCAGGTGGCGGAACAGCCGCGCGCCCAGCTCGACGTCGATCTTCTGACTCGTTTCCGAATAGAGCCGGGTGCGCAGCCAGCCGAACGCGGTTTCCCAGAACGACACCGCGACGAAGCCGATCGTCAGCACCGACAGCGTCGACAGCGTGCCGTGGACCAGCACCTTGTCCACCACGCTCTGGAAGAACAAAGGCGCGGCGAGCCCGAGCAGGTTGAGCGCGAGCGTGATCAGCAGCACTTCGCCGATCAGCCGCCGATAGCGGACGATCTGCGGGATGAACCAGGAAAAGTCGAACCCCTTGGTCGCCAGCGCCGCGCTCTCGCGCGTCGTGACCAGCACGAGCGTGCCCGACCAGAGCGTCTGCAGAGTCGCCAGGTCGACCTTGGCGACCGGCTGGTGCGCGCGCTGGATCAGCACCTCGTCGCCCTGCATCCGGCCGATCAGGAACCAGCCCTCGGGCCCGTCCGCCAGCGCCGGCAGCGGCAGGCGGGCGAGATCCTCGGGACGCGCCGTCCGCGACTTGGCGCGCACGCCATCGATGCCGCCCGCCAGCCGCACGAGCGCATCGGCGTCGAGCGAATGGAAATGGCCCAGACCGTGGCGCAGCTGATCGGCATCGACCGCGATGCGGTGGATCGCCAGCAGCGCGGTCAGCGCCACCAGGCCGCTATCGTCCTGGATCACCTGATGCTTCATGCGCCGGGCCGATCGGTGGCCGAAGGACGGGCGGCCGAAGCACGGGCGGTTTGCACACGGGCGGCGGGAACACGGGCGGCGGGAACACGGACTGGGGTCATAACATCTTCCACAAAACCGATTCGGTGTGGTTAACGTTACGGCCAAAATCCTAAGCGGATGTTGCGATGCAGCGCGCTTCACCGCTTAAACCGGTACGCGCGCCGCAAAGCGTCAGCCGAATGCGTAAACGCCGCTGTTTGCCGAGGTCTGCACCAGTCGGTGCGCCGCCGCCCCGGTCAGCGTGATCGTCGCACCCTGATCGTATTTCACGGTCAGGTCGCTGCCCGATATCTCCATCATCGGCTGGTATCCCGACTTCGCGAACGCCGAGAGATCGAGCAGATCGTGGCCCGCCCCGAAGTCCGCGATCGTCGCCGACGTACCCAGCGTGACGAGGAAACGATCGTCGCCGCCACCGCCGGCAACGGTCGCACCGCTACGATCGACCAGCAGCAGTTCGTCCGCCACCGAGCCGGTGACCCCGCCCGCGCCGCCGACCAGGATCGCGTCATAGCCGCTCGCCGCACTCCGGACATCGGCGATCGCATGGCCCGCGGTCGTAAAGCTCTCGGTCGTCGCGACACCCGCGGCGGTGGTCGTCGTACGACCCGTCATCACGCCCGCGGTGTAGCTGCGAACGACGCTGCCACCGCCGGCAAGCTCGGTCTTGCTGGAGGAGAGTTGATCCTTCGCGGTATCGAAGTTCATCGTCGTACGCCCGGCCGCATCGGTCACGACCTTGCTCTGCTCGCGGCCGGCGATATCGAAATATTGCTGCGTCCGCCCAGTCGCATCGTTCACCTCGGCATAGGCGCGGCTGCCGTCGGTGCGGGTGCGATCGACCGAGATCGTCTTGCCGGTCGTATCGGTCTTGACCACGCCGACCGCATAGTCGGAGCCGGTCGGCATATAGACGGTGTTCACGGCCGAGCCGTCCGGCGCGGTCACATATTTGCGCGTGACGGTGCCGGCCTGATCGTACAGCAGCGTCGTCCACTGCCCCTGCGCATCGACGGTAACGTCCTTGATCAACCGGCCCGCGGTGTCGAAGCCGCGGCTGTGCTTGATCCCGTTCGACTCGTCGATCCGGGTCACCAGCGCGCCGGTTTCGGCGTCGTATTCGCTGGTCTGCGTGCTGTCGCTGCCGATCGTCGCGGCCTTCGTCTTCCGGCCCTTGGCGTCGTAATAGGTCAGCAGGCTGGTGCCGTCGGGATCGCGCGTCTCGGTATAATCGAGCGTCCCGTCGCCGTGCTTGCGCACGACCGAGACGACCACGCCCTTGCCGTCGACCAGCTGGGTCTGCGTGACGTAGGATTTGCCGGTGACGTTATACAGCGTGTTCTCGGCGGTGCCGTCGGCGCGCTCTATGAAGTTGCTCGTCAGCTTGCCGGTGGTCGCGTCGTACAGCGTCGTGTTCCAGCTGCCCGCGGCATCGACGATCACCGCGGTCGTGCGGATCCCGGCGGCGGTGTAGGTGTCTGCGGTGCGCGATCCGTCGGCGTTGTAGGCCTCGACGATCTTGCCGCCGGCCGCGACCTGGGTCCGTCGGCTGGCGAGTTTGCCATTCTCGTACAGCGAGGTGGCGACATCGCCGTTGACCAACTGGCCGATGTCGCGCGTGATCAGCCCGGTGGTCGCATCAAACTGCTGGGTATGCGTTTCGCCGGTCGCGGCGATCGCCACCGACTGGCTGAGCTTGCCTGCCGCGTCGTAGGTCTGGAGGAGACGCGCGCCGTCGGCGGCGTTGGTTTCTTGATACGCCAGGCTGCCATCGGCATGACTGCGCACGACCAGCGTGACCTTGCCCTTGGCGTCGAACACGCTGCGCTCGGTGGTCCAGGCCTGACCGGTGATGCCGAACGACTGCGTCTCGCCGCTGCCGTCGGCGTTCTTGATATAGCGCTTCGACACGGCACCCGTGCCGTCGAGGACCGACGTGGTCCAGGTGCCCGCGGTATCGACTGTCACTTCGTTGGTCTTCTTGCCCGCGGCGTCATACGTCACGGTCGAGCGGCTGCCGTCGGGCAGCACCGAGACCATCTGGGCGACGATGCCGGCCTTGAAGCTGGTGGTAACCGTCCCGCCGACCGCCGACTGGACGACGCGCGACAGCAATGTCGCGGTCGCCGGATCATAGGTCAGCACCGTCCGCGTACCGTCCTTGGCGACGTCTCCCGTCACCGTCGTCTCGGTCTGGCGACGGCCCTGCGAATCATACGCCGTCGTGATCTTCGAGCTGCCCTGGACGATCTCGGTCGAGACCAGCCGGCCGTCGGCGGCGCTGCGGGTCAGCGACACCATCTTGCCGGTGGCGTCCGTCACCTGGATCTCGGTGGTCCAGGCGAGGCCGGTCAGGCCGTAGGCGCGGGTTTCGCCGCTGCCGTCGGGATTGGCGACATACACCTTGGTGACCGCGCCCGAGCTCGCGTCGAACAAGGTCGTGGTCTTCGTGCCATCGGAGTCGGTCTGCAGCTGCGAGATCTTCGCGCCGGCGCTGTTGTAGGTATAGGTGACCTTGCCCTGCTCGTTGACGACGTCCTCGTTCACCAGGCCGCCGCCGCTATAGGTCTGGCTGCGGATGATCGTGCCGTTGGCCGCCAGTTCGAGCAGGCTCTTCAGCCCGCCGGTGGTCGGGTCGTAGGTGGTGATCACGCGCCCGCCGCCGACCGCGGTGATGGTCTGGTTGAGCCGGTGGCCGGTCGCGTCATAGCTCGTCGTCGTGCGCTTGCCGTCGGCCGCGTACGAGTCGGTATAGTCGAGCGTATTGTCGGCATGACGCCGCACGACCGAGACGACCTTGCCCGCCTTGTCGGTGGTCTGGACCTCGGTCACATAGGATTTGCCGGTGACGTTGTAGCTGGTGACGATGCTGCGCCCGTCGGTATATTGCACATAGGTACGCTGCGGCTTGCCGGTCGTCGCGTCGAAGACCTGCGTGGTATAGGTCTTGGCGGTGTCGACATCGACCTGCCGCGTCTTCAACCCGGTCGCGTCGAACGTCTCCGAGGTGCGGCTGCCATCGGCGCGGACCAGCGTCCGGTCGCTCATCACGCCTGCGACATAGGTGATCGTCGTGGTCGCTCCGGCTGCGGTCTGCACCACGCTCGACGCCAGCTTGCTGGTGGTCGCATCGTAGGTCAGCGAAGTGCGCGTGCCGTCCGCCGCGTTCGTCACCTTGGTCAGCAACTGGCCGTTGCTGCCGAACGTGCTGGAGATCTTACCGCCGTCGGCGAAGGTCTGCGCGGTGGTGACCGGCGTGCCGTCGGCGCGCAGTCGCTCGACCAGCGTCACCACGCCCTTGGTGTTCACCACCTGGTGCTCGGTGACATAGGCGAGGCCGGTCAACTTGTACGCATAGCTCTCGCTGCTGCCGTCGGGCCGCTGCACGAACTTGCGCGAGACGTCACCGCTCGCGTCATATTGCAGCGTTGTCCAGACGTTCTTGGTATCGACCTGGACCTCGCTGACGCGCTTGCCGGCGGCGTCGTAGGTGTCGGTGACCTTCGAGCCGTCTGCCGCCGTCAGCGTGTAGGTCGACACGATACCGTTCTTGTAGATCGTCGCGGCATTGCTGCCGTCCTTGCCGGCGACCGTCATCGACGCCGGCTTGCCGGTCGCGATGTCGTAGCTGGTGACGGTCCGCCCGAGCTTCGGATCGTCGACGATCGTCGCCGACAGCTTGCCCATCGTATAGCTCTGGTCGCTGATCACGCCGGTCGCATATTCGGTATGGATGTTCGAAATGACGCCGCCGAGATAGCCATAGTCGGCGGTCGAGACGAGGATGCCCTTGGCGTCGAACGCCTGTTCTTCCTTCCAGCCGACGCCGGTCTCGGTGACCTTGAACGAATAGCCGCCGTCGATCTTCGCCAGTACGTCGCCGTAATTGGCGATCATGTACCGCATCGTCGATACCGAGGCGACGTTCAGCACCGCGCTGTCGGTCAGCGCGATCGTCTTCAACCCGGTCGATCCCGCCAGCTTATCGATCTGCGCGACCAGCCCGTCCGCGGTCGTGCTCAGCGCAGCAGGAACTGCGGTGGCGGTTTCGGTGTAGGCGGACTTCGACCCCACCTCGACGACCAGCGCGCGATCGCCGACCGCCAGCGTGATCTGGCTGACGTTGGTATAGCTCGCGATCGGCGCGCTGCCCCGCAGCGGATCGTAGACGTATACCGTCTTCTGCATGCCGCCGAGATCGATCGTGACGGTCTTCGTCGCCAGCGCGTTTTCGGACTGGGTGGTGGTGTTCCACAGATTGGCATCGCGCCACAGCAGGATGTCGTAGGCGCCGTTGGTCTTGGTCAGCGTCAGCGAATGGCCGTCGGCCGGCATGCCGTCCAGCGAATAGGCGGTCGCGGCCGACGCCGCGGTGCCGGTCCCCGCATCGACATAGGAGAGCAGGCTGGTCAGGTTGTGGACCGCGGTCGCCGCCTGCTTGGGCGTGCCGTCGGCGTTGAACAGGCCGAAATGGAACTCCTTCTCCGCGCCGTCCGGGTTGAGGCTGCTGTCGAACAGTTCGTACAGGAACGTCTGGCTCGATCCGTTCTCGAACGCGGTGAGCAATGCGTTGACGGTCAGCTTGGCCTGCGCGCTTTCGTTGACACCGAGGCCGGGATCGCTCGACAGCGTGGTGTAGCCGGTCTCGGTGATGACGATCTTGTCGCCCTTGGACGCTGCGGCGGCGCGCGCCATCGATGCCTCCATCACCGTGTCGGACAGTCCGCCCGATGCGGTATAGGCGTGCGCGTTGGCGTAATCGGAATAGGCGCCGAGATCGCCGATCGCCGCATAGGCGGACGGGCTTTCGAGGGCGACCGACAGGTTGATGACCGACACGCCCGACAGCCCGGCATTACCCTTGACCGCGGTATACAACGCCTTCTGATACTCGACCGCCGCGGTCAGCGAGCCGCTGCCGTTATAGCTGAACTCCTGCGTGTTGACCTCGTTCAGCCCCTCGATCGCGACGATGCTGCCGGCATGCCGGGTCTGGAAGTCCTCGAGCGACGCGACATAGTTGGCCAGCCCCGACGCCCCGGTCGCGGGCAGGCCCGACGACGTCACGAAGTCGAATTTGACGCCCGCGGCCGCCATTGCGTTAACGACTGCGTTACCGATTCCCGATCCCGGCAACGTATCGCGCACCGTGCCGATACCCAGATAGTTCAGGCTGCTGATCGTCATGCTGGCATTGCCGTACGCATTATTAGCGTTGCCGGAGTGAGCGTTAACGCCCAGCGTCGACAGGAACGAGGTGGCGGAAGCGGGGGTGTTGGGCACGGTTTGCATCTCCATGACGTCACTCGTGCAATCGCAGAAAGTTCTGCAACCAACCCTAAGCAAGGCCGTTAAATTTCCGTTAACCGTCTTATATTTACAAAATTGTATCGCGCTGCAGCAACGCGGCGAACGGCGCCGTGCGGACGACGGAACCCTGTGGACCCCTTGCTAAAATGGCCGAAACGCGGCACCAGCACGGTCCACACGCTGCCATGCAGCATAGACGGCCTGCGCGTGCGCGGGCTTCGCAAGATGTGAGTAAACGACCATGCGGATCGCAGTAATTGGAACTGGGTATGTCGGCCTCGTGTCGGGAGCCTGCTTCGCCGACTTCGGTCATGACGTCATTTGCGTCGACAAGGATGCCAGCAAGATCGACGCGCTACATGCGGGTCGGATTCCGATCTTCGAGCCGGGCCTTCAGGCGCTGGTCGAAACCAACGTTCGCGGCGGTCGCATCGCCTTCACGACCGACCTGACCGAGGGCGTCAAGGGCGCCGAAGCCGTCTTCATCGCAGTCGGCACCCCCTCGCGGCGTGGCGATGGCCATGCTGATCTCGGCTATGTCTTTGCCGCCGCTGCCGAAGTCGCGACCGCGGTCAGCGGCTTCACCGTCGTCATCACCAAGTCGACCGTCCCGGTCGGCACCGGCGACGAAGTTGAGCGGATCCTGCGCGAGAACAACCCGGATGCGGAATTCGCCGTCGTCTCCAACCCCGAATTCCTGCGCGAAGGCGCCGCGATCGACGACTTCAAGCGGCCCGACCGCGTCGTCATCGGTGGCCATGACGAGCGCGCGATGGCCGTGATGCGCGAAATCTATCGCCCGCTGAGCCTGAACCGCTCGCCGGTGATCGAGATGTCGCGCCGCGGCGCCGAACTGACCAAATACGCCGGCAACGCGTTCCTCGCGACCAAGATCACCTTCATCAACGAGATCGCCGATCTCTGCGAAAAGGTCGGGGCCGACGTCCAGGAGGTCGCGCGCGGCATCGGGCTCGACAACAGGATCGGCGCGAAGTTCCTCAATGCGGGCCCGGGCTATGGCGGCTCGTGCTTCCCCAAGGATACGCTGGCTCTGCTCAAGACCAGCCAGGATTACGAAGCGCCGCAGCGGATCGTCGAGGCGGTCGTCGCAGTCAACGAGAACCGCAAGCGTGCGATGGGCCGCAAGGTCATCGCGGCGATGGGCGACGAAGTGCGCGGCAAGACGGTCGCGGTGCTGGGCCTGACGTTCAAGCCGAACACCGACGACATGCGCGACAGCCCCGCGATCGCGGTGATCCAGTTGCTGCAGGATGCTGGCGCGCGCGTGCAGGCCTATGATCCCGAGGGCATGGAGCAGGCCGCCAAGCTGCTTCAGAACGTCGACTTCAAGGACGACACCTATGCGACGATGGAAGGCGCCGATGCGCTCGTCATCGTCACCGAATGGGACGCGTTTCGCGCGCTCGATCTGAAGCGCGTCAAGTCGTTGCTGTCGGAGCCTATCCTGATCGATCTCCGCAACATCTATCCGCGCGACATCGTCGAGAATGCCGGCTTCACCTACATCGCGGTGGGCCGCTGACCGTGGCCGCGCCCGTTCTCGTTACCGGTGTCGCAGGCTTTATCGGTCATGCGACGGCACACCGTCTGCTCGATCGCGGCGAGACGGTGATTGGCATCGACAACGTCAACGATTACTATGATCCGCGGCTGAAAGAGGCGCGGCTGGTGACCTTTGAGGGAAATCGGAACTTCGCGTTCCACCGGATGGACGTGTCGGATGTCGAGGGCGTGGCGCGTCTGGTATCCGACAACGGCGTGACCCGGGTGGTGCATCTCGCGGCGCAGGCGGGGGTTCGGTACAGCATCGAAAACCCGTTCGCGTACGAGAAGTCGAACCTTGCGGGGCATCTCGCGGTGATGGAGGCGTGCCGCCACCAGCCGCAGTTCGAGCATCTGGTCTATGCCTCGTCCAGCTCGGTCTATGGTGACAAGCCGATGGGCGGGCGGGGGTTTAGCGAGGACGAACCGTCGGTCATGCCGGTGTCGCTATATGCGGCGACCAAGCGCGCCTGCGAGCTGATGAGCCAGTCCTATGCGACGCTCTACGGCTTCCCGCAGACCGGCCTGCGTTTCTTTACCGTCTATGGCCCCTGGGGTCGGCCGGACATGGCCTATTTCTCCTTCACCGACAAGATCTTGGCCGGGCAGCCGATCGAGGTCTACGGCGAGGGCAAGATGGCCCGCGACTTCACCTATATCGACGATATCGTGACCGGTATCGTCGGCGCGCTCGATCATCCACCGGCCTTGCGCGAGCACCGCGTGCTCAACATCGGCGACAGCCACCCGGTCGGCCTGATGGAGATGATCTCCACGCTGGAAACCGCGATCGGGCGCGAAGCGGTGAAGATCATGAAGCCGATGCAGCCGGGCGACGTTACCGCGACCTATGCGGACGTGTCGAAGCTCAAGGCCCTGACCGGCTACAAGCCTGAGGTGATGCTCGAAGAGGGCCTGACCCGCTTCGCCAAATGGTACCGCGACTACTACAAGATCTGAAGCCGGGACGCACGCTGCTCACGGCCGTCGCCGTTTCAGCCTCTTCCATCCCAACCAGACGCCGCTGATCGACGTCACCAATCCTGCGATCGATCCCAGCCACAACAGCAGATCCCAGATCGGGCGATGCTGCGTCAGGACGTTCAGGTCCCATTTGTGGAGTAGGTCGAACGCCCAGCGATAGATGCGGCGCCAACGGTCGACCGTCGCGAGTATCTCGCCGGTCGCAGGGTCGACATACAGCCAGGTCGAGGCCGCGTCGTCGAAGCGCAGGCGCAGGATCGGCAGGCGCGGCATGTCGCCGACCTGATACCAATAGGCGTCGGGCGTCGTCAGCCGGTCGAGCGCGATCAGCGACGCGCCTGCCTGAAGGCGGCGCGCGGCGGCGACGATGGCGCGGGTGGTAGGACGTACCGGCGCGAGCGAGGCTGCACTCAGCGAGGTCCGTCTGCCATCTGCATAGTCGAGGACGAGGAGCGGCGTGTTCGCATAATCGGTCAGACGCGCGCGGACGGCGCCCGCGCCTGCAGTGGCGAGCCGATCGAACTGCACAGCGGGGACCTGATCCGACGCGACATAGGCCCGAACCGCGGCTTCGGCCGGCGGGACGCTGCGGAACAGGTGCCCCGGATCGACCGAGAGCCAACCGCTGACGATCCACGCGATCAGGAAGCCGCCGCCGACCAGTCCGGCCAGATGATGCCACAGCATCCAGCCGCGATAGGGTGACGCGCGGCCACCGCTGAACCGGTGCCGGCCGAGCCGCGTCCGGAGGATTCCGATCCACATCCCCGCGACGGCGGCGGCGATGCACGGCCCCGAAACCCACATCACGACCTGGCGCCATGCCGCGTTATCCTGCCGCAGAACGGTCGGGTACAGCCAGTGCGGCACCGACCCGAGCCAGTTCCAAAGCCGCTCGCGCCGGGTCGTCGCCTGCACCACGCTGCCTGTCGAGGAGGACACGTAGAGTTCGCTCCCCTGCGGACCTGCCAGCGTTACCTTCCACAAAGGGCGATGCTGGTCGAACCCGCCGGCCACGGTCCACTGGTCGCGCGCCAATCGTTCGGTGTCGACTACGGGCGCCTGCCCGAAGCGGCGAGCGATGCGCGCGGCATAGCCCGCATCGACCTCGGCAAGCGTGGCCCCCCGGTGCGCAGCGATCGTGCTCCGCTCGCCCTCCCATGTCTCGATCCGCCAGACCGGCACATCGTCGCGCATTTCGAGCAGTAGCTCTCGTGGCCATCGCCCGGCATCGAGCGGCGGCGGCACGTCCACCGCCCGCCAGTCGATCGGCTCCGCGCGGGCCATTTGCTCGGCTGGCTTGAGCGAGGGATAGGGGACGTAGATCATCACGAGCCCCGACGAAAACCACATCGCGAACAGCAGGCAGCTCGCAATCCCTATCCAGCGGTGCACGAGATAGAGCCAGCGCCGGCCGAGCTTGGCGAGCGATACGGGGCGGCGGCTAGAAACCGGCACGGAGCGAGACGTCCACCGCACGAGGACGGCCCAGCACCCATTGCTGTACGCCGTAGCTGTTGATCGCATAGGCCGCGTCGAACAGGTTATAGACGTGAAGGTCGACCGCGACGCGCGGGGTCACCGCATAGGACAGCGTGGTGTCGACCGTCGCATATCCCGGGATGCGGAAGGCGTTGGCATTGTCGGAGAATCTGCGGCCGACGTAGCGCAGCCCGGCGCGGGCCTGGACGGTCGGCGTCGCGCTCCAGCGCAGCCACAGGTTCGCCATCGTCTCGGGTACATCGGGCGGGGTGTTGCCGGCGTAGTTCGCGGTCCCCGACATGAAGTCGTCGAACCGGGCGTTTAGAACGCTGCCGTTCGCGTCGATCCCGAAACCCCTTGGCAGATCGATCGAGACCGCGGCCTCGATCCCCTTGGCGGATCGCTGCCCGACCTGCTCGATCGGGCTGGTCGGCGTAAGTTGCGCCAGCAGCCCCGTCTTGACGATGCGGTACGCCGCCAGGGTCGCGGTGCCGCGGCCGTCGAGGAATACCGCCTTAGCACCGACCTCGACCTGATTGCCCACGGCGTTGCTGAACTGGGCTTGCCCGGTCGAATAGGTGGTCAGCGTGCCCAGTGGATCGACCCCGGTCGCATACTGCGCATAGAGCGAGACGGTGGGGATCGGCTGGTAGACGCTGCCGACACGCCACGTCGTGTTGTGCAGGCGCTTGTCGAGCGCGAACGCCTCGGTGGGGCCGTCGATCGTCCAGCGCTCAATCTTGTCGCGTTCGTAGCGAATCCCGCCGACGATCGAGACATGCTCGCCCAGCTTCAGCCGATCCTCGGCAAACACCGCATATTCGGTCGTCCGCGTCCGATAGCGCGGCGCGATCCCCTGCGTGTCGACGATGACGCCCGGATCGAAGTCGTACGGATCGACCTGCGACACCTGCGGCGCGGCCCCAAAATTATGCGAATAGGTCAGCTTGATCAGGTTAACGTCGAACCCAACGACAAGGTCATTGGACAGGCCATCCGCGATCGGCGTCCTGAACGTCACGCTACCCTGATCGCCCCATTGCGTCTGGTCGTGGACGATACCCGTCATGTCGGTGCGGTAGATGCGGCCGGGCGTGGCTGCGCCGTCACCGTTGCCGTTCGGGCAGGCGCCATCGGTTGCGACCCAGCAATAGCTTTCCAGGTTGAGCCAGGACCGTTTCGACGTCAGCCGATACGCTTGGTTGCTGACGGTCAGCGCCGTCGATGGTGTCCAGTCGACCTGGAGGCTGGTGCGGTTGTCGCGAAAGCGGACATAGCCGTCGCGCGTGTTGTAGTTGAGGCGTCGGTTGCCGTCGTTGAGCCGGCCGTCGATCAACGGCGTGCCGAAATAACGCATCGGGTTCTGGCTGCCGTAATCGTCGCGAACCGTGACGGCGAGCGTAGCGGTCGGTGCCCAGCGCAGCGTTGCGGACAGTGCGTAACTGCGCGATTGCCCTCGGTCGACATACCCGTCGGAGCGGCGATAGCTGCCGTCGATGCGGTAGGACAGGTGTTCGCCTGCCGGTCCCCCGGCGCCTGCGGCGACATGGAAGGTGTCTTGCGAGCCATAGCCGATCTCGCCATCGATTTCGGTGCGCCGGGCATTCGGCTTGCGCATCAGCACGTTGACCGCGCCGCCGAGCGCGCCTTGACCGTATAACACCGAGGCAGGCCCGTTGAGGATGTCGATCCGCTCGACCATCCACGGGTCGGTCGGGAACGTAAGCGTCCCAGCGGCGGGAAACAGCCGGACGCCGTCGATCAGCTGGAGCACGGACCCCTGGCCGCTGAACCCCCGTGCCGCGAGTGCAGTGCCGCCATTGCCGAGATTGCCGACGCTGGTGATGCCCGGCGCGCGGCTTTCCGCATCGGCGATCGCCATGTCGCCCTGCGCGCGGATCGTGGCGCCGTCGATGACCGACAGCGTCGCCGGCGTCTCCAGCGGCGACAGGTTGAGCCGACTTGCCGTTCCGTTGGGCACCGTCAGGTCCGCTTCGGGGCGACCGGTAACGAGAATGTCCTCGGATGTGGATTCGGCGGTTTGCGCATTGGCCGCCGACGGCAGCCCGATCGCGAAACCGGCGGCGATGCAGGCGTAGTGGCGTTTGCGGCGTGCGCCGATCGTGATGCTCATGGTCTTCATACCCCGGTGAAGGGCGAAGAAGACGGATGGACGCGAAACAGGCCGCGTTCGGATTGTCCGGCCGCGTGCATGCAAGCAGCCAGCCCGGAATCCCCGCCGGTGGACGTTATCGCGTCGGAGGCAGGTATCCTGGCTCGCGGGTCATGACGCCGGTCTGGCCTTCCCGGCGGGTCCTACCGCCAGTGACACTCGTCGACCGTCGCTCGCCGCTTACAGTTGCGGGGGCAGCGCCGGCCTGGGACCTGGTTCCTAGAAGGAGATCCGCACCGGCTTCCCGTCTTAGCTTCGGGACGATTGCGCGACCGAAGAACCTCGACGCGCCCCGTGTCCCAGCTTCCCGGAAGACGGTCAAGCGTCATATAAAGAATTCTTTATATGACCTTCTTTCGCCGATACTTAGCGTATGTCGCTCACGTCACGGGCCCGCCGAGCAGCTCGGCTACGGCGCCAAGCGGGGTGGTGAGCGCCCGATAACAGAGCATTGCCGCAAAGCACGCCATCCCCATGCCGATGATCGTCAGGCATATGAACTGCAAAGCCGACGAGTGGCGTCTGCTGCGATCGGCCCGCTGGTTTACATGCCTGCTGAAGTCTTCCCGGATGTGGCTTCGCCGATCGGCGTTTGCCGGGCCGCGCGCGGGCGGGGACTCGTTCAGGAGCGCGGCGACGCTGACCGGGTCCTGGGTCCGTACGCCGAAGCGACTGCCACCGCTCCAGACGACACGTCCGATGATCACGAGAGCCCCGCGCCGGATATCGACATATGTGCCAATAGCCGGGGGCGCCGCGCTGGAGACGAGAAGTCCCCGATCCGATACGTCATGGATACATCCGTTCGACCACTTGCCATTGACGTTCATCCGGCAGGGCACGGACAGTTCTTTCAAGGCTGGCAATGTATACCCGATCTCATGACGTCATCATCGGCGATCGGTATCTCGAAGTTGCGGTGCTCCCAATCCGGGAAATATACGGAGCTCGGTGCGCGTTACCGGGCGAGTGCGATCAATTGGGCGATGCCGTTGGTACCGGTCTTGGCGACGATCGCGGCCCGGTGGTCCTCCACCGTCTTGGGACTGATGGCGAGTGCGGCGGCGATCGCCTGGTTATTGTGGCCCTTGACCAGCAGATCGAACACTTGGCGCTGGCGCGGTGTCAGCGCCGCGGTGCGTGCAAGCGCCGATCGCTGCGTCTTCGACCAAGCGACGCCTTCGCACACCGCGGCCAGCAGCCGATCCTCGTCGATCGGTTTTTCGAGATAGTCGAGGCCACCATAGCGCCGTACCGCATCGACCGCGTTGGCGGTCGTCGGCCATGCGGTCATGAAGACGATCGCGACGGTCGGGTCGACGGCGCGAACCCGATCGGCAAAGTCGAACCCGTCGATGTCGCCCATCATCACGTCGGTGACGATGCAATGTGCCGGTGCCTGCCCGTATACCGCCAGCAGTGGCACAGGATCGAGGAACGGCTCGGCGACATGGCCGTGGCGACCGAGCAACCGGGCGACGGCAGCGCCGAGATCCCGATCGTCATCGACGACATAGACGAGTCCGCGGGTAGGATCGGTCATTCGGTTTCACCCAGCAACGGGAGGAGGATCGTCGCGCGGGTTTCGCCGGTGTCATCGCTTGTCCTGGTAAGGCTGCCGCCATGCGCCTCGACGATCGCGCGGGCCACCAGGACGCCGATACCCATGCCCGGCTGTGGACTGCGATCGGGGCGAGATCGGTTCGTCACGACGATACGGGCTTTGCCGTCCTCGCTTGTCACGCCAAGCGACACTTGGCCGTTGCCGCGGGCCTGGACCGCATTGCGCACGAGGTTGACGATCGCCTGCGCCAGTTCCACTTCCTGGGCGAGTACGACGAGGTCCGGGTCGACCGTCTCGATCGTGAGCGTCACGCCCCGGGATTTCGCTTCGGGATGCGCCAATGCCGCGACGGTATCGATCAGCGCCGCTAGCGGTAACGGCGTCGGTTCGTCGACCGCTCTTCCCCCGAAGCGCCGCAATCGACGGACCAGAGTGGAGAGCGCGGCTGCCTTGCGATCGATCAACGCCGCGGTCGTGGCGATTTCTGGGTCGGCCGATACGGTGATCTCATGCAGGTGCTTGGCCTCGATCGCCAGTGTGGACAAAGGTTGGCTGATCTCGTGGATGACCGCCACCGACATAGCGCGCAACGTCTTCAATCGCTCGGCCTGGAACAGCAGGCGATCCCGGCGTTCGAGATCGCCGCGCGCTCTGGCTTGCGCATCGGCGAAGCTGCCGGCGAGATACCCAACGACCATGATCGAGGCGAGGCTCATATGCAGGGCCAGCCGTTCGTCCATCCGCATCGGCATTGCGGTGCGCGGCAGCACGATCGCGGCGACGACGGCGATGGCAAGCCAGCTCGCGGTGCGGCCGGATCGCAGGCCGATCCACGCTACCGCCAGCAGCACGGGCGTATGGGGCGTCCCGAGGCCGATTTTCGCGAGCAGGATCTCGGTTCCTATCGAGGTGGCTAGAACACCGACGGCCTCGATTACCGCGGATGTCCGTGGTTTTTCCGGCCGCGATGCGGTGCCGGACAGGAATTCGGCGAGCCAGAGCAGCGGCGGCGTGAGCAGCAGGACTCCTAGCAGGTCGCCGACCACGAATCCGGTCAGCGACGTCACCACGTCGCGCAGCCCGGAAACGCCGGTCAGGTCGGGGCGCAGCAACGACCATGGCAACGCGGCCAGGGCCGCGGCAATCGGTGCGCCGACCGACGCAAGCCCAAGCGGCATCGGCGCTACGCTCATGCTCGTATGGGCACGGCCCGCGACATGGCGAACGAGCAGGACGACCAGGCCATAAGCTAGCGGCGGCCTGATAACTCCGGTCAGGTGGATTGCCCATTCTGGAGAACGGAGATCGATCACGCCCGTCGTGCACTGCACCAGAATTTCGGCGATCACCAACCCCGGAAGTAGCCGGGGACCGCGCCGCCATAGCAGCGCCATGCGGAAACCCGCCGCCGGATAGAGCAGCGAATAGAAGCCCCGACCGCCCCATTCCGAGGCGATATGGTGCGCCACCCAGAACGCCACCGCATAGCCGAGCAACCATGGCAGATCGGGAAGGGATACGCGAAACGGGGCAGGGACGGGCGCGCGCGGAGTCATCGTCGGCTGTTTGCACGATCGAGCCGCTGTCGCCTATCCGGGCAATTCCCTGAACGCGGGTCCCTGAACGCGGGTCCCTGAACGCGGGGCCCTGACCACGGGAACGGTCAGGACGGGGCTGGTCGGCTGTCAGCCAGCGCGCGGCGGAGCGCGGCAACTTCGGTATTGAGCGCCGCCAGACGGTCGGGCGTCATCCCCGAGCGCTCCACGATCAGCGGCCCCAAACATCCGGTCTCCGCCCAGCGGGCCTTACCGGCGTCGGTCAGGCGCACCCGGACCTGGCGTTCGTCAGCAGGGTTGCGCACCCGCGTCACCAGCCCGGCGGCCTCCAGCCGCTTCGCCAATGGCGTGATGGTGCTCGGCTCGAGCGCCAGCCGGTCTGCGATCGCCCCGATCGAGCAACCGTCCTCCGCTTCGTTCAGCGTCTGGAGGACGAGAAACTGCGGGTAGGTGATCCCCAGCCGATCGAGCACCGGCTTGTACGCGCGGTTTATCGCGATGGTCGCGGCGTAGAGCGAGAAACAGAGCTGATCGTCTAGCGGCAGCGGATCGGACACGGCAGGACTCCTTATCGGCATCGATTAGCACAAAAATGATTATCGCGACAAATTATACTGGACGCCGGCATCGAGACTCCCTAAATCCCTTATCGCGATAACAAACACGGAGATACATCATGTCGGTCGACGTCAAATACACCACCGAAGCCACCGCAACCGGCGGTCGCGACGGTCATGCGCGCTCGCAGGACGGCCGTTTCGACGTAGCGCTTTCGACCCCGAAGGAACTCGGCGGCGCCGGCGGCAACGGCAGCAATCCCGAGCAGTTATTCGCGGCAGGCTATTCCGCATGCTTCATCGGCGCACTGAAGGTCGCTGGCCAGCAGCTGAAGATGAAGATCCCCGACGATGTCTCGGTCACTGCAAAGGTCGGCATCGGGCCGCGTTCGGCCGGTGGCTTCGGCATCACCGCCGATCTTACCGTCTCGCTGCCGGGTATCGAGCGCGATCAGGCGGAAAAGCTGGTGGATGCGGCGCATCAGATTTGCCCGTATTCGAACGCGACGCGCGGCAACGTCGATGTAGGCCTGACGCTAGCCTGACATTTGCTAGACGATCCGGTGCTAGACGATCCGGGCTGACGACCCGGGCTGACGACCCGGGCGTGCGAACGATGGGGAAGGGGGCAATCAGACTAGACTGCCCTCTTCCCGACGCGTCCCACGCCCGTTTGGCCGTGTCTTCGATAAAGTGCGGATAGTTCGGGCGCCTGCCGAGTTATGCGTCCGACGATCAACGGCTAGGTCGCTACTTCATGGCATCACCGCGCTATTCGGCCGCCCGCCGGTTTCGGCCTCGGCGGGATCGAAATTGATCGATCGGTCATTCCGGCATCGCGCGCGGAGGTTATCTCTGCGATTGGATCGGCATGCAGCGCTAGTCTCCAAAGAAGGGCGCATCGTTGCGATTATGACGACAAGACCAGGGAGATCCGGTCTGTCAGGATAGACCTGCCGTCGCGAATAGCGCTCCCGACATCGCTTCGGCGTTGATAGCGCCTGTCACCTCGCCCGATAATATTCCGGCGAATGACGCGGCGATGCCGGCAAAGATAGTGTCGGCGTTCTGGAACGATTTGCGTGGCCAAGGTCTTGTCCATCCGGCGCCGTCCTTCATTGCGGATTGGTGGATATCGATAGACCCGGAACATCAAGGCCTGGTCGATAATGTTCGAGCCGCGATTGTCCCAGAAGCGGCGAAACGCATTCTATCCAGTTCGGTCCGAGTATTGGATCGCAATTACCCGCAAACATACAGTGTTCATTCGCGAACAAAGGTTGTAGGCGTCCGCCGGGGGATACATGATGAATTCAAGGAAATAGCGTGACGGATACGATTAACACGGTCGAGCTTGCTGCCGAACTGACGGCAGCATGGCTGGCAAACCCCAACACCCGTACTGCGGCCGACGACGTGCCGGCCTTTCTCGTGGCGATGCATGCCGCTGTCGCAAAGCTCTCCGGTAACGGCGAAGTCGAGCCCGAAGCTGCTGTGGCTCCTGCATCCGAGCCGGCGGTTTCGGTGCGCAAGTCGCTCGCGTCGCCGGACCACATTATCTCGATGCTGGACGGCAAGAAGTACAAGACGTTGCGTCGTCATCTTTCGACCAACGGTCTGACCCCGGAGCAGTACCGCGAACGCTTCAACCTGAAGCCCGACTATCCGATGGTCGCCGCGACCTATTCGGAAGCACGTCGCGCAATGGCAAAGTCGATCGGTCTGGGTCGCAAGGCCGGCTCGACCGTCGAAAAGGCCACCGACGGCGCGGCCAAGACAGTGCGCAAGACCGGCAAGGCAGCACTCGATGCCGCCAAGAAGACGCTCGGCAGCGACGCCTGAGACTATGCGGGGGAGGGCCGAGCCTTCCCCCGTTTTCTCCGATAGCCCTTAAGAACGTCCGTCGGAGAACGCGCTCAGGCGGCGTCCTCGATCAGCGCCTGCGCCAGCAGCGCCCGGATCGCCTTCAATGCGGGGATCGGTGACTCCACCTGTACCGGGGTAGCCGAAGCGCTTGCGGCCGGTGCGGATTTCTCGCCGGACAGCAATTGCTGCACGCCGCGCACGGTATAGCCCTCGCGGTTCAGCAGCGTGTCGATCCGCCGGACCAGCGCCACGTCCTCGGCACGGTAATAGCGACGATTGCCGGCGCGCTGGAGCGGACGGAGCTGCGGGAACCGCGTTTCCCAATAGCGCAGGATATGCTGCGGCAGCCCGGTATCGGCGGCCAGTTCGCCGATCGTGCGAAACGCCGCCTCGGTCTTGGTGCTAGGCGTCGAGCCCACCTCAACTGTCGAGCCCGTCCCGCCGGTCGAGGGCGCGCCGTCGTCGGCGTCGCCAGGCATGAATTCAGCCGGCACCGACGATGCGCTCACGCATCATCTGGCTCGCGCGGAAGGTGAGGACGCGACGCGGTGCGATCGGCACCTCGATGCCGGTCTTTGGGTTGCGCCCGACGCGCTCACCCTTGTCGCGGAGCACGAACGTCCCGAACCCCGAAATCTTCACGTTCTCACCGTGCGACAGAGCGCCACACATTTCTGCGAGGATCTGTTCGACGATCTTGGACGAATCCGCACGCGACAGTCCCACTTCCCGGTGAAGCGACTCGGCCAGATCGGCCCGCGTCAAAGTGCCAGTCATAGTCATTCGCAAGCTCCCAGACTCGGCGCTTCTCCTACACAGGCACGAAGGCGATCGGAAGGGATTTGTTCTACAAGCGAATCGATATCTTTCGAAGGGATTAGAAGCGGATAACCGCGGCACCCCAGGTAAACCCGCCACCCATCGCCTCGAGAACGACGATCTGGCCCTGCTGGATGCGCCCGTCGCGGACCGCAACGTCGAGCGCGAGCGGCACCGATGCAGCCGACGTGTTGGCGTGCTGGTCGACGGTAACGACGACTTTTGCGGGCACCAGGCCCAGCTTCCGCGCGGTCGCGTCGAGGATGCGGGCGTTCGCCTGATGCGGCACGACCCAGTCGACCTGATCCGCCTCGAGCCCGGCCATCGCCAGCGACTCGGTCATCACCGAGGCCAGATTGGTGACCGCGTGGCGGAACACCTCACGGCCCTTCATGCGAAGCTTGCCGACGGTACCGGTCGTCGAGACGCCGCCGTCTACATAGAGCAGTTCGTTGTGACGGCCATCGGCGTGCAGCTTGGTCGTGAGAATGCCGCGGCCGCCTTCGTCGGCGGTGTCCTGCGCTTCGAGCACGATAGCACCGGCGCCGTCGCCGAACAGCACGCAGGTCGTCCGGTCTTCCCAGTCCAGGATGCGGCTGAACGTCTCGGCCCCGATCACCAGCGCGCGCTTGGCGACGCCGCTGCGGATCATGCTGTCCACGACCTGCACCGCGTACAGGAAGCCCGAGCAGACCGCGGCGACGTCGAACGCGACACAGTCGTCGATGCCGAGCATCGCCTGGACCTTGGTGGCGCTGGCGGGGAAGGTCTGGTCGGGGGTCGCGGTCGCGAGCACGATCAGGTCGATGTCCTGTGCGTCGATACCGGCGGCGGTCAAAGCAGTGCGGCACGCGTCTGCGGCGAGAGTCGCGGTCGTCTCGCCTTCGCCGGCGATGTGGCGGAAGCGGATGCCGGTGCGCTCGACGATCCACTCGTCGCTGGTGTCGACCTGTTCCGCGAGCTCGGCGTTGGAAACGCGACGAGCGGGCAGGGCCGAGCCGGTGCCGATGACGACCGAACGGATCATGCCGCCTTCTCCACGCTGCCAAGATCGTCGGCGATCCGCCGGATCAGATCGTTGCGGACCATCTTGGCGGCATTGCCGATCGCGGTCGCGACGCCGCGATCGGTCGCGCCGCCGTGACTCTTCACGACGATGCCGTTTAGCCCAAGAAACACCGCACCGTTGTGATTGTTCGGATCGAGATGATCGCGCAGCAACTCGGTCGCGGGCCGCGAGATCAGGAAGCCGAGCTTCGAGCGCACCGAGCTCCGGAACGCGCGCTTGAGCAGGTCGGCGACGAATCGCGCGGTGCCCTCGGCGGTCTTCAGCGCGATGTTGCCCGAGAAGCCGTCGCACACGACCACGTCGACTTCACCGCGCGACAGTCGGTCGCCCTCGATGAAGCCGTTGAACTGCATGTCGACCGCTGGCGTCGCCCGCAATTGCGCGGCCGCATCGCGGATCTCGTCCGTGCCCTTCATGTCTTCGCTGCCGATGTTGAGCAGCGCCACACGAGGATGCGGGATGTCGAGTGCGGTGCGCGCATAGGCGGCGCCCATGATCGCGAACTGGACGAGGTTGCGCGCGTCGCACTCGGTGTTCGCGCCGAGGTCGAGCATCACCATGTCGGTATCGCCGAGCGTCGGCAGACGCGCCGCGAGTGCCGGCCGGTCGATCCCGGGCAGCATCCGCAACGACAGCTTCGCCATCGCCATCAGTGCGCCGGTATTGCCCGACGACACCGCGGCGGCGGCGCGACCCTGTTTCACCAGGTCGATCGCGATGCCCATCGAGGTCTTCTTGGCGCGACGAATCGCCTGAGTCGGCTTTTCGCTCGACCCGACGACTTCCGGCGCGTGGACGATCTCCGAATGCTGCGACAGGTTCGGATGAGCCTTGAGCCCCTCGCGAATCGCAGCTTCGTCGCCGACCAGCAGGAAGCGCATGCCCTCGAATTGATGACGCGCGAGGGCGACACCGGCGAGCATTACTGCCAGCCCGTCATCGCCACCCATCGCATCGACCGCGATCCAGCCGCTGTCGGGCATTCGCTATCCTTCGTTCAAGTTAGAGGCTTGCGACCTCAACCCTCGACCGAGAGGATTTCACGACCATTGTAATGGCCGCATGAGCCGCAGAGGTTGTGCGGGCGCTTCAGTTCGCCGCAGTTCGGGCATTCCTGGAAAGACGCGATCGTGAGCGAGTCGTGGCCACGGCGCATGCCGCGCTTGGAGGGCGAGGTTTTTCTTTTGGGGACGGCCATTTCGGCACCTTGTTCAATCTAAAGGTCGGGGCTCTGAGTACGCCCGGACACGGAACTCGGCAACCGACATGAATGCCGGCCGCCTGAAGCAACCCATGCGGCCTGACGCTCGCGAAGCGTGGCGCTATAGCGATTTCGTCCCGCGTTGCAAGCTTTCGCCCCCGCGTTGCAACCATTGGTCGCGAGTGGCAGGACCTCCCGCGACATCCAACAAGGGGCAACGCCGTGATTTTACCCGTGACACTGACGATCGCAGCGGCTGCGGCCGTCGTCAATCTGTGGCTCGCCTTCCGAATCGTGCCGATCCGGGTGAAGGACAAGGTGCTGCTGGGCGATAACGGCAATGCGCTGTTGCAGGGGCGGATGCGCGCGCATGCGAATTTCACCGAATATGCGCCGTTCATCCTGATCCTGCTGGGGCTGATCGAACTCGCCGGCGGATCGACGATGTGGCTGTGGATCGCGGGCGTCGTGTTCGTGATCGCCCGCGTCGCGCACGCGTTCGGGATGGACCGGGCGACGTCGAGTTTGCCGCGGGCGGGTGGTGCGTTGGCGACCTGGGCGTTGATGGCGGTGCTTGCCTGCTGGGCGCTGGCGATCGCGTATCAGGCGAATACGGTGCCGGCCGCGAAGACGTTCCAGGTCGTGCCGTCGGGTGGCCGGGCATGAGCGCGTTTCGCTTCCTTCCCGCTGCGGCGCTGTTGGCTGCATCCCCCACCGTGGCGCAGGTCTCGCCCGAGCGATTGTCGGCGGATGTGAAGACGCTGGCCTCCGACGCGTTCGAGGGGCGGGCGCCGGGGACGCGGGGTGAGACCAAGACGATCGCCTGGCTGATCGCGCAGTTCAAGGCGATGAAGGCGCAACCCGGCGGCCCGAACGGCAGCTGGACGCAAGCCGTGCCGCTCGTCCACACGCGCATGGGTTCCGGCACCGTCCGCGCCGGCGATGCCGCGCTGGTGCAGGGCCGAGACGTCTATCTGAGCACGGTCCGCGGCGTCGACCGCGTCGCGATCGCGAACGCGCCGATGGTGTTCGTCGGCTACGGCGTCAGTGCGCCCGAGCGCGGCTGGGACGACTTCAAGGGGCTCGATCTCAAGGGCAAGGTCGCGGTGTTCCTGGTCAACGATCCCGATTTCGAAGCCGTCGCAGGCGACGATTCGAAGGGCAAGTTCGGCGACCGCCGGATGACCTATTACGGCCGCTGGACGTACAAATACGAGGAAGCCGCAAGGCGAGGTGCGGTCGCGGCGCTGATCGTTCACGATACGGCGGGGGCGGGTTACGGCTGGAATACGGTGACGGCGCCGGCCGGCGAGAATTACGACATCGTCCGGAAGGATCCCGAGTCGCGGGTAATGCTGCAGGGCTGGCTGGAAGGTGGTGCGGCGACCCGGTTGTTCGCAGCCTCGGGCCTCGACTTGGCGGCGTTGCGGAAAGCGGCGCGGCGGAGCGACTTCCGCCCGGTCGCGCTGAAGCAGGCGTTCACGACGGACCTGCCGGTGAAGCACGACACCGCCGTGAGCCAGAACGTGCTGGCGAAGCTCCCGGGCACCAAGCACGCGGACGAGATCGTGATGTTCGGCGCGCACTGGGACGCCTACGGGATCGGCGCCCCCGACGCGCAGGGCCGTACGATCCGCCCGGGCGCGAACGATGACGGGCTCGGCGTGGCCGGCGTCCTCGAACTCGCGCGCAATTTCGCCAAGGCGCCCCGCACCGACCGCAGCCTCGTCTTCGCGCTGTGGAGTGGCGAGGAGCGCGGGTTGCTCGGTTCGGAAACCTATGCGGTGAACCCGGTCTATCCGGCGGCTCAGACGGTCGCCAATCTGACGCTCGACATCCTCCAGACGGCAGGCCCTGCCAAAGACGTCATGCTGGTCGGCGCCGGCCAGAACAGCCTCGAGGACATGCTGGGCGACGCTGCAAAGGCCCAAGGCCGCGTCGTAACCCCCGAAGCCCTTCCCGAACGGGGGCTGTTCTACCGCGCCGATCATTTCTCGGTCGCACGGCGCGGCGTGCCGACCTTGCTGCTGATGGCGATCAGCGGCGCGCCCGATCTGGTAAAGGGCGGTCGGACCGCGGGGCAGGCTTGGCTCGACGGCTATATGAAATGCTACCACCAGACGTGCGACGCGTGGGGCGCCGACTGGGACCTGCGCGGCGCGGCGCAGGACGTGGACCTGTTCAAGACGATCGGGACGAAGCTGGCGAACAGCCGTTTGTGGCCGGAATGGCGCGCTGGGTCGGAGTTCAAGTCGGTCCGGGCTGAAAGCGCGGGGGAGCGGAAGTAAAACCAGCCCTCACGCCGGCAACCACCCCGGCGGAGGCCGGGGCCCAATTGGAAAGGTTGCAGTAACGGAGCGCTACCCTCAATCGGCGCCGTCTCCCAACTGGGCCCCGGCCTTCGCCGGGGTGGGGCGTTGGGAAGGTAGCACGTCCTTCTTCGTGTTTCCCCGCGAAGGCGGGCGGCCAGGGGCCAAGCGTACTGCCCTTGGTTTAGCCTGGGCCCCCGCATCCGCGGGGGAACGGTAGGGGGGTGATTACGCCGCCAACGCCCGATCGCTCACGAACATATTCGTCGCCCGCTCATGCGCGAACGTGCTCGCCGGGCCATGCCCCGGGATGAAGCTCGTGTCGCTCCCCAGCGGCCAGAGTTTCTCGACGATCGACTTCACCAGCACCTGATGATTCCCCCCAGGCATGTCCGATCGCCCGATCGAGCCCTGGAATAACACGTCCCCAACCTGCGCGAACTTCGAAGGCGCATGATGGAAGATCACATGCCCCTCGGTATGCCCCGGCGTCTCGTACACATCGAGCACCAGATCCCCGACCGACACCGTGTCGCCCTCGACGAGCCACCGGTCCGGCTCGAAATTCACGCCGGAAATCCCATATTTCGGCCCATCCTGATCGAGCCGCTGCAACCAGAAGCGATCCGCCTCGTGCGGTCCTTCGATCGGCACGCCGAGATCGTTCGACAGCCGCTTCGCACCGCCGGCATGGTCGATATGCCCATGCGTGAGCAGGATCTTCTCGACCGTGACCCCCGCCTGTTCGACCGCCGCCATGATCCGCGGCAGGTCGCCGCCGGGATCGATCACCGCGGCCTTCATCGTCGTCGTGCACCAGAGGATCGTGCAGTTCTGCTGGATCGGCGTGACCGGCACGATCGCGGCGCGCAGGGGCGGAGTGGCTGGATCTGTCATGCCGCCGAAATAGGATAGCGGGTCGGTTGGAGCAATCGCCGCTTGCGGTTTACCCCGTCGTCCGTGCAACAGGGAAGGCGATGTGGACCGCGCCCTACGTGTTGCTCGATGATGTTCGTGAGGGGGGCGCTCCAGCGCGATTGTACCGCGACCCCGTCCGGATCGTCCGCGCCGATACGCTCGCCGAGGTCCGCCCGGCGCTCGACGCGTTAAGACATGCCCGAGCGGAAGGGCTGCACGCCGCCGGTTATCTTACCTACGAAGCCGGCGCCGCACTCGCCTCGAGGCCCGTCGACGTCCGCACCGAAGGCCCGCTGCTCTGGTTCGGCCTGTTCGCCGACTACCAGACGATAGCGCCCGACGACGTCGCCGCGTTGCTCCCCGACCCCGCCGGCGCGTGGACCGGTGCGCCCCAGCCGCTGATCGACCGCGCCGCCTACGACGCCAGCCTGTCGCGCGTGCTCGACCTGATCGCGGCGGGCGACATCTACCAGGCCAACCTCACCTTCGCCGCCACCGTGCCGTTCGTTGGCGACCCGCTCGCGCTCTACGCCCGGCTGCGGAGCCAGGCGAAGGCGGGATACGGTGCGCTGATCGACACTGGCGAGACGCGCTTCCTGTCGCTCTCCCCCGAACTCTTCTTCGCGCTCGACGGCGGCACGCTCACCTGCCGCCCGATGAAGGGCACAGCGCCGCGAGGCGACACCCCCGACGCCGACCGCGCGCTCGCCGAAGCGCTCGCGGCCGACCCGAAGCAGCGCGCCGAAAACCTCATGATCGTCGATCTGATGCGCAACGACCTGTCGCGCGTCGCCACCCACGTCGCGGTCCCCGATTTGTTCACCGTCGAGACCTATCCGACCGTCCACCAGATGACCTCGACCGTCACCGCGACGCTGAAACCCACGTGCGACGCAGTCGACGTCCTGACCGCGCTGTTCCCGTGCGGATCGATCACCGGCGCGCCGAAGCAACGCGCGATGGAGGTCATCGCCGAGGTCGAGCACGCGCGCGTTCGCGGCATCTACACCGGCGCGGTCGGTCGCTTCGACGCGAACGGCGATGCTATCTTCAACGTCGCGATCCGCACATTGGCGATCCAGGACGGCGCGGCGACGATGAGTCTCGGCTCGGGCATCGTCGCCGACAGCGTGGGCGACGCCGAATGGGACGAGTGCCATGCCAAGGGCGCGTTCGTCACCGCCGGCCAGCGCCGCTTCGACCTGATCGAGACGATGGCGTTCGACCCCGAGGCCGGCCTGACCCGTCTCGAAGCGCATCTCGCGCGGATGAAGGCGAGCGCCCAGGCCTTGGGCTTCACCTTCGACCGCCACACCGCGCGCAACGAACTCCAGGCCGCCACCTTCCGGTTGCGCGGACCCCGCCGCATCCGCCTGTTGCTCAGCCCATCGGGCGCGATCGCGATCGAGGCGGCGCCACTCCCGCACTCGCCTGCCCAAGCCACGGTCGCGATCGTCCCGCTGCCCGTCGCCGCGACCGACTTCCGCCTCCGCCACAAGACAAGCGCCCGCGCTTTCTACGACGACGCGCGGAAAGCCGCGGGGACGTTCGAGGTGCTGTTCGAGGACGCCGACGGCTTCCTCACCGAAGGCAGCTTCACCTCCTTGTTTGTCCAGCGCGGCGAAGCACTCGTCACGCCGCCGCTACGGCATGGCCTGCTCCCCGGGATATTGCGAGCCGACCTCCTCGAATCGGGCCACGCGATCGAGGCGCCGTTGACCCGAGCCGACCTGACCGCCGGGTTCTTCATCGGAAATGCAGTCCGCGGGCTCATTCCCGCTATCGTTACGGTTGCGAATTCGACCGATCGGCGCGTATAGCGCCCGCGAATTCCGCGGCGACGCTCGCGGACAACCGCAAAGGTTACATCATGCACGCATCCGCCGCGCTCGGCCGCATCAGCCCCTCGCCGACGCTCGCGATCACTTCGCGCGTTCTCGAACTGAAGCGCGCAGGCGTCGACGTGATCGGCCTCGGTGCGGGTGAACCTGATTTCGACACGCCGGACTTCGTGAAAGAAGCCGCGATCCAGGCGATCCGCGACGGCAAGACCAAGTACACCAACGTCGACGGCACGATCGAGCTGAAGCAGGCGATCGTCGCCAAGTTCGCACGCGACAACAACCTCACCTACACCACCGACCAGATCAGCGTGAACGTCGGCGGCAAGCACACCTTGTTCAACGCGATGGTCGCGACGATCGATCCGGGTGACGAGGTCGTCATCCCCGCGCCCTACTGGGTCAGCTATCCCGACGTCGTGCAGTTCGCGGGCGGCATCCCCGTCATCGTCAAGGCGGGTCCCGAGGTCGGCTACAAGCTCGATCCCGCCGCGCTCGATGCCGCGATCACGCCGAAGACCAAGTGGGTGATCCTCAACTCGCCGTCGAACCCGACGGGGGCCGGCTACACGATCGACGAGCTGAAGGCGCTCGGCGCGGTGCTCGCGAAGCACCCGCACGTGTGGATCTTCGCCGACGATATGTACGAGCACATCGTCTATGACGGCTTCAAGTTCGCTACGATCGCCGAGGCCTGCCCCGAGCTGTTCGAGCGCACGCTGACCGTCAACGGTTGCTCGAAGGCCTATGCGATGACCGGCTGGCGGATCGGCTACGCTGGCGGCGCAGCGTGGCTGATCAAGGCGATGGCCAAGCTCCAGTCGCAGTCGACCTCGAACCCCTGCTCGATCGCGCAGGCGGCGGCGGTGGCGGCGCTGAACGGCGACCAGTCGTTCCTCGCCGAGCGCAACACCGCGTTCCAAGGCCGTCGCGATCTGGTCGCGGCGATGCTTAACGAGATCGACGGCATGCACTGCCCGACGCCGGAGGGTGCGTTCTACGTCTATCCGTCGTTCGCCGAGCTGATCGGCAAGACGACGCCGAACGGCCGCCTGATCGACACCGACGAGGCGATGGTCGGCTATCTGCTCGACGACGCCAAGGTGGCGGTGGTGCAGGGCGCCGCGTTCGGCCTCAGCCCCGCGTTCCGGATCAGCTACGCGACATCCGACGCGCTGCTCCGCGAGGCCTGCACGCGCATCCAGACGGCCTGCGCCGCGCTGAAGTAGCAAACGATCCTCCCCCGCCCGGGGGGGGGGCTGGCGCTTGCCAGACGGAGGGGGAGGAGAGGGTAACCCCTGTTCCGTGTCCTCCCCCTCCGTCACCTTCGGCGACACCTCCCCCTGACGGGGGGAGGATCGTAAGGTTCGCGCAACATTCGAGACACGCGGCGACATCTCCCGGCAATCCTGTCGGGCGATCCCTGCTGCACGATGAACGCATCGGCCACGGCGCGTTAATCGAGAGTTTCTAAAAAGGACATTGTGGTTTGCCGGCATCTCTACGACATGCCGGTACGTAGCTGACATCGGCCCCTCCGATCGGTGTCGTCACTTGGTTTCATTGGGATCGCATCATGCGCAGTATCGTAAAGTCGAGTTTCTTCTGGCAGTTCAGCGGCGGTTTCGTGCTGGGTGCGATCGGCTTGCTCGCGCTTCAGCCCGCCGAGGCGCGCCAGACCTTCGCCAGCCATTTCGAACACAGCGCGCCCGCCACGCGCTAATCTGAACACAGCGCGCCTGCCACGCGCTAATCTTACGCGCGTCTTGGCGAACGATCGCGGCAACCCCATGTAGAGACACATGAAAAAGCCGCTCCTCGCCACGCTCGCCGCTGTCGGTATCGCCGGTGCGTTCATGTCCACCGGTACCGCGCAGGGCGCCCGCGCCGTCGTCATCCCCGCCGTCAAGACCGATCTTCCCGCGACACCCGGTATCCAGACCGCGGTGCTTGCCGGCGGCTGTTTCTGGACGATGGAAGCAGTGTTCGAGCATGTGAAGGGCGTGAAGGCGGTCACGACCGGTTATGCCGGCGGTACCAAGACCACCGCGACCTACGATCAGGTGTCGGTCGAGACGACTCGCCATGCCGAGGCGATCAAGATTGCCTACGACCCACGAATCGTCAGCTACGGAACGTTGCTCCGAGTCTATTTCTCGATCGCGCATGATCCGACGACCTTAAATCGTCAGGGCCCGGACAGCGGCCCGAGCTATCGCTCGGCGATCTTCCCGCAGTCGCCGGCTCAGGCTCAGGTAGCGCGTGCCTACATCGCGCAACTCAGCGCGACGCACGCGTTCTCCGGGCCGATCGTGACGAAGCTGGAGACCGGCGCGTTCTATCCCGCCGAGGCGTATCACCAGAATTTCTACGACCGGAACCCGACGCATCCGTACATCGTGATGTGGGACAAGCCGAAGGTGGCCGCGTTCAGGGCCGCGTTTCCGACGATCTCGAACTGAGGCACTGCGCTTCGGGCGCAGTATCACCACCACCCCGGCGAAGGCCGGGGCCCAATTGGGAACGGCATATAACGAAGGCTTGTCCGCCGTTACTTCGACCTTTCCAATTGGGCCCCGGCCTTCGCCGGGGTGGTGACCTATCTACCTGACCAGCGACAAGGTTTAGGCAGCCACCGGAAACCGCAGCATCCGGTCCGCCACCGGCACCATCGCCTCTGCGCCAACGCCCACCGCGCGGACGATCTCCGGATGGTCGACGTCTAGCCCGCCGGTCAGCGACCCGAACGCTGGCAATATCAGTTTCGTCGCCGTCGCTACGAAACACCGCCGCGCGACCGATTTCCCCCGCACCCGCAATCGCAGCTTCGGATGGAAATGCCCCGACAGTTCCGGCCGCGTTTCCGCCCTGTCCGCCTCGTGCCGCAGCATCAGCCCGTCGACGACGACCTCGTCCACGACTTCCCCGCCACACCGATCGAGGATCGCCGGATCGTGATTGCCCGTGATCCAGGTCCAGCGCGTGGTATCCGTCATCGTCCGCAGCATGTCCTGCGCCCGCTGCGGCAACCGCGCGCAGCCGTCGCTGTCGTGGAAGCTGTCGCCCAGGCACCAGACTTCGCGCGCACCCGTCGCCATGACCAGCGCAGTGAGATCGGCCAAGGTCGCGATCGAATCATAGGGCGGCAGCATCTGCCCCCGACCCGCGAACCAGCTCGCCTTCTCGAAATGCAGGTCGGCGACCAGCAGCGCGCGCCGCTCCGGCCAGAACAGTGCGCCTTGTGGCAACGCCAGAAGCGCATGTCCGCCGAACGAAAAGGGAACCATCCGCTCGCCATGCAGCCCCCGCCGCAGCGAATCAAGCCGGCATCCGCCACGACGGGCAGGACTTGCGCATGTCCGCAATCGGCGTAAAGCGCGCCGTCCCTTCATGAGGAGCGCTTTTCGCGCCATGTCGTCCGAAGCCGGAACACCGCAAACTGCCGCAGTCCATCAACCGCCCGCCGGCGGCGTGGCGGCGCAGGTCTGCGCGCCTGCCGATATGTCGGCGGCGCATCTGCATCCGCATCCGGCGCTGGCCGCGCTGACGGTCGGCGCGATCGGCGTGGTGTTCGGCGATATCGGGACCAGTCCGCTCTACGCATTCCGTGAGGCACTCGGCCAGACGTCCGCGGGCGGCATCGATCCGAGCGAGATCCTTGGCGTACTCAGCCTCGCGCTCTGGTCGCTGTTCCTCGTCGTCACCGTCAAATACGTCATCTTCCTGATGCGCGCCGACAATCAGGGCGAGGGCGGCGTACTGGCGCTGGCCGCGCTCGCCCGTCGCGCGCTCGGCATGCGGTCCAAGGTGGCGATCGTGCTCGGCGCGGCAGGCGCGTCGCTGTTCTACGGCGATGCGATCATTACGCCTGCGCTGTCGGTGCTGTCCGCGATGGAGGGCCTGCGGACGATCCCGAGCGCGGCGCACATCTTCAACGAAGGTGTCGTCCGCATGCTGACGATCGGCATCCTGATCGCGCTGTTCATGATCCAGGCGCGCGGGACTGCGCAGGTGTCGAAACTGTTCGGCCCGGTCTGCATCGTCTGGTTCGTCGCGATCGGTGCGCTCGGCATCTGGCACATCGCCGACGAACCCTCGATCGTCCGCGTGTTCCTGCCGACCTACGGCGTCTCGTTCCTTGCGACGCACGGCGTCACTGGACTGTTCGTGTTAGGCGCGGTGTTCCTGACCGTGACCGGCGCCGAAGCGCTGACCGCGGACATGGGCCATTTCGGCAAGCTGCCGATCCGCATCGGCTGGTTCTTCCTCGTCTTCCCGGCGCTCGCGCTCAACTATCTGGGGCAGGGCGCGTTCGCACTCGCCAGCCTCGAGGACGCGGCGGCGCGCGGCGTTCCGTTCGTCAATCAGGACTGGTTCTTCCTGATGGCCCCCGAATCGCTGCGCCCGGCGCTGATCATCCTCGCCGGCTTCGCGACGGTGATCGCCAGCCAGGCAGTCATCACCGGCGCGTTCTCGTTGACGCAGCAGGCGATCCAGCTCGGCCTGCTCCCGCGCCTGCGCATCCGCCAGACCTCGGCGGTGTTCGCCGGCCAGATCTATTTGCCGGCGATCAACTGGCTGTTATTGATCGGCGTGCTGGTGCTGGTGATCCAGTTCAAGACGTCGTCGGCGATGGCGGCGGCGTACGGCATCGCGGTGACCGGTACGATGGTCGTCACCACCTTGCTCGCGTACATCGTCGTCCGCCATCGCTGGAACTGGTCGCGGCCGCTGGCGCTGGCGGCGATCCTGCCGTTCCTGACGCTCGACCTGATCTTCTTCGGTGCGAACATCCTCCGCGTGATCGAGGGCGGCTGGGTGCCGCTGGTCATCGCCGCATCGATCGGGCTGGTCATCTTCACCTGGGTGCGCGGCAAGAAGATCGTCAGCGCGTTCGAGAAGCGGCAGAGCATCCCGCTGAGCGACCTCGCCGCGGCGTTGGAGAAGCGCCCACCGGAGCGCGTTTCGGGCACCGCGGTGTTCCTGACCGCGAACCCGCATGCGACGCCTGGCGCGCTTCTGCATAATCTGAAGCACAACAAGGTGCTCCACGAGCGCAATCTGATCGTGAGTATCCGGACGGCGGACCGGCCGTTCGTGGAGGAAGCGCAGCGGGCGAAGGTCGAGCGGGTAGACGAGAATTTCTCGATCGTCGTGCTGACCTACGGCTTCATGGAATCCCCCGACGTGCCGCGCGATCTCGGCGTCGGGAACAAGACCGAGCAGCTCGGGCTCGACCCGATGCGCACCTCGTTCTTCATCGGGCGGAATACGCTGAAGCCCGATGCAGAGAAGGGCATGCCGCCGTGGCAGGACCGGATCTTCATGTTCCTCCAGCGCAACGCGAGCGACCCGACGGATTTCCTGAAGATTCCGCCGGGCAAGGTGCTCGAGCTAGGCGAACAGGTCACCGTCTAAACTCCCTCGCCCCTCCGGGGAGAGGGAAGGGGCCCGCGGCGCTTGCCGTGGGAAGGGAGAGGGGGCGTCGTAGAGGACCGTCGCGAGCCTCACGCCCCTCACCCTTCCGTCGCCTGCGGCTCCTCCCTCCCTCTCCCCGGAGGGGAGAGGGACGTGACACTCAACCTGCGAACGTCTTCACGAGGTCGAACAGGTAGTCGCGGCCGTCGTAGAGCGACGTAACGCGGATCCGTTCGTTGAGCCCGTGGATGCCGCCCATGTCCTTGTCGATGAACACGCCGGGTACGCCGTACACCGGAATCCCGATCGCCTCGAAGAAGATGCCGTCCGTCGCACCAGTCGACATCATCGGCAGGATCGGGATACCCGGGAAGTGCTTCGCCGCCACCTTGGTCACCGGCCCCATGATCTTCGGATCGAGCGTCGGCGGAATCGCGGTCGGGCGCACCGGCTGGTTCGCCGTCACCGTCACCTTCGCCCCCGCCAGTTCCTTCAGCTTGGCCAGCGTGCCTTTTACCGTCTCCCCCGGAAAGATCCGGCAGTTGATGTTCGCGGTCGCGCGCTGCGGCAAAGCATTCTCCGCATGACCCGCGTTCAGCAACGTCGCCACGCAGGTAGTCCGCAAGGTCGAATGCATCGCCTTGTCACGGCTGACGATCGCATCCGCCGCCTTGTCCTCCGGATTGGCGAGCAACCGCGTGATCGCGCTCCCCATCTCGCCCGGCATCGCCTTCGCGCTGGCCGCGAAGAACGCCTTGGTCGTATCGGTGAACTGCACCGGAAACTCATACCCCTGCACCGCCTTCACCGCGTCGGCGAGCTCGTAGATCGCGTTCTCGGGCGTCGGCTGCGAGCTGTGCCCGCCCGGGTTGGTGGTCAGGAACGTATAGTTCTGCGCCGCCTTCTCGCCGACCTGGATCGCGAGCAACTGGCGCTTGCCAGTGTCGTCGAGCCGCCCGCCGCCACCCTCGTTCAGCGCGAACTCCGCCGCGATCAAGTCCGGCTTCGCCTTCGCCAAATATTGCGCGCCGTTCCAGGCGAACGTCGTCTCTTCGCCGCAGGTCAGCGCAAGCTTGATCGTCCGCTTGGGCTGGTACCCGCCGGTCTTGAAGCGGATCATCGCGTCGGACCAGATCGCCGCCTGCGCCTTGTCGTCGACGGTGCCGCGCGCGTAATAATAGCCGCCTTCCTCGATCAGCTTGAACGGATCGCGCACCCAATCCTCGCGCTTGGCCTCGACCACGTCGAGATGCGCGAGCAGCAGCATCGGCTTGAGCGCCGCGTCCGAGCCCTTCAGCACCGCGACCAGCCCGCCATCCTTGGGATGCTCGGGCACCGAGAAATAGGTGATGTCCGCGTCGGCATAGCCTGCCGTCTTCAGCCGCGCGCCGATCTGTGCCGCGGCCTGCGTGCAGCTGCCGGCGGACAGCGTCGTGTTGGTCTCGACCAGTTCCTTGTAGAGCCCGAGGAATGCCTTCTGGTCGGGCCGCGTCTGCGCCTGCGCCGAGATCGGTGTCGTCAGAATCGCCGCCGTAAGCAGCCAGCCAGTCGCGCGCATCGTCGTCCCCTTTTCGTTTCGATCGGGAGAGTTGCAGCGAACGCGCGCCGACGCAACCTCGGCCCCGCGGCTCTCAGCGCCTGCGTGTGCCGCGGGGCAAGGCGAGCCGGACCTCGCGGTTGGCGAAGTCGATGTCGACGCGGCGGAACAGTTGCAGCACGTCCATCCCGAGCAGCATCGCCGGCCGCTCGGACAAGCCGAACTGGCGGAACGGTGGCGCGTCGACGGCGGTGAATGCGACGGGCAGGTCGCCGAGCGTCAGGTTGCCGATCGAGACCCGGTCGATCGTGGTGTAGTCGGCGACCACGGTTTCGCCGGTGACGCCGGTCAGCGACACCGGTTGCGAGCGCGCCGCGCTGCCGAGTTTGCGCGTGACCCGTCGGCGAAGCGCACTATTGGCCATGCTAACCGATGTGCCGGTGTCGAGGATCAGGCGGATGCGGATGCCGTTGCAGTACGCATCGGTGACGACGAGTTGCCCGAACAGGCTTCGCGCTCTGATGATGATCTCGTCGGGACCTGTGCGTTCGCGGCGCTGTCGTCTGCGCGAGGGGGTGACGGTCATCGTCTTGGTGTCGAAGTCGATCGTCACCGCGTGATCCTGCAACGTGTCGATCCCGAGCAGGCCGCGCGCGCCGAGGTTGATCGCGCTGATCGCGGGCGCCTCGATCGGCGCGCTGCCGATCACGCTGACCTTCAGCGAGGGAATGACGACGGTGCCGATGCTGTCCGACCCGGTCATGCCGGTGACGCGCACGGTCCGGCCGGGAGCGAGGCCGAGCGTGGCGGCAAGTTCGCGCGAGATGACGGTACGCTGTGCGCCGGTGTCGACGACGAAGGGGAAGGGGCCGGCGCCGGCGATCGTTACCGGCACCGTCATGCGGGTTTCGTCGTCGCCGAACAGGAGCGTCGCGGGGTCGGGGTCTGCTGCGGATGCTGCACTGGTCGGGGGTGCAGCATTTGGCCTCGGGAACGCTGCGTCCTGAGCCCCGGCCCGGGCGGCGATGCCTAGCAATAGAGGGGCCAGCCACCTGTGCATGCTGCAAATGCTGCGCTCATTCTATGGTGCGCGCAACTGTGGTTGTTAGGGAAGAACGCCCCGCTGAAAGGCCACCACCCCGGCGAAGGCCGGGGCCCAATTGGGGCACGTTGCTAATGGAGGGCAGCGCTTCGTTACGACTGCCTTTCCAATTGGGCCCCGGCCTTCGCCGGGGTGGTGCTTTAAAGGGGCGCGGCCGCCGCCCCTCAATCCGGCCGCATCGCATCCGCGATCATCGCCTCCGCTTCGATCAGCAGCGCATCGTCGGAACTGTTCGTCGAAATCTTCTCTCGCCCGATCAGCGTCAGCACGGGCACCGCGAGCGGGGTTACCCGTTCCAGGTCGACATGCACCATCGTTGCCGCGGCGCGATCGAGCAGCGACGCCAGTCGCCCGACATCGGTCATGCGCGCCCGCGCGTCCGCCCACGCCGCCTCAAGCAACAAATGCGTCGGCTCGTACTTGCGCAGCACGTCGTAGATCAGGTCGGTCGAGAACGTCACCTGCTTGCCGGTCTTGCGCTTGCCCGGATGCTGGCGCTCGACCAGCCCGCCGATCACCGCCACCTCGCGAAACGCCCGCTTCAACAGGTGCGATTGCTGCACCCATTCGACGAACTCGTGCTCGAGGATATCCGCCGAGAACAGCGACGCAGGATCGGTGATCTTCTCTAGCCCGTACACCGCCAGCGCATAGTCATTGGCTACGAAGCCGAGCGGTTTCAGCCCCTGCGTCTCCATCCGCCGCGTGATCAGCATGCCGAGCGATTGGTGCGCATTCCACCCCTCGAAACTGTACGCGACCATGTAGTGCCGCCCCTCACGCGGGAACGTCTCGACCAGCAGCTGGCCGGGCTCGGGCATCACCGATCGATACGCCTGCATCTCCAGCCATTCGCGCACGTCGTCGGGGAAGCGCGCCCATTCGCCCGGATGCGCCAGGAACCCGCGGACACGGTCGGCGAGGTTGGTCGACAGCGGCATCCGGCTGCCGCCATAGGTCGGGATCCGCGCGGGCTTCGACGTCGCACGCACGACGAGGTCCTCGAGGTCGATCTTCATCACCTCAAGGCTCAGTCCTGCGAAGAAGAACGTGTCGCCGTGGCTCAACTGCGCCGCGAACGCCTCCTCGACGCGGCCGAGCACACGACCGTTGCCGAACCGCACGTTGAGCATCGTCGCCTCGACGATGATGCCTGCATTCAGCCGGTGTTGGCCGATGAATTTGGGATGGCTGACGCGCCACGTCCCGTCCGCGTCCTTGGTCAGCCGCTTGAACCGATCATAGGCCTTCAGCGAATAGCCGCCGTCGCTGATGAAGTGCAGCACGCGCTCGAACGTCTCGGTCGGTAGCGCGGAATAGGGGAGGGCTGAGCGAATCTCGTCGAGCAACGCAGCTTCGTGGAACGGGGCCGCGCAGGCGCACGCCATCACGTGCTGCGCCAGCACATCGAGCGCACCGACGCGGAAGATATCCGCATCGAGTTCGCCCGCCTCGACCGCGTCCAGCGCCGCCCGTGCCTCCAGATATTCGAACCGGTTGCCCGGCACGACGATCGCCTGCGATGATTCGTCGAGCCGGTGGTTGGCGCGGCCGATCCGCTGCAGCAGCCGCGACGACCCCTTCGGTGCGCCCATCTGGATCACGCAATCGACGTTGCCCCAGTCGACCCCGAGATCGAGGCTAGACGTCGCGACCAGCGCGCGCAATTTTCCCTCGGCCATCGCGTTCTCGACCTTTCGACGCGCCTCCTTGGCCAAGCTTCCGTGATGGACGCCGATCGGCAGGTTTCCCGAATTCACCTTCCACAGATCCTGGAAGATCAGTTCCGCCAGGCTGCGCGTGTTGCAGAACACGATCGAGGTCTCGTGTGCCTCGATCTCGGCCATCACCTGCGCGGCGGCATAGCGGCCTGAATGCCCGGACCACGGCACGCGGCCCTCGGGCAGCAGGATCGCGATGTTGGGATCCGCACCGGGTTCGCCGCGCACCATCGCGACCTGGTCGATATCGCCATCGGGCGCGAGCCACGCACGATAGCCGTCCGCATCGGCGACCGTCGCCGAGAGCGCCACGCGGCGCATCCCCGGCGAAATCTTCTGAAGCCGCGCCATGCACAGCGACAACAGGTCGCCGCGCTTGCCGGTCGCGAAGGCATGGACCTCGTCGACGACGATCGTGCGGAGGTTCTCGAACATCGTGATGCTGTCCGGATAGCTCAGCAGGAGCGACAGCGATTCGGGCGTGGTCAGCAGGATCTGTGGTGGCTTGATCCGCTGCCGCGCTTTGCGATCCGACGGCGTATCTCCGGTCCGCGTCTCGACGCGGATATCGACCCCCATCTCGTCGATCGGCGTCAGCAGGTTGCGCTGCACGTCGACCGCGAGCGCCTTCAACGGCGAGACGTAGAGCGTGTGAAGCCCATTCGTCGGCGCCTCGATCAGTTCGGCGAGCGTCGGCAGGAACCCGGCGAGCGTCTTCCCCGCGCCGGTCGCCGCCACCAGCAGGGCATGATGCCTCGCGCGGCCTTCCGCCAGCATCTCGCGCTGATGCCGCCGCGGTCGCCAACCGCGCGACGCGAACCAGTTTTCCAAGGGGATGGGGAGGTCGCTCACGGCCTGTTCACGCATCATCGCCATATGGGGGCGTCGCGCCGCACCGCTATGGACCGCGTGCGGAACGCTCGCCACTTTGGCTAAAGCTCTGTTGTGAAAGACGATCGGTGTCGCTTTTCCGTTATCTCCTGCCCCTGCCGTTGCTCGCACTGCTCCCGTTCGCCAATGCCACTGCCGCCGACAAGTCGTTCGTCGGCGGGGGCGGGATGGTCCGCCTCTCGCATCCGTCCAGTCTGATGCCGACGCGCAACTTCGCCGGTCGTGCGCTGCTGAACAGCGGCTGGCGCCAGATGTGGGATGGCACGCCGGTCGGCCGCGGCGTCGGCATCGTCCGCTTCTGGCAGGTCGCCAAACCGACCGATGGCCAGGGGCAGGTGACCGAGATGATCCAGGTCGGCTTCAGCCGGAGCGCGGGCGTGGTCGCGACCTGCGGCACCGAGGGGCTGGTCTCGGGCCATGCGAAGCGCCTGCCGAACCGCATGCTCGGCGGCCATCGCTGGACGGTCTATACCAATGGCGACGCGGGCATGAGCCAGCAGGTCAACGCGACCAACTTCCGCAGCGTCATCAACGGCGCCTGCTACGCGATCGACCGCGTCACCTATGCGGTGAAGGCGGCGGCGCCCGCGGGCCGCAATGCGCCGCCGCAGGCGGTAGCCGCGGCACGGATGGACGCGATCCTCGCGACGATAAAGGTCGGCGGACGGCGCTGACCGATCCCCTCTCCGGCGGGGGGAGGACGACGTAAGGCCGTGCATACGCAGCCGACGGCACCGCACCCCGACGTCACGCGTTACTCCCGCATGGCAAAACTCGGCGACTGGCTCGAACCGCATCCGCACGGCATCCTCGTCAAGCCGATCGACGCGTGGATCGACCCGTCGATCCCGACCGCGAAGGCACTCGTCACGCACGGCCACGCCGATCACGCGCGTGGTGGCCACGAGGCGGTGTGGGCTACGCCCGAAACGCTGGCGATCATGGACGCGCGCTATGGCCCGCAGGCTGGCAACCCCGTCGCTTACGGTGAGACGATCCGCATGGGAGAGGTCGACATCGGCTTCGTCCCCGCCGGCCACGTCCTCGGCTCCGCGCAGATCGTGCTCGACTATCGCGGCGAGCGGATCGTCGTCTCGGGCGACTACAAGCGCCGCGCGGACCCGACCTGCACGCCGTTCGAACCCGTCAAATGCGACGTCTTCATCACCGAGGCGACGTTCGGCCTGCCCGTGTTCCGCCACCCCGACACCGGTGACGAGATCGACAAGCTGATCGCCGCGCTGCACGCCAACCCGGACCGCTGCGTCGTCGTCGGCGCCTATGCGCTCGGCAAGGCGCAACGCGTGATCGCCGAACTGCGCGAGCGCGGGCACGAGGCACCGATCTACATCCACGGCGCGCTGCAACGCCTGTGCGACCTCTATGCCGAGCACGGCGTGCGGCTTGGCGAACTGCTCCCCGTCGCCGATGCGAAGAAGGCGGACATGGCGGGACACGTCGTGATGTGCCCGCCGGGTGCGCTCAACGATCGCTGGTCGCGGCGGCTGCCCGATCCGATCACCGCGATGGCTAGCGGCTGGATGCGTGTCCGGGGTCGCGCGCGGCAGAAGAACGTCGAGCTGCCGCTGATTCTCAGCGATCATGCCGACTGGGACGAACTCACCACGACGCTGACCGAGATCGCACCGCAAGAGGTGTGGGTCACGCACGGGCGCGAGGATGCGCTGGTCCACTGGTGCATGACCCGCCAGATCAAGGCGCGCGCGCTGGCGCTGGTCGGGTTCGAGGATGAGGACGACTGAGCCCTTGCGCTTTGCGGACCATGCGGCAGGATAGGACATTGCCCCTGTCGCAAGGATATTCCGTGGCCCGTTCGACCAAATTCTCCGCTCTGTTGCTGCTCGCGCTTTCCACCACCGCCATCGCGCAGGATGCGCCAAAGAAGGACAAGTCGGAGAGCAACGCCGATCGGATGAAGGCCGAGGCGGAGGCGGATTACGCCAACGCGCCGGTCGCCGAGCAGGAGGTCAAGTCGAAGGGGCGTGTCACGGTCGGCGGCAAGTCGCTGGGCTATACCGCGACCGTCGGTACGCTGACGCTGCGCGATACCGAGGGCAAGCCGACCGCCAGCCTGTTCTACACCGGCTACACGCTCGACGGCGTGAAGCCCGGCACCAAGCGCCCGGTGACGTTCTTCTACAATGGCGGGCCGGGGTCGCCCAGTTTCTGGCTGCACATGGGCTCGTTCGCGCCGGTCCGGCTGCGCACCGCCAATCCCGAATATATCAAGCCCGCGCCGTACGACTTCGGACCCAACCCCGACACGTTGCTCGACAAGACCGACATGGTGTTCATCGACGCGGTCGGCACCGGCTATTCGCGGCCGTTGGGCGATACCAAGCCGTCCGCCTTCTACGGCGTCGACGAGGATGCCGACGCGTTCGCCAAGGGCATATTGCGCTACGCCACCAAATACGGCCGCTGGAACAGTCCGAAGTTCCTGTTCGGCGAGAGCTATGGCACCACCCGCTCGGGGGCGCTGGCGTATCAGTTGCAGGATCGCGGGATGGCGCTGAACGGCGTCGTGCTGCTGTCGTCGATCATGAACTATGGCTACCGCCAGCCGGGGCTCGACGAGATCTACCTCAACTACCTGCCGAGCTATGCGGCGAGCGCGTGGTACCACAACCGCCTGCAGAACCGCCCCGCCGACGTCGCCACGATCGTCGCCGAGGCGCGTGCGTTCGCGACCGGGCCGTACGCGGCGGCGCTGTCGAAGGGGCAGACGATCTCGGACGCGGAACGCGATGCGGTCGCCAACCGGATGAGCCAGCTGATCGGGATCTCGCCCGACTTCATCAAGCGCGCCAACCTGCGCATCGACCTCGCGCGGTTCCAGAAGGAGCTGTTGCGCGACCAGCGGCTGACGCTCGGCCGGTTCGATTCGCGCTATACCGGCGTCGACAGCGATGCGGCGGGGGAGCGACCCGAGACCGACGCGTCGGACACCGCGATCGCCGGCGCGTTCATCGCGACGTTCAACGATTACGTGACGCACACGCTCGGCTACAAGACCGAGATGCCGTACCGGCTGAGCGCGCGCGATGCGCCTGGCTGGACGTGGAACTGGAAGCATGACGCGCCGGGGCGTGGCGGGCAGTCGCAGAACAACCCCAACACCGCGGTCGACCTCGCCGCGGCGATGCGCGAGAATCCGTATCTGAACGTCCTGTCGATGAACGGCTATTACGACATGGCGACGCCGTTCTTCGGGACGGAGAACGATCTCGGGCACATGATGCTCGACCCGTCACGGCAGCGGAATTTGGCGTTTCGCTATTATCCCGCAGGGCACATGACGTATCTCAACCCCGAGGCGCTGCACCAGATGAAGGCGGACCTGGCGTCCTGGTATGATCAGGCGGTGGGCGAGGCGCGAAGTGCTACGCCACCGGGTGGGGCTAGCGTGTCGGGTGCGGAGGGTTCGGGGCAGGTGCCGAACTAATCTTGCTTCCCTTCCTGGAAGGGAGGGGCTGGCGGTGGGTAGGCCCGCTCAAGCCACGACCGTGCGATCAGGCGGAACCCGACCCACCCCAACCCCTCCCTTCCAGGGAAGGGCAAGCAATTACCGAACGCCCTCCAGCGCTTTTGCACGCCGCCGCTGCACCGAGCTCCCGATCCCCAGTGCTTCGCGGTACTTGGCGACGGTCCGGCGCGCGATGTCGAAGCCCTTCGCGTTCAGCAACTCGACCAGCGTGTCATCGGACAGGATCTTCGCGCCTTCCGTATCGATCAGCGCGCGGATCGCCGACTTCACTGCCTGCGCCGACACCGCCTCGCCGCCGTCCGCCGACTGGATCGCGCTCGTGAAGAAGTATTTCAGCTCGTACAGCCCGCGCGCGCAGGACACGTATTTGTTGCTCGTCACGCGGCTGACGGTCGATTCGTGCATCTCGATCGCGTCCGCCACCTGGCGCAGCGTCAGCGGCCGCAAGTGCGCGACGCCCTTCAGGAAGAACGCCTCCTGCTGCTTCACGATCTCGGTCGCGACCTTGATGATCGTCCGCTGGCGCTGGTCGAGTGCCTTGACCAGCCAGTTCGCGCTGGCGAGGCAGTCCGACAGCCACGCCTTCGACGCCTTGTCCTGCTGCCCGCCCGACAGCTCGGTGTAATAGCTGCGATTGACCAGAACGCGTGGCAACGTCGATGCGTTGATCTCGATCGCCCAGCCTGCCTTCGTACGCGCCACGAACAGGTCCGGCGTCACCGACTGCGCGGGCTCGCCGCCATAGCGACAGCCGGGCTTCGGATCATAGCCGCGCAGTTCGCGGATCATGTCGGCCATGTCCTCGTCGTCGACGTCGCAAATCCGCTTCAACCGGGTCAGTTCGCCGCGCGCGAGCAGGTCGAGATTGTCGATCAACCGCGCCATGCACGGATCGTAGCGGTCCGCTTCCTTCGCCTGCAGCGTCAGGCATTCGGCAAGATCGCGCGCGCCGATGCCGGTCGGGTCGAAGGTCTGGATCGTTGCCAGCACGGCCTCGACGCGGACCAGCGGCACGCCGAGCCGGTTGGCGATGTCGAGCAGCGACACGGTGAGATAGCCCGCCTCGTCGATCTGATCGATCAGGTGCGCGGCGATGAACGCGTCCTCGCGGGGGATCGCTGGCCCCGCCTGCGCGAGCAGATGATCCGCGAGGCTGAGGCTGGTATCCGCGAACGCGTCGAGATCGGGGCCGTCCTCGCCGCCCACACCGCCCGCGCTCGCGCCGGTCATCGAGAGCGCGCCGTCCATCCCGCTGCCGCCGTCGGCGACGCTGTCCTGCTGATGGCTTTCGGTGGCGTAGTCGACGTCGAGCGTCGGTTCGTCGCCGCTACCCGTGCCCGCGACGAGTTCGTCGGCGGCGACGCGTTCGTCGCGGACTTCGGGGGCGGGCTCGCGGTCGGGGGCGTCACTGTCCTCGGCGGCGCTGGCTTCGAGGAGAGGATTGCGTTCGACTTCCTCGGCGATGAACCCCTCGATCTCGAGGTTCGACAGCGCCAGCAGCTTGATCGCTTGCTGGAGCTGCGGGGTCATCACCAGCGACTGCGACTGGCGGATGTCCAGGCGAGGGGCGAGGCTCACTAGATCCTCCCCTGCAAGGGGAGGTGGCGGCGCGAAGCGTCGACGGAGGGGGCTCGCGTCAGACGCTGCGTTTGCGGGGCGCCCCCTCCACCAGCTCCGCTGGTCCCCCTCCCCGTGCCGGGGAGGAATGGATGCGCCAGCCTGTCCATAGGCTTAAAGCGAGAAGCCTTCGCCGAGGTACAGCCGCCGGACGTTGGCATCCGCAACCAGTTCCGCGGGCGAGCCGGAGAACAGCACCCGGCCGTCGTAGATGATGTAGGCGCGGTCGACGATTTCCAGCGTCTCGCGGACGTTGTGGTCGGTGATCAGCACGCCGATGTCGCGGCGCTTGAGGTCCTTCACCAGATCGCGGATGTCGGCGATCGAGATCGGATCGATGCCCGCGAACGGCTCGTCGAGCAGCATGATCGACGGATCCGCCGCGAGCGCGCGAGCGATTTCCGCACGCCGCCGCTCGCCGCCCGACAGCGCCATCGCCGGGGCCGCACGGAGCCGGGTCAGCCCGAATTCCTCGAGCAGCGTGTCGAGCTTCCGCTGGCGCGCCGCCTTGTCCGGCTCGGACAGTTCGAGCACGGTCAGGATGTTCTTTTCGATCGTCAGCCCGCGGAAGATCGACGTTTCCTGCGGCAGGTAGCCGAGGCCGAGGATCGCGCGCCGGTACATCGGCAGCTTCGTGATGTCCTCGCCGTCGAGCATGATGCGGCCCGAATCAGGCTTCACCAAGCCCATCACCGAATAGAAGCAGGTCGTCTTGCCCGCGCCGTTCGGGCCGAGCAGCCCGACCACTTCGCCGCGTCCGACCGACACCGACACGTCGGTCAGCACGACGCGCTTGTCGTAAGACTTCGCGATCGAGACGACCTGCAGCCCGTTGCTCACCGGCGGCTCGGAAATCGGCTCTACGTCCTCGATCGGGGGCAGCGTGGTGGCGTCCATGGGATCAGGCCCTCGCAAAAGTCAGTCGCCGAACCTCGGCGTTGAAGGTGTCGCCGAACCTCGGGGGTTTGGCAGGAAACATGCATGAGCGCGCCGCCGGAGGGAAGCCCCTGCGGTAAGCTCGCGCGTCAGTTGCGCTTGGGGACCGAGAAGGTGCCGGTCACGCGGCCGCCGGTCTGCGTTACGGTGCCACCGCTCGCGGCCGATCCCGCGGCGCTGCCCCCGGCGACCGACGATCCGTCGATCACCGAACGTCCGGTGTCGAGGTTCATCGTCAGGCGCCCGCCGTTTACGGTGTTGCCCGCCTGCGTCAGCGTGACCGCGCCGAGCATCGTGATGACGCGGCGGTTGAGATCGTAGATCGCATACTGGCTGCGCGCCGTCTGGTCGGGGCGCTTGACGATCACGCCGCCCGACGCGTCGAGCCGCGAGACCTGCGGGTTTCCGCCGATCACCTGGCCGGTATAGGCGACCGTCATTCGCGCCGAATTGAGCGTCATCTCGGCCTGCTTGACCGCGACGTTGCCCGACAGGATGGCGCGGTTCGCCTTGTCCTGAAGCTCGATGTGATCCGCGCCGAAATCGATCGGGGCGTTGGAATTGTGCGACTGCTGCGCGACCGCGGTCGTGGATAGCAGGACGGCGGTTATCCCGATGAGGATCCGGCCGGCGAAGATAGGGGAAGCGCGCATGGCGGCTATTTCGGCCCTCTGGGGATGATCCGCAAGCGGGCATTGCCGTCAAGCGTAACAGTGCGCTCCTCAAGGTTGGCGCGCAGCTTGTTGGCGCTGAAGGTCCCCTGCTGGACGGTGCCCGTCGCAGCACCACCGCTTTCGAGCGTGCGTGCCTTCATGTCGATCGTCGCGTTGGTGGTCTTCAGGTCGTAGCCGCCCGCCGCGGTGGCGTTGAGCGGACCGAACAGCTGCACCTTCTCGGTGTCCATGTCGTAGCGGCCGGTGTTCGCCTTGATGTTGGCGGGGCCGTCGGTGAGCTGGATTTGTGCCGCGAGCTGGTTGAGCTGGACGATCGGCTCGGCCGAGCTCTTCTGGATCGCAGACTTCGCGTCGAGCGTGAAGGAATGGCCCTTGCTGTCCTCACCGCGATAGCGTGCCGCCTGGATCTTCATCCGCTCCTGCGCGACGTCGACCTTGTTCTTGTCGAGCAGGAACGACACGTCGCCGCCCGCGGTCAGCGGCGCCATCACCAGGAACGCCGCCAGCACGCCGATCGCGGTCGGCAGCGCGACGCGGGCGATCGCCACGAAGCGATCGTGACTGCCACCGGGCGCGGCCCAATCCTGCCGTGCGGTGCGCGCACGGCGAGCAGTCGGGGAGGGCGCCGGTATCTGGGTCATGCGTGGGCGAAGATATCGATCTCGGGCCAGCCGGCAAGATCGAGTGCGGCGCGAGTCGGCAGGAAGTCGAAGCAGGCCTGCGCGAGTTCCATCCGGCCCTCGCGAATCAGGCGCTTGTCGAGTTCGGTGCGCAGTCGGTGGAGAAAGCGCACGTCGGACGCCGCGTAATCCTTCTGCGCGTCGGACAGTTCGGGGCTGCCCCAGTCTGACGATTGCTGCTGCTTCGAGATATCCTGGCCGAGCAGTTCGCGGACCAGCTCCTTCAGGCCGTGGCGATCGGTGTAGGTCCGCACCAGCCGCGACGCGATCTTGGTGCAATAGACCGGCGCCGCGACGACGCCGAGGTAATGCTGGACCGCGGCGATATCGAATCGGCCGAAATGATAGAGTTTCACGCGTGCCGGGTCGGCCAGCAGCGCCTTCAAATTGGGCGCATCATAGCCCGCACCCGCGGCGAAGCGGACGAGATGCTCGTCCGGGCCGCCATCGGACAACTGGACCAGGCACAGCCGGTCGCGCGGGGTGATGAGCCCCATCGTCTCGGTATCGACGGCGATCGCGGCGCCGGCCGCGAACAGATCGGCGGGGATGTCGCCTTCGTGAAGATAAACTGTCATGACGGTGGCCGTAGCGGTCCGCGGCGCAACGCTCAATGGCCCTATATTGGGCTGCGGCGTCGAATCGGGCGATAAGATGGCTTGCGTGACGCCGTTGCGACGAGTCGTGGCTCGCGAGCGACACCTGTGTCAGTATCGATCCAAATCAGGCGTCCTCGGATCAGAATCTATTCGCGACGGCTTGTATTTTGCGCTAAGGGTCCCCTCAAGGCGCAAAAGGTTTCGCGCTGGAAAACCTGCGTTCGTCGTCCGGCACAAGGGTTTTGAGAAATTTGCGGGCGAACCGGGAAGACGAACAGAGCTTATGGGTTTCGATAAAGGTGGCCGCGGGAACCGTGGCGGGCGTGGCCGCGATAAGCGCGACAGCTTCGGCGGCGGCGACAACGAGTTCGGCGGCGGCAGCAGCTTTGGTGGCGGCGGCGACCGGTTCGGCGGCGGCAGCAGCTACGGCGGCGGCGGTGGCTCGAGCTACGGTGGCGGCGGTGGCAGCAGCTACGGCGGCGGCAGCAGCTTCGGTGGCGGCGGCGGCGGCGGTGGTTACCGCGGCGGCGGCGGTGGCGGCGGCTTCTCGGGCGGTGGCGGCGGCGGCGGTGGTCGCGGCATGCCTCCCCAGGTCGTCGGCGAAGGCACCGGCGTCGTAAAGTTCTTCAACGCACAGAAGGGCTTCGGCTTCGTCGTTCGCGATGACGGCGGCGAGGACGTGTTCGTCCACATCAGCGCAGTCGAGCAGGCCGGCATGGTCGCGCTCGCCGAGGGTCAGCCGCTCGGCTTCACGCTCGTCGACCGCGGTGGTCGTATCTCGGCGACTGACCTGAAGATCGACGGCGAGCCGATGGCCGTCACCGATCGCGGCCCGCCGCGTGACCGTGACGCCGGCCCGGGCGCGCCCCGTGGTGGCGACCGTGACGGTGGTGCAGGTGGCGCACAGCGTCAGCTTACCGGCGAGAAGGCGACCGGTACGGTCAAGTTCTTCAACGCGATGAAGGGCTTCGGCTTCATCCAGCGCGACGACGGACAGCCTGACGCATTCGTCCACATCTCGGCCGTGGAACGCGCCGGCATGGCGACGCTGAACGAGGGCGACAAGCTCGAGTTCGAGCTTGAAGTCGATCGTCGCGGCAAGTACGCAGCGGTGAACCTGAGCGCAGGCGGCTGATCCAGCTGACTGACTCAGAACGCTGATCGTACCGTGTTCGGTAGGATAATGATTGCGGCCGGTTTCGCTTTGGCGGGACCGGCCGTTCTCGTTTCATCGTCTTCGCTGTCGTCGGTGGCGCAGGCTGGGCAGGGTGCTGTTGCAGCTCCGCGCGAGCCGACCCGCGTGCCGGTGTTCTCGGCAACGATCGTCGCGCGTTATCCGCACGACCGCACTGCGTTCACCGAAGGCCTCCTCTGGCACGACGGCGCGCTATACGAGAGCACCGGGCAGGAGCGGCAATCCGACGTGCGCCGCGTGTCGCTCAAGGACGGCAAGATCCTCGCCAGGGCGCGAATCGATCCCGCGCAGTTCGGCGAGGGCCTCGCGCTGTGGAAGGACCAGCTCGTCAGCCTCACCTGGCACGACGGCATCGCGCACCGCTGGGACGTCCGCACGCTCAAGGCCAAGGGGCAGAACCGCTACACCGGCGAGGGCTGGGGGCTGACCAGTGACTCCCGCGGCTTCATCCAGTCCGACGGCAGCGACAGCCTGATCCTGCGCGACCCGCTGACGCTCGCGGAACGCAGCCGGGTCGCGGTGACGATCGACGGCCGGCCCTTGCGCGACATCAACGAGCTCGAATATGTCCACGGCGCGGTGCTCGCCAATGTCTGGCACACCGGCTTCCTGGTCCGCATCGATCCCGCCACGGGCAAGGTGACCGCGATCATCGACCTACGCCTGCTGGTCGCCGAAATCGCCGCGACCGACCCCGAGGCTGTCCTCAACGGCATCGCCTGGGACGCCAAGGCCGACCGGCTCTTCGTGACGGGCAAATACTGGCCCACGCTGTTCGAGATAAAGATCAACACGCCGCGCTAAACCGCTGCCTAGCGCTCCGCACAACCCACGTCCTTGTTCTCCCGCGAAGGCGGGGGCCCAGACTGGACTCCCGCCTTCGCGGGAGAACAAGGAGGGGATCCGGGACGTGCCAACCTGCCACATCCTAATCCCGTCCCCGCACCTCTTCCTTCACCCCGCCTGTCCCGTCACCCCAACGAAAGCTGGGGGATTCCCGTGAGGGGCGCTTCCGCGGTCAGTCTCCGGGTACTGAGGCACAAGCTAACGCTCCCTCAGGACCCGCGCCCCGCACCCGGCGCCACCGCCTCGATCGCCGCCAGCACATGCCCCAGCAGCCCATCCGGATCATGACGGATGTTATGCCCCCCAGGCATCCCGACCTTCCGCACGCCGGCCACGCTCAGCAACGGGCACAGGCTGTCGGTTTCCTCGACCCCATAAATGCACGTTAGCGGCGCCCAATCGAGCCGGTTGCCCGTCGTCACCCCCATGCTGTCGGGCGTCCCGTGATCGTAGAGCAGCCCCGACGGATCCGCGCGGTAGAACACCGTGTCCCCCGGCAGGATCAACACGATCCCCGCGACACGCAGCCGTAGCGACGCCGGCAGGTCCGCCAGCCCGGTCTGGACGATGTCCGCGCCGTAGGACTGGCCCATCACCACGACCCGCTTCGCCCCGGTCCGCGCCAGCGCCGCGCGAACCCCGTCCGCGACGATCGCATCGAGCTCACCCCGCGTCCGATGTCGCGCGAACAGGGCCGGCGTGGTGATCCCGACGACCGGAATCCCATGCTCGGTCAACCCACGCGAGGTCGACGCGCCGAGCAGGAACCGCAGCCCCATGTCGCCCGAGAAATTGACCACGGCGATCGGCGGCGCGCCCGACGCGTGGACGCCGATGGCGGGATACACATGCATCGGATCGCGGTCGAAATAGCCCGCAAGATAAACGAACAGCACGACGATCGCGGACAGGATGCCGCTCACCCACGCGCCACGCCGCCACCGCCGTGCCGCCGCTGTGCGGGGATGTTTCGTTCTGTTCACCGCACCATCCTCACGCTCGCCAAGATCGGCGGCGATACCCTGCTATGCCGCCCGCTCCGATGACGCGCGGATTACGTAATCATCCGCTTGAGCGTCTCGATCCGGTCCGCTTCCGCCGCGGGCTTGTCCGTCCGGATCCGCGCGATCCGCGGAAAGCGCATCGCCACGCCCGATTTGTGCCGCTTCGAATCATGCAGCGAATCGAACGCGATCTCGAGCACCAGCGTCTTCTCCACCTCGCGCACCGGGCCGAAACGGTTCTGCGTATGGTTGCGCACGAAGCTGTCGAGCATTTTCAGCTCTTCGTCGGTGATCCCGGAATAGGCCTTGCCGACCGGCAGCAGTTCGCCGTCCTCGGTCCAGCAGCCGAAGGTATAGTCCGAATAATAGGACGAGCGCCGGCCGGAGCCGCGTTGCGCGTACATCATCACGCAATCGGCGGTCAGCGGATCGCGCTTCCATTTGTACCAGAGCCCCGCGCGTCGTCCGCCGATATAGGGCGAGTCGCGGCGCTTGAGCATCACGCCTTCGATGGCGGCATCGCGCGAGGTGGCGCGGATCGCTTCCAGCGCGGTGAAGTCCTCCGCCTCGATCACCGCGCTCAAATCGAAGCGCTCGGGATCGAGTTGCGGCACGAATGCCTCGAGCCGCTTGCGCCGCTCGGTCCAGGGCAGCGTCCGCAGATCTTCCTGACCATCGAGCAGAAGGTCGTAGAGCCGGACGAACGCGGGATACTCGGCCAGCATCTTCGCCGACACGGTCTTGCGCCCGAGCCTCTGCTGGAGTGCGTTGAAGCTGGCCGCACCGCCGCCGTCTTCCAACGTGCCGCCCTGATGCTCGCCCTTCACCAGCAACTCGCCGTCGACCGTGCCCGGCGTCCGGAACGCTGCGGCGATCTCCGGAAAGCTGCCCGTCACGTCGTCGCCGGTGCGACTGTAGAGGCGCGTTTCGCCTGCGACATGGACGATCTGGACGCGGATCCCGTCCCATTTCCACTCGGCGGCATAGTCGGTGAGATCGACGCGCAGGTCTTCCAACCCGTGGGCGAGCATGAACGGCCGGAACACGGGGACATCGGCGGGGGTCGGCTGCGCGCCCGTGCCCTCCGCCCACGCGAACAGGCTTGGATAGGGCGCGTCGAGCCCGTGCCAGACCTCCTCCACCGCATCGACGTCGAGCCCAAACGCGTCGGCCAGCGCGGTCTTCGCCAGCCGCGCAGACACGCCGATCCTGAGTGCGCCCGTCGCCATCTTGAGTAGCGCGAACCGCTCCTCGGCGTCCGACCGATCGAGCATATCGGCGAGTGCACCGGGGGCATCGGCACGCGACAACACTGCGAGCCGCTCGACGACGTCGGTGATCGACAGCGGCGTCGGATCGACCGGAATCGTCGGCTCTGGCCAGAGCAGCGCCACCGTCTCCGCGGTATCGCCGACATAATCGCGGCTCATCCGGAACAGCACCGGATCGACGCGTTCCTCGATCAAGCCGCGGATCACCGCCGACTTCACGCCCTTGAGATCGAGATCGCCGGTCAGTGCCGCCATCGCCCAGCCGCGGTCCGGGTCAGGCGTCGCGCGCAAATAATCCGCGATCAGCTTCAGCTTCGCGTTGCGCGACCGGGTGTAGGTGAGCGAGTCGAGCAGGGCGGCGAAAGCGTGCATCGTCGTTCAACGCACGGGAAGCCGCCGCCGCTCCCCGCACCCCTTCACCGCGCCGATCTTCACCGCGCCGATCTTCGCCGCGCCGATCTTCGCCGCGCCGATCTTCGCCGCGCCGATCTTCACCGCGCCGATCTTCACCGGGCCCATCTTCACCGGGTGCGCGTGTAGCTGAAAAGAACCTCGCGCGGCGCCTTGCCGTCGATCCGTACCCAGACGTCGATGCGGTTGGGCCCGAGTCGGCGCATCGTCAGCCCATCGAAATGGACCGCATCCTTCTCCATCGCGACGAGCGGGAAGCTCTCCGGTTTACCCGTCCTATCTTCCCAACCGGTCAGGTCGGCGTTGAAATGACGCAGGCGATAGGCCAGCGATCTGCCGACGGGGACGATCTGGATCAGTTCGTAAAAGGCGACCTTACCCTTCTGCGTCTGTGTAAAATGTCCTGTGATCTGACCGGCTTCGGGCGCTGCATAAACCTCTGTGGCATCACCGCCGAGACCGGGCCCGTGCCAGCTTCCCTCCAGCCATGCGAGCGATTCGATGCTCGCGGCCGGCGGTGCGACTCCGGGGGCGGCGGACCGCGTCTCGTCCGGAACGCCGCCGAGGGACGAGGCCGGCAAGGCGGCGAGCGCGAGGATCGGGATCCAGAAATGCATATAGCCTCCACCGTTTCCGGCAGAGGCTACATGATTGGCGCCGCTTGGCGAGTCGCGAGCGGTAAGCGCGTCAGTCGATCGCGTTCTTTATCCCCTTGCCCGTGAGCAGGCCGAGCACGAGGAAGATCACGAACAGCGCGATCGCGATGAAGAACAGGATCTTGGCGATCCCGATGAACGCGCCGCCGATGCCACCGAAGCCGAGCAACGCAAGAACGGCGCCGATGACGAGAAAGGTGATTGCGAGCTTCAGCATGGCGGCCTCCAGTTTTCGGTAAGGTCTCTCAACCGGCCCGGCGACCGGATTGTTCCTCGGCTGTAACGATCAGGCCTTGCGACTGGCCTCGAACAGGAACCATGCGCGCTCTTCGGCATGGTCGGTCCATTCGTCGACGATCCCGCTTGTCGCGTTGTCCTTGGCGGCGTCGGCGGCGTCCTTGACGATGCGGAACTGCTCGACGAGCTTTAGATTGTCCTCGCGCAGTTCGGCGAGCATCTCGGTCGGGCCGACGAACGCCATGTCGTTGTCGGCGATCGTCTGGCGGCGCGAGATATCGCCGATCGAGCGCAGTGTGGTGTTGCCGGTCTTGCGGACGCGCTCGGCGATCGCGTCGGTCACGCCGATGATCTGCGCGGACTGGTCGTCGAGCAGCAGGTGGTAATCGCGGAAATGCGGCCCCGACATGTGCCAGTGGAAGTTCTTGGTCTTGAGATACAGCGCGTAGCAATCGGCGAGCGCGGCGTTCAGCGCGTCGGCGACCGACTTGGTGCTGTTGCTCGGCAGTTCGGTGGGCGTGTCGAGGGCGGGGTTGATGTCGGCCATGTCTAACTCCGGTTGGAAAGTCGTTGCGTAAACGATCCGAACGCCGAATTGCTCCCGGCGGCTAGACCAATCGCAAGGCGCCGAGCGCGAGAACGATACCGAAGATCAGGAATACGATCCCGATCGCGATGCGCAGCGGCTTGAGCGGCAGTTTCAGCCACGCGGCCTCGCCCATCAGCGCAGCTGGGACGATCACGACCAGCGAGCCGATCGTCGCGCCGATCGCGGCGAGCGCGGGGACGGGCGTCCGTGAGGCGAGCGTCAGGACGATGAACTGCACACCGTCGCCGAAGGCCAGAATGAACAGGCCTAGAGCGGTGGTGGCGATCGCGCCGATCTTCCAGCGATCGAGCCGCTCGGGTACTTTTGCCGGGAAGAAGGATCCGCCGGCCTGCAACAGCAGCGCGAGTGCCAGCATCAGCTGTTGGGCATTGGGGGCGAGCTTCGGCCCGATCACCGCGCCGAGCGCCGCCGCCAAGCCACTCGCCGCGAGCAACGCCAGCGCCGCCATCGCGATCACCATTCCCGGCTTGGCGTACCGGTCCGACAGGATCGCCGCGAGCCACGCCGTTCGATCGCCGACCTGCGCCAGCGCGGCCGCGACGAGTGCCGCCATCAAGGCGTCCATGGATTATCCCGCAAGACGCACCGAACAGGCGGCGGCGAACACGTGGCACGCCTGGACGTCCTGCCGCTCGCACCCGACCGCATCGCGCAGGATCGCCAGCCAGCCATGCACCAGCGCGCCGTGTTCGCCGCGGGACAGCGCCGAATCGACAAAATGCGCGACGGTGACCGCGGGATTGAGCCCGTTGCTGTGCGCGATCACGCGGATCGCATCGATCTCCGTGGCGATGTCGCAGGGGCGGGAATAGGGCGCCCGGACGTCGATCGCGGCGATTCGCGCGGCGAGATCGGCCTTCACCGCGATCATGGCGTCGATTCGATCGATCTCGGTGAGTCTCAGCGCCTGCCCCATGATCCCCGCTCCTGTTCTCTGCGGATATATAGCGCCTTGGGTAGTGAATAGCGGGTTAAATGCGGGATGTTGGCCTCCTCGAAGGGCGTAAAGCTTGACTTCGTCGCACGCGTCCGCCATGCGCCGCCCTTGATGGAGCGGCGGCGTCAGTTCGCCGCTTTCGCATTTTCAAGCCATAGGAATTGGGCTCATGGCCAAGCCGACCACCGTAAAGATCAAGCTGCTCAGCACCGCTGACACCGGCTTCTTCTACGTCACCAAGAAGAATCCCCGTACCAAGACGGAGAAGCTCTCCTTCTCGAAGTACGATCCCGTCGTGCGCAAGCATGTCGAGTTCAAGGAAGCCAAGATCAAGTAATCCGGCAGGCGGTGCGAACCGCCGTCTGATTGCGACGATCCGAAAAGCCGCGGATAGCGATATCCGCGGCTTTTGGCGTTTGATTCCCTTCCGTTCGTCCTCCACCTTCGCTTGCCCCCTCTCCCGTTCGTCCTGAGTAGCCGTCGAGTAGTCGCCGTAGGCGGCGTATCGAGAGGGCGTATCGAAGGACAGGTTGGCGGGTGGAACCCATGCTTCGATACGAGCCCTCGATACGCTCCTTGCGGAGCTACCGGTCTCTACTCAGCACGAACGGGAGTAGGGAAGGCCCCGGATTATGGGTCGATGTGGCATGCCGGGCCGTGGCGAGAGGCGCGCCCCCCCCGTCTCAGATCAGCGCCCCGACCGCGTCCATGAACCGCGCCAGACTGATCGGCTTGGACACATACGAGTCCGCGCCCGCAGCCCGGATCCGCTCCTCGTCCTCGCGCCCGGCGTACGCGGTCACCGCCATCACCGGGATCGCCTTCAACTCCTCGTCCGCCTTCAGTTCGAGGATGATCTCATAGCCGGTGACATGCGGCATCTGGATGTCCATGATGATCAGGTCGGGTACGAAATCGCGTGCTCTAGCAACGGCTTCGCGTCCATCGCGCACGGGTTCGACGGCGAACTGGTGCGCGCGCAGCAGATCGCAGAATAGTTTGAGGTTCAGTTCGTTGTCCTCGACAACGAGCACCTTCTTTGTCACCGCCGCACCTTATCCGGAAAGAGGACACGATAGGCAATGCGCGACCGCGATTCAAACGAAGACGCCGAAGCGCTCGCACTGCGCGCGCTGGTATGGACTCTGGTCGAGCCCGACCGCGCGATGCGGCTGCTGTCGGTGACCGGCCTCGAGCCGCACGATCTCCGCGCAAGGGCAAGCGATCCTACGGTGTTGTCCGCGGCGCTGGGGTTCCTCGAAAACCACGAGCCGGACCTGATCGCCTGCGCCGAATCGCTCGGTGTGAAGCCCGAGGCGCTGGTCCGCGCCCGTATGGAGCTGGAAGCATGAGGCCGTTGCTGATCAGCGATTGCGACGAAGTGCTGCTGCACATGGTCAAGCATTTCGGCGTCTGGCTCGACGAGCGCCACGACATCGACTTCCAGATCCAGCACGGCGATTTCTCGACTGCGATGACGCGGCGTGACGGTGGCCCGCCACCGTCGCGCGAGGACATGTGGGCGATGCTCGGCGAGTTCTTCCCCGGCGAAATGCACCGCCAGACGCTGGTGCCGCATGCGCTCGAGGCGCTGGAGCGGTTGGCGCGGGTGGCGGACATCGTCATCCTCACCAACCTCCAGGACGAATGCCGTCAGCCGCGGATCGAGCAGCTGGCGAAGTTCGGGATCGAGCACCGGGTCGAGTGCAACCAGGGTGGCAAGGGCACGCCGGTGTCGCGGCTGGTCGAGGAATATGGTTCGCCGGTGACGGTGTTCGTCGATGACCTTGCGGTGCACCACGAGTCGGTCGCCAAGCACGCGCCGGGGGTGCACCGGTTGCACATGGTCTCCGAGCCGACGCTGGCGGTGAGTGTGCCAAAGGCGCCTGAGGCGCACGCGCGGATCGACGACTGGCGCGAGGCCGCGGATTGGATTTCCGCGCGGTTTGAGGCTGGATTGCCGGCGGAGGGGTGAGCCGCTCGGTTCACCACGAACACACCGGTCCCCCATCCCTGAAAGGGAGGGGTTGGGGGAGGTAGGCTGGCTTTGGCCGCAACGGTCCTCGTAATGCGGAAGCCTACCCACCCCCGCCCCCCCCCCTTCCAGGGAGGGGGGAAGGAGGGAAGGGCGCGCCCGCCACTTGACCCATCCCCCACCGCTGTGGTGATACCTCTCCCATGACCGATCGTATCGACCGCAAGCTCGAAGAGCTGGGCCTCACCCTCCCGCAGGCTGCCGCGCCCGTCGCCGCCTATGTCCCGACCGTGCTGGCGAACGGCATGCTCCACATATCGGGCCAGTTGCCGTTCAAGGACGGTCAGCTCGTCAAGGGCCGCGTGGGAGACGACGTCTCGCTCGAATCCGCGCAGGAAGCCGCCAAGCTGTGCGGGCTTATGCTCGTCGCGCAGATGAAGGCCGCGCTCGGCACCCTCGGTCGCGTCGAGCGGATCGTAAAGCTCGGTGTGTTCGTCAACTCGACCGGCGACTTCACCGACCAGGCGAAGGTCGCCAACGGCGCGTCCGAACTGATGGTCGCGCTGTTCGGCGACATCGGCAAGCATGCGCGTTCGGCGGTCGGCGTGGCGGTCCTCCCGCTCGGTGCCGCGGTCGAGATCGACGCGATCGTGCAGGTTTCCGCCTGAGCTTCTTGGGGGCGCGCCAGCGCGTCTCCCAATTGTGGCCCTTGGAGGCGCACCCTCGCGTCTCTACCTAGGCGGCAATGAACGCCGTCACCGCTCGCATCGCCCAAGGCGTCACCTCGATAGCGGCCGAGGATTGGGACGCGTGCTCTGGCACTGCCAACCCGTTCGTCTGCCACGCCTTCCTCTCCGCGCTCGAAGCGTCGAAAAGCGTCGGTGGCCGCTCGGGCTGGCAGGCGTTGCCGGTGGTGGTCGACGGCCCCGACGGCAAGCCCGCTGCGATCGCCCCCGCCTATGCCAAGAGCCACAGCCAGGGTGAATACGTCTTCGACCAGGGCTGGGCCGACGCGTGGGAGCGGGCAGGGGGGCAATATTACCCCAAGCTCCAGATCGCCGCGCCGTTCAGCCCGGTGCCGGGCCCGCGTCTGCTGCTGAAGGACCGCGACCACGCCCCCGCGCTGATCGCCGCGCTGGAGGCGGTGACCGACCAGAGCGGGCTATCCTCCGCGCACGCGACCTTCATCGATCCCGACGAAGTGGCGCTGTTCGAGTCCGCCGGCTGGCTGATCCGCCAGGGCACGCAGTTCCACTGGAAGAACGACGGGTACGCCAGCTTCGACGACTTCCTCGCTGTGCTGGCCAGCCGCAAGCGCAAGGCGATCCGCAAGGAGCGCGCCGCCGCGGTCGAAGGGCTGACGATCCGCCACCTCACCGGCGCCGAGATCACGCCCGCGCACTGGGATGCGTTCTGGGTGTTCTATCAGGACACCGGCGCCCGCAAATGGGGTCAGCCCTATCTGACGCGCCCGTTCTTCGACCAGATCGGCGAGACAATGGGCGACCAGATCCTGCTGATCCTCGCCGAGCGGGACGGCATTCCCATCGCCGGCGCGCTCAACCTGATCGGCGAGGACACGCTCTACGGCCGCTATTGGGGCGCGACCGAGGAGGTGCCGTTCCTCCATTTCGAACTCTGCTATTACCAGGCGATCGACGCCGCCATCTCGCGCGGGCTGCAGACCGTCGAGGCGGGTGCGCAAGGCGAACACAAGCTCGCGCGCGGCTATGCGCCCGTCGCGACCTATTCCGCGCATTACATCCCCGACCCGAGCTTCCGTCGCGCGATCGCCGACTATCTCGTCCGTGAACGCGAAGCCGTCGCGGAGCAGCAGGAGTATCTCGGCGAGCTTACTCCGTTCCGGCGGGGCGAGCCGCCGGCTGGACCAAAGGCCCCCGGTTGACGCGGTAGAGCAAGCTCGTTTCGTCGCGGCGGATCAGCGTCAGGTCGCGAACCAGCGTGGAATCGAACTTCGGCGGGTGGATCAGCCACACGTAATCGAACGCATCGCGCGGGAATTTCTCCAGCGCCATCGAGATCGGCCGCCAGAACTGGCCACGGCACTTGATGTCGCTGACGATCTCCGACGGATCATGCGCGAACCCGCGCGCCGCCGCGTAGTTCGTCGTCAGCAGCTGCGCGCCGGCCATCGACCATTGATCGTTGGTAAACGCCAGCCGCCGCTCCAGCAGCAGCGCCGGCACATGCTCGAGCCGCGAATACGCCCAGTCGTCGCGACACCGCCGCCCGACGAACGACACCACGCGAGACCGCTCTGGCACCGTATCGATCGCCGCGATCGCCTGGTCGTAGCTGCGGTCGTACATCAGATAGCTGACCGTCGTCCCCGCCAGCCGCACGCTGAAGAACGCGAACCCCAGCACCGCCAGCACGGCGGCGCCCCGCAGCGACAACCCATGCTGCGGCCGCAGCGCGATCACCGCGATCGCCAGCACGAACGGCGCGAGCCGCATGTCCGCATAGGCGGACCCGAACACGATCCGCGGCAACAGCACGTACACGCCTGCGAGGAACAGCGCCGACAGCCCCAGGTTGCGCGAATATTCGATCGTCTGGTCGCGCACGCCGCGGAACAGGATCACAAACAGGACCGTCACCGACGCGATGTCGAACGCCATCCACCGATCGCGCAGGACCATCGTGATCCAGTTCATCTTCCAGCGCCAGTTGAACCAGTCCTGCGTCTTGCCGCCGACATGATCGCCCGAGCGCCACACCACCATCATCACCATCGGCAGTGCGAGCGGCAGGCAGTTGAGTCCCGCCTGGATGCAGGCCCTGAACCAGCCATGCGCCCAGCTCTTGGGATCGCTGTCGCGGCGGATGTCGTGCTGGCGGATCAGCTCGGCAGAGAAGGCGAGCACGCCCAGCACGCCCCAGCCGAACGTATGGCACAGCCACAACAGGCACGACACGGGGATGAAGATCGCAGTACGCAGCTTGGTCCGCCCGAGCCGCCCCATCCGCAGCCACAGCGCGAACAGGTTGAGCGCGAGCGCCATCGCCAGCGCGAAATTCACGAAACCGAACTGGAACGGATAGCTGTAGGCGAGTGGGAGCGCGAACAACGCGGTCGCCGGGATTCGCCCATGCACCTCGCGCGCGATCCACAACAGCCCGGTGACGGTCAACGCGGGGATCGCCATGACGATCAGCTTCACCGCCAACTGCAACCCGAAGATCGGCGCGAGCGGCTCGATCAACAGGTCGATGCCGAGGTTGCCGATCATCTGCCAGCGGAAGTTATACCACTGAGAAAGCCACGGATTCTCGCCGATCGCCAGCTGGACGCGGTAGCGGCCCATATGGCCAGGCAGGTCGACCAGCGGCGGGATCTCCGGCCACAGCAACGGTATGATCGACGCGAGCGCCACCGCGACGACAAAGCCGCGCGTCTGCCACCAGTGAAGTTCCGTGTTCTGCCCCCGCGCCATCGTCGACGCCTAGCGCCGCAGGGGGCCCTTCGACAAGCACCCTGCATGATCGAATGCGACGGAATAGACCGCGGATCGTCCATCGGACCAGATCGGGACGAGGTCGGCCGACTGTGCCCGTCCGACCGGGAAGCCGATCGTCCAAACCCGTTGGAACGTGCAGCGATCGAAGGCGCGTATCGCTTTGTCGAAGTCGATGGTCTGGTCCTCGGTTCCCGGTGGGTGGACGATCTGCGACGGATCGCGATCGAATGGTGCGGCATCGGGATGGCGCGGGTGGATCAGTTGCTGACCCGCGAGCGCCCATTGTTCGTTGTCGAAAGCCTCACGCCGCGCCACCGCCAGACCGGCTATGTGCGTGAGGCGGGGGTTGAACCAAGATGTCATGTTCGGCTCGTTCACCAATACCAGGACGGCAGCAGCGCGCGGGATGGCGTTCAGCGCTTCCAGCGCGCGGGACTGGCCTTGACTGAATAGGATGAACGCGATCGTCGTCGTAGCTATCCTGACAGCGAAAAACGCGGCGCCGATCGCCGCGGCCCGCCGCGCAAGCGCATCGTGATCCGGCTCGATGCGTATTGCCAGCACCGCAAGCGCCGCCGCGTAGGGCAGCATCCGCATATCGACTCCGGCCCCGCCCTGGAACATCAGCGGTAGCATCACGAAAGTTATCAGACCGGACAGCGCCGGAATGCCAAGCACGCCTATGAACCGCATGCTTGGTGAGCGGATCGCGGTCCACACTGCGCAGACGATCAGTACGACGCCGGCGATGTCATACGCTTTCCACCGTTCACGCAGCATCGACACGAGCCATTGCGCTTTGGCACTCCAGCGAAACCACTTGCCGGTATCACCCGCCAGCCGATCGCCGCCACTGCCGATCATGATCAGGAGTGGCCACGCCATAGGCAACGCCATCAGGCCGGCGGCGAAGGCCGCCTCGATCCAGGGTTCGCCGCGCCGCATACGCAGCGACCATTCCGCGCCGATCACGAACAACCCGAGCATTGCCCAACCGAAGCTATGGCATAGCCAGGTCAGCCCAGCATACGGCGTGAGCATTACCATGCGCACCCAGATCGGATGCGTCCTCGCCAGCCGAATCCACAGGGCAAGCCCTGCCAGCGCCATCGCCGCGCCGAGGCAGAAATTCACGAACCCAAGTTGGAACGGGTAGCTATAGGCGAGTGGCAGCGCGAAGCCCGCCATCGCCGGGATGCGGCCGTGCGCTTCATAGGCGACCCACAGCATCGCTGCGACGGTCATCGCCGGGATCAAGCCAATCACCAGCCGAGCCGCGGGCTCGACATCGAGCAGAGGATGCAAGGCCATAACGAGCAGGTCGACGCCGAGGTTGCCGATCAGCGCCCAGCGTACGTCGTAATGCTGTGCGAGCGGACCGGTGCCTGCGTCCGCGAGGATCCGGTAGCGACCGATGTGGCCGGGCACGTCGGTCAGCGGTGGGATCGCCGGCCACAGCATGGGAATCAGTGCGGCGAGTACCGCGAGTACCGCGAACCCGCGCGTCGTCCACCAGCCTTGCCGTGCTGCGCCGGAGAACGTGGTGGAACGGATGTCGTGCCCCACGTCGGGTCGTGCGATCGTGCCGGTCACGGGACGACCTCGAATATCCTGTTGCCGGTAGGGTCCAGCGGCTTCAGCCATGCTGGAATCCTGCGCGACGCCAGATCCTGCGCCATGCTGTCAGGAGCGGGCCGGATGCTGTCGAAATCACCGTCGCAATAGACCACGTAACGGACCTTCCATCGATCTGCGATCGCTCGCGCCTGGCCGCTGCGGCCGAGAAAGAACCGGTACATTGCGACATTTCCTGCGGTGTTGCGGTGATAGGGGCCGGCCACGAAGGCATGCGGGGTGGCGGCGATACCCCACGGGGCGACGTCGATCTGTGCCATCACCATGCCGGGCGAAAGATGGTCGAGCGCAGCTATCGCTTGAGGCGAGGTGCAGCTCGACGCGCTTGGAGCGGGCTTTCGCGGCGACGGCACGAATGCCTCGGCCGCGATAGGGTAGAGCATGCCGGTCGAGAGAACCCATGCCGGCACCAGCGTGAGAATACCGCGCCGCCGTGCCGCGCCGATCATGATGGCCAGCGCGGGCGCGCCGAGCATCGCACCGGTATAGGCACCGCGAAGCTGCACCGCGGCGATCGCGACGGCGGTACACTGAAGCGCGAGCAGCAGGGCCGCGTGGCGACCGGGTCGCCGGCGCAGCAGCCATGCCGAGGCCGCGACCCCCGCGAGCATGACTCCGAGATACCCGAACGCCACGCCGAACGGAGCCGCAACGATCGATTGCGCCTCTCCGACGTGATCGAGCCACAATCGGCGCAACAGTATAGGAACCTGCCCATAGGGCGATCCACACGCGGGAGACTGCAGCCGGACGACGCCGAGCGCTCCGAGAGACAGGGTGGCGGCGATTGCCAGCCTAACTCGGACCGATATTATATGCCGTCCCAGCACCGCGACCGCCAACGGAACGATTGCCATGATCGCCAGGCCGGTCGCGGCCTGCTGGGTGAATCCGTCGCAGGCAGGATAGCGCCATTGTCGACTGGCCAATCCCGCAATGCCGATACCGAGCCCGGTCAGCGTCCCGACACCCAGACCAAGGATCCGCGCGCCGCCCCCGCGTCCCTCACATGCCCAGCCGAGCAGCGCCGCGGCACCGAGCACCGCGAAGAACGGCATCGTCTCCATGCCGATGACGAAGCTGGTCGCGGCAAGTGCCCCGGTGATCGCGCCGTTGCGGAATGTCGGCTTTCCGATCGCGACCAGCGTCGCGCCGAGCAGCAGGACCAGTTGCAGGCCGTGATGGTCGATGCGACCGGGCACGAAGATCGTCGTTGCCGGGTATGCGATCGCCGCAACGACCATCGCCGTGTGTGCCGCATCGGGATCGAGGCGGCGCGTGATCCGACCCACCAACAGCAATGCGGCGGCGAACAGCAGGATCGGCCAGAGGGTTACGGCGAAAACCTCGGCGCGCTGCGTTCCAAGCAGCGGCGTCGCGGTGGTGATCAGCAGGGCAGGGCCCAGATCGGCGATGCGTGACCAGTGCATCTGCACGCCAGCACCTAGCCGATATTGCGTCAGATCGCTCCACGATTGCCCGCCGAGCCAGTCGCGTACCTGCTGGAGACGCATGACGTCGTCGGTATCGGGCAACCGTAGCGCCGACAGCGAGGACCAGTCACCGATGCTCCACGCCATACCCAGGACAAACGCCAACAGGACGGCGATCGTGAGATCGGAGATCAGGTCGAGGCGTTCGCGGTCCACCCATGCGACTGTAGCGCCGCATGGTTAACCGATCGTAGTTACCGGTCGCGCTTGGCAAGCAACCGCAACCGCAGTGCGTTGAGCTTGATGAAACCCTCGGCATCGCGCTGATCATAGGCACCCTGGTCATCCTCGAACGTCACGACCTTTTCCGAATAGAGCGAGTTCGGCGATTTGCGGCCGACCACGTAGACGCCGCCCTTGTAGAGCTTCAGTCGGACGGTGCCCGATACCTTCTCCTGGCTATGGTTGATCGCCGCCTGCAGCATCTCGCGCTCGGGGCTGAACCAGAAGCCGTTGTACAGCAGCTCGGCATAGCGCGGCGCCAGCTCGTCCTTCAGATGCGCGGCGCCGCGGTCGAGCGTCAGCTGCTCGATGCCGCGGTGTGCGAGTTGATAGATCGTGCCGCCCGGCGTCTCGTACATGCCGCGGCTCTTCATGCCCACGAAACGATTCTCGACGAGATCGAGCCGGCCGATGCCGTGGCGGCGGCCATAGTCGTTGAGCGTCGACAGCAACGTGGCGGGCGACATGCCCTCGCCGTTGATCGCGACGCCGTCGCCACGCTCGAAATCGATCGTGATGTATTCCGGCGCGTCGGGCGCGTCCTCGGGGTTCACCGTGCGCGAATAGACGTAGTCGGGGACCTCGTCCCACGGGTTCTCGAGCACCTTACCCTCGGACGAGGTGTGGAGCATGTTCGCGTCGGTCGAGAACGGCGACTCGCCGCGCTTGTCCTTGCTGACCGGGATCTGATGCTGCTCGGCGAACTCGATCAGCTTGGTGCGGCTGGTCAAATCCCATTCGCGCCATGGTGCGATGACCTTGATGTCGGGCGACAGCGCGTAATAGCCTAGCTCGAAGCGGACCTGGTCGTTGCCCTTGCCGGTCGCGCCGTGGCTGACCGCGTCGGCACCGACCAGCTTGGCGATCTCGATCTGGCGCTTGGCAATCAGCGGCCGGGCGATCGACGTGCCGAGCAGGTACAGCCCCTCGTACAGCGCGTTCGAGCGCATCATCGGGAAGACGTAATCGCGGACGAACTCCTCGCGCAGGTCGTCGACGAAGATATGCTCGGGCTTGACCCCCATCATCTCGGCCTTGGCGCGCGCCGGTTCGAGCTCTTCGCCCTGGCCGAGATCGGCGGTGAAGGTCACGACCTCGCAGTTATACGTCTGCTGGAGCCATTTCAGGATCACGCTCGTGTCCAGGCCACCGGAATAGGCGAGCACGACGCGGTTGATCTGATCGGTCACGGCAGAATCCTTCGGGCAATATCCAATGCCCGCGCCCCTATGCGCTAGGGGGCGTCCATGCAACCGGGGCCTGCAACTATGGCGTTCATGGCGCGTACAACCGAACCGGTCTATTCGCGCCGCAAATCCTCTGGAGTTATCCCACCGTGCTACGCCAAAGCCTTACCGTTCTCGCTATTGCCGGTCTTGCGACCCCGGCGCTCGCGCAGGAGACCCGCGCGTCCGCCTCGGCCAAGTTCAAGACCGAATTCGCCGCGTCGGACACCAACAACGACGGTGTCCTGACCCGCGCGGAAGTGCAGGCGCGGATCGGCAACATGAAGGTCGGGCCGGGCCGTCCGGATCCGGTGCATGCCAAGCGCCTCGCCGACCTCTGGTTCACCAGCGCGGACAAGAACAAGGACGGCAAGGTCACGCAGGCCGAAGCGCAGGCGCTGCTCGCAGCGACCTTCGCAAAGTACGACGCGAACAAGGACGGCAAGATCGGCGGCGACGAGCGCGCCGCTGCCAAAGCTGAAGTGCAGGGGCCGCGCTGAGCCACACCGGGTTCCCCTCCCTGGAAGGGAGGGGTTAGGGGTGGGTCGGCCCGTTTTGCGGCGCGGCCCATTCCAATTAGCTAACCCACCCCCAGCCCCTCCCTTCCAGGGAGGGGGGCAGGTCAGCCTTCGCGCAAGGCCCGCTCGCCCTCGAGCATATAATCGCGCGTCAGCGGCAACGTCATCCGGCTTTTCGACAGCTGGATCTGGTAATTGACCATCCCCCCGGTCCGGAACGCCGCCGCGGCGCCCGCCAGATAGAATGTCCACATCCGGTAGAACCGCTCGTCGTACAGCGCGACGATCGCGTCCTTTGCAGCCACCGTCCGATCGTACCAGAGGTCGATCGTCAGCGCATAATGAACGCGCAGCACCTCGATATCGGTCGGGAAGAACTTCAGCCCCTCATACCCCTTCACGATCTCCGACAGCGCCGGATTATAGCCGCCCGGGAAGATGTACTTGGTCGTGAACGTGTCGGTGACGCCCGGACCGCCCATCCGGCCGATCGTGTGGAGCAGCATCACGCCGTCGTCCGTCAGCAGGTCGCGGCATTTGCGGAAGAACGCCTTGTAGTGCGCCGGGCCAACATGCTCGAACATCCCGACCGAGACGATCCGGTCGAATGTCCCGGTCAGCGCGCGATAGTCGATCAGCTCGAACTTCACCTTGTCGGCGACCCCGGCTTCCTCGGCGCGACGCCGCGCAACCTTCAACTGCTCCTCGCTCAGCGTCACGCCCAGCACTTCGGCACCGGTCTTCGCGTGCAGGTACAGCGCCATGCCACCCCAGCCGCAGCCGATGTCGAGCACGCGCATCCCCGGCTGGATCGCGAGCTTGGCGGCGATGTGCGCCTTCTTGTCGTTCTGCGCCTGCTCCAGGCTGCTGCCCGCGTCAGTGAAGTACGCGCAGGAATATTGCCGGTCCGCATCGAGGAACAGGTCGTACAGCCGGTCCGAAAGGTCGTAGTGATGCGCGACGTTCTTCTTCGATCGGCGCGCCATGTTCACGCGGTCGACGCGGTGGACAACTTTATCGAGCAGTTTGATCGGTAGCGAGGGATTGAGCCCGCCGCCACGCTCCCACGGACTGTTGCCCTTGAGCAGATTGACCAGATCGCGGATGTCGCCGCGGTCGATCGCGAGGCGCCCGTCCATGAACGCCTCGGCTGCGCCGAGCGCCGGGTGGCGGACGATCGCGCCCGCCACGCCGGACTGGGTCAGCCGGATCGTGACCGGGTTATAGGCCGGGTCGGGCTTGCCGAAATGCTTCGTCGTGCCGTCCGCGTGAATGAGCGTGAGTTCACCGGTTTTAACCTGCCGGGCCAGGAAACGATCGAAAAGAGCCATGTCGCTTTAGCTAATGACTGGTACGGAATTGCGCTACCCCCGCGGCGGCTTAGATTCCCGCGTACCAATCATAATCCACGTTATCTTCCCAATAGCCGCCCTTGCCCTTGCCGATTCCGGCGAGGCTGGCCACCGCATCGATCGCCATGACGTATTTCGCGTGCTTGTAGCCAAGCTGTCGCTCCACCCGCAGTCTGACGGGCGCGCCGTGTGCAACGTCGAGTACGCGGTCGTTGAGCGCCCAGGCCAGGATCGTCTGGGGATGGAACGCGTCGATCAGGTCGATGGACTCGTAATAGGGCGTGCCCCGATACAGGTCCGCGCAGGTGAAGACGATGTAGCGTGCGGTGCTCTGCAACCCGGCGGCGCTGAGCAGTGCGCCAAGCTTCGGCCCATGCCATTTACCGATCGCGCTCCAGCCCTCGACGCAATCGTGCCGCGTGATTTGCGTGCGCGATGGCATCTGGCGGAGCTGCGGCAGGGTGACCGACAAAGGCCGGTCGACCAGCCCGCCGACCTTCAGCCGATAGTCCGCGAAGTTGTTCGCGACCATTGCGGTGTATCCGGGCGTACCCGGATCGCGCGTGCCGTTCGATCGGAAGATCGGCGACATTTGCGCAGGGCTGAACTCTGGTGCGAGCGCGTTGCGGTTGGTCAGCGCGCGTTGCAGCCCGCGATTCATGTCCTCGCCCATGAACAGGATTTTACGCGCCTCGGGGTTCGCGGCGATCTTGTCGCACCCGGTCAGCAACGCACCCGCGCCGACGGTCGCACCGACAACGAGTGATCGACGGGTAATCAGCGAACTCATGCGGCGTCCTCCGGCACTGCCCAGCGTCCCGTGATCATCGAGCGAACCTCGTTCCAGGCACCGGCGAGAATGACCAGCGCGAGATGGGCGATGATGAAAAGGACCAGCCCGGTCGCCGCGATGAAGTGGATCGAGCGCGCCGATTGCCGCCCACCGAAAATGTCCAGCAACCACGGCCATGCGGCGTCCATGTTCGGCGACATGGCGAGCCCGGTCAGGATCATCATCGGGATCAGCACGAAGATCGTCGCCACATACGACAGCTTCTGGAGGGTATTGTACGCGCCCGGCCGCTTGGGATCATGGAAGCGGAAGGCGAGATGTTCCTTCACGTCATGCGCGACTTCCCGCGGCGACAGCTCGGCGGCGCGGACGCGGAGGTCGCGCTGGAAATGGCGGTTGATCAGGCTAACGATCATGAATCCGAGCAGCGCGAAGCTCAGCACCAGCGCGAACAACAGGTGCCAGCGCCGCGAAATGGCCAAGTTGTAGCTTGCCGGGATCGTCAGCAGGTTGAGCAACGTCACCAACCAGCTCGGCCACTGGTCGAGCGTCGTCCATGCGGCGTCGAAATTCGCGCCGTATTTGCCCCAATACAGTCGCGGATGCGCCTTCAGGATGCCGATCCCGCTGCCGATCATGATGAACATCGTCACCACCGTCACCCAGTGCCAGATGCGCGTCGCCAGCTTGTGGCGTTTGACGACTACCACGGAACCAGGGACGGAACCGCGGACGGAATCGGAGTAGGCAATGGGATCGTTCATGCGCGGCCTTCGCTATAGCCAGTCGAACCCGATCCTAGCAGGGATAAGCGCATGATCGAATGGCATTCTTACGAACCCGCGAACGGTCACCGCCTGCCGCACGATCCCCTCAACGCGATCGTCGCGCCGCGACCGATCGGCTGGGTCAGCACCGTCTCCGCCGAGGGCGTGGCGAACCTCGCACCGTACAGCTTCTTCAACCTGTTCAACTACACCCCGCCGATCATCGGCTTTTCGTCGATGGGGTGGAAGGACAGCGTCGCCAATATCGAGGCGACCGGCGAGTTCGTCTGGAATCTGGTGTCCCGCGATCTGAGCGAGGCGATGAACACGACCGCCGCGAACGTTGCCGCCGATGTCGACGAGTTCGCGCTGGCCGGGCTTGAGATGGCGCAGTCGGCCAAGGTGAAGCCGGCGCGCGTCGCCGCCAGCCGCGCGCAGTTCGAATGCAAGCTGACGCAACTGATCCGACTCGAGACGAAGGAAGGCCGCGAACTCGACCAGTGGCTGGTGCTCGGCGAGGCTGTCGCGATCCACATCGACTCGTCAATGCTGGAAGACGGCGTGTACCAGACGGCCCGCGCGAACCCGATCCTGCGCGGCGGCGGCCCCGCGGATTACTTTACGATCACGGAGGATTCCTTGTTCAAGATGCGCCGGCCGGGCTGATAGAGGGTTGATGCTGCGGCGCAGCATTTTGCGCCCTCACCGACTCACGAAAGCGATCCCCCATGAAACCTGTCGATACGCGCATGGCGTTGCTCGCGCTCGCCGTTGGCGGGTTCGCGATCGGAACCACCGAGTTCGCCGCGATGAGCCTTTTGCCACAGTTCGCGCGCGGGCTGGGGATCGACGAGCCGACGGCGGGGCATGTCATCAGCGCCTATGCGCTCGGCGTTGTCGTGGGGGCGCCGACGATCGCGGTGTTGGCGGCAAAGATCGAGCGGCGGGTGTTGCTGATCGGGTTGATGACGTTCCTCGGGATCGCCAACGGGCTGTCCGCGCTCGCTCCAACCTATCATCTGATGCTGCTCGCCCGGTTCTTGAGTGGCTTGCCGCACGGCGCGTATTTCGGCGTGGGATCGCTGGTCGCTGCATCGATGGTGCCGCGCGAGAAGCGGTCGCGGGCGGTGTCGCGGATGATGCTCGGGCTGACGATCGCGACGATCGCGGGCGTGCCGCTGGCGAATGGCATCGGCCAGTGGTTCGGCTGGCGCTGGGGCTTTGGGATCGTCGCGATCATCGCCGCGGCGACGGTGGCGATGCTGGTCAGATTCGCGCCGGTCCTGCAGCCTGCTAAGGATGCCAGCCCGCTCGGCGAACTAGCGGCGCTGCGTAACGGGCAGGTCTGGCTGACGCTCGCGATCGGGGCGGTCGGGTTCGGCGGGATCTTCTGCGTCTATACCTATCTCGCCTCGACGCTGACCGAGGTGACGGGCGTATCGTCCGCGTTCACGCCGGTCGCCTTCGCGCTGTTCGGCGTTGGCATGACGATCGGCACATTGGTCTGCGCAAAGGCCGCGGACGTCGCGTTGATGCCTGCGGCGGGAATAACCCTGCTGTTCGGGGCAGGGGCGCTCGCCCTCTACGCACCGGCCACGCCACATCTCTGGGCGATGCTGCCCGTGGTGCTGCTCATCGGGTGCGGGGGCGGGCTGTCGACGATCCTCCAGACCCGTCTCATGGACGTCGCGGAGGAGGCGCAGACGCTGGCGGCGGCGCTCAACCACTCCGCGTTCAACACGGCCAACGCGATAGGGCCATGGCTTGGCGGCCTGGCAATCGCGGGAGGCTATGGCCTGCCTTCGACCGGATGGGTCGGCACCGCGCTGGCTCTCGGCGGCTTCGCGATCTGGGCATTGTCCTGGAAGTTGGACTCGCGAAAGGCTCCGTCCCTGGGATCGTGAGTATGTGCGGCTAGCGGCACTGCAGCGTCGAGCGGATCACGCACTGCCGCCCGCCCCGTGGAATTGTCGCCCGGCAAACCCTCAACCACAAACAGATTTGGGATATCGTATATTATATTTGACTTAGTTTCGGTGGCGTGATGGATTGCGCGCAACATCGAAACAGGAGCGCGGGCACCCATGACATTTTATGTTGAAAATTTGCGGCGGCAGTCGCGTGTGGGAGCAATGGTCGCGCTACTGCTGTCGTCGGGTGCTTACGCACAGGTTGCGCCGGAGCCTGTGTCGGGACCGGAGGTGAGCGCTGATTCGAACGCCGACGGCGCGATCGTCGTCACCGGCACGCGCATTCGCCGCCCCGATCTGCAGAGCAACAGCCCGATCACATCGGTGACGGACCAAGAGATCAAATATCAGGGCGCGGTCAACGTCGAGAGCGTGCTCAACCGCCTGCCGCAGTTCACCGCCGATGCGAACGAGAACGTCTCGAACGGATCGGACGGCACCGCCAACATCAACCTGCGCAACTTAGGCTCCAACCGGACGCTGATCCTGCTCAACGGTCAGCGTCTGCTGCCGCAACAGGCGATCGATCTGAACTTCGTGCCGTCGGCACTGATCGACCGGGTCGACGTGGTGACCGGCGGCGCGTCGGCGGTGTACGGGTCCGACGCGGTGGCGGGTGTCGTCAATTTCGTGCTGAAGGATCATCTCGATGGCCTTCGCATTGACGTCCAATCGGGTCTCGGCGTTCATACCAACGACAATAGCGGGGTGCGCGATATCGTCTCGGCGGCGGGGTATGCGAATGCAACGCGCCGCGTAGCCGATGGCGGCAAGCAGGATATCAACGCCGCCTATGGCAAGAACTTCGCCGACGGTCGCGGGAACGTCACCGTCTATGGTGGCTATCGTCACACCGAGCCCGTCCTTCAGGCCAATCGCGACGTGTCCGCGTGCGCGCTGAACCAGGCTGACGACGCCGGGACCGGTTTGGTCTGCGGCGGCTCGAGCAACTCGACCTATGGCACGTTTGCGCCACTGGGTGGGCCCAACGCCGGCAAGACGCTGACCAACAACATGAACGGCACGCAGAACTGGGTGCCCTACACGTCGGCCTACGCCTACAATTACTCGCCGACCAACTACCTCCAGCGGTCCGACGATCGCTACATCGGCGGTGCGTTCGCCAAGTTCGAGATCGCGCCGATCGCCGAAGTCTATGGCAGCTTCATGTACATGAAGGATCACACCTTCTCGCAGGTCGCGCCGTCCGCGCTGTTTCTGGGAACGAGCTTCACCGTGCCCTGCGACAACCCGCTGATGAGCGCGGCGCAACAACAGTCGTTATGCGGCGCGAGCGGCGGGACATCGGCGACGCAGGACACGCTGATCGGCTACCGGCTCGGCGACGGGCAGTCGCGACGCGACGACCTCCGCCATCAGGATTACCGCTACTCCGCCGGTGTGCGCGGCGATCTCGGCCACGGTTTCCAGTACGACGTGAACTACCTGCATTCGTTGGTGAAGTTCAACGAGACGTACATGAACAACGTCGACAACGTGAAGGCGCAGCGCGCGCTCGACGTGGTCAACGTGAACGGTGTGGTGACCTGTCGATCGGTGATCGACGGCAGCGATCCGGCCTGCATACCGGTCAACGTGTTCCAGCCCAACGCGATCACCGACACGCAGGCCGCCTATCTGTTTTCGGAAAGCAACACCGCGTCGCGCAATGCGCTCACGGTGATCTCCGCGAACGTCAACGGCGACCTCGGCACGTTCGGCATCACAAGCCCCTGGGCGAAGCGCGGCGTCAACATCGCGTTGGGTGCGGAGCGTCGCCGCGAGACGCTGAACTACACCGCGGACGCGGTAGCCGAACAGGGGGGCGCGACCGACTCCGACGGCCGCATCACCGTCAACGAAGCGTATGGCGAGATCGAAATTCCGGTCCTCCAGAACCTGCCGTTCGCGCATGCGCTGACCATCAATGGCGGCCTTCGCTATTCGGCGTATCGCAACGACCAGCAATCGACCGGACTGAAGTCGAAGTACAACGTCTGGACCTACAAGGGCGAAGCGAGCTGGGCGCCGTCCGAGGATGCGCGTCTTCGCTTCAGCTACAACCGCGCGATCCGTGCGCCCAATATCGGCGAGCTGTTCGGATCGCGGTCGATCGGCAACGTCGCCGCGCAGGACCCGTGCTCCGGCGCATCGCCGACCGCGTCGTTCGACGTCTGCCGGCTGACCGGGGTGACGCAGGCGCAATATGGCAGCATCATCGAATGTCCGTCCGATACGTGTTCGGCACAGTTCGGCGGGAACGTCGCACTGAAACCCGAAAAGGCGGACACCTATACGGCGGGTATCGTGCTGACCCCGCGGATGCTGCGCAACTTCACGCTGACCGTCGATTATTTCCACGTGAAGGTGAAGGACTATATCAGCTCGGTCGATCCATCGCTCGCGATCAGCCAGTGCGTTGCGGGTGGCGATCCGTTCTATTGTGGGCTGTTCACGCGCGATCCGCGCTCGGGCGCGATCTTCGGGACCAACGGCTATATCGTCTCGACGACGTACAATACCGGATCGCTGACGACCTCAGGGGTCGACATTACCGCGGACTACACGTTCGGCATCGGCGCGCTCGGCAAGATCAACCTGAACCTGGTCGGCACGCGCCTGATCGAACAGGCCGCCGAACCCTTGGCGGGTCTGGGCAGCTACGATTGCAGGGGGCTGTACGGCTATACCTGCGGCCAGCCCAACCCGACATGGCGGCATGCGATGCGGACGACCTGGCAAATGCCGGAGGGTGCATCGGTATCGGTCTCTTGGCGCCATACCGATGCGGTCACGCTGTCGTCGCTGTCCGACAACAGCTTCCTTGCTGGCACGCCGAGCGTCATCAACAAGAAGATCTCCGCGTATAATTACATCGATCTTGCGGGCACCGTTGCAGTCGGCGAGAGGCTCCAGTTGCGGGCGGGCGTCAACAACCTGTTCGACAAGGATCCACCGGCGATCGCAGCGGGTATCCTGTCGTCGTTCGGCAACGGCAACACCTATCCGGGCGTGTACGATACGCTGGGACGGACGATGTTCGTTGGCGCCACGGTGAACTTCTGACGGCGACGACTGGGGTAATGGTATGACGAGCTTGGTCCGCCGCGACGTTTTGAAGACGGGCGGCGTGACCGCGCTTGCCGCGATCGTCCCTGCGGTTCCGATCGGTGCGGTGGGGACGTCTCCCTCGGTCGGCCCGCGCGAGATCGTCTCGCTCGGGACCGGGTGGCGGTTTCATCTGGGGCACGCGAGCGATCCGGCGAAAGATTTCGGCTACGGCCGTTCGCACGATACCTACGCCAAGTCGGGCGATGTCGGCACGCCGGTTGCCGAAGCGAAATTCGACGACAGCGCTTGGGAGTCAGTGACGCTGCCGCACGACTGGGCGGTCGACCTGCCGTTCGCGCAGTTCGGACCGGCGGGGAGCGAGGCGGACCGCACGGGTGCGTTCCAGGGGTTCAAGCCGGTCGGGCGGATGTGGCCGGCGACCAGTGTGGGCTGGTATCGGCGCGTGATCCGGCTCGACACGGCGGATGCGGGGCGGCGGTTGCTGCTCCAGTTCGACGGGGTGGCGCGCGATTGCGTCGTGATCCTCAACGGCTTCGTCGTGGGATCGAACGAAAGTGGCTATGCGCCGTTCGAGATCGACGTCACCGACTTCGCAAAACCGGGCGAGGACAATGTGCTCGTCATCCGCTGCGACGTGAGCCTCGGCGAGGCGTGGTCGTACGAGGGGGCGGGGCTCTACCGTGACGTGCGGCTCATGAAGACTGCGCCGACGCACATCCGCCGATGGGGTGCGACCGTGCGCTGTTCCGTTGAGGCCGGCGGTGCCACGGTCCGGGTTGCGACCGAGATCGCGAATGATGGCCGTGCGTGTGAGGCGCGGGTTCGATCGACGGTGATCGGTCCGGACGGGAAGACGGTCGCGGTGCTGTTCGCGGACCCGCTCGGCTTGCCGGCGTGGGGCGAGACGACCGCGATGCAGGAGACGCGTATTGTCGCGCCTGCGCTCTGGTCGCTCGAAACGCCGCATCTTTACATGCTGGTCAGCGAGATCTTGGTCGATGGCGTGGTGGTGGACTGCGACACGTGCAGCTTCGGGATCCGCACGATCCGCTTCGATGCGAACCGCGGGTTTTTCCTCAACGGCAAGCCGGTCAAGATCAAGGGCACCTGCAACCATCAGGATCACGCCGGGGTCGGCTTCGCGGTGCCCGACAGCCTGCACGTCTGGCGGCTCGAGCAACTGAAGGCGATGGGCAGCAACGCCTATCGCTCGACGCATCATTCGCCGTCGCCCGCGATCCTCGACGCGTGCGATCGGATGGGCATCCTGATGATCGACGAGACGCGGCAGATGTCGAGCAATGCCGAGGGGCTGGGGCAGCTCGAGCGGATGGTGCGGCAGGGGCGCAACCATCCGAGCATCATCCTGTGGAGCATCGGCAACGAGGAGATCCACCGCGGCACCGAGACCGGCGCGCGGATCGCCGAGACGATGAAGCGCAAAGTGTACGAACTCGACGGGACGCGGCCGGTGACGGAGGCTTTCAACGGCAAGTTCGGCGAGGGGGCGTCGCGCGTGCTCGACGTGATGGGGTGCAATTACTACCTCGACGCGATCGATCCGTACCACGCCGCGCATCCCGCCATGCCGATAATCGGCACCGAGACGGGCAGCACGGTGATGACCCGCGGCGAATATGCGCGTGACGACAAGGCCGGCTTCGTGCCCGCGTACGACCGCGAATTTCCCAAATGGGCGACGACCGCGGAAAAATGGTGGAGTTTCTACGACGCGCGGCCGTTCCTGAGCGGGGGATTCGTATGGACCGGGTTCGACTATCGCGGCGAGCCTACGCCGTTCGAACGCTGGCCCGAGAATGTCTCGAACTTCGGCCAGATGGACCTGTGCGGATTCCCGAAGGACAATTATCATTATTATCGCGCGTGGTGGAGCAGGGAGCCGGTGCTGCACCTGTTCCCGCACTGGAACTGGGTGGGGCGCGAGGGCCAGCCGGTCTCGGTGTGGGTGCACAGCAATTGCGAGGCGGTCGAGCTGGTCTTGAACGGACGGAGTCTCGGACGGCAGGCGGTGGTGAAGAACACACATCTCGAATGGCAGGTGGCGTATGCGCCAGGACGGATCGAGGCGTACGGGTATCGCGGCGGCAAGCGCGTAATGCACGCGGTGCGCGAGACGACCGGGGCGGCGGCACGGATCGGCCTGTCGAGCGATCGGCGGCAATTGGCGCCGGGTGAGGTCGCGGTGGTGCGGGTTGCTATCCTCGATGCGAAACGGTGCGAAATGCCTACCGCGTCCAATCGCGTGTCGTTCACGCTGACGGGCGATGCGACACTGCTCGGCGTCGGCAACGGCGATCCGCGGAGTCTGGAGCCCGATCATGCGACGTCGCGCTCGGCATTCAACGGGCTGTGCATGGCGCTGGTGCAGGCGGGTGCGAAGGGCGGGCCGATCCGGCTGGAGGCGCGTGGCGACGGCCTCGCGCCGGCGATGCTGCCGCTCATCGGTCTGACCAAGGATATCCCATGACTGTACGTCGTTCGTCGCGGGCGCTCGCGCTGATCCTGTTGTGCGCTTCGGCGGCGGCGCAGGCCGCGCCCGACGAAGCCGCGTTCCGGCGATCGATCGGACTGCGCCGGGCTTGGCAGGATCTGACGCGGGAGGTCGCTTGGCCGGCGCACTGGACACCGGACGGGCGGCGCTTCTCGTATCGGAAGACGGTCGCGGGCGGGTTTGTATTCGAGACGGTGGATGCGAAGACGCTCGCCAAGTCGCCCGCATTCGACACGGCCAAGCTTGCGGCGGCGCTCGGCAATGCGCGGCACGAGGCGGTCGATCCGATGCACCTGCCGTTCGCCGAGTTCGATTATGCGGAGGACGGGAAGGCCATTGCGTTCTCGCTGGACGAGACGCGGTGGCAGTGCGGGATCGTCGTGTATCGCTGCGAGGCGGCGGTCGATCGCAGCCGGCCGCGCGGCTTCGGCGTGGTGCGCGATATATCGGTGCCGGCGGACAATAGTCCGAAGGCTTCGCCCGATGGGAATTGGACCGCGTTCGTACAGGGCGACAACCTCGTCGTGCGCAAGACCGGCGATACGGCGATCGTTCCGATCAGCGTCGATGGCAGCGCGGGCAATTTCTACGATCCCGAGACGCTGCGCTGGTCGCCGAATAGTCGGCACATCATGATCTACCGCGTTCGTCCGGGGTATCAACGAAGAGTGCTGCGTGTGGAGTCGTCGCCGCGCGACCAACTCCAGCCGAAGCTGCAAAGCCAGCTCTATCCCAAGCCTGGCGATGCGATCGATCAGGAGCGACCAGTGCTGTTCGACCTCGCCTCGCGGCGGCAGACGGTGATCGACGACGCGCTGTTCCCCAATGCGTACGAACTCTCCGCGCCACGCTGGCGGAGTGACGGACGGAGTGTGGCATTCGATTATGTCCGGCGCGGTTTCGGCCAGGCGCGGATCGTCGCGGTCGATGCGGAGACCGGCGTCGCGCACGCCGCGGTGACCGAGGATGCGAAGACGTTTGTCTATGCCGATCGTCGCTATGCGCATGAGGTCGGCGCGGACGGTCGCGAGATCGTCTGGGCGTCCGAGCGCGATGGCTGGAACCATCTGTACCTGATCGACGGCCGCACCGGCGCCGTAAAGAACCGGATCACGACCGGAAACTGGGTGGTGCGCGACGTCATCGCCGTCGACGATGCCAAGCGACAGATTGTGTTTGCGGCGAGTGGTATGAACACAGGCGAAGACCCGTATTTCCGCCACGTCTACCGGATCGATTTCGACGGGCGGCACCCGACCGCACTGACGCCGGCAAAGGCGGATCACGACGTGCGGTTCTCGCCCGATGGGTCGCTGTATGTCGACACCTATTCGCGGGTCGACCTGCCGACCGTCAGCGAACTCCACCGGTCGAGCGACGGCGCGCTGGTGGCGACGATCACCAGGGGCGACGACAGTGCGTTGCGCGCGGCGGGGTTCCGGCGGCCCGAGGTGTTCGTCGCGAAGGCGCGCGACGGCAGGACCGACATCTGGGGCGTCGTCGTCCGCCCGCACGACTATGACCCGAGCAAGCGCTATCCGGTGATCGAGAACATCTATGCGGGGCCGCACGACAGCTTCGTGCCCAAGCAATATTGGCCGTTCGGTTTCCATTCCGGTGGCGACAAGGCGATCGGGATGCAGGAGCAGGCCGATCTCGGCTTCATCGTCGTGCAGATCGACGGGATGGGGACGGCGAACCGCTCCAAGGCATTCCACGACGTCGCGTGGAAGAACCTCGCGGACTCGGGCTTTCCGGACCGGATCGCGTGGCACCGTGCGATGGCGGCGAAGGATCCGTCCTACGATATCGGCCGGGTCGGCATCTACGGCGCATCGGCGGGTGGGCAGAGCACGCTAAACGCGCTGCTGTTCCACGGCGATTTCTACAAGGTCGGGGTGGCCTATGCGGGGTGTTACGACAACCGGATGGACAAGATCAGTTGGAACGAACAGTGGCTCGGCTGGCCGGTCGATGCGAGCTATGCCGCCGCCTCGGGCGTCGATCACGCCGCGCAACTGACGGGCAAGCTGCTGATGATCGTCGGCGACCAGGACAGCAATGTCGACCCCGCCTCGACGATGCAGGTCGCGGATGCGCTGATCCGCGCGGGCAAGGATTTCGAGTTGTTGGCGGTGCCGGGTGGCGAGCATAGCGTCGGGCGCTCGACCGGGCCGATCGACTATGTCGCGCGGCGGCAGTTCGGGTTTTTCGTGCGAGAGCTGGCGGGGGAAGCTGTGCCGAATTGGAATGGGGTGAAGTGAAGGGGGGCTGACGCACCTAGCTCGTGAGCGCTCCACCCCGGCGAAGGCCGGGGCCCAATTGGGGGACGTCGCTGACTATGGACGGTCCTTCGTCACGGTGACCTTTCCAATTGGGCCCCGGCCTCCGCCGGGGTGGTGTTCTGACTATTGAGGTGACAGGCTAAGACTGATTGGTGCCGATCCCAGTGGGACGGTGTAGCCGCCGCGTTCGAACTGGGCTCCTGCCATCGTGTAAGACCGACCGGTCTTGGTCGTCGTCTCGACGAACACGCGTGCGGCTGGATTGATCTTCGCCGCCGCATCAAGCGTCAGCGTGATCGCCCCTGTCGCCGGCACATACGTCGCACGCGCGATCTTCCCTGCCTCCAGCGTGATCCACAATCCGGCGGGGGCGATGAAGAGCCGCGTGCGGGCGCCGTCCTTCGGGGTGATACTGACCACGCCCGCCGCTTGGTCGACAGTGCCGCCGAAACCGAGCCAGCCGAAGGTCGGGTCGTTCACCAGATAGCTCGCGGCGGTGATCGCGTGGCCGTAGAAGCCCATGCCGTAGTCGCCGCTATACGGGTCCCATCGCATCATGTCGGGCGCGGAGTGGAACGCGGCGGAGGAGAAGCCGTCACGGTCGATGTTGGCGATCCCGCCCATCATGCCGCCGTACGCGATGCGGAGCAGCCGCAGGTCGGTCGGGTCGGCGCGGTAGGCGTCGAACAGCGGGACGGCGTTGAGCGTCGAGCCGTAGTGGTGGAGCTGGCGTTCGATCCGCGGATATTTGCCGCCATAGAGGAAGTCCCAATAGCGGCGCGCATTGCCGTTATAGCCCCAGCTCGGGATCGTCGGGTCGTAGGCAAGGATCACCTGCCGCGTGACGTCGGCCTGCGGCTGATAGCCGAAATAGCGCATCCAGGCGTAGACTTCGGGTTGGCCGGTCGAATCCCAGGCCATCTCGCTGCCAAACGGGTAGCGCAGCGTCCGCCAGTGATCGGCGCGCCGTTTCATCAGGCGCTCCATCTCGGTCGCTTCGGCGGTCAGGCCTTCGCGCTTCAGGTCCTTGAGGATATCGACGAACACGTCGCCCTCCATCAGCCCGAACTGCGTGTAATAGGGCGCGTCGCGCATCATCGCGGTTGTGGTCTGGTAGGCGTGGTCGAGATACCAGCGCCACGGATGCGCGGTGACGAGGCCGGGGTGATTGCGCGCGACGCGGTACAGCACCCAGTGGCCGATCGCGACGTGCGGGTAGTTGTACGCGCGGCCGAGATCGCCCGCGTCCTTCTTCGACCAGGACGTCCATGTCTTCCAGTCGACGGTCGGGTCGTAATAGCCGGCATGTGCGGCGGGATCGTAGTAGAACAGGCTCTTCCGCACCGCGCCGGCGTGGGGCCCATCGGGGACTTGCAGGTCGCCCTGGATCGTCTCGTCGACGAGGCGTTGCAGCTTGGCGATCTCGGCGGGGTCGGGGTTGTCGAGCTGTTTTGAAATCGCCGCGACCCAGCTGCCCGCGCCGCCTTCGTCGCTCATGCCCGAGATCCAGACGCGCGGGTCCTGCGTGACGACTTTGCTGGCCTCGCGGTCGTAGGCGAGGATCGCGGGATTGCGGCCGAACGGGTCGGCCTTGTTCTCGTACCATTGCTGGGTGGTCGAGAAGCGGCCGAGGTCGGCCATCGTCTGGTCGAGCGGTTTGGTGATGTAATAGCTGACCGTCTGGACGCTGCCGTCGGCATAGGTGATCGCGAGCGTCGCGCGGCCCCAGCCTTTGCTGCGCACGGTGTAGCGGGCCCAGCCTTTCGCGCTTGCGGTCGGCGTTGCGGTGAGCGCACCAGCGGGGAGGCTTTCGATCTTGGCGATCGGTAGCGGCGTCTTGAGGAACAGCGACGCATCCTGATCGGTCGGGACGACGTAGCCGGGGATGCCGACCGCGACCGGACGGTGGTTGGCGACAAGCGTGTCCTCGATGGCCGCGATCGACGGGGCGGTGACGAAGCGGACGCCGATCGTGCGCGCCGCGCCGGGCGCAAGCGTGAAGCTGGTAGGCGTGTTCCACTGCTCGCCCGCCTTTGCCCATTCCTTCTCGGCGAAGGCCTTGCTGGCGACGGCCCAGTCGTAGAACCCTTCGGAGGTCTGGCCGCGCTTGCTGCGATCGGTGAAAATGTCGCCTTTGGGAGCCTTCGCGGCTTCGAGGACCGGGCGGTAGGCTTCGAGCGGCGTGCCCTTTTCAGGGAGGACGAGGAGCGCCGGACCCGCGCCGTTGAGGCGAGTGACCTGGAGATAGCCCGCGTCGCGGCCGATATAGGGGTCGACGAAGCTCGCCTGCGCATGCGCCTGTTCGAGGCTGCGGTCGGTGATGATGTTGTCGAACACCATCGGCAGCCCGAGCGCGCCGATCTCGACGGGGGCGGTCGTCGTGTTGGTCAGCGTGAAGCGGAGCGCGAGGACGCCGTGGTCGTCGATCCAGCGACGCTCGACGCGCAAGGGACTGGTGATCCCGAGCGAGGCAGTGATGTCGGCGGCGGCGAGCGTCGCGCCGGTCGCGGGGAGACGGCGAATCGCCTTGCGGTGCTGCGCGGAGGCAAAGTCGGTCCAGGCGCCACCGGATTGTCGCGCGCGGAGGTGGATGTCGCCGATATGCACATAGCCGTCGCCCGCGCGCTCGGCCTCGCGGGCGCCGGGGACGAAGTCGAAGCCGGGCTCGGCGGCGGGCGACAGCCGGGCGAGAGTCTGCGTGTCGCTACGGAGCGCGAGGCGGAAAGCGGGGGTGCGAATCGCTGTCTGCGCGATCGGGCGGTAACTGGGCTTGGCGGGCTTAGTCTGCGCATCGCCGGGCAGCGTCGCGGTCGTTGCCAGGAGCAGCGTCAGGAGGCGGAAGGCTGTCATGGCGTTGCTCGCTCGGGGTCAAAGGTTAGGATAAAGTGTCACTTGCGCTGCTTGGTCGGACGTATAGTATACGATATCCGAATGGAGATAAAGATGTTCGCAAGCCGCCGGGATGTATTGATGGGGACGACGGCGTTGGTGCTGTTGTCGGTGGGCGAACAGGCGTTTGGCAAGGGCGCCGGAACGCTGCCGACCCGCGCGAAACCCTTGCCCCTGTCGGCAGTGCGGTTGTTGCCGTCCGCCTATGCCAGCGCGGTCGAGGTCAATCGCGCGTATCTGCTGCGGTTGAGCGCGGACCGGTTGCTGCACAACTTCATGGTCTATGCGGGCCTGCCTGCGAAGGCACCGATCTATGGCGGGTGGGAGAGCGACACGATCGCCGGGCATACGCTCGGCCATTACCTGACCGCGCTTGTGCTGATGCACGCGCAGACCGGCGATGCGGAGTGCCGTACTCGCGCGGATTATATCGTTGCAGAACTGGCGCGGGCGCAGGCGAAGCGCGGGACGGGCTATGTCGGCGCGCTCGGGCGCAAGCGGAAGGACGGGACGATCGTCGACGGCGAGGAGATATTCCCCGAGGTGATGCGCGGCGAGATCAAGTCGGGCGGGTTCGATCTCAACGGCTCGTGGTCGCCGCTCTATACCGTGCACAAGGTGTTCGCGGGTCTGCTCGACGTGCATGCCGCATGGGGCAACACGCAGGCGCTGACCGTCGCGACCGGGCTCGCGACCTACTTCGCAAAAGTGTTCGCGGCGCTCGACGATGCGCAGATGCAGACGCTGCTCGGGTGCGAATATGGTGGGCTGAACGAGAGCTATGCCGAGCTGTCCGCGCGGACCGGGAACAAGCAATGGCTCGATGTCGCGGAGCGGCTGTACGATCGGAAGATGCTCGATCCGATGGTCGCGGGCGAGGACAAGCTGGCGAACTTCCATGCCAATACGCAGGTGCCGAAGCTGATCGGGCTCGCGCGGATCCATGAACTGAACGGCAAGCCCGCGCCCGCCAACGCCGCGCGGTTCTTCTGGAAGACCGTCACGCAGCATCACAGCTATGTGATCGGCGGCAATGCCGACCGCGAGTATTTCTCCGGGCCCGATACGATCGCGAACCACATCACCGAGCAGACGTGCGAGCATTGCAACAGCTACAACATGCTCAAGCTGACGCAGCATCTGTACGGCTGGCAGCCGGACGGCGCGCTGTTCGATTATTACGAGCGTGCGCATCTGAACCACGTGATGGCGGCGCAGAACCCGAAGACGGCGGGGTTCAGCTATATGACGCCGCTGATGACGGGTTCCGTGCGCGAGTATTCGACGCCGAAGGACGATGCGTTCTGGTGCTGCGTCGGCAGCGGGATGGAGAGCCATGCCAAGCACGGCGAGGCGATCTTCTGGGAGGGCGACGGCACGCTGCTGGTCAATCTCTACATCCCGGCGGAGGCGCGGTGGCAGGCGCGCGGCGCGGTGCTGACGCTCGACACGCGCTATCCGTTCGAGCCGGAGTCGCGGCTGACGCTGACCAAGCTGGCCAGGCCGGGACGCTTTCCGATCGCACTGCGCGTGCCGGGCTGGGCTGCCGGGCGCGCGACGGTGACGGTCAACGGCGCGGCGGTCGAACCGGTGCTGGCGAAGGGCTATGCGATCGTCGAGCGGCGCTGGAAGGCGGGCGATGTCGTCGCGATCAGCGTGCCGCTCGACCTGCGGCTGGAGAGTGCGCCGGGCGACGTCGACACGGTCGCCGTGCTGCGCGGGCCGATGGTGATGGCCGCCGATCTCGGGCCGACCGAGGCGAAATGGGAGCAGGCGGATCCGGCGATGGTCGGCGCGGATTTGCTCGCGGCGTTCACGCCGACCGATCGCGCTACCTACGCTACGAAGGGCATCATCCGTCCGGCGGACCTGAATTTCGTGCCGTTCTACAGCCAGCATGACCGACGCAGCGCGGTGTATTTCAAGCGCTTCAGCGAGGCGGCGTGGAAGACCGAGGAGGCGGCGTTCCTGACCGAGCAGGCGCGGCTGAAGGATATCGCCGCGCGGTCGGTCGACGTGATGCATCTCGGCGAGATGCAGCCGGAGCGCGATCATGCGCTGACGTCGGAGATTTCCTATCCGGTCAGCTATCGCGGGCGGAACGGGCGCGATGCGCGGTCGGGCGGGTATTTCGAGTTCGCGATGAAGACGCGCGCCGGGCCGCTGGTGTTGCAGGCGACTTATTGGGGCGACGAGCGCGCGCGCGATTTCGATATTCTCATCGATAACGTGAAGGTCGCGACGCAGCATCTCGAGGCGGACCAGCCGGGCAAGTTCTTCGATGTCGACTATCCGCTGCCGATCGGGCTGACCAAGGGCAAGACGAGCGTGAAGGTGCGGTTCGTGCCGCATGACCGCTCGTCCGCCGGGCCGGTGTTCGGGGTGCGAATGGTGGCTGCCAAGCCGGATGGGGTCGCGTGAGCGGGGTGTCAGCGCTGGCGCGCAATCCGGCGGCAGCCCTCCCTTCCTTGTTCTCCCGCGAAGGCGGGAGCCCAGTCTGGATCCCCGCCTTCGCGGGGAAACAGGTCTTGCCCGCCGAATGTGGATTCGACCGCGGAGCCTTTGCATGACCGACGCGCATGTGGACGGCGTTCGCCTGACGCTCGACGAGGTCCGCACCCTTGCCCGACGCGTACTGCTCGGCGCCGGCCTGTCGCGCGCGCATGCCGAGGCGGTGGCGGAAACGATGGTCGCGGGGGAGCGTGACGGCTGTGCGAGCCACGGGATCTACCGGCTGCTGGTCGCGGCGAACAGTATCGCCAAGGGTGTCGTTGCGGTCGATGCCGAGCCGGTGGTGAGCGAACCGGCGCGCGCGCTCGTGCGGGTCGATGGCGGCGGCGGGTTCGCGCAGCTTGCGTTCGAGCGGGGGCGGCAGCGGTTGGCGGAGAAGGCGCGCGCGTATGGAATCGCTGCGCTGGCGTTGAACAATGTCGTGCATTTCGCCGCGCTTTGGCCCGAGGTCGAGGCGCTGGCGGAGGAGGGGCTGGTCGCGCTGGTGGTGACGCCCAGCCACGCCTGGGTCGCGCCGGCGGGGGGAACGCAGCCGGTGTTCGGGACCAACCCGATCGCGTTCGGCTGGCCGCGCGCTGGCGGGCCTCCGTTCGTGTTCGACTTCGCGACCAGTGCGGTCGCGCGCGGCGAGATCGAACTGCATCGGCGCGCGGGGAAGCCTGTGCCCGACGACTGGGGCTATGATGCGGATGGCCAGCCGACGACCGACGCGGCGGCGGTGTTGAGCGGCGCGATGCGGACGTTCGGCGGGCATAAGGGCTCGGCGTTGGCGGCGATGGTCGAACTGCTCGCGGGGCCGCTGATCGGCGACATGACCAGCCGGGGATCGCTTGAGGCCGATGCCGGACGGGGTGGGTCGCCGATCGGGGGTGAACTGATCATCGCGATCGATCCCGTCGGGTTTCTCGGCGATGCGGTCGCCGAGCACCTTGCGCGGGCGGAAGCGATGTTCGGAGCGATCGAGGCGCAGGGCGCTCGCCTGCCGTCGCAGCGGCGGTACGCGGCGCGGGCGCGGAGTGTGACCGAGGGTGTGGTTATACCCGCAGCCCTGTACCGCGACATCATGGCGCTGGTTCCAGGAGAATGACGATGAAGGCTTTGATCCTGTTGCTCGCGCTGGGTTCGACGGCGGTGGGGGCGGTGCCTCCTAGGGCTCCGAAGGCGGCGGCGGCAAAGTCGGCGGATTCGCGGTTCAAGGCGCTCTACACGTCGGAATATGAGTGGCGACAACTCCAGTTCGCGCAGGGCGAGGACAATCCGACCGCCGCACCGCGGTTGCCGGATGTCGGCCCCAAGGCGCAGACCGAGCGGCTCGCGCGCTGGACCGACGTATCGCGGCAACTCGCGGCGATCGCGCCGGCCAGCCTGTCGCCCGCCAACCGCATCAACTACGCCGTCTATGCGCAGCAGATCGACGCACTGCTCGCCGAGCAACGCTATCGCGATTACGAGAAGCCGCTGACTGCGGATACGAGCTTCTGGGGCGATGTCGCGGAGAGTGCGCGCGGCAATTTCAAGTCGGTGAAGGACTATCGCGACTATATCGCCGTCATGCGCCAGATCCCGCGCTATTTCGACCAGCAGACCGGCAACATGCGGGCGGGACTGGCACGTGGGTTCACGCCGTCGCGCGTGACTTTGACGGGGCGCGACAACGGGGTCGCGCAGGTCGCGGAGGCGAAGACGCCGCAGGACTCGCCGTTCTACGAACCGTTCAAGAGCTTCCCGTCGACGATCCCCGCCGCCGAGCAGGCCGCGCTCAGGGCGGAAGGGACGGCGGCGATCTCGCAGGCGGTCGCACCGGCCTATGCGACGCTGCTGAAGTTCCTGCGCACCGAGTATATCCCGCACGCCCGCGAGGGGCTGGCGGCGTACGACCTGCCCGACGGCAAGGCCTATTACCTGTCGAAAATTCGCGAATACACGACGCAGGATATCACGCCCGAGCAGATCCACGCGCTCGGGCTCGCCGAGATCGCCAAGATCCGCGGGCGGATGGACGGCGTGATGCGCAGCGTGAAGTTCCAGGGTGATTTGCAGGCGTTCTTCAACCACCTGCGCACCGATCCGCAATTCTATCCCAAGGCGCCAAACGAGCTGCTGTATCGCGCGGCGTGGATCGCCAAGACGTTCGACGGCAAGGCATCGTCGTGGTTCGGCCACCTGCCGCGCAGCCGGTTCGCGATCAAGCCCGTGCCGGCGGACATCGCGCCGTTCTACACCGGCGGGCGCGGCGGGCCGGGGATCTATCTGGTCAACACCTACGACCTGCCGTCACGGCCGTTCTATTCGCAGGTCGCGCTGACGCTGCACGAGAGCGCGCCGGGGCATGCATTCCAGATGCCGCTCGCGTCCGAGAACAAGAGCCTGCCCGCGTTCCGGCGCGACACGTATCTGTCTGTCTATGGCGAGGGCTGGGCGCTGTATTGCGAGACGCTCGGTGAGGACATGGGGATGTACGAGACGCCGTACGACCTGTTCGGGATGCTGAGCTATCAGGCATGGCGGGCGGCGCGGCTGGTGGTCGATACCGGCATCCATGCGAAGGGCTGGAGCCGGAAGCAGGCGCAGGACTATCTGCACGACAATACCGCGCTGTCGAACCACGAGATCGAGACCGAGGTCGATCGCTACATCGCGTGGCCGGGGCAGGCGCTGTCCTATTACATGGGGCAGATCGCGTTCCAGACCGCGCGGAAGAAGGCGCAGGAAAGGCTTGGCGCGAAGTTCAACATCCGCGCGTTCCACGACGCGATGCTCGAGATGGGATCGGTGCCGGTGCCTGTGATCGAGGCGCGGACCGACCAGCTGATCGCGGCAGGCGGCAAGGGGCCTTATCCTGACGAGGAATGAGGCGGGCGAACTTAAACGATCCTCCCCCTGGCGGGGGAGGATGGTGCAAACGACTAGCCGAACGGGCGGTCGATCGAGGGTTGAGGTTCGGTGAACCAGGCGGCGCCTGTTTCGGTGACGTGGAAGTGATCCTCCAGGCGGATGCCGAAGCGGTCGGGGACGACGATCATCGGCTCGTTCGAGAAGCACATGCCGGGCGCCAGTGGCGTGCGGTCGCCGCGGACCAGATAGGCGGGTTCGTGGATCGACAGGCCGATGCCGTGGCCGGTGCGGTGCGGCAGGCCGGGGAGGCGGTAGTCGGGTCCCAGCCCGGCCTTTTCCAGAACGACGCGGGCGGCGGCGTCGATCGTTTCGCAGGGTATGCCGGGCTGGACTGCGGCAAACGCGGCAGCTTGCGCTTCGTGTTCGATGTCCCAGGTCGCGCGGGCCTCGTCGCCGACCTGGCCGAACGCGTAGGTCCGCGTGATGTCGGAATGATAGCCCTCGACCTGGCAGCCGGTGTCGATCAGCACGAGCTGATCCTCCTCGAGCAGCTGGTCGCCGGGGAGGCCGTGCGGAAAGGCGGTCGCGCGGCCGAACTGGACGGCGCAGAAATACGAGCCCGAGGAGCCGATCGCGCGGTGTGCTTCGTCGATGAAGCGGATCACCGCGCTGGCCGCGATGCCGGGGTGGAGGATGCGCGCCGCACGGCGCTGGACTTCGAGCGTCATCGCCTTGGCTTGGCGTAGCAGCGCGATCTCCGCCGGGCTCTTTATCATCCGGCAAGCGTCGATCACCGAAGCGCCATCGCCGAGTTCGAGACCCGTGGCGGCAAGTCCGGTCGCCATGCCGTACGGAAGCTGCGGGTCGAGCAGCAGCTTCCGTACGGCAACGGCCACCAGCGCATACGGACTCTCGTCCTCCTCCCAGAGGCGGAGGTCGGCGTCGATCTCGACCGCCGCCTCCAGCGAGCCCTGTTCGAAGCGCGGGCAGATCAGGATGGGCTGGCCCTTTACCGGGAGCAACAGCGCGACGAGGCGCTCGGTCGCGCCCCACGGGATGCCCGCGAAATAGCGCAGGCTCGCCCCCGCACCGATCAGCAGCGCGTCGGCGCCCGCCGCCTCGGTCAGCGCGCGCGCCTTATCGAGCCGCGCGGTGCGCTCGGCCAGCGTAATCCGCGGCGCACGGTCCTCCCAGGGGACGATGGTCGCGAGTTCGTCGGCTATCGAAGATCCGCCGATGGTCATGCGTGAGGTCCTTTTCTACCAAAGCGGTCGAGGTCGAACGGCGCGAGCGGTATGGCGGGGGTCTCGCCCGCGAGCATCGCCGCGACGAGCGTCGCCGTCACCGGCGCGAGCGTCAGCCCGAGATGTTGATGGCCAAACGCATAGGCCAGATTGGCGTGGCGCGTCGAGCGGCCGATCGCGGGGAGATAGTCGGGCAGCGTCGGCCGCGCGCCCATCCAGCGTTCGAACGGCCCCTCGATCGGCAGGCCGAGCGATCGGACGTGATGCTCCAGCCGGTCCCATTTGCGCGGATCGGGCGGGCCGTCGGGATCGCCGAGTTCGACGAAACTCGCCGCCTGGACGCAATCGGCATAGCGCGTGACGATCATCGAGCAGTCCTCGAACACGATCGGGGGCAGGTCGGCGGGCCAGCCATCGGCGCGCGCGCGGATATGATAGCCGCGCTCGGCAATCATCGGCACGCGGTAGCCGAGCGGTTCGAGCAGATCGCGGGACCGGACCCCGGCGGTCACCAGCACCTGATCGACATCGTGCCCGGCTACGACGATCCGTCCGCCGCCGTCGATCAGGTGCACGCCTCCGTGGACGATCCGCCCGCCGCGCGCCTCGACCGCGGCTTCGAGTGTCGTCGCGAGCTGGCGGAGATCGGCGATCTGGCCGCTGCCGGTAAAGCGGATCGCACCGCCGACCGGATCGGCGAGAAAGCCTAGCCGGCGCAGCAGTTCGGGCTCGGCATCGACGATCCGCGCCGTTCCGATCGCTGTTCGCGACCAGCGCTGCCGGCCGGTCTTTGCGCTCGCGGCCGAATCCCAGACCAGGATATGGCCCTCCTCGCGCAACAGACCCGGTGCGTCGATCGCCGCGACCAGATCGCGCCACGCTGGCATCGCGCCGGCCAACAACGGCGTCAGCGCAGCCGTTCCCGCCGCGAACCTCGCCGGTGTCGACGCCGCGACCAGCCGTGCGGCAAACGGCAGCCAGCGTCGCGCCATCGACGGTGGCAACCCGAGCACCCCGCCCGCGCTGAACAGGCGATTCGGCACGGATTTAAGCACGCTTGGCGACGCAAGCGGCTCGACCTGCTCGACTGCGATGTGGCCGGCATTGCCCCAGGATGCGGCGTTGTAATCGGCGTCGCGTTCGAACACACTCACGCCATATCCGCGATCGAGCAGAGCGACGGCGCAGCACAAGCCGACCACGCCGCCGCCGACTATCCCGATCGTGGGCTTGACCGTTTCCAACCCATTTCTCCTGTTGCACCGCATCAATCGATTTCGTATACGGTATATATATTGAAACGCAGGAAGGTCGATACCGAATGTCTGTCGAGTGGAAGGGTGTATTTCCGGCCGTAACGACTCAGATCCGCGAGGATATGACGGTCGATCTCGCCGATACGCAACGTGTCGTCGACGACCTGATCCGCGACGGCGTGACCGGAGTGATCGCGCTCGGCACGGTCGGCGAGAACAACTCGTTCGAGTATGAGGAAAAGGTCGAGGTACTGACCGCGATCGTCGAGGCGGTCGACGGCCGCGTGCCGGTCATCACCGGTGTATCGGAGTACGACACGCGCCGTGCGGTGCGGTATGCGCAGGCGGCGGAGAAGGTCGGTGCGGATGGTCTGATGCTGTTGCCGCCGATGGTCTATGTGCCGAAGCCGCATGAACTCGTCGCGCATTTCAAGGGCGTGGCGACCGCGGTCGGCCTGCCGATCATGCTGTATAACAACCCGCCGGCCTATCGCACGCTGATCGACAACGACGTGCTCGCCGCATTGGTCGACGTCGCGAACATCGTCGCGGTGAAGGAGTCCGCGCCCGACACGCGGCGCTTCACCGACGTAAAGACCGCGTTTGGCGATCGCTACGTGCTGTTCGCCGGGCTCGACGACGTCGCGCTCGAAGGGCTGTACCTGGGTGCGCAGGGCTGGGTCTCGGGGCTTACCAATGCATTCCCGCGGGAATCGGTCGAGCTGGTCAATGCGTTCGCGCGCGGCGATCATGCCAAGGCGATGGAGATCTATCGCTGGTTCATGCCGCTGCTTCATCTCGATGCCGAGCATGACCTGGTCCAGTCGATCAAGCTGGCCGAGCAGGTCATGGGGCGTGGCTCCGAGCGCGTCCTGCCGCCACGCTATCCGCTGATCGGCGAACGCCGTGCCGAGGTGATCGCGATGGTCGAGAAGGCTGCGGCGACGCGCCCAACTCTCTCGAACTGATGCGGCACACCTTCTTCTGCATCGACGGCCACACCGCCGGCAATCCGGTCCGCCTCGTCGCGGGCGGGGCGCCGTTGCTGAAGGGCGCGTCGATGTCGGAGCGGCGGCAGGACTTCCTGACCCGGTTCGACTGGATCCGCACCGGGCTTTGCTTCGAACCGCGCGGGCACGACATGATGTCGGGCGGGTTCCTCTACCCGCCGACGCGCGACGACACCGATATCGGCATCCTGTTCATCGAGACGAGTGGCTGCCTGCCGATGTGCGGGCACGGCACGATCGGGATGGTGACGTTCGGGCTCGAACACGGGCTGATCCAGCCGGCCGTATCGGGCCAATTGCGGATCGAGGTGCCCGCGGGTGTGATCGACGTGGCGTACGAGACTGACGGCGCGAAGGTAACGTCGGTACGGATCACCAACGTGCCAGCGTATGTCGCGGCCCGTGGGATCGAGGTTGATGTCGAGGGGATCGGTCCGCTCAGCATCGACGTCGCCTATGGCGGCAATTACTACGCGATCGTCGAGCCGCAGGGGCGCTATACCGGGCTCGACGACCTCGGTGCCGCAGAGATCATCGCGCTCAGCGGCCGCGTTCGCGAGGCGGTGCGGGCACAGTTCGAGCCGGTCCATCCGCTCGACCCGACGATCCGCGGCGTCAGCCACGTGCTGTGGGCGGATGTGCCACGCGGAGACGGCGCCGATGGTCGCAACGCGGTGTTCTATGGCGACAAGGCGATCGATCGCAGTCCGTGTGGCACCGGTACGTCGGCACGGCTCGCGCATCTTGCGGACAAGGGCCGGCTCGCGGTTGGCGACCGCTTCGTCCACGAGAGCTATATCGGCAGCCGCTTCATCGGCCGCGTCGAAGCCGGCACGACGCTGGGCGATACCCCTGCGATCATCCCGTCGATCGAAGGATCGGCGATCGCTACCGGGTTCAATACGATCTGGATCGATCGCGACGATCGTTTCTGGAACGGATTTCAAGTTTCATGAGCCATTTCTCATGAAGTGTGGGCTATGCCGGTGCAGCAATTCTGCCCCGGGAGCCAACCGTCTATGAGTATCGTCGTCCGCACGCTGTCCGAGCAGGTGTTCGAGATCGTTCGCGAACAGATCGTCACGGGCAAGCTCGCCGGGCATAGCGCGATCCGACAGGATGCGCTCGCGACCGAACTGGGGGTCAGCAAGATCCCTCTGCGCGAGGCACTGGCGCGGTTGGAGCAGGAGGGCCTGCTGACCAGCCACGCCAACCGCGGCTATTCGGTCCAGCCGATGTCGGCGGACGAAGCGGACGACATCTTCGCGCTCCGCCTGAGCATCGAGCCGCAGGCCGCGGCCTATGCCTCGACCGTCGCCAACGACGCGGATAGGGCGACCGCGATCCTCGCCTTCGAGGAACTCGACAGTGCGGCGAGCGAGCGGCTCGCCGAAGTCGCGATCCGCAACCGCGTGTTCCACACCGCGCTGGTCCGGCCGGGCCGCCGCCTGCTGACCACGCAGATGGTCGAGCGGCTGGCGATCCTCGCCGAGCGCTACGTCGTCGCGCATCTGCGGCCGGCGGGGCGCGAGGACCGCGCACATCTGGAGCACCGCCAGATGCTCGGCGCGTGGCTCGCGCGCGACGACGATCGCATGCTGACGCTGCTGACCAGCCATATTCAATCGACGCTGACCGATCTGCGCTTCCAGTTCGCATCAGCGCGCGAATAACGATCATATCACCGGGGATGGGCAATGTTTGGACCGCGTAAATCGTTCGAATCGTCTGCCCATGGCCAGGAACACAGCCTCGCCAAGACGCTGAGCTGGCCGCATCTGATCGCGCTCGGGGTGGGGGCGATCGTCGGCACCGGGATCTATACCTTGGTCGGCGTCGGTGCCGAGCGGGCAGGGCCGGGGGTGATCCTCGCCTTCGTGATCTGCGGCGTGATCTGCGCGTGCGCAGCGCTCGCCTATACCGAACTCGCGACGCTGATCCCGGCAGCGGGCAGCGCCTATACCTTCAGCTATACGGCCCTTGGCGAGGGTATCGCCTGGGTGGTCGGCTGGAGCCTGATCCTCGAATATTCGCTGGCGTGCTCGACCGTCGCGGTCGGCTGGTCGGGCTATCTGGTCGGCTGGATCGAGGCGGCGGGGATCCATTTGCCGCATGCATTGCTGGTCGGCCCGCATGGGGGTGGCCTCGTCAACATGCCCGCAGTGCTTGTGTCGCTCGCGGTGATGGGGATGCTGATCCTCGGCACGCGGCAGAGCGCGACGCTCAACATCGTGCTGGTGCTGATCAAGCTGGTCGCGCTGACGGTCTTCGTGATCTACGCCGCGCCCGCGTTCAAGGCCGACAACCTCCACCCGTTCATGCCGTACGGCTTCGGCTCGACCGAGATCGGCGGGCACAAGCGCGGCGTGATGGCGGCGGCGGCGATCGTGTTCTTCGCCTTCTACGGCTTCGACGCGGTGGCGACGTCGGCGGAGGAGACCAAGAATCCCAAGCGCGACCTGACGATCGGGATCGTCGGGTCGATGCTGGTCTGCACGGTGATCTACATGGCGGTGGCGGTCAGCGCGATCGGCGCGCTGCCGTTCACGCAGCTCGCCAATTCGCCCGAGCCGCTCGCGCTGGTGTTGCGCCAGTTGAGCCAGCCGTTTGCGGCGCAGGTGATCGCGCTGGCGGCGGTGATCGCGCTGCCGTCGGTGATCCTGGTGATGATGTATGGGCAGAGCCGGATCTTCTTCGTGATGGCGCGCGACGGCCTGTTGCCACGGCGCCTCGCGAAGGTAAGCAAGCGGACCGGATCGCCGACGCTGATCACGCTGCTGACGGGCCTGTCGATCGCGGCGGTCGCGGGCTTCTTCCGGCTCGACGAGATCGCCGAACTCGCCAATGCGGGCACGTTGATCGCGTTCATCTCGGTCGGCGTGTGCCTGGTGGTCCTGCGCCGCACCGCGCCGCAGCTGCCCCGCCTGTTCCGCTGCCCCGCGGCGTACGTCGTCGGTACGGTGACGGTGCTCGGCTGCCTGTACCTGCTCGCGAGCCTGCCGACGTCGACGCTCGTGCGCTTCGTGATCTGGAATGCCGCCGGGCTGGCGCTCTACTTCGCTTATGGTCGGCGGAAGAGTGCCGTGGGGCTTGCCGAGGCGTAAGGATACTCAGGTCTGGGACGCGGGCGTTTCACCCCCGGCGTTGCGTGCGCGGAAGAGTTTACCGCCTTCGACGGCGTACACGACCGCCAGGACGCCCAGGCCGATCGCGAGATAGCCGATCGCCAGGGGATAGGTGGTTCCGTTATAGGATTGCCCGATCAGCGATCCGACGATAACCGCGCCGACGCTGGTGATGAAACCCTGGATCGACGAGGCGGTCCCCGCAATGTGGCCTACCGGCTCCATCGCCATCGCGCCGAAATTCGAACCGCACAGGCCGATGCAGGTCATGCTCAGCGCCTGGAACAGCATGTAGGTCCAGAGCGATTCCAGCCCCGTCGCGATCACGCCGATATGCAGCACCGACAGGCCGATCAGCGCGAGTACCGCGGCTTGCGAGATCAGTCGCGTCCCCAGGCGCTCGACCAGCCGGCTGTTGGCGAACGATGCGCACCCCATCGAAAAGGCGCAGACCGCGAACAGGATGGTGAAGCGCTCGCCGGCATGAAACTGGTCGACGAAGATCTGCTGGGCCGACGATACGAAGGCGATGATGCCGCCGAAGGTCATCGAGGCGGCGACCGCATAGCCCGCCGAGAACCGGTTCGTCAGCGTCAGCGTATAGGCATGGCGAAGCGCACCAAGCGACAAGGGCGTCCGGCGATCGACCGGCAGCGTTTCGCCGAGCCGGCTGGCGGACCATGCGAGCACCAGCGCCGCAAATCCGGCCAGGGCATAAAAGATGAAGCGCCACGGACCGATCGCCAGCAAGACCTGCCCGAGGCTGGGGGCCATGATCGGCACGAGGAAGAAGATCATCTGCGCGACCGATAGCGTGCGCGCCATCTGGCGCCCCGAATAGCGGTCGCGAACGATCGCGACCGCGAGCACGCGCGTGGAGGCTGACATCAGCCCCTGGAGAACCCGCGCGCCGAGCAATGCGGCGAAGGTCTGCGATCCGGCGGCGAAGATGCTGGCTGCGACGAAACCGGCGAGCGTGAGCAGCAGGATCGGCTTACGCCCGTACCGATCCGCCAATGGACCGTAGACGAGCTGGCCGGCGCCGAACCCGAGCATGTACGCGGTGATGATCCATTGCCGGTGGTTGGCGGTGGCGATGCCGAGCTGATGGCCGATATCCGCGAGCGCCGGCAGCATCAGGTCGACGCCGAGCGCGTTGACCGCCATCAACGCCGCGACGAAGGCGACGAATTCGCCGGGTTTCATCGAGGGGGCGGGAGTTTTGTCGGTCATCGGGTGGGCCTAGGTCGCAAATGTCGGGAAGGCCATGTGAATGACGTATCGCGAGCATAGGTTCCGGGTAGGGGTTCCGGCTGGCGGGTCCGGTGCGCGGGTCGATCGCCACCGCAGCCCATCGCTCGACCGTTGCCGAGGCAGCGCGCGCCTACCGAAGCGGGAGCGTCATGCCTAGTAACTGACGAGTCGCCCTGAGCGCGGTCTCGAACGGTGCCTGCGTGCGGACGATCTTGACCATCACGCTGGCGCCGAGCCACAGGTGATAGAGCGATGCGGCGAGTTCGGCCGGGGGCTCGGTAACGCAGAGCGAGCGGTCCGCCACGCCGGCCTCGATCGCCTGGGTCATGCGCGTTACGATGCCGGTCGTCCCGGCCTTCAGGGCTAGGCGCATCGGCTCGGATAGATCGGCGACTTCGGCACCGAGCTTTACGGCCAGGCAGCGTCCTTGGCAGTCGAACGCTCCCTGGGTCTCTCGCCACGCCGCGAAATACAGCATCAGCCGCTCCGCCGCAGTCAGGCCCGGTCTGGCGAACAGCACGTCCATGTCACCGTGATAGTCCTCGAAATAGGCCAAGAGCATGGCCTCGCCGAACGCGTCCTTCGAGGCGAAATAATGGTAGAAGGATCCCTTCGGGACGCCCGCGTCCTTCAGGATCTCGGTGAGGCCGACGGCGGAGAAGCCCTTGCGGCTCATGATCCGCTGGCCCGTCGCCAGGATCGTCGACCGAGAATCGGGTTCGGGTGCTGCTGGCGGCATGACCTTTCCTTATCAATGCGTAGACCGATCGTCTAGTGATGTTAGGCATGTAGGTAGCGGCTGTCGGTGATGGCGCCCTCATGCTGTGGATGTGCAGACCACAACGCCCAATATTTTCACTAGACGACCGGTCTAGTGATGCCTAAGTGTCATCCATCGGCGTTACTCGGCGAGGCGACGCTGCTCCCATCGACCCAACGTTGGCGGAGGCATTCGCGACCGTTTCCCTGGTTTGCCCGGTTCTTGGCCGCTCCAAGATATGGAAGGACATCGCATGAAGATCCTGATGATACTCACGTCGCACGACACGCTCGGCGACACCGGCCGCAAGACGGGCTTCTGGCTCGAGGAGCTCGCCGCGCCCTATTACATCTTCAAGGACGCCGGCGCGGAGATCACGTTGGCTTCGCCCAAGGGCGGGCAGCCGCCGCTTGATCCCAAGAGCAACGAGCCCGACAGCCAGACCGACGATACGCGCCGTTTCGAGGCGGATGGCGAGGCCAAGGCGGCGTTGGCGAGCACCGTGAAACTCGCGGACGTCTCGGCGACCGACTTCGACACCGTGTTCTACCCCGGTGGGCACGGTCCGCTCTGGGACCTGGCCGAGGACGCCATTTCGATCGACCTCATCGAAACCACGCTGGCGGCCAGCAAGCCGGTAGCGCTCGTCTGCCACGCGCCGGGCGTCCTGCGTCACGTGAAGACCGCCGACGGACGGCCGCTGGTCGAGGGCAAGAAAGTGACGGGGTTCGCCAATTCGGAAGAAGACGCGGTCGGCTTGACCGACGTGGTGCCGTTCCTCGTCGAGGACGAACTGACGGCCAAGGGTGGCGTCTATTCGCGCGGCCCCGACTGGGGATCGTATGTGGTGCGGGACGGGTTGCTCATCACCGGGCAGAACCCCGGCTCGTCCGCCGCCGCCGCACGGGCGCTGCTGGACGCGCTGGCCGCCTGATCGCCCCGCGGTAGATCCTGTCGGCATCCCGCGGATCGGGGATGCCGACAGGGCGCGCGGTCAGACCGCGATGATCGCCGCGTCGGCGTCCCCGGCCAGCAGCAGGTGGAGCAGGCCTGGCGCCGGGCGGGCGATCGCGTGGATGCCCAGTGCTTCCAGCGCGGGTGTCGAGGCGCGGTCGACATCCTTCAGGCGAATCCGCAGCCGGGTGCCGTGCTGGCTTGCCGCCTCCAGGTTGTCCGCGCCGCCGAGTGCGGCGACGGTGGCGGGGGTGAGCCGGATGTCGTTGGTTGCGACCGGTGCCGGCTCTGCGGTTGGGGGGGCGGCGGGTGTCGCCTCGCTCGGCGCTGCGATCGCGTCGCGAATCTCGACCGCGACCGAGTCCGCGATCGGACCGAGGACGATCTGGAGCGCGTTGGCGGACGGGCGGATCAGGCCGCGTGCGCCGAGCGCCTTGAGACGGGCCTCGTCGACGCGTTTCTGGTTCACGACGATCAGCCGCAACCGGGTCGTGCAGGCGCCGACGCTGGTGAGGTTGGCGGCGCCGCCGAGCGCTTCGGCAAACGCTGCACCGCGTTCGCTCTTGGCGACCGTTGCCGCTGCCACTGGAGCGTCGCGCTCGCGGCCCGGCGTCGGGAGGTCGAGGCGTTTGATGACGGTGCGGAACAGGACGTAATAAATCGCGGCGTAGGCGAGGCCGATCGGGAGCAGCAGCAGCGGCTTGGTCGCCTTGCCGTAGTTCAGCACGTAATCGAACAGCCCGGCGGAAAAGCCGAAGCCGAGTTTCACGCCGAGTGCATCCATCAACGCCATCGACACGCCGGTCAGCACCGCGTGGATCGCGTAGAGCACGGGTGCGAGGAACATGAAGCTGAACTCGATCGGCTCGGTCACGCCGGTCAGCATCGAGGTGAGCGCGAGGCTGAGCAGCATGCCGCCGACTGCTTTCCGGCGTTCGGGCAGCGCGGCGTGGTACATCGCCAGACACGCGGCGGGCAGGCCGAACATCATCACCGGGAAGAACCCGGCCATGAAACTGCCCGCAGTCGGATCGCCTGCGAAGAAGCGTCGGAGGTCTCCCGTGGTGCCCTGGTAATCGCCGGCGACGAACCAGACGATGTTGTTGAGCAGATGGTGCAGCCCGGTGACGAGCAGCAGGCGGTTGAGCAGGCCGAACGCGAACAGGCCGAACCCGCCGGCGCCGCTGATTCCGTAGCTGAGGCCGTCGATGCCGGTGCTGAGCGCGCCGAAGCCGAGGCCGACGACGATGCCGAGCACGAGGCCCGCGACGCCGCTGACGATCGGGACGAACCGGCGTCCACCGAAGAAGGCGAGATATTCGGGGAGCGCGATCGCCGAGAAGCGGTTGTAGAAACTGCCGCCGATTAGCCCGGAGAGGATACCGATCGGTACGTCGAGGCGGGCGATCGCCTTGGCCTTCCACGCGGCGGTGGCGAGTGCGATCGTGTCGCCGGTCAGGCCTTTCAACGCGTCGGCGGGGACGGTCATCAAGGCTTGCGCGCCTTGGGTGGTGACGAGGTAGCAGACCACGCCGGCTAGACACGCAGCACCGTTGCCGTCGCGGGCGAAACCGGTGGCGACGCCGATCGCGAAGAGCAGGCCGAGGTGCGAGAAGATCGCGTCGCCGGCCGCGCTGAGCACCGCGATGTCGAGCAGGTCGGGCTGGCCAAGACGGAGCAAAAGCCCGGCGACGGGGAGCACCGCGATCGGCAGCATGAGCGCGCGGCCGAGCGGCTGGAGGGCTTCGAGCACGGACTTCATGGGCGGAAACTCCGGGCGAGCGTTCGCACGTCCGCGGCTGAAATACAGTTCATCGCCGCCGCGGCATGGGCGCGACAGGCGTCGATCGTGAGCGTCGCGACCACCGCCTTGATCTCGGGGACGAGCGCGGGCGCCGACGAGAGTTCGGTGACGCCGAGGCCGATCAGGATCGGCACCGCGAGCGGATCGGAGGCAAGGCCCCCACACACGCCGGTCCATTTGCCGTGGACCGCGCCACCTTCGCAGGTACGTGCGATCAGGCGCAGCACGGCGGGGTGGAGCCCGTCGAGGTCGCTGGCGACCGCCGGATTGCCGCGGTCCATGGCCAGTGCGTATTGCGTCAGGTCGTTGGTGCCGATCGACAGGAAATCGGCCTCGCTGGCGAGCAGGTCGGCGGTGATCGCGGCGGCGGGGGTCTCGATCATGATGCCGAGCGCGACGTGCTCTGTGTGCCCGATCGCGGCGGCAGCGGCGTCTAGCGCGGCGCGGACGGCGCGGAGTTCGGCGAGGCTTGCGATCATCGGGACCATGATGCGGCACTGGCCGGCGGGGCGGACCGTGAGGATCGCGCGCAGCTGGGCGTCGAGCATCTCGGGGTGCGCGAGCCCGACGCGGATGCCGCGCAAGCCTAGCGCCGGGTTCTCTTCCGCGGCGATCGGGAGGTAGGGCGCGGGCTTGTCGCCGCCGATGTCGAGCAGGCGGACGATCAGCGGGCGACCGTCGAGCGTGTCGGCGATGCGCTGGTAGTCGGCGGTCTGTTCGTCGACGCTGGGCGCGCTGTCGCGTTCGAGGAACAGGAATTCGGTGCGGAGCAGGCCGCAGCCCTCGGCGCCGTTGCGGACGGCCGCGTCGGCATCGTCGGCCGAGCCGAGATTGGCGAAGGCTTCGATGCGGACGCCGTCCTGCGTGCGGCATTCGCGCGCGGCGTTGGCGAGCGCGGCGCGGCGGCGTTCGGTCTGCGCGTCGAACGCGGTTTGCGCGGTCGCCTGCGTTTCGGCATCGGGCGCGACGTGGAGCAGGCCTGCGCCGGCGTCGAGGATCAGCGGCGTTCCCGCGGTGATCTCGGCGAGCGCAGGACCTACCGCGACGAGGGCGGGGAGCCCGATCGTCGCGGCGAGGATCGCGACGTGCGAGGTCGGTCCGCCGCGCTCGACGCAGAAGCCGACGATCGACGCGGTGTCGAGGCCGAGCAGGTGCGAGGGGAGCAGGTCGTCGGCCAGCAGGATTGTACCGGGTGGGAAGGTGAGGCGTTCGTCGAGGTCTTCGCCGGCGAGGGCGCGCAGGACCTGGCGTTCGAGATCGAGCATGTCGTCGGCGCGCTCCGCGAGGCGCGCGTCGCCGGTCGCTTTGAGCGCATCGGCTTGGGCGCGGATCGCGGTGCGCCACGCGTAGGCGGCGCTGTCGCCTTGCGCGATCGCGGCGTGTGCGGCGTCGGTCAGGGTCGGGTCGTCGAGCAGGGCGGTATGCGCGGTGAGGATCGCGCGTTCGGCGCCGATGGCGGTGGCGGATTTGGTGGCGAGGCGGTCTGTGACCGTGGCGAGTGCGGCGTCGAGTGCGGTCCGTTCGGCGGTCGCGCCGGAGCCTTCGCGGGTCACGGCGATCTCGGCGAGGCGGAAGAGTCCGGCCTGGCCGATCGCGATTCCGGGGGAGGCGGTGACGCCGGGGAGGCGGCCATCGGCGGGGAGGGTCAGAACCTTCGCGCTTGCAGCGCCCCGTTCCCCCGCGGAGGCGGGGGGCCAGGACCCAGCAGCGCCATCGTTCGTGGTTCCTGGGCCCCCGCCTTCGCGGGGGAACACGGAAGTGGACGGTGCTGCTGTCGGGGGCGTGGGGGCACCAGACCCGGCCTTCTCGCCCATGCCGCCAAGGATCAGGTCGCCGATCGCAGCGAGCGCATCGGCGGCGTCTGGACCGGTGGCTGCGAGCGTGATCTCGTCGCCGAGTTTTAACCCCAGCGCCATTAGCGCGACGGGACTGCGGACGTTGCCGTCACGCTCGTCCTTGGAGATTTTGACCTCGGACGCGAACTTCCGCGCGGTCTCGCCGATGCGGGCGGCGGGGCGTGCATGGATGCCGTGGACCAGCGGCACGACGATCGTGCGGCGGACGGTGTCGCCTTCGACCACGGCCATGTCGGCTGCATCGACGCGGGGTTCGAGCGTCATCATCGCTTCGCCGACACCGACCAGTTTGTCGGTCTCGCGGCGGACGATCGTGAAGCGTTCGGGGTTGGTGACGATCACCGGCGTGATGACCGCGCGCGCCTCGCAGACCAGCAGGTCGAGGTCGAAGCGGATCAGCGGGTCGAGCCGCTGGACGCTCGCGCCCTCGGCCACGCAGGGCGTGAACCCGCGGCCGCCGAGTGCCACCGTGTCGAGCCCGATATGCATCAGGATCTCGGCACCCTCGGGGGTGCGTAGCGTGATCGCGTGGCCGCTGGCATGGACGCTCAGCACGACCGCGTCGCACGGCGCATGGAGGCAATTGCCGGTCGGATCGACGGCGATCCCGTCGCCCATCATCCGTTCGGCGAAGACCGGGTCGGGAACCGCCTCGAGAGACGATGCCCAGCCCTGGAGGGGCGACGTCAGGATGATCGGATTCATGGCGTTACGTCCTGCCCGCGACCAGTTGGCCGCCGATCCAGGTGCCCGCGGGCATCAGGTCGGCGGTGAGGGCGACCCAGTCGGCGCGCAAGCCGGGGGCGAGCGCACCGCGCTCATGGCCGAGGCCGAGGAAGGCGGCGGGGTTGGTCGCCGCCATCGCCGCCGCGGTGGCGACGTCGGTATGAGTCCGCGCGACGAAATTGCGAACCGCGCCCGCCATGTCGAGATCGGAGCCGGCCAGCGTGCCGTCCTCGCCGAAACATTTGCCGTCCTCGACATGGATCAGGCGCCCCTGCAGGCGAAAATCCTTGTCGACCGCGCCGACCGACGGCATCGCGTCGCTGACCAGCATCAGCCGGTCATTTGGTCGTGCGTTGAGCGCGAGACGAAGCGCGGCGTCGTGGACGTGCAATCCATCGGCGATCAGTCCGCAATAGACGTGGCGATCGTCGAGCGCGGCGCCGACTACGCCCGGCGCGCGGTGGAGCAGCGGCGACATCGCGTTGAACAGATGCGTGATCCCGCTGAGGCCCGCGCCGACCGCATCGATGATCGTCTCATAGTCGGCGTCGGTATGGCCCGCGCTGACGATCACGCCGCCTGCGACCAGCCGCGCGATCGACGCCGCGTCGGTCAGCTCGGGGGCCAGCGTCACCATCACGCGGCCCTTGCGCGGACGGATCAGCAGTTCGATCATGGCATCGTCGAGCAGCCGGAACTTGGCCGGATCGTGAATGCCCTTGCGCGAGGGATTGATCCACGGGCCTTCGATGTGCGCACCGACCACACCGGGAACACCGGCGAGGATCGCCGCGTCCATCGCGTCGAGCGTCGCCTCGATCACCTCGGGCGTGTCGCTGATCAGCGTCGGCATGAATGCGGTCGTGCCATAGGGGACATGCGCGGCACCGATCGCGGCAATGCCCTCGACGGTCGGCTGGTCGTTGAGCAGGACGCCGCCGCCGCCGTTGACCTGCGTGTCGATGAACCCGGGGACGAGCCAGCCGCCGTCGAGGTCGATCGCCTCGGACGCGACCCGCTCGAGCGGGGTTATCAAGGCGATCCGGTCACCGACGACGCGGATCGTTGCGCCGTTCAGCAGGCCGTCGGGCGTGACGACGGTGCCGTTGACGACGTGAAACTGAGACTCGCTCATACCGTCTTCGTCACCTTGCAGAGGTGAAGCGGCGCGTCGGGGTTTAGCCCGCGACGCAGCGAGAGGGCATTGGCCATGCGGTAGAAGCTCTGGATCATGAGGATCGGTTCGATCGCGGGATGCGCGGTGTAGGCGGCGGGGACGGTGTCGCCATTCGCCTTCGCATCGGCGAGGCAGACGCGCGCGCCACGTGCCGCAAACTCGGCGGCAGCTTCGCGCACGCCATCGCCAGCGGCGTCGGAGGTGGCGAACGCGATCAGCGGGAAGCCGTCGTTGACGATCGCCATCGGCCCGTGGCGGACTTCGGCGGCGCTGAACGCCTCTGCATGGAGCGCGCAGGTCTCCTTGAGCTTCAACGCCGCTTCCTGCGCGATGCCGTAGCCATAGCCACGGCCGATCACGAACAGGTTGTTGGCGTCGGCGAGCGCATCGACCACCGACGTCCAGTTCGCACCGAATGCGAGCGTGAGCATGTCGGGAAGCGTGTCGATCGCCTTGGTCAGCGCGTCGTTCCGCGACCAGGCCGCGGTCAGGGCTGCGAACGCCGCGAGCGCGCAGATATAGGATTTGGTCGCCGCGACCGAGCGCTCCGGCCCGGCCTTCAGCGCGATCATCGTGTCGGCCATCTCGGCGAGCGGCGACGACTCGTCGTTGACGAACGCGACGACATGCGCGCCGGCGGTCTGATAGGCGGACACGGTGGCGAGCAGATCGGGGCTGCGGCCGCTCTGCGACACTGCGATCACCAGCGCGGTGCCGGGCGCCATCGGTCCGGCATAGACCGACGATACCGACGGCGCGGCCGAGGCGACGGGCACGCCGAGCAGCGTCTCGATCAGGTATTTGCCATAGGTCGCGGCATGATCCGAAGACCCGCGCGCGCACGTCACGACCACGGCCGGCGGCGCGGCGCGGAGGCGCTCGCCAAGTGCCGTCAGCGCGTCGCGGTTGGCGGCGAGCAACCGCGCAACGGCGTCGGCGGCTTCAGCGGCTTCGCTGTACATCAGCGTCTGCGGCGACGCGGTGGTCGCGGTGATAGTCTCGGTCACGGTATGCCCCCCGGCCGGCGCCCGTGCGCCGGCGTCAGATGTCGTTGAGTTCGGCGACGAGGTCGTACGCGTCGCCACGGTAATAGGATTGGGTGAATTCGGCGGCCCGGCCATCGCGCAGGAAGCCGCGGCGTTCGATGAACAGGCCGGCATGGCCTGCATCGACACCGAGCATCTTGGCATGCTCCGGGCTGAAATGGACCGCGCGCAGGCGTTGCAGCGCGCGGACCGGACGGTTGCCCGCCGTTTCGAGCGCTTCGTACAACGAGTCCTGGACGGCATCGATCGTCGGCAGGCAGTAGCCGGCGATCGTCGAGTATTCGAGCGCCATCGGCGTGTCGTCGGCGTAGCGGATGCGCTGGAACCGGTACACCGCCGAGCCTGGCGACAGCCCGAGCGACAGCGATTCCTCCGGCGTCACCATGCCGATCGTGCGGCTGACCCACGCGCTGCTCGGCGTGCGACCGCGCGACTGCATGTCCTCCGAAAAGGACGACAGCTTCGAGAAGCTCTTTTCGACGCGGGTGGCGACGAACGTCCCCGCGCCGCGGCGGCGGGTGAGCAGGCCTTCCTCGACCAGCCCGCCGATCGCTTTCCGCACGGTGATGCGCGACACGTCGTATTCTATCGCAAGATCGCGTTCGGCCGGGAGCGCGTCGTCCTTGGCCAGCACGTTGCGGTTGATCGCATCGCGGATCAACTGCTGAAGCTGGACGTACAACGGCGCGGGATTGCCATCCCGGAACCTGCCAATGCTCGTTGAAAAGGACATGAAGGCGACTTTCGATGATGCCGGAGCGGGCCTCGAAACGAGAATGACCCGGCAACCGATCTTGGATACGTTATGTATTGGTATTGTTCAAGCGACTTGACCGACTGTGTTGCAAAGTACGGCCTTGAGATTTCGTACGCGCGTCACATCGGTATGGCGGCGCGCGGCCGGAGCAAAGCCGAATTGGCGCTCCCGCGCAGCCGTTGCCGACGTGCCGTCCTCGTCGCTGGACACGACGAGACTGCCGCAGGACGCATGCACTTCGCCGATGCCCGTCGCGAGGATTTCGGAGACGTTGTCGGCATCAACGCCGCTGCCGGCGAGAATGACGATGCGGCCAGCGGCGCGACGATGCAGCGTGGCCAGCATGGCAAGCCCGTCGATCGCCTTGGGTTGGCCACCGGACGTCAGGACGCGATCGAACCCGAGCGCGATCGCGGCGTCGAGGGCGGCCGGCATGTCGTCACACAGGTCGATCGCGCGGTGCAGGGTCAGCGACAATGGCGTACCACGTGCCCTGCCCAAGGTGCGGCCATGCGCGACAAGCTCCGCGAGTAGGTCGGTGTCGAGGCTATGATCCTTGCGGCTCGCGCCGATCACGACGCCGGCCAGGCCTGAGTCGCTGGCGGCGGTGATGTCCGCGGCGATCATGGCCGCCTCGCGCGCGGTATAGTGGAAGCCACCTTCGCGGGGTCTGGCGAGCAGATGGACGGGGATCGGGATGGTCGTCGCGGCGGCGATCAGCGAGGGCGAGGGGGTCAGCCCACCGAGCGCCAGGGCGGCGCACAACTCGATCCGGTCGCCGCCGCCCGCGACGGCTGCGTCGAGCCCCGCGATATCGTCGACACAGATTTCGAGGGTCATCAGGCGGCCTTCAGCGAACAGTAATATTATTACGTTTGGCCGATCGAATCACGTGCTTCAATCCCCAAAAGCACCGGGGTCGGCAAGAAATGGTATTAGCGGCCTGGAGCGTCGACAAGAGAATTAAGGGCCATTTTCGGCGTAATGGGCCGCTAAGGTGCTGAGATACATCAGGAAGTCCTGTCATTCGGCCTCGCATCCGATGGTAACCAAATTGTAATTTCCGATGGATTCCGCAAGCGAATTGGTTATACGGTTGTCCTGCCAAGTCGCTCACATAGTAACCAAAACAGTACCAAGCGGCGGGTGATCAAAGGGGCGCGGCGTGCGTCAGGGTGGCGCTGCAGCGCCAAAGGGAAGGGGCTTTGACAATGAATTTCCGTAAGCAGATTTTGTTGGCTTCGAGCGCAGTCGTCCTCGTCGCCGTAACGCCAAGCGCGTTCGCGCAGGTCGTCACGCCGTCGGCAGACCCCGTCGCTACGCCATCGGCCGCCGCAGCACCGCAAGCTGCAACGCCGACCGCTCCCGTCGCCGACGAAACAGGTGAAGACATCGTCGTCACCGGGATTCGCGGGAGTTTGCGGAGCGCGATTGCGGTTAAGCGTCAGGCCAACGCGATCGTCGACGTCATCAGTGCGGAGGCGATCGGCAAGTTCCCCGACCGCAACGTCGCCGAATCCCTCTCGCATGTTCCCGGCGTCAGCATCGATCGTCGCTTCGGCGAGGGCGAGAAGGTCGCGATCCACGGTACCGACCCGGCGCTCAACCGCATGCTGCTCGACGGCCACGCGGTCGCCTCGGCCGACTGGGGCGGCAACGACAACGATCCGACCAGCCGCACCTTCAACTATTCGCTGCTCGCACCCGAACTCGTCGAGCGCCTCGAAGTCTACAAGTCGCCCGAGCCGCGCATCGAGGAAGGCAGCATCGGCGGCACGGTCATCGTCCGCACGCGCCGTCCGCTCGACACGCCGGCCAACTCGATCTTCGCGTCGGGCGGCTATTCGTACAACGACCGCGCCGACAAGGGTAACGTCCGCGCGTCGGGCCTGTACAGCTGGCACAACGAAGGCGGCACGTTCGGCGTGCTGGGCGCGGTCACCTACGACAAGCAGAGCCTGACCCGCGCCGGCGTGGAATTCTTCGGCTTCGAGAATGCCGGCGACCGCTTCTTCCAGAAGGATGCGAACAACGCGCTGGTGCTCGACGCGGGCGGACAGCCTGTCCTGAAGAACCCGAATGCGACGATCACCGGCGGCACGCGCCAGGATCTTGCCAATGCGGTGTCGCCGTTCGGCATCAACTACGCGTATTTCACGCAGCAGCGTAAGCGCATCAGCTATGTCGGCACGGTCCAGGCCAAGCCGACCGACGACATCACGCTGACGCTCAACGGCCTGCACATCGACGGCAACTACAACAACAGCAGCCAGTCGATGTACGTCATCCCCGGCGCGTGGAGCGGCGACGTTCTCCAGTCGGCGACGGTTGCGAACGGCGTCGTCACCAATGCCAGCTTCGGCGCGGCCTCGGCGAACAGCCAGAGTGCGCAGCTCGATCTGCTGATCCGCAAGACCAAGCTGACGACCGACAACCTCAACTTCGTTGCCGAGTGGGAAGGTCCCGGCGGTTCGACCGTGTCGGCGACCGGCGGCTGGAGCAAGGCGATCGGCGGGCGCAATCCCGAATATCTGCTCGATGTGCGGACCGACCTTCCGTACAGCTACGGCTTCACCTCGGACAGCGCGAACGTCGATTACGTTGGCGACCTGACCAATCCTGCCAACTATCGTCGCAGCAACAGCCCGCAGCTCCAGACGATCGACGGCGCCCCCGTCATCGTCAACGGCACGCAGCTGAATGCGGCGCGCGCGGGCGGCATCGATTTCTCCAAGACGATCGATCGCGATTACTACGCGGGCTATGACGCGGTCATTCCGTTCGAGGCGGGGCCGTTCAAGGAAATCCGCATCGGCGGCAAGTTCACCGATCACCGCAATCGCCTGAACGCGAGCGGCTTCAATAACTACTCGACCTCGAACTACACGCTGGCGAGCCTGGGCGTCGACACGATGACGACGCCGAACGGCACGTTCGATGGCACTGGCGGCACCGGCAACGCGACCAAGTACATCAACCTGTCGCAGCAGACCGTGATCGACATCCTGGCGAACTCGATCAACATCCCTGTCGCTAAGCCGACCGCGTCGTACATCGTCGACGAGACGGTCGCGGCGAACTACGTCCAGCTGAACTTCGACCAGAGCGGCTTCCGCGGCAACATCGGTGGGCGCCTAGTCTATACCAAGAACGTGTCGAACTATGCCAACCAGGTCTCCGGCACCGACGGCAGCCTGCCGACGATCGTGCCGCAGCAGGTCGAGAACGACTATCTGAAGTTCCTGCCTAGCCTGAACGTCGCTTACGAAGCGGGTACGCATCTGATCTTCCGCGGCAGCGTCGCCAAGGTGATCGCGCGCCCGCGTTACGAACAGCTCGGCGGATCGGTCGGTCGCAACGACATCACGCTGGATGCGAGCGGCGGCAATCCGAACCTGAAGCCGTACCAGTCGACCAACTACGAACTGTCGGCGGAATATTATCCGCGCGAGGGGACGCTGTTGTCGCTCGAACTGTTCCGTCGCGAGGTGAAGGACTACATCCTCAACGGCCTCAGCCGCCAGACGTTCTTCAACGAGCTGACGCAGAGCAACGCATCCTATCTCGTGTCGCAGCCGCTCAACGGCGGCAACGCGAACGTGAACGGTGCGCTGGTGTCGGCACAGGGTGAGATCTGGCACGGCTTCGGCCTGCAGGCGAACTACTCCTACGCCGAGAGCTCGACCGACGAGGGGCTGAACCTGCCCTATCTGTCGAAGCACACCGTCAACGTGATCCCGTATTACGAGAACGGGCCGTTCCAGGCGCGCCTGAGCTATAACTACCGGTCGTCGTATTTCCGCGCGATCGGCCGCCTGAACTCGATCGACATGGTCGCGCCCTACAGCCAGCTCGATTTCTCGGCCGGCTTCAACCTGACCAAGGCGGTCACGCTGACGGTCAACGCGCAGAACCTGCTCGACTCGACCTACACCCAGTATAGCGGCACGCGCGATCGGCCGACGGCGTTCTACAAGAACGGCCGCACGTTCGTCGCGTCGGTATCGTTCAGGATGTAAACCACGGGGCGCGCCGGGCCCGGCGCGCCTTCCTCTTCGGCGCCCTCGTTGGCGCCCTCTTTGACGGAAGCACACCGCCACGCATGATATCGGGACGGATCAGGACAGGGTTGCAGCGGATCGGGCAGTGGGGTGCCGGGTTCGCCTCGGCCGTCTTGATGCTGATGCCGCTATTGGTGCCGCTGCCCGCCGCGGCGGAGCGGATCGACCTCGATGCGGGGTGGAGTTTCTGGCTCGCGAAGGATGCGCCGGCCGACCCGGCGTCGTTGAATCCAGCGTGGCTGAAAGCCGATCCGGCGGGAGCCGAAAGCGTCGTTGTTCCGCATAGCTGGCCGCTGTCGCGCGGTGCGGGCGCCGAGGGCGTCGGCTGGTATGCGCGGACGCTGGTGGTGCCCGAGGCGATCGTCGGCAAGCATCTCGAACTGCATTTCGACGCGGTGTTCTACGCCGCGCGGGTGTGGGTGAACGGGACGCTCGTCGGTACCCACGAGGGCGGGCATACCGCGTTCGATATCGACGTCTCGAAGGTGTTGAAGCCGGGCGCGAACCGGATCGTCGTGTCTGCCGACGATCGGCCGGGGTTTGCGACGATTCCCGGCTATGCGATGCGTCTCCAGGGTTCGGGGAACGTCTGGTACGACTGGTGGCATAGCGGCGGGATCACGCGCGACGTGTCGCTGCGGATCGCCGAGGGCGGGCTGATCCGCCGCCAGCGGATCCGCCAGGTTTTGCGCGCCGATAGCGCGACCGTCACCAGCGGTGTCGCGATCGAGAATGTCGACGCGAAGACGCATACCTACGGACTGACGACGATCGCGATCGACCCGGACGGCCGCGAGGTTGCGCGGGCGTCCAGGAGCGTGGCGGTGGCCGCGTCTTCGGCGGCGACGCCCGACGCTGCGCTGACGATCGCCAAGCCGCAACTGTGGCAGATCGGTGCGGGGAAGCTGTACCGGATCGTCGCCGAACTGCGCGACGAGAAGGGTGTGGTGCTCGACCGGCACGAGGATACAATCGGCCTGCGCACGCTCGCGCTCCGTGACCGGCGGCTGTACGTCAACGACGTCGCGGTGCGCCTCACCGGCGTGACGCGGCACGAGGATTCACCGTGGGAGGGTGCCGCTGAAACGCGCGGGACGATCCTGCACGACATGCGCGATCTCGCCGCGTTGCACGTCACGCTGACGCGGCCGGTGCATTATCCGCAGCCGCAGAGCGTGTTCGATGCCGCCGACCGCGCAGGGATGCTGCTGATCCCCGAAATCCCGATCTGGCAGATGACCGCGGCGCAGTTGGGCGACCCGCGGCTGCTGGTCCGCGCCAAGGGGATGATGGCCGAGATGATCGCCGAGAGCGGCAATCATCCGAGCGTGCTCGCCTGGAGCATCATGAACGAGAGCGAGGCCGCGACGCCGCAGGGGCTCGCGTTCGTGAAGGCGATGAAGGCGCATATCAACGCGATCGATCCCGGCCGGTTCGTGACCTTCGCCGATTCCGAGATCGCGATCCGGCCGGTTCGCGTGCCGGCTTTGGTCGAGGCCGATTTCGTGATGGCCAACGCCTATTTCGGCACCTGGAGCGGCGCGGCGTCGGGCGTCGGTCCGTGGCTCGACGCGTTCGGCAAAGCCTATCCCGACCGAATGCTGGTGATCTCCGAATTCGGCTGGCCCGGACCGTTCTCGAAGGACAGCGCGAGCGCCGACGTGGCGCGTACCGAAAACCTCAAGGACCAGCTCGCGGCGTTCGCGACGCGGCTCTGGGTCGGTGGTGCGATCTTCTGGAGCTATTCGGATTACCGCTCGAACAAGAACCTCTTCGCGGGGCTTGCGGACGGCTATGTCGATCACGGACTGGTCGATCCCGATCGCCAGCGCCGGCCGAGCTATTTCGCGTGGGAAGCCGCCAATCGCGCGGTGTCGGCGACCGTCGACCTGACGATGGCGGGGGAAATCCCGACCGGCTTTACCGCGACCGTCGCCGGACCGGCAAAGGATGCGTTGCCGTCCTATCCGCTGATCGGTGCGCGCCTCCACTGGCGCGCGATGGGCGGCGATCGCGTGCTGCTCGGCGAGGGTGAGGAGGCGCTGCCGGTGATCGCGCCGGGTGGCACGGCGAAGGTTTCCGCGTCGTGGGCGGGGCGTCTTTCGCCCGTCACGGTGACGGTCGATATCCTGACCGCGGAGGGCGCACGCGCCGGCGGCGTCGTCCGCGACTATGAACCGTTCAAGGCGGGGTCGGCTGCCTATCCGCCCGATCCTGCGCAATTGCCGAAGGCTCCTTCATGATCCGTTTCCGCCCGCTCGCATTCGCGCTGTTGATGACCTCCACCGCAGCGCTGGCCGAGGGGCCCCAGCTGATCGCCCCATTGATTCCTGCGCCGGCCTCGGTCGAAGCCGGGACCGGCACGCTGACGATCGGCGAAGGGGCGGGGATCGTCGCTGGGGACGCGGGAGCGAAGACGGCGGCGCGGTTGCTGGTGCAGCAGGTGAAGGTCGTGCGCGGCCTGACGCTGGCGGGCGACGCGGGCACTGGGCCGATCCGGTTCGTGCGGGATGCAGGCGTTGCGGGCGACGAAGCCTATGTGCTGACCGTCGACACGAACGGCGTAACGATCGCGGCGAGCGGCGATGCCGGCTTCGTCCACGGCGCGATGACGCTGGCGCAGTTGCTCAGCCCCGATGCGGCGATCGGCAAGCCGGTCACGCTGGCGGCGATGACGATCCGCGATGCGCCGCGCTTCAAATGGCGGGGCCTCATGATCGATCCGGCGCGGCATTTCGTGCCGATCCCGACTTTGTACGCCATGGTCGATCAGCTCGCGGCGCAGAAGATGAACGTGCTGCATCTGCACCTGACCGACGATCAGGGCTGGCGGATGGAGATCAAGCGCTATCCCGATCTGACGCGGATCGGCGCCTGGCGGACGCCACCGTCGAGCGGTGGTGCGCCGGGGCCCAAGGTCGGTGGCTTCTACACGCAGGCCGAGCTGAAGGCGCTGGTCGCCTATGCGAAGGATCGCGCGATCACGGTGGTCCCGGAGATCGACCTGCCGGGTCATGCGCAGGCGGCGGTGGCGTCCTATCCGGCGGAGGTCGGCGTACTCGGCGATCGCCCCGCGGTCAGCCACGACTGGGGCGTGAACCCGTGGCTGTTCAGCCCCGAAGATCGCAGCATGACCTTCATCAAGCATGTCCTCGACGAGCTGATGGACGTGTTTCCGTCGCAGTTCATCCATCTCGGTGGTGACGAGGCGGTGAAGGACCAGTGGGAGCGGTCGCCCGCGGTGCAGGCCAAGATGAAGGCGCTCGGGCTGAAGACCGAGATGCAGATGCAGAGCTGGATGATCGACCAGCTCGGCGAGTATCTAGCGAAGCACGGCCGCCGCATGATCGGCTGGGACGAGATCCTGGAGGGCGGTTTGCCGCCGTCGGCGTCGGTGATGTCGTGGCGTGGCGAGAAGGGCGCGGTCGAGGCCGCCAATCAGGGCCATGACGTGGTGCTCAGCCCCGCGCCCACGCTGTATCTCGACAGCCTGCAGAGCAATCGGAGCGACGAGCCGGCGGGGCGGATCTCGGGCGGCGATGCGATCGTCACGCTTGCCGATCTCTACAAATACGAGCCCGAGCCGAAGGGCCTTGCGCCCGACAAGGCGCAGCATGTGATGGGCGCACAGATCAACGCGTTCAGCGAATATTTCGTGACGCCCGAACAGCTGCAGCACGCGACGTTCCCGCGGCTGTCGGCGCTGGCCGAGCGGACATGGTCGCCGAAGAGCACGCAGGATTATGCGGGCTTCGTCGCGCGGCTGGAGCCTCAGATGGGGCGGTATGCGCGGGCCGGAATCGCGGCGGCGGACAGTGCGTTCGCGGTCGACTTCGCGGTCCAGGGCACGCGGGGCGATGCGCTGCGGGCGCGCAAGGTGCCGGTCACGCTGGCGACGCAGGCGGGCTATGGCACGATCCGCTACACGCTCGACGGCACGGCGCCGACCGCGCGGTCGAAGGCCTATGGGTCGCCGCTGTCGCTCAAGTCGGGCGTGGTCGCTCGCGCGGCCGCCTTTACCGGCGACGGGCGCCCGACCGCGGTGCCGCGACTGTTCGAGACGAGCCGTGCCGCGCTGTTGCGCCGGTCGAATTCGGAGATGGTCGCGTGTCCGGGCGGATCGCTCAATCTGCGCGTACCGCTGACCGCGGAGGCGACCGCGCTGGCACCGGTGTACAACATCAACATCTTCGATTCGTGCACGATGTACCCGGCCGCGCCGCTCGACGTGGCGCGCGGCTTCAGCGTCGACGTCGCGCGGCTCGCCCGGCATTACGGGCTGGCGCACGATGCGAGCAAGCTGGTGCCGCATTATGCGGTGACGACCTACGGCGAACTCGTCGTGCGCGCGGGCGGCTGCAAGGGGACGATCGCCGCGACCTTCCCGCTGCCCGATCCGGCGACCAGCCCCAATCGCATGACGTTCCGCGGCAAACTTCCCGAGGGGAAGGGCGACGCCGACCTTTGCCTGCAATTTACCCAGTCGCTCGAGTCACCGATCTACGCGGTGGAATCGATGCAGCTGACGGAGACGAACTGATGCGTTGGACTGTACTTCTCCTGCTCGCGAGCGCCGCTACCCCCGTCTCGGCCGCACCACGTACCAGCGTCGTGCTCGACAGCGGCTGGTCGATGCGGATCGATCCGGCCGACACGGCTGCGGCCAAGGCGCATCCCAAGGCGGCACGCTGGCTCCGCGCGACCGTGCCGGGCAGTGCGCAGACCGACCTGATGGCGGCGAAGATCGTCCCCGATCCGTACAAGGGCCTGAACGAGGCGAAGATCCAGTGGGTCGGGCTGACCGACTGGCAGTATCGCACGACGTTGCGGATGACCGCCGAACAGCTGGCGCGCGACCATGTCGATCTCGTGTTCGACGGGCTCGATACGTTTGCCGAGGTGCGGTTGAACGGAACCAAGCTGCTCGCCGCAGACAATGCGCATCGGCGCTGGCGCGTACCGGTCAAGGCGGTGCTGAAGCCGGGGGCGAACGACCTGCTGGTCACCTTCCGCTCGCCGATCCGCACGTTGCAGCCGATGGTGCTGAAGACCGCGCATCCGCTGCCCGGCGAATATGATTCGATCTATGGCGACGAGCCGATGGGCAAGCAGACCTCGCCCTACATCCGCAAGCCGAAATACCAATATGGCTGGGACTGGGGTCCGCGGATCGTCACGCAGGGCATCTGGCGCCCGGCCCGGATCGAGGCGTGGGACGACGCGCGGATCGAGGCGTTTCGCGTGACGCAGGAAGCGCTGACCAAGTCCGAAGCGCGGTTGTCCGCGGAACTCGATGTGGTCGCGGGCGAGGAGCGTCCCGTGACGGTGCAGGTCGCGGTGACCGGGCCCGACGGTCAGGTGACGCAGGCGGCGCGCACCGTCACGGTCGCGGCGGGCGCGAGCCATGTCGCGGTGCCGGTGAGCATCGCCAATCCGCAACGGTGGTTCCCGGCCGGATACGGTGCGCAACCGCTCTACACCGTCAAGGCGACGCTGACCGACGGTACCGCGACGATCGACACCGCGCAGCGCCGCACCGGCCTGCGCACCGTCGAACTTCGCCGCGAGAAGGATGCGCAGGGCCGCGGGTTCGCGTTCGTCGTCAACGGCATCCCCGTGTTCGCCAAGGGCGCGAACCTGATCCCGTTCGACATGTTCCCCGCGCGTGTGCCCGAGAGCCAGATCCGCACCGTCATGGCCGGCGCGCGCGATGCCAACATGAACATGATCCGCGTCTGGGGCGGCGGCTATTATCTCGACGACGTGTTCTACGACATCGCCGACCAGATGGGGCTGATGGTGTGGCAGGACTTCATGTTCGGCGGCTCGATCACGCCCCCCGACCGCGATTTTCGCGAGACGGTGCGGATCGAGGCGGAGGAACAGGTCGACCGGCTCCAGGCGCATCCCTCGATCGTGATGTGGGCGGGCAACAATGAAGTGCTCAGCGGCTGGGCGAACTGGTCCGACCGGATCGCGTACAAGAAGGCGGTCGGCGCGGACGAGCAGGAGCGGATCGGCGTCGGCATGGCGGTGATCTTCGATCGCGTGCTGCGCGACGCCGCCGAACGCCGCGATCCGGATGCGGTGTACTGGCCGGGCTCGCCGAGCAGCAATTACGAGGACAAGCCCGACATCGATAGCGATGGCGACCGGCATTACTGGGACGTGTGGGGCGGCAAGAAACCGGTCGAGGCGTATCTCGACAGCTGTCCGCGCTTCATGTCCGAATACGGCCTGCAATCGATGCCCGAGATGAAGACGATCCGGACGTTTGCGACCGACGCGGACTTCTCGCCGACCTCGCCGGTGATGAAGGCGCATCAGAAGTTCCTCAAGGGCGAGGGCAACGATCGGCTGCTGTTCTACATCCGCGAGAAATACCGCGAGCCGCGCGACTTCGCCGAGTTCGTGTATCTCAGCCAGGTGATGCAGGCGGAGGGGATCGAACTCGCCGCGCTGCACCACCGCGCGTGCCGGCCGGTCACGATGGGGTCGCTGTTCTGGCAGATCAACGACGTCTGGCCGGGCGCGTCATGGGCCAGCATCGATTATTACGGTCGCTGGAAGGCGCTGCAATTCCGCGCACGGCATTTCTACGCGCCGCTGGCGATCGCCGCCGAGCGCAAGGACGGGTCGACCAAGGTCAGCCTGATCTCCGACGCGACGACGCCAACCGAGGCGGTGTGGCGGATGCGGGCGCTCGATGTCGATGGGAAGGTTCTCGCGACGACCGAGACGCCGGCGACGTTGTCGCCGTTGTCCGCAACGGCGGTCGCGACGCTGCCCGATGCGACGCTGTTCGCGGGCGGCGACCCAGCGCGCACGATCGCGGTGGCGGAGTTGCTCGTCGATGGCCGCGTGACGTCGCGCACGCTGCTGTCGGCGGCCCCCAAGACGATGACGCTGCCCGATCCAGGATTGACCGCGACCTGGGAGACCAATCGTCTGACACTGACCGCGACCAAGCTAGCGCGCGCGGTGTGGCTCGACTTCGGCAAGGTCGAGGCGACGCCATCGGACAATGCGTTCGATCTGCTGCCGGGGGAGAGCGTTACGGTGACTGTAGCGTCCAAAACGTCGACGGCGGCGCTGAAACGTGCGCTGACGATCCGGACACTGGCCGGGCAAGTCGTTCCCAAGTGATCCGCGTCGGTCGAATCCTGCTGGTCGTGATCGGCCTGGCGATGGCGGCCCCGGCGCTGGCGGAACCCGCGGCGGGGCCTGCGGCGCGGCCAGCGACGGGGCCGATCACGCGCGTGCTGGACACCGGATGGGAGGTTCGCCTCGCACCGGGCGATGCCAACGCGGCCGCGCACAAGGCGGCGACGCGCTGGTTGCCCGCACGCGTGCCGGGATCGGTGCAGACCGACCTGCTTGCCGTACATTTGCTCGCCGATCCGTGGGTCGGCGAGGGCGAGCGTGCCGCGCAATGGGTCGGGCTGTCCGACTGGCAGTATCGGACCGTCTTCACGCTGGATCCGGCGACGCTGGCGCGCGCGAATGTCGATCTCGCCTTCGACGGGCTCGACACGTTCGCGATCGTCCGCGTCAACGGGACGGCCGTGCTCCGCGCCGACAACATGTTCCGCAACTGGCGGGTCGCGGCCAAGCCGCTGCTGAAGCCTGGTCGCAACGTCATCGAGATCGATTTCGAATCGCCGATCCGCAAGCTCCTGCCACGCGCGCTGGCCGAGAAGGTGCCGTTGCCGGGCGCCTATGACACGGCGTTCGGCGACGAGCCCAAGGGCCGCCAGACCGCGAATTACGTGCGCAAGGCGGCCTATCATTATGGTTGGGACTTCGCGCCGCGGATCGTCACGATCGGCGTCGGCAAGCCGGTCCGGATCGAGGCGTATGACGGTCTCCGCCTGAGCGATTTCCATGTCGCGCAGGTGCATCTCGACGACAGCGTCGCGGTGCTCGATGCGGCGGTGGAGATCGACGCCGCGACGCCACGCACCGTCGACGTCCGCGTGGATATCGCCGGCCCCGATGGCACGACGCAACGGCTCGACCGGCGCGTGACTCTGTTCGCTGGGGTGAACCCGGTCGTGCTGCCGGTCCGGATCGAACGCCCGCGACGCTGGTGGCCGGTCGGGTACGGCAAGCCCGATCTGTACGCGGTCACCGCGACGGTCACCGAGGCGGGGCGCATGCTCGGCACCGCGACGCACGATATCGGCCTGCGCACCGTCGAACTGCGCCGCGATACCGATCGCTGGGGGCGCGGCATGGCGTTCGTGATCAACGGCGTGCCGATCTTCGCCAAGGGCGCCAATTTCGAGCCCGCCGACAGCATCGCGTCGCGCGTCCCCGCGGCGCGCACCGATGCGGTGCTGGAGGCGGCGGTCGCGGCGAACATGAACATGCTGCGGATCTGGGGCGGCGGCTATTATCCCGACGATGCGGTGTTCGCCAAGGCCGACCGGCTGGGGCTGATGCTGTGGCAGGATTTCATGTTCGGCAACGCGCTGCCCGCCAACGACGCCGCGCTGCGCGAGAGCACGCGGCTGGAGGCGATCGACCAGGTCCGGCGGCTTCGCGATCACCCCTCGCTGGTGATCTGGAACGGCAATAACGAGGTCCAGACCGGGTGGGATAACTGGAGCGACCGCAAGGCGTTCGCGCGCGCGCTCGGGCCGGACGGGCAGGAGGCGTTCGGCGCGCATCTCCGCCGATTGTTCGACAAGGATCTGCGCGCGGTCGTCAACACGCTGTCGCCGAGCACGCCTTATTGGGGCGGTTCGCCGACCACCGATTATGACGGCATCTCCGAGGTGAAGACCGATGGCGACGTGCATTACTGGGATGTCTGGGCACGCGCTCCGCTCGAGGAGTACCTGACCACCGAAAACCGCTTCATGTCCGAATTCGGGCTGCAGTCGATGCCGGGGCTGCGCACCACACGCGAAATGCTGGGAGCGCGTCGCCCGGAGGACATGCCGGTCCAGATCGTCGGTAGCGCGTATGACAGCGGCAAGGGCAATGGCCGTATCCTCGGCTATATCCGCGCCGATTACGGCGAGCCGACATCGTTCGTCGACTATATCTATCTGTCGCAACTGCTCCAGGCGGAAGGCCTGGAGATGGCGGTGATCCACCAGCGCGCATCGCGTCCGCAGAACATGGGCACGCTGTACTGGACGCTCAACGACAGCTGGCCCGGACTGGTCAATTCGATATGGGCCGGGCAGGCCTGGGGCAGCATCGACTTCCACAATCGCTGGAAGGCGAGCCATTACCGCGCCCGGCGTTTCTACGCGCCGGTCACGATCGGCGCGCAGCATATCAAGGGCAATACCGTCGTCACGCTGATCTCCGACAAGCGCGAGGCGTTCCCGGCGCGCTGGCGGCTGCGCGTGCTCGACCGCGATGGAACGCTGCTGTCGGAACGCGGCGGGGCGGTCGATGCGGCGCCGCTCGCCGCGATGCCGCTGGGTAATTTCGCCGATGCCGACCTGCTCGGCAAGGCGGATCCGTCGCGGACTTTCGCGGTGGCGGACGTGACCGTGGATGGCACGGTCGTCGCGCGGCAGTTCGTCTATTTTGCCAAGGCGAAAGACGTCGCGCTGGCCGATCCCGCGCTGAACGCGACCATCGTCGCGAGCCCCGGCGGCTATACGCTGACCGTTTCGGCCAGGTCGCTCGCGCGGGGCGTCTGGATCGACTTCGGCGATTGCGACGCGACGCTGTCCGACAATGCCTTCGACCTCGCCGCCGGCGACACCGTGACGATCTCGGTCTGCTCCGATGCATCGCTCGCGACGCTTCAACATGCCCTCTCGGTCCGCAGCCTGTTCGGCGCGACCGTCCCGACCAAGGCCACATCATGATCCGCAATGCGCTCTTCGCTTCCCCGCTCGCTGCCCTGCTCGCCACGTCCGCGCTCGCGCAGACGGTCGATCCGGCCGTCCGCAGCATGACGCTCGACGAGAAGGCGGCGCAGTTGCAGAGCGTCGCGCCGGCGATCCCGCGGTTGCAGCTGCCCGCTTATGACTATTGGAACGAGGGGCTGCACGGGCTCGCGCGCAACGGCGTGGCGACGGTGTTTCCGCAGGCGATCGGCTTGGCCGCGACGTGGGACGAGGCGCTGCTCAGGCGGGTCGGCGATGTCGTGTCGACCGAGGCGCGGGCGAAGTCGAACGCGCTGCCGGCGGGCGACCGGACGCGCTATCAGGGGCTGACGATCTGGTCGCCCAACATCAACATCTTTCGCGATCCACGCTGGGGGCGCGGGCAGGAAACGTACGGCGAGGACCCGTATCTGACGGGGCGGCTTGGCGTCGCGTTCATCGGCGGGTTGCAGGGGCCGGATTTGGCACACCCGAAGGTCATCGCGACGCCGAAGCATTTGGCTGCGCATAGCGGTCCCGAAGCGGGGCGCGACGGGTTCGATGTCGATATCTCGCCGCATGATCGCGAGGCGACCTTCCTCCCTGCGTTCCGAATGGCGCTGACGGAGGGCAAGGCGCTGTCGACAATGTGCGCGTATAATTCGATCCACGGCGTGCCGGTTTGCGCGTCGGAGCCGTTGCTGACCGAGACGGTGCGGAAGCAATGGGGCTTCAAGGGGCTGATCGTGTCCGACTGCGACGCGGTCGGGAACATCGCGAACTACCATTATTACCGGCCCGATAATGCGAGCGGATCGGCGGCGGCGATTTCCGCGGGGATGGATTTCAATTGCGGCAAGACCTACGCGGCGCTCGGCCACGCGGTGCGGCGCGGGCTGGTGCCCGAGGCGACGCTCGACACCAGTTTGACGCGGACGTTCGCGGTGCGGCGGATGCTCGGCGGGGCGTTCGGCGCGACGAGCCCGTGGGACAAGATCAAGCCGACCGAGTTCGATACGCCTGCGCACCGCGCGCTGGCGCTGGATGCGGCGCGGAAAGCGATGGTGCTGGTCCAGAACAACGGCGTGCTGCCGCTGAAACCGTCGGCGAAGATCGCGGTGATCGGGCCGAATGCCGACAGCGTCGATGTGCTGGAGGCGAATTATCACGGTACCGCGGCGGCGCCGGTGACGCCGTTGGCGGCGCTGCGGACGGCGTTTGGCGGCATGCGATATGCGCAAGGGTCGAGCATTGCCGAGGGCGTGCCGGTCCCGGTGCCCGACACTGCGCTGTCGCTGCGCGGCGAATATTTCCGGGGGAGCGATTTCGCGGGGACTCCCGTGGTGCGCGCCGACCGGACGATCGACTTCGACTGGGATCGCACTGCGCCCGCGCCGGGGATTGATCCGACCGCGTTCTCGGTGCGCTGGACCGGGACGATCACCGCACGCGCGGCGGGCGATTATGTGTTCCGGCTCGACGTGCCGCGCTGTTTCGACTGCAAGGGGCACGACCCTTCGCGGTTGTGGATCGACGACAAGCTGATCGCCGACGATGACGGCAGCGGTAAGGCTGTCGAGGCACCGGTAACGCTGACCGCGGGCGCTCATGCGATCCGCGTCGAGCTTGCGCATAGCGGTGAGGACCAAGGGCTGCGGCTGACCTGGACCGCGCCTGCCGATGCCCAGGTTGCGGAAGCGGTTGCGGCGGCGAAGGATGCCGACGCGATCGTCGCGTTCGTCGGGCTGTCGCCCGCGGTCGAGGGCGAGGCGTTGCAGATCGAGGTGGCCGGGTTCTCGGGCGGCGATCGGACGGATATCGGGCTGCCCGCTGCGCAGGTGCGGTTGCTCGAAGCGGCCAAGGCGACCGGCAAGCCGCTGGTGGTCGTGCTGATGACCGGCAGCGCGGTCGCAATGACCTGGGCTAAGGCGCATGCCGACGCGATCCTGGTCGGCTGGTATCCGGGGCAGGCTGGCGGGCAGGCGATCGCCGATACGCTGGCTGGCAGGAGCAATCCGGGCGGGCGGCTGCCTGTGACGTTCTACGCGAAGACGCGCGATCTGCCTGCGTTCATCGATTACAACATGCGCGAGCGGACCTATCGCTACTTCACGGGCACGCCGCTCTGGGGCTTCGGGCACGGGCTGAGCTATACGCAGTTCGCTTATGCCGCGCCGAAACTCACGCGCAGCACCATCGCGGCGGGCGAGAGCTTCACCGTCGAGGTGCCGGTGCGCAACACCGGCAAGGTTGCGGGCGACGAGGTGGTGCAGGCGTATCTCGTGCCGCCCGAGCCGGCGGTGAAGCCGCGGTTCAACGATCCCGTCCTCCAGCGCCAGCTCGTCGGGTTCAGGCGCCAGACAGTGAAGCCAGGCCAGACGGCGCGAGTGGCATTTACGATCGATCCACGGGGCATGAGCAGCGTCGATGCGGCGGGCAATCGCCGCGTCGTGCCGGGCGAATACCGGCTGCATATCGGTGGCGGCCAGCCGGGCGACGGGCCGGGTGTCGATACCGTCTTCACCGTGACGGGAAGCAAGGATTTGCCGAAATGATCGACCGCCGGATGCTTTTAGCGGGCGCTGCGGCGCTCGGCCTCGCCGGACCGCTGCGCGCAGCCGCACCGTCGTTCGTCAGCAAGCGCCCGAAGCTTGGCGATCGCCGCTACACCAGTCGCGCGGTCGAGGCGGAGATCGCGCGCGTGTCAGCGAAGATCACCGATCCCGAACTCGCTTGGATGTTCGGCAATTGCTACCCGAATACGCTCGACACGACGGTGTTCATGGGCGCGGTCGACGGCAAGCCCGATGCGTTCGTGATCACCGGCGACATCGACTGCATGTGGCTGCGCGATAGCTCGGCGCAGGTCCATCCGTACCTCCCGCTGGCGAAGCGCGACCCGGCGTTGCGGACGCTGTTCCGCGGGCTGATCGCGCGGCAGGCGCGGTGCATCCTGATCGATCCGTATGCCAACGCGTTCATGCATGATCCCTCGGCGAAGACCAATCTGAGCTGGTCGCTGACCGACGACACGGTGATGAAGCCCGGCGTCGGCGAGCGGAAATGGGAGATAGATTCGCTCTGCTACCCGATGTGGATCGCGCATGCCTATTGGCAGGCGACCGGCGACACCGTGCCGTTCGACGCGCTGTGGGCGGATGGCGCGCGCGCGTCGATCCGGACGTTCCGCGAGCAGCAGCGCAAGGACGGGCCGGGGCCGTATCGCTTCCGCCGGTCGTCGCCGATCGTCGGCGAGAGCATGCCGCTCGACGGCTATGGGCCACCGTCGCGCGCCGTTGGGCTGATCCATTGCGGGTTCCGGCCTTCGGACGATGCGTGCGTGCTCCCGTTCCTGATCCCGTCGAACATCTTCGCGGTCCGCGCCCTCCGCCAGTTGGCGGAACTCGCGACGCGTGCTCGGCCCGATGCGGCGCTGGCGGCGGATGCGAGTGCGCTGGCCGACGAGGTCGAGGCGGCGTTGCGGCTGCATGGGCTGACCAAAGGCGCGGACGGTCAGCAGGTCTGGGCGTATGAGGTCGATGGTTACGGCAACGCGATCTTCATGGATGACGCCAATGTGCCGAGCCTGTCGGGGCTCGCCTATCTCGGCGCGGTGAAGGCCGGCGATCCGCTCTGGCACCGCACCGCGGCACGCGTGTGGAGCAAGGACAACGCGTATTTCTTCACCGGCAAGGCAGCGGAAGGGATCGGCAGTCCGCATACCGGCCTGCGCGAAATCTGGCCGATGTCGATCGTGATGCACGCGCTGAACGCACTTGAGACCGGCGATGATGCGACCGTCGCGCGGTCGCTCGCCGCGTTGAAGACGACGCATGGCGGTACCGGGTTCATGCATGAATCCTTCAACCAGGACGACGGCGCGAAATTTACCCGTGCCTGGTTCGCCTGGGCGAATGGGTTGTTCGGCGAGCTGATCGTCGACATCGCCGCCAAACGCCCCGCCCTTCTCGGAGTCCGCGCATGATCTCCCGCCGTATGCTTCTTGCCGGTAGCGGCGCGCTTGCGCTGACCGCGCGCGCAACGTTTGCCGCTACGCCGCGCACCACCACGGCGCCCGATCTGTTCGTCGGCACGGGCGGGCACGGCCATACCTATCCGGGTGCGACGTTGCCGTTCGGGATGGTGCAGCTCAGTCCCGATACCGATGTCGAGCGCTGGGATGCGTGCTCGGGCTATCATCGCACCGATACGTCGATCATGGGGTTCAGCCATACGCATCTCTCGGGTACCGGGATCGGCGACATGCTCGACGTGCTGGTGGTGCCGACGCGTGGGCCGGTGCAGTTGGAGCCCGGTACTTTGGCCGATCCCGATGCGGGGTATCGCCAGCGCTTCTCGGCCGAACACGCCGAGCCCGGCTATTACCGCGTGACGCTGGAATCGGGTGTCCGCGCGGAGCTGACCGTGACCGAGCGGACCGGCATCCAGCGGCATGTCTTTCCGGCGGGCGCGGGGCATATCCTCGTGAACCTGTCGCATCTGGTGCTCGACAAGACCGACAAGGGCGTGCTGATCGACGATGCGTCGTTGAACATCGACGAGACCGGCATGCTGACCGGCAGCCGCCGGGTGTTCCGCTGGGCGAAGGGGCGGCGGATCCACTTCGCGATGCAGTTGTCGCGCAAGCCCGACCGGATCGTGTTCTATGGCGATGGCGACGTCGCGCAGGCGGCGGGCGCGAAGGGCGTTGCGGGCAAGCGCGTCAAGGCGGTGCTGCATTACGACGACGCTGGCGCTGCGCCGATCGTGATCCGCACGGGAATCTCCGCGGTCGACGTTGCCGGCGCGCGCGCGAACCTTGCGGCCGAGGCGCGGCATTGGGATTTCGATCGCTATCGTGCCGATGCGACCAAGCGCTGGGCACCTGCGCTCGAGTCCGTCCGCGTCGAGGGGGGCACGCCCGCACAGCGCACGATCATGGCGAGCGCGCTGTACCACGCACAGCTCGCGCCGACGCTCTTCTCGGATGTCGATGGGCGCTATGTCGGGCTCGACCGGCAGGTGCACACGGTGACCGGCAAGGACCGTGCGTATAGTTCCTATTCGATGTGGGACACGTATCGCGCGCTGCATCCGCTGCTCACGCTGATCGAGCCCGAGCGGACCGCGGAGCTGGTCGGCGACCTGATCCGGCAGACGCAGCAGAGCCCTTACGGGCCGCCGGTCTGGCCTTTGCAGGGCGTCGAGACGGGGTGCATGATCGGCTGGCATTCGGTGTCGGTGATGGCCGAGGCGCGCGCGAAGGGCGTGCCCGCGAACTATGCCGCGGCGTGGCCGAACGTGCGGCGCCGCTCGTTCGATTTCGCGATGCCGAATCTCGACAACAGCCTCGGGATCAGGCCGTACGACACGATGGGCTACATCCCCGCGGACACGGTGTTCGAGTCCGTCTCGCGCACGCTCGAATATGCCTATGACGATTACGCGTCGGCGCATCTGGCCGATGCGGCGGGCGCGAGTGCGGATGCCGCGCGGTTGCGCAAGCGGAGCGGGAATTGGCGCAACGTGTTCGATGCATCGATCGGGTTCGCGCGGCCGAAGCTCGCGAACGGGACATGGACGACGCCGTACGATCCGATCGCGCTCGGCCACTCGTCGAAGTGGCGCGATTATACCGAGAGCAATGGCTGGCAGGCGACGTTCCTCAACCAGCACGACGTCTACGGCCTGATCGCGGCGATGGGCGGCGACGCGCAGTTCGAGGCCAAGCTCGACGGGCTGTTCAACGCGCCGTCGATCCTGCCGAAGGATGCGCCGCCCGACATCTCCGGGCTGGTCGGGCAATATGCGCATGGCAACGAGCCGAGCCATCACGTCGCGTATATGTATGCGTATTGCGGCGCGGCGTGGAAGACGCAGGCGATGGTTCGCCGGTTGCTGACCGAGATGTACAAGGACGATCCCGACGGCATCATCGGCAACGACGATTGCGGGCAGATGAGCGCGTGGTTCGTGCTGAGCGCACTCGGGCTGTACCCGGTCGATCCGGTGAGCGCGAATTATGTGCTGGGCTCGCCGCTGTTCGACCGGGCGGAGATGCGCGTCGGTAATGGCAAGACTCTCGTCGTCGAGGCGCGCGGGAATGCGGCGGATCGGCCGTATGTGCAGTCGGTGACGTGGAACGGCCGGCCCTGGACGAAGAGCTGGATCGCGCATGCCGATATCGTGCGCGGCGGTCGGCTCGTGTTCGAAATGGGCGCCACCCCCAACCGTGATTTTGGCCGCGCGCCTGCCGATCGGCCGCCAGCAACCACCGGAGTTTCGCGATGACCTTGGATCTCAACCGCCGCGCGTTGATCGCCGGTACGCTCGCTACCGCTGCTGCCGGCCGCGTGAACGCCGCGGCCCCGGTCGGTGCACCCGTCCCTTGGGGTGCGACGCCGACCGTCCGCCAGCTCGCGTGGCACAAGCGCGAACGCTATGGCTTCGTGCACTTCACGCTCAACACCTGGACCGACAAGGAATGGGGGTATGGCGACGAGGATCCCAAGCTGTTCGACCCGACCGCGTTCGATCCGAACCAGATCGTCGCGGCGGCGAAAAGCGCGGGGCTGACCGGCCTCGTCCTGACCGCCAAGCATCATGACGGCTTCTGCCTCTGGCCGACCAAACTCACCGAGCATTGCATCCGCAACAGCCCGTACAAGGGCGGCAAGGGCGACATCGTCCGCGAACTGGGCGATGCGTGCCGTCGTGGCGGGATTTCCTACGGCCTGTATCTGTCGCCCTGGGATCGCAATCGGGCGGACTATGGCACGCCCGCCTACGTCGAATATTTTCGTGCGCAGCTGACTGATCTCTGCACCAATTACGGCGAGCTGTTCGAAGTGTGGTTCGACGGCGCGAATGGCGGCGACGGCTATTATGGCGGCGAGCGCGAGGCGCGGAAGATCGATGCGCCGAAATATTACAACTGGCCGTCGATCATCACGCTGGTCCACAAATTGCAGCCGATGGCGTGCACCTTCGATCCGCTTGGCGCGGATATCCGCTGGGTCGGCAACGAGGACGGGCGCGCGGGCGATCCGTGCTGGCCGACGATGCCGAACCATCCCTATGTGCAGTCCGAGGGCAATTCCGGCGTGCGCGGGGCGCCGCTCTGGTGGCCGGCGGAAACCAACACGTCGATCCGGCCGGGCTGGTTCTATCATGCCGACGAGGATCTCCAAGTGAAGTCGCCGCAGCGGCTGATGCAGTTCCACGACGAGTCGGTCGGGCGTGGCACCAACATGATGCTCAACCTGCCGCCCGATCGCCGTGGGCTGATTGCCGAGCCCGATCTCGCGTCGCTGAAGTCGTTCGGCGATGCGTTGCGTGGCAGCTTCAGGACCGATCTGGCGAAGGGGGCGGTGGCGACGGCCTCGTCGGTGCGTGGGCGCCAGTTCGCCGCGGCCAACGTTCTCGACGGCAACCGCGAGACCTATTGGAGCACGCCGGATGCGGTGAAGACGCCGTCGCTGGTGCTCGACCTGCCGCCGGGGCGCCGCTTCGACCTGATCCGGATCCGCGAGGCGATCGACCTGGGCGTACGCGTGACGAAGTTCGCGATCGATGTGGCGGACGCGAAGGGCGCGTGGCGCGAGGTCGCGGTGCACGAGTGTATCGGTGCGCAGCGGATCATCCGCCTGCCCGAGCCGGTGACGGCACGGCGCTTGCGGTTGCGGATCGTCGAGGCGCCGGCCTGCCCGGCGATCACCGAGCTGTCGCTGTTCCTCAGCGTCGCGCCGGTCGCGGTCGCGGCATCGCAGGCGACGGGCAACAAGATCATCGCCAAGACCGGGTGGACGATCGTCAGCGCGATCCAGCACAGTCTGGCGATGAAATCGGGCAAGCCGGATTTCGCGGGCGAGACGTCACTGGCCGGGGTGGTCAAGCCCGGATTGCCCGGTGCGGAGGCGGTGCTCGACGACGATCTCGCGACCGTCTGGACTACGCCGGCGCCGACGCCGACGAGCGTGGTCATGCTGATGATCGACATGGGCAAGGTGGATCAGGTCGCCGGGTTCAGCCTGACGCCGACCCGGCAGGCGTTGCCCGATGCGGGACCGCCGGGCCGCTACCGCGTCGAGACGAGCGAGGACGGCAAGACCTGGGCGCCGGCGGGGGAGGGCGAGTTCGGTAACATCGCCTATGCGCGCGCCACGCAGCGCATCACTTTTGCGAAGCCGCGGCAGGCCCGGTACCTGATGCTGGGGTTCACGACGGTCGCGACCGCGCAGCCTAAGATGGCGATCGCCGGGATCGGAGCGTTCCGGCCGTAGGGTGGGGGCGACTAAAGATAGGCCCCACCCCGGCGAAGGCCGGGGTCCAACAGGGGGACGGTGATAACGGCGGGCTGTGCTTCGTCATGTCGACCTTGCCTATTGGGCCCCGGCCTTCACCGGGGTGGCATACTCGATCGAGAGACACCTCCCGCCGTCACCCCGGACCTGTTCCGGGGTCCACCGTTCCGCGAGCCCGACAGCGTTGATCCAGCGGAACGGTGGATGCCGGAACAAGCTCGGCATGACGTGGGCCTAGTGGTTTCTCCCTAGCCCCGTCATCCTGACCAAAGTCAGGACCCAGAGTAACGGTCGGCACGCTTGTGGCTCTGGGTCCTGACTTTCGTCGGGATGACGGGCTTTCGGGATGACGGGCTTGAAGGGTGGTAGCCGTCCCATCGGCAAGGGCTGGGCTAGCCGGCTCCGATCGGGCATGGCCTCCGCGACACTGCGGGTGAGCGTACAGATGGAACAATCAGCAACCATAGCGCGGATCGCCGGGCCCGAGGATCATGTCGTCGTGGTCGGCGGCGGCTTTTCCGGCGCGTTGTTCGCGGTCAATCTGATGCGGCACGAGGGGCCCCGCGTGACGCTGATCGAGCGGCGCGACCGGCAGCTCGCGCGCGGTGTCGCCTATAGCGCGGCGCATCCGGACCACTTGCTCAACGTCCGCGCGGGCAACATGAGCGCGTTGCCGGACGATCCCGATCACTTCGTCCGCTGGCTCGAAGCGCACGGCAAGGGCGACCGCAAGACCTTCGTTCCGCGCACGACGTATGGCGCTTACCTCCGCGAACTGCTCGACGCAGCGATCGCGGAGTCAGACGGCCGGCTGGTGCATGTCGAGGGCGAAGTCTGTGCAATCGAGCCGGTCGAGGGTGACGTCGTTTCGCTGACGATGGCGGACGGGCGTAAGATCGCCGCCGACACCGCAGTGCTCGCGCTCGGCAACCTGCCGCCGCACACCCCGCCGGGGTTGAAGCCGGACGCGCTGCCGGCGGGTGTGTATTGCGCGGACCCGTGGGCGGCCGATCTCGCCGAGGGACTTGGCGCGGACGATACCGTCGTGCTGGTCGGTACCGGGCTGACCGCGATCGACGCAGCGCTTTTGCTCGATGCGCAGGGATTTGCAGGCCACATCCTCGCCACCTCGCGGCGCGGGCTGTCGCCGCGGCGGCATGTCGATGGTGCGCCTGCGCACCGCGGCGTTTCGGACAAGCCGCAGGGCGGGCTGACCGATCTCGTCCGTCACGTTCGTGCGCGGACCGAAGAGGGCGGCTGGCGGGCCGCGGTAGATGAATTGCGGCCGGTCACGCAGATGCTCTGGTCGGCGGCGTCGCAGGAATTGCGCGGCCGTTTCCTCCGGCACTTGCGACCCTATTGGGACGTCCATCGCCACCGCCTCGCACCGGCCGTCGCCGATCGCGTCGAGGCGCTCGTCGCGAGCGGGCGGCTGACCTTTGCGGCGGGCAAGATCGTCTCCGCCGAGGCCGACGGTCAGCACGCAAATCTGACCTGGCGACCACGCGGCGAAACCGCCACCGTCGTTACACGCGCCGCGCGGATCGTGAACTGCACCGGGCCGCAGGGCGATCTGTTGCGCTCCGAAGAACCGCTCGTGAAGCATCTGCTCGCCGCCGGGCTGATCCGACCCGATCCGCTGCGGCTCGGCGTCGACGTCGATGCGCAGTCGCGGGCGATCCGGGCGGACGGCACGCCCGACGACCGCATCCACTGCATCGGCCCGATGACCCGCGGCGGGCTGTGGGAAGTGGTCGCCGTTCCCGATATCCGCGTCCAGAGTTGGGATCTCGCACGCCGGCTGTCGAACGCGCAATGGGTCGGCGGGGAAGGGCTGTGAGCGCGGTCCGGCGCTTTTTCGCGGGCGATGCGGCGGGCGCCATCGTGCTGCTCGCCGCGACGATCGCGGCGCTGCTCGTCGCCAATTCACCGCTCGCTCCGGCCTATTTCGCGACGCTGCATCACGAAGTCGGTGTGATGAGCGTCCATCACTGGATCGACGATGGCGCGATGGCGCTGTTCTTCCTGCTGATCGGGCTGGAGGTGAAGAGCGAGTTCGTCTCGGGGCATCTCTCGACCTGGGGAGAGCGCATCCTGCCCGGCGCGGCGGCGCTTGCGGGCATGGTGGTGCCGGCGTGCCTCTATCTGCTCGTCAACATGGGCACGCCCGCCAATCTGCGCGGCTGGGCGATCCCGGCGGCGACCGACATCGCGTTCGCGCTCGGCATCCTGGCCTTGCTCGGATCGCGCGTGCCGACCTCGTTGAAGATATTGCTGACGGCGATCGCGGTGATCGACGACCTGCTCGCGATCCTCGTCATCGCGGTGTTCTATACCGGCCAGATCGCGCTGCTGCCGTTGCTTGGCGCGGGCGTGGGGCTCGGCGTGCTGGTCGTCCTGAACCTGTCGGGGGTGCGGTCGCTGGTGCCGTACCTGCTGATCGGCGTCGGCATCTGGTACGGTGTATTACTGTCGGGCGTCCATGCGACGCTCGCCGGCGTGGCGGTCGCGTTCACGATCCCGCTGCGGACGGGGGAGGGGCAACCGCCGCTCAAACGCCTCGAACACGCCCTCCAGCCCTGGTCGAGTTTTCTGATCGTGCCGGCGTTCGGGTTCGCCAATGCTGGCATCGCGTTCGGGGGGATGGTGGCGGCGGACGTGATTTCGCCGTTGCCGGTCGGGATCCTGCTCGGGCTGTTCCTCGGCAAGCAGATCGGCATCTTCGCGACGATCCGCGGGCTCGTGACGTTCCGGCTGGCCGAGGCACCCAAGAACGCGAACTGGGCGCAGGTGTACGGCATGGCGGTGCTGTGCGGGATCGGCTTCACGATGAGCCTGTTCATCGGCGGCCTGGCCTTTGCAGGCTCGCCGCACGCGATGGATTCGGTCAAGATCGGCGTTTTCGCGGGCTCGATCCTGTCGGGTCTGGCGGGCTGGATGCTCCTGCGCCGGGCGTAATTCCGACAATACTACGCGAAACATACGCGCCGGCCCGGCAATCGATCTCGAATTGCTACGTCGCCGGCGCCTAATTGCCAATCCTCGCGGCCCGCCACTCTTCCGGCAGGGACCGCGCATGGGGATAGCAATGCACAGTCTTCGTTTCGTCGCCGGCCTAGTTCTAACAGGCGGTATCCTGACCGGTCTCGCCACGCCCGCGTTCGCGCAGGATACCGCGCCGCCGTCTCCCGTCACTATCTCCGGTTCGGTGACGCTGGCCACCGACTACCGCCTGCGCGGCGTGTCGCAGTCGGACAAGGACGGCGCGATCCAGGGCGGGCTGACGATCGCGCACCAGAGCGGCGTGTATGTCGGCGCCTGGGGCTCGAACCTGTCGGGCTGGGGCACGTTCGGTGGCTCGAACATGGAGCTCGACCTGATCGGCGGCTACAAGCACAAGCTCGCCGACAACGCCACGCTCGACGTCGGGCTGACCTGGTACATGTATCCGGGCGGCGCGTCGAAGACCGATTATGCCGAGCCCTATGTGAAGCTCAGCGGCACCACCGGCCCAGCGACGCTGACCGCGAGTGCGTTCTATGCGCCGAAGCAGCAGGCACTCGGCAAATGGTATCGCACCGGCGCCGATGCGGCGGCTGGCGTCTACACCAACCCCGGCGACAAGAAGGACAACCTGTACCTCACCGGCGACGGCGCATTCGCGATCGCAGGAACGCCGATCACCGCCAAGGCGCATATCGGCCATAGCTGGGGCAATGACGGGCTCGGCCCGAATGCCACCAGCGCGGCGCCGACCGGCAGCTACTGGGATTGGTCGCTGGGTGCGGACACTACGTATAAAAATCTGACGCTAAATGTGAGCTACATCGACACCGACATCACGCGTCGCAGTGCAGCGTATCTCCAGCCGAGCTTCTCCCGCGGGCAGGACGGTACCGGATCGATCGCCGACGGCACGATCGTCGCCTCCCTCACCGCCGCGTTCTGAAAGGACCCGAGCCATGCAGGACCTACTCTGGATAACGATCATGATCGGGCTGGTGGCGGCGACGCTCGCCTATGTCCGCCTGTGCGACAACGCGTGAGGACGCAGCCATGACCCTCGACCTCTGGCTCGCCGCGATCGTCGCGCTCGGGCTGCTGTTTTACCTCGTGGCGGTGCTGATCCGTCCCGAACGCTTTTAGGAGCGCACTCCCATGACATTCCAGGGATGGATCCTGATCCTCGGCTTCGTCGGCATATTGCTGGCGTTGACCAAACCCGTCGGCCTGTGGCTGTTCGCGCTGTACGAAGGCCGCCGCACGCCGATCCACGTCGTCCTCGGCCCGGTCGAGACCGGCTTCTACAAGCTTGCTGGCATCGATCCGAAGGCGGAGCAGGGCTGGCGCCGGTACGCGCTGCACATGCTCCTATTCAACGCGACGTTGATGGCGCTCACGTACGCGGTGCTGCGCCTGCAAGGCGTGCTGCCGGGTAACCCGCAAGGCCTCGCTGGCCTCGCGCCGCACCTCGCGTTCAACACCGCGGTCAGCTTCACGACCAACACCAACTGGCAGAGCTATGGTGGTGAATCCACCATGTCGAACTTCAGCCAGATGTTCGGCCTGACGATCCATAATTTCCTCTCGGCGGCGACCGGCATCGCGCTGGCGTTCGCGCTGTTCCGCGGGTTCGCGCGGCGCTCGGCAACGACGATCGGCAATTTCTGGGCGGATGCGACGCGCGTCACATTGTACCTGCTGCTGCCGATCTCGATCGTCTACGCGCTGTTCCTGATCGCCAGCGGCGTGCCGCAGACGCTCGCGGGTGTCGTCGACATCCAGACGCTGGAGGGCGCGAAGCAGTCGTTGCTGCTCGGCCCGGTGGCGAGCCAGGAGGCGATCAAGATGCTCGGCACCAATGGTGGCGGCTTCTTCAACGCGAACTCGGCGCATCCGTTCGAGAACCCGACCGCGCTCACCAACCTGATCCAGATGCTGTCGATCTTCGTGATCGGCTTCGGGCTGACCTGGACGTTCGGCAAGGCGGTCGGCAACACCCGGCAAGGCTGGGCGATCCTCTCGGCGATGGTGCTGCTGTTCATCGCGGGCGTCACGGTGACCTATGCCCAAGAAGCCGCGGGTAACCCGATCCTCCACCAGATCGGCGTCGCGGGCGGCAACATGGAGGGCAAGGAGGTCCGCTTCGGGATCGCCGCGTCCGCGCTGTTCTCGGTCGTCACGACGGCGGCATCGTGCGGTGCGGTCAACGCGATGCACGACAGCTTCACAGCGCTGGGCGGCATGATTCCGCTGCTCAACATGCAGCTTGGCGAGGTCGTCATCGGCGGCGTCGGTGCAGGCATCTACGGCTTCCTGCTGTTCGCCATCCTCGCGGTGTTCGTCGCAGGCCTCATGGTCGGCCGCACGCCCGAATATGTCGGCAAGAAGATCGAGAGCCGCGAAGTGAAGCTGGCGGTGCTGGCGATCGCGATCCTGCCGCTCGTCATCCTCGGCTTCACCGCGCTCAGCGCCGTGCTGCCGGCCGGGCTTGCGGGGCCGCTCAACAAGGGGCCGCACGGGTTTAGCGAGATCCTCTACGTGTTCACCAGCGCGGTCGGGAACAACGGGTCGGCGTTCGCCGGGCTCACCGCCAATACGCCGTATTACAACGGCTTGCTGGGGGTGGCGATGTGGCTCGGGCGCTTCTTCATCATCGTGCCGATGCTCGCCATCGCCGGTGGTCTCGCGGCCAAGAAATACACGCCGGAGAGCTCAGGTTCGTTCCCGACGACGGGTGCGCTGTGGGTCGGCCTGCTGGTCGGGATCATCCTGATCGTCGGTGGCCTGACCTTCCTGCCGAGCCTCGCGCTCGGTCCCATCGCCGATCATCTCGCGATGATCAGCGGCAAAACCTTCTGACGGAGCCGAAATGGCACGCACCCCCACCAAGTCGCTGTTCACGGCCGACTTGATCATCCCGGCGATCGGCGACGCTTTCCGGAAACTCGATCCCCGGCAGCTGATCCGCAACCCGGTGATGTTCGTCACCGCCGTCGTCGCCACTTTGTTGACGATCCTCGTCAACGTCGGTGGCGACGGGTTGTCGGTCGGCTTCAAGATACAGCTGGTGATCTGGCTGTGGCTGACCGTGCTGTTCGGCACCTTCGCCGAAGCGCTCGCTGAAGGGCGCGGCAAGGCGCAAGCCGCGTCATTGCGCGCGACCAAGGCCGAGCTGACCGCACGCCGCATGAAGGGCGACCAGGTCGAGTCCGTCCCCGCCAGCATGCTCCGTTCGGGCGACATCGTGCTGGTGACGATGGGCGACCTGATCCCGGCGGACGGCGAAGTCGTCTGGGGCGTCGCCTCGGTCAACGAAGCCGCGATCACCGGCGAGAGCGCGCCGGTGATCCGCGAAGCGGGCGGCGATCGGTCCGCCGTCACCGCGGGCACGCGCGTCATCTCCGACGAGATCCGCGTGAAGATCACCGCCAACCCCGGCGAAGGCTTTCTCGACCGCATGATCGCGTTGGTCGAGGGCGCCGAGCGGCAAAAGACGCCGAACGAGATCGCGCTGACGCTGCTGCTCGTCGGCTTGACGATCATCTTCCTGATCGCAGTCGGGACGATCCCGGGGTTCGCCAGCTATGCGGGCGGCCGCGTGCCGGTCGCGATCCTGGCGGCGCTGTTGATCACGCTGATCCCGACCACGATCGCGGCGCTGCTGTCGGCGATCGGTATTGCGGGGATGGACCGCCTGGTACGCTTCAACGTGCTGGCGAAGTCGGGGCGTGCGGTCGAGGCGGCGGGCGATATCGACGTGTTGCTGCTCGACAAGACCGGCACGATCACGATCGGCGATCGTCAGGCGAGCGAATTCCGCTCGGTCGGCGGCACGCGTGACGAGGACTTGGCCGAGGCAGCGTTGCTCGCCAGCCTCGCCGACGAAACGCCCGAGGGCCGCTCGATCGTGTTGCTGGCGCGCGACAAGTTCGGCGTGACGACGAGTGCGTTGCCGGACGATGCGGAGGTCATTCCGTTCACCGCGCAGACCCGCATCTCGGGGGTGAAAGTGAACGGCGCGCTGATCCAGAAGGGCGCGGTCGATTCGATCCTCAAGGCCAATCCGGGGGCGGGGGCGACCGCCGCCGCCACCGAACTGCGCCGGATTACAGACGAGATCGCGCGCGCTGGCGGCACACCGCTCGCCGTGGCGCGCGATGGCCGCTTGCTCGGCGCGATCTTCCTCAAGGACGTCGTGAAGGCTGGCATCCGCGAGCGCTTCGGCGAGCTGCGCGCGATGGGCATCCGCACGGTGATGATCACCGGCGACAACCCGCTCACCGCCGCTGCGATCGCTGCCGAAGCCGGCGTCGACGATTTCCTCGCGCAGGCGACGCCGGAGGACAAGCTCGAGCTGATCCGAAAGGAACAGCAGGGCGGACGTCTGGTCGCGATGTGCGGCGACGGTACCAACGACGCACCGGCTTTGGCGCAGGCCGATGTCGGCGTGGCGATGAACACCGGCACGCAGGCGGCGCGCGAGGCGGGCAACATGGTCGACCTCGACAGCGATCCGACCAAGCTGATCGAGATCGTCGGCCTCGGGAAGCAGCTGCTGATGACGCGCGGTGCGCTGACGACCTTCTCGGTGGCGAACGACGTGGCGAAGTATTTCGCGATCATCCCGGCGATGTTCGTCGCGCTCTATCCGGGGCTGGGCGTGCTCAACGTGATGCGGCTGGGCTCGCCGGAGAGTGCGATTCTGTCGGCGATCATCTTCAACGCGATCATTATCCCGATGCTGGTGCCGCTCGCGCTGAAGGGCGTGGCGTACAAGCCTATGGCAGCGGGGCCGCTGCTGGCGCGAAATCTCGCGGTGTACGGACTGGGCGGCCTGATCGCGCCGTTCGTCGGTATCAAGCTCATCGACATCCTCGTCGGTGCGCTGGGATTAGCGTGAAATTGTTCTCCCGCGAAGGCGGGAGCCCAGACTGGGTCCCCGCCTTCGCGGGGACACAAGGAGTTGCAAAATGACATCCGATTTTACCTCCGCTCTTCGCCCTGCGTTCGTCATGACGATCCTGTTCGCGCTGCTGCTCGGGATCGTCTATCCCCTCGCCATGACCGGGATCGGACAGGCCATCTTCCCCGCGCAAGCCAACGGCAGCCTCGTCATGGCCAACGGCAAGGCGATCGGCTCGACCGTCGTCGGCCAGGCCTTCACCACCGACCGCTATTTCCAGACGCGCCCCTCGGCGGCTGGCAAAGGTTATGACGGTCTCGCCTCGTCGGGATCGAACCTCGGGCCGACCAGCCAGGCGCTTGTCGATCGCACCAAGGCTGACGTCGCCAAGCGCCGCGCGGAAGGCGTGACCGGGCCGCTGGCCGCCGATCTCGCTACCGCATCGGGTTCGGGTCTCGATCCCGATCTGTCGCCAGCCTCGGCCTACGCGCAGGTCGCTCGCGTCGCACGTATCCGCGGGTTGCCCGCCGACAAGGTCCGCGCACTCGTTACGGCCAACGTCGACGGCCCGCTGCTCGGCATCCTCGGCGAGCCGCGCGTCAACGTCCTCGCACTTAACCGCGCGCTGGATGCGACGGGCGCGCGTTGAACGACGACGGACGACCATCGCCCGAGGCCCTTCTGCGACAGGCGTCGCAGGAGGGTCGCGGCCGTCTGAAGATCTTCCTCGGCGCCGCTCCGGGTGTCGGCAAAACCTACGAGATGCTCTCCGAAGGCGCCGAGCGTCGTCGCGCCGGCGTCGATATCGTCATCGGCGTGGTCGAGACGCACGGCCGCGTCGAAACCGAAGCGCTCACGCGAGGCCACGAGATCGTCGCGCGGAAGGCGATCCCCTACGAAGGCCGCACGCTCGACGAAATGGACCTCGACGCGATCCTCGAACGCGCCCCCACGCTGGTCCTCGTCGACGAACTCGCCCACACCAATGCCCCCGGCAGCCGCCACCCGAAGCGCTACCAGGACGTCGAGGAACTGCTCGCCGCGGGCATCGACGTCTATTCGACGATCAATATCCAGCACATCGAAAGCCTCAACGACGTCGTCGCCTCGTTCACGCGCGTCCGCGTCCGCGAGACCGTCCCCGACAGCATCGTCGAGGCCGCCGAGATCGAAGTCGTCGACATCCCGCCCGACGAACTGATCGAGCGGCTGAAGGCGGGCAAGGTCTACTTGCCCCAAGAGGCCACCCGCGCCCTCTCGCATTTCTTCTCCAAGTCGAACCTGTCGGCGCTGCGTGAACTCGCGCTGCGCCGTGCCGCGCAAGCCGTCGACGCCCAGATGCTTGAACACGTCCGCGCGCTCGGTGTCGGCGGCACCTGGGCGGGCGGCGAGCGGATCGTCGTGGCGATCAGCGAGCTGCCCGGCGCATTGGGCCTCGTCCGCGCCACCAAGCGGATCGCCGACGCGATGCACGCGCCGTGGACCGCGGTGTATATCGAGACGCCGCGCGCGCAGACGTTCGGCGAGGCCGAGCACCGCCAGCTTGCCGCGGTCTTCAACCTCGCGACGCAGCTCGGCGGCGACGTCGCGACCGTCCCCGCGACCTCGGTCGTCGATGGCTTGAAGACCTTCACCACCGAGGCGCGCGCGACGCAACTGGTGGTCGGCAAGTCGGCCCGCTCGCGCTGGTTCGAACTGCGCCACGGCTCGGTCGTCGACCGGATCGTTCGCGAGACGCCGGGGATCGCGGTCCACGTCCTGCCGATGGAGGCGGGCACCGCGGCGCCGACCTGTGGAAAGCGCATCGGCGATTGGGGCAGCAAGGCGGGCTATGCCTGGACGACCGCGATGGTGGCGAGCGTCACCGGCGTCGCGAGCGCGCTGTTCCACATCCTCAACCTCGGCAACGTCGCGCTGCTGTATCTGCTGCCGGTGATGGCCGCGGCGAGCCTGTTCGGGCTGCGCACCGGGCTGTTCGCCGGGATCGCCTCGTCGATCGCGTACAACTTCTTCTTCCTGCCGCCGACCGGCACGCTGACGATCAACAATCCCGAGAACGTGATCTCGATCCTCGTCCTGCTTGGCATCGCCTTCGTGACGAGCCAGCTGACGTCTCGGGTCCGTGCGCAGGCCGATATCGCCGCCGCCAGCGCGCGCACCAACGCCGCGCTCGCCGGCTTCCTGCGGCAATTGACCTCGCTGAACGAGCCGGTCGCACTGGCGCGCGCGATCTGCGAGGAGGTCGGCCGGTTGTTCGGCGTGCGTGCCGTTATCCTCGTCGCCGAGGATCCTGGCCTCGCGGTGCAGGCCGCGAATGGCGCGGACTACCGGCTAGAGACGATGGAGATGGCCGCCGCGCAATGGGCCTATGATACCGGCGCGCCCGCCGGACGCGGGTCGGGCACGCTGGCGGCGTCGGAGTGGTTCTTCCAGCCGTTGCGCTCGGGCGAGCGGACGCTGGCGGTGCTCGGGCTGGCGCGTGAGGCGGGCGGCGATCCGGTGCGGTCGGACCAGCTGCCGCTGCTGATGAGCTTGGTCGATCAGGCGTCGCTGGTGCTCGAACGCGCGCGGCTCGAGGTGGAGATGCGCGATGTCGACGCGGTGCGCGAGCGCGATCGGTTGCGCGCCGCGCTGCTGTCGTCGGTCAGCCACGATTTGCGTACGCCGCTGACCTCGGTGATGGCGGCGGCGGCGGAACTGCACCGCGGCGTCACGCCGGAGCTGATCGCGACGATCGAGAGCGAGGCGGCGCGGCTCAACCGGTTCGTCGGCAATCTGCTCGACATGGCGCGGGTCGAGGCTGGCGCGCTCCGGTTGCGACTGGAGCCGACCGACCTGACCGACGCCGTTGCGGGCGCGGTGCACGACACGAAGCGCGTGCTTGAAGGTCATGCGATCGAACTCGACGTCGCGCCGAACTTGCCTCTGGTTCGCGTCGATCCGCAATTGCTCCACCACTGCCTGCTCAACCTGCTCGACAATGCCGGGCGCTATGCCGATCCCGGCACGCCGATCATCGTGCGTGCCGAGCACCGGTTCGGCATGCTCCGGCTGTCGGTGATCGATCAGGGGCCGGGTTTGCCGCCCGGCCGCGAGAAGGAGGTGTTCGAGACGTTCCGCCGCCTCGAAGGCTCCGACCGTGCGATCGGCGGAACCGGACTCGGGCTTGCGATCGTGAAGGCGTTCGCCGAAGCGATGGGGATGAGCGTCGAAGCCAGCAACCGCGAAGACCTGACGGGCGCGCAGTTCAGCCTGTGCTTCCCCGTGGCCCTGCTCGTCCGCGACACCGATGGAGCGAATCTATGAGCGCGCAGACGGTCCTGATCGTCGATGACGAACTGCATATCCGGCGGTTGTTGAAGAACACGCTGGAGCGGGCAGGGTACGGCGTCGAGGAGGCGGTCGACGCGCGCGAGGCTTTGCGGATCGCGGCGAGCCGGCCGTTGACCGCGGTGCTGCTCGACCTGGGGTTGCCTGACCGCGACGGGCTGGAGCTGGTACCGCTGCTGAAGAAGCTCGGCGATCCGATCATTCTCGTCGTGTCCGCGCGCGAGGCGACCGACCAGAAGGTGGCCGCGCTCGATCTTGGCGCGGAGGATTATGTGACCAAGCCGTTCGATACCGAGGAGTTGCTCGCACGGTTGCGGGTGGCGTTGCGGGGCCGTGGCGAGGCGACCTCGCGGCCGACGGTGTTGCGCGCGCATGGGGTGGAGATCGATTTCGAGCACCGGTTGGTCCGGCGGGGGAACGAGGAGGCGCATCTGACGCGGAAGGAGTACGACGTGTTGTCGGCGTTAGCGGCGCACCCTGGGCGGGTGGTTACGCACCAGCGGATATTGGAGGCGGCGTGGCCGACCGATCACGATCGCCGGATCGAGTATCTGCGTATCGTGGTGCGGAACCTGCGGCAGAAGCTGGAGGGGACGGGGGGAGTCGGCACGGTTATCGCGAACGAGCTCGGGATCGGATACCGGTTGCTGGTCGACGCCTGAACGTTTCCATAGGCAGAAAGCTTGTTTCCCCGCGAAGGCGGGGATCCAGACTGGGCTCCCGCCTTCGCGGGAGAACAAGGAAGCGGGCGGTATGCTCGTTATCTTGCGCAACCACCCGTCACGCTACCCAACCCAACCGTCACCTCAGCGAAAGCTGGGGTCTCCCCGCAGCAGGTCGCACCTGCCGCGCGAGGTCCCGGCTTTCGCCGGGATGACGGGGTTGCGCACTACGCGAACACTATGGCTCACCCGCGAAATCGATCTCGAACGCTTATTCGGCAAACGATAGCTGAAGCGTCGCATGACCGACGCCCGCCGCCTCCGCACCGACCTCAACCTCCGCGCGAGCGGCTTCCTGTCGCTCGCGCTCGCCGCCATCGCAATCCACACGCTGGCCGGTCTCAAGCCATCGACCAGCGTACTCGCATTCCTGCTCGCCACGATCGGCTTCCTCTGCGCGAGTGGTGGCGCGATGCTGGTGATCGTCGGCCACCACATCCACGACCGGGTTAAGGTCAGCGCCCGCTGGCGACGCGTGGCGCGATAGGCTGCGCCGGGGGCGGGACCTGTCGACGCGCGCGCGCGATGTCCTTATGCTACCGCATTGCAGCATGATGACGAGGGAGCGCTCTGCATGATCGGTCGACGCGAAGTGATTACCGCGCTGGGTCTGTTGGGGGTCCTCCCTCAGGCCGCCGCCGCGATGCGTGCCGCGTCTGGCAAGGCCGAGCCGTTCTCTTGGGACGCGCTCCAGCAGCGCGCCGCGACGCTCGCCACTAGGCCATATGCCGCCCCGGCCAAGGTCGCGGCCGCCGCCGCGATCGATTACGACAAGGTCGGCAGCATCCGCTTTCGCGCGGACAAGACGCTCGCCGGCGGCATCCGGCTGTTCCCGCTCGGTCGCTATGCGCCGATGCCGGTCGCGATCAACGTCGTCGAGGGCGGGCAGGCGCACCGCGTAGAGTTCTCGCGCGACCTGTTCGAGGCCGAAGAAGGCCATGCCGCCGCGCTCGGCATCGCCGGTTTCCGCGCGATGGCGCCGGGCGGGACCAGCGACTGGATGGCGTTCCAGGGCGCGTCCTATTTCCGTACCGCCGGCTCGCAGGACCAATACGGCCTGTCCGCGCGCGGGCTCGCGATCAACACCGGGCTGCCCGGTCGCGAGGAATTTCCCAACTTCACCGAATTCTGGATCGAACGGACCGGCACCGACGCCTACACGATCTACGCGCTGATGGATGGCGCCAGCGTCACCGGCGCGTACCGCTTCCAGTCGCGGCATGTCGCGGGCGCGGGCGTCGAACAGCAGGTCTCGTCCGTCCTGAACCTCCGCCGCGACATCGAACGGCTCGGCGTCGCGCCTGCGACCAGCATGTTCTGGTACGGCGAAGGCAATCGCGCCGCTGCGGTCGACTGGCGGCCCGAGATCCACGATTCCGACGGTCTCGCGCTGCTCACCGGCGCCGGGGAACGCATCTGGCGGCCGCTCAACAATCCGCCGCACGATACGCTGGACAGCTTCGCGGATCAGGCGCCGAAGGGGTTCGGGCTGATCCAGCGCGACCGGAATTTCGATCACTATCAGGATGACGGCGCGTTCTACGATCGCCGGCCAAACCTGTGGATCCAGCCGCAGGGCGATTGGGGCAAGGGCGCGGTGATGCTCTACGCGTTCCCGACCAACAGCGAGACGGTGGATAACGTCGTCTCGTTCTGGACCCCGGCCGCGCCTGCAAAGGCAGGGCAGCGGTTGCAGTTCGATTACACGCTGTCGTGGAAATCGACCGATCCGACCGCCATCGCCGCGACCGCGCATGTCGTCGATTGCTGGCAGGGCGTCGCCGGCCGACCGGGCGCCGAACCGGTCAAGGGCGCGCGAAAGCTCGTGGTCGATTTCGTCGGCGACGGTCTTGCCGGGCTCGACCGACAGAGCGGCGTGACCGCCAAGATCGATGTCGTCCGCGGGAAAGTGCTCGCCAACGCGGCGTATCCGGTGGTCGGCCAGAAGAACCGCTGGCGCGTGACCGCCGACGTCGCGCCCGATGCGCAGGGCCCGGCCGACGTCAGGTTGTTCCTCACGCGCGGCGGTCGCGCGCTCAGCGAAACCGTGCTGACGCCGATCTTCTGATGCCCGACCTTCCCGCCATGATGCCGGGCGAGTCGCCGATCGAGATGCTCCCGCAGCGTTTCGACGGGCCGCCGCCGCCCTGGTCCGCGCCCGAGCCGGGGCCGGGCATGGTCGTTTCGAACGACGATATGCTCGCGCGCCGGATCATCCTCATCCTGATGACCGGGCTGCTCGCCACCGCGGCATCGTCCGCGGTGCAGGAGTCGCTGCTCGCCGACGGGCTGAGCCTGTGGGATGCGGTGCTGCTGGCGCTGTTCTTCCCGTTGTTCGCGTGGATCGCGTTCGGTTTCATGAACGCGGCGATCGGCTTCGTACTGCTGATGACCGGCGGCCATCCGGGCTTCGTGCCGACGCCGCGCCAATCCGAACCGCTCGAGGGCCGCACCGCGATCCTGATGCCGGTCCACAACGAAGACATCGACGCGGTGTTCGAGCGGATCGCCTGGATGGCGCGCGCGATCGCGGCCGGCGGCGTCGCCGACCGGTTCGATATCTTCATCCTGAGCGACTCCGGCGAAGCGGCGGAGGCGGCCGAGGTGGCCGCGTGGCAGAGGCTCGCGCCGACGCTCGACTGCGCGCTCTATTACCGGCGCCGGACCGTCAACGTCGGCCGCAAGCCGGGTAATGTCGCCGAGTGGATCCGGCGGTTCGGCGGCGGCTATCGCTACATGCTGATGCTCGACGCGGACAGCCTGATGGGCGGCAACACGATCATCGGCATGGCGCAGGTGCTCGAACGCCGGCCGGCGGTGGCGCTGCTCCAGACCGTGCCCGCGGTGATCAATGGCGTGACGTTCTTCCAGCGCTGGATGCAGTTCGCGAGTCGGTTGTACGGTCCGATCTCGACTGCGGGGCTAGTCTGGTGGTCGGGCTCCGAGGCGACCTTCTGGGGCCACAACGCGATGATCCGGATCGAGGCGTTCGCGGCCAGTTGCGGCTTGCCCGACCTGCCCGGCCGCGCGCCGTTCGGCGGCGTCATCATGAGTCACGACATGGTCGAGGCGGCGCTGCTCCGGCGGCGCGGCTGGCGCGTGCACATGCTGATGACCGAGGAGACGTTCGAGGAATATCCGCCGACGCTGATCGACGCGGCGGTGCGCGATCGGCGCTGGGCGCAGGGGAATATCCAGCATCTGAGCTTGCTGACCTCGTCGGGGTTCCACTGGGTCAGCCGGCTGCAATTGCTGATGGGTGCGTCGGCGTTCATCACCTCGCCGGTGTGGCTGCTGATGATCGCGACGAGCGTGGTGCAGGCGCTGATCGGCGAGCGCAACATCGTCGAGGCGCAGACCTCGCTACAGGTGCTGGTGGTCACACTGCTGCTGTTGTTCGGGCCTAAGCTGCTGAGCGTGATCTGGGCGTTCTCGAATGCGGAGCGTCGCGAGGGGTTCGGCGGGCGGCGCGGGATCGTGCGGTCGGTGCTGATCGACGTGCCGTTCTCGATGCTGTCCGCGCCGGTGATCGCGCTGACGCAGACGATTGACCTCGCCGGGATATTGATGGGGCGGAAGTCGGGCTGGGCACCGCAAAACCGCGATGCGCATGAGTTGTCGCTGGCGGATGTGATGCCGCGCTATCGCTGGCATGTCGGGGTGGGGGTGGCGCTGTTGCTGGTGACGCCGTTCGCGCCGATCACCGCGGCGTGGCTTACGCCGGTGACCTTGGGGCTGTTGCTGAGCCCGTTCCTGACAATGCTGACGGCGAGCGAGAAGGCGGGGAAGTGGGCGGAGTCGCATGGGATGTTCGTCGAACCCGGCGAGCATGTGTCCGTCCTCTCGCGGCCTTCGCTGCCGGCAACGCAGGTCTAGCGCCGACCGTTCTTCCCCCCTCCCTGAAAGGGAGGGGCCGGGGGTGGGTCGGGTTCCGTATCGCCGATCGGTTGCGTCGCGAGCTGGCCTACCCACCCCTAACCCCTCCCTTTCAGGGAGGGGAGTATGTTGCGTCTGACTACGCCCGGTGCCCGCTCAGCTGCGACCCGGCATCCACCGCGAACCGGCGGTTCCAGATCGTCGCTGAGGCGGACACTGCGGTCACCACCAGGAACGCCAGCGTGAAGTCCGTCAGCGCTGGCCGGGTCGCGCCCGTCCCCAGCATCCCGACATGCAGCGACGCCGCGCCGACGCAGATCCCGAGCGACAGCATCAGTTGCTGGAACGTCGCGTAAAAGCTGGTCGCGCTGCTCATCCGCGACGACGGGATCTCGTCATACGCGATCGTGTTGTACGCCGAGAACTGGAACGACATGAAGAACCCCGAGATCATCAGCACGGCGAAGATGACGGGGATCGGCCAGTCGGGGCGGAACAGTCCGGCGACCGCGTAGCCCGAACTCGCGCAGAGTCCGCCGACGATCAGGCTGTTGCGGAACCCGAAGCGCCTGAGCACGCGCGGCGCGAGGCTTTTCATCATCAACGAGCCGATCGCGCCGGCGATCGTGATCGCACCGCTCGCCGCCGCGGTCATCCCGAACCCAAGCTGGAGCATCATCGGCAGCAGGAACGGCTGCGCGCCCTGCGTGATGCGCGTCAGCGATCCGCCGATCACCGACAGGCGGAAGGTGGGGATGCGCATCAGCGACAAATCGAGGATCGGGTCGCTGCGGTGTTTTGCGTGGCGGATGTAGGCCACACCCGCGACCAGCCCGACCGCGATCAGCACGACGGCACGCGACAGTTCGCCGGTGCGGCTGGTCATCTCGAACCCGAACAACAGGCAGCCGAGCGACACGCCCGACAGGATGAAGCCGGGCACGTCGAAGCGCGCCGGCTTGTCCTCGCGCACCTCGCCGATGAAGCGCGTCACCAGCACCACCCCGAGCAGGCCGATCGGCACGTTGAAGTAGAAGATCCAGCGCCAGTCGAGATAGGTGACGATCGCGCCGCCGACCGGGGGACCCAGGATCGGACCGATCAGCGCGGGCATGATCAGCCACGACATCGCCTGGACCATATCCTCCTTGGCGACGCTGCGGAGCAGGACGAGGCGGCCGATCGGGATCATCATCGCGCCGCCGAGCCCTTGCAGGAAGCGCGCGAACATCATGAACGGCAGGCTGGTCGCCTGGCCGCACAGCATCGATCCGCCGACGAAAATGAGGATCGCCGCGCGGAAGATCGTGCGCGATCCGAACCGGTCCGCGAGGCGCCCGCTAGCGGGGATGAAGATCGCGAGCGCCAGCAGGTATGAGGTCAGCGCCGAACTCATGCTGGTCGCGGGGACGCCGAAATCGCGCGCCATCGTCGGCAGCGCGGTCGCGAGCACGGTCGAGTCCATCTGCTCCATGAACAGCGCGCAGGCGATGATCAGCGCGGTGACGCGGTAGTTGCTCGGCGTGTGCGGCAACGCGTCGGGGTCCTTGGCGACGCGCGCGATGGTGTCGGCGGCGGGCATGATGCCGTCGCGGATCTCGCTGTTGATCGAGGCGAGCCCGCGCCGTCGGAGCCTCATGCCTGCCACCCCCCGCCGAGCGCCTTGAAGACGTCGACCTGGCGATCGACCAACAGCGCGTCGGACGTGGCGAGGTTGGCCTGCGCGGTGGTCAGCGCGGCCTGTGCGGTCAGCAGCGAGAGGAAGTCGGTGCGGCCGAAGCGGTAGAGCGTGCCGGCTTGGTCCGCGGCGCGCGCGGCGCTGGACTGGGCGCGGCGCAGGGCTGCGTTGCGGTCGCCTTCGCGCGCATAGGCGGAGAGCGCGGTCTCGGTCTGGCGGAGCGCCTCGAGTGTAGTCGAATCGAACTGCGCCAGTGCCTGATCCGCGCTGGCACCGGCTTGCGCGATCTGCGCGCGGATGACCGGGCGGTTGGGGAAGCTCCAGCTGATCAGCGGCCCAAGCCCGAGATGGAATGCGTTGGTCGAGCCGAGTGACGAGACGGGGCCGGTGAACCCGGCCGAGCCGCCGAGGCTGACCTGCGGATAGAGGTTGGCGGTCGCTACGCCGATCCGCGCGGTCGCGGCGGCAAGCGTGCGTTCGGCCTGGCGGATATCGGGGCGGCGCAGGATCAACGCGGTCCCGTCGCCGATCGGCAGCGGGCGGGTGAGCGCGGGTGGCTTCGCACAGGTCGCGACGTCCTTGGGATAGTCGGCGGGCGTGCGGCCCATCAGCGTGGCAAGACGGTAGAGCGCGGCGGTGCGTGTCGCGACCTGCGACGGGATCAGCGCTTCGCTCTGGTCGACCGCGGTCCTCGCGCGCGTCACGTCGAACGCAGTGCCGCGGCCGCCGCGTTGCAGGCGCTGCGTCACGTTCAGCGTCTGGCGTTGCAGCGCGAGGATGCGGTTGTTCGCGGCTAGCACCATGTTGGCGGTGCAGGCGGTGGCGTAGCTGCGCGCGGTCTCCGCGGCGACGGTCACGCGGACGTTGTCGCGCGCGGCGGCGACGGCCTTGGCATCGCCTTGGGCCGCCTCGATCGCGCGGCGGATCCGGCCCGACAGGTCGAGCGGATAGGCTAGCGTGATGCCGAGGTTGTAGTCGAGCGTGCCGGGAAGGTTGCCGCCGGTCGTGTACGGGCGGTCGAGCGAGGTGCCGCCGCCGAGGACGGTCGACAGCGTGCGGCCAGCTGCGACTTCGGCGACGACCGCGTCGGCCCGGCGCAGGTTCGCATCGGCGGCGCGCAGATCGGTGTTGGCGGCGAGCGCTTCGGTGACGAACGCGTCGAGGCGGGGGTCGCCGTAGAGTTGCCACCAATGGTCGGGGAGGGGGGTGTCGGCGAACGCCTTCTCGTGGCCGCTGTCGAACGCGCCCTGGGCGGAGGGGCGGTTGACGACGGCGGACGCGGGGAGCGCGTAGTTCGGGCCGGCGGTGGTGCACGCGGCGAGGGCGAGGGCGAGGATACTCGCGGCGATACCGCGGCGACCTTTACGCTCGCGTTGCCCAACTCCGTCATCCTGACGAAAGTCAGGATCCAGAGCCACGCAGGACATCGCTTGTAACCCTGGGTCCTGACTTTCGTCAGGATGACGGAAGAGGGTGGGGCGGATGATGGGGAGCATCACGACGTCGTCCCCGGTGCAACGCGGGGCTGGACCGTCACCGTTGCGGTGCGGCCCACGATCAGCTGCGTCCCTTTCGGCACGCTGGTCAGCTTGACCCGCACCGGAATACGCTGCGCCAGCCGCACCCAATTGAAGGTCGGGTTGACGTTGGGCAGCAGGTTCGTCGTGTTCGTCCGCTCGCTGTCGTTGATCCCCGCGGCGATGCTGTCGACGCGGCCGTGCAGCGCTTGTGGCTCGCCCATCAGGTGGACGATCACCGGGTCGCCGAGATGAATGCTGCCGAGCTTGGTTTCCTCGAAATAGCCCTCGACGCGTAGCGAGTCGGTGTCGACGAGCGCCATCGCTTGCGTTCCGGTCGCGATATAGTCGCCGGGGTGGAGATCGAGGTTGGTGACGATCCCGTGCACCGTCGCGCGTACCGTCGTCCGCGCGAGGTTTAGCGCCGCGGTGGAGCGTGCGCTCTGCGCCTGGGCGAGTGCGGCGGACGCTGTGGCGACGCGCGCGACGTTCTGCTCGTGCGTCTCCTTCGCGACCAGATCGCCGAGCGCCAGATCCCGCTGCGCTTCGCGGCGCGCCTGCAACAGCGTCGCGCGTGCGCTCGCGATCGATGCATCGGACTGCGCCAGCGTCAGCTGGAAGCGCGGGCGATCGACCACGAACAGCACGTCGCCGGGCTTCACCGCCTGGTTGTCGTGCACCGCGACCTGCGTGACGAGGCCCGCGACGTCTGGCGTCACGCGGACGATATCGGCGCGGATATGCCCGTCGCGCGTCCACGGATCGGTCTCGTACCGCTTCCACAGCCACAGCGCGACCAGCACCGCGAGCGCGACGATGACGATCGTGACGGCGGAGCGGCCAAGCGGGGCGAGCAGGGACTTGAGGCGGGGGTTCATGCGGAAGGTCCGGTGAGCAGGGCAAGCAGCCCGAGGATGAGGAAGAACAGTGCGAGGTCGACGAGCGGCCGATACGTCACCAGGCGGTAGGCACCGGCGAACGCGAGCAGCCGCGTGGCGATGCCGGTGAGAAGCACGGCGGCGACCGCGAGCAGCAGTATGCTCGGCAGGTATACGCCGCCGATCGAGATCTCGCCGGTCATGCCGCCACTCCGGACACGTACCCATAGGCTGGCGCTTGCGGGAACAGGTTACGGCGCAGCGAGGTCAGCGCTAGCACGCCGATGCGGTGCCGATCAGGCGTGCTCGTGGCGAACCCGGTCATCGCCGCATCGATACCGGCAAGCAGGTCGGGTTCGGGCGGTGCAGGCTGATTGGGACGCAGCGCGCGGTAATGCGCGCCGATGCCGCGCAGCACGGGCGTGATCATCATCGCCTCGTCGGCCGTGCCGTCCAGCCGCATCTGTCGCAGTTCGCCGACCGAGACGCCGACGCGCAGATCGGTCAACGCATCGAGCAGCGGCTTGCCCGGATCCTCGCCTTGCGCTGCGAGTCTGGGTGCGAGCAGGCCGATCCGGTCGAGCATCCGCGCGATCCAGCCCGCCGCGTCGGGGCGGCCGGGCGAATCGCTGCGGTTTGCCAGCTCGCGCCAGCCCGCGCGGATCAGCCGCCGCGCGCTGGTGTCCGCGCCGATCGTCTGGAACAGGCCGACGGTGACGACCGCGAACAACGTGCCCACCAGCTGCGAGATGCCGCCGTTGAGGAACGCGTCGAAGCCGCCGCCATAGCGGTCGTTCAGCCCGACCGTGTTGAGCCCGCCGAGCAGGGCGCCGAGAGTCACCAGCAAGGTCGACGGGCGCGCGAGGAACACGCCTCCGATCAGCATCGGCGGCGCGAGTACCGCAGCCAGCGTCACGAAATCGGTCACGCGCGGCAGGATCGTGAAGGCGTACACGGCAGAGACGACGAGGCCGATGATCGTGCCATAGAAGAACGCCATGATCGCTGGTGCGGGATCGTCGCTGTTGCCGAACAGCGCGCAGCACACGCCCGCGATCAGCACCGCGCCCGCGCCGTCGCTCCAGCCGGTGCCGATCCAGAACGCGCACCCGAGCAGGATCGTCGTGACGGTACCCGCCGCCGCCCGCAGCGCGATGCCGCGATCGCGGTGGAGCGGTCGGCGGGCCGTCCGGGCCAGCAACCGAGCGACCGCCGGGGTGATCGCGGTTCGCGACGGCGAGCGCATCTGATCGCGCAGGTCGCGCGCGTTGCGGTGCGCGTCGACCAGTTCGCCGAGGCGCGCGAGCAGGCTCAGGCGAAGCGCGTCGCGCCAGATAAGCGTGGTGCCGACCGGCGGCTCGAGTGCCTTTGCGCGGGCGATCAGCGCATCGGCGGTCGCGCCCCGTCGCTCGACTGCGGGTGGATCGCGGAGCCATTCGCGCACGTCCTCGATCAGCGCGAGCGCCTCGGGGCGGGGGGCATCGGCGCCGCGGGTCAGCTCGACGATCCGGTCGTCTACCGCGCTCGCCAGCGGCAACAGCATCGACAGTTCCGCCTGGAGCGCACGCAGCGTCCGCACGCGGGGAAGAAGCCGCGCGGTGTCGAACGGCAGGTGGATGGAAAGCTGATGCAGCTCGTTGATGTCGAGCGCGAGCCGCCGCCGGTCGCGGTCGAGCTTGGCATCGGAGGCACCGGCGAGCGAATCGCGCGACCAGCGTTCGGCGTCCGCCAGGATCGCGTCGATCCGTCCGAGCAGCGCCGCGGTCACCGTCTGCGGGAAGACGAAGCCGTGGATCAGGCTGCCGCAGAGGATCCCGATCGTGATCTCCTGCACGCGCAACGCCGCGGTCGTGAAGATCGCGCCCGGTGCCGCCACCGACGGGAAGCCGATGATGCTCGCGGTATAGCCGGCCAGCAGGAACACGTACGCGCGCGGCGTCCTGTCCAGCAGCGAGATGTACAGGCACACGCCGAGCCAGAGCGCGAGACCCAGCGACAGCAGTTCGGGCGCGTTGACGAGGTTCGGCACCAGCACGACAGCGGCGATCGCGCCGAGCACCGTGCCCGCGACGCGGAACACCGCCTTCGACAGCACCGCGCCGGCCAGCGGTTGCGCGACGATATAGGATGTCGTCACCGCCCAATAGGGGCGCGTCAGGCCGATCCTGAGCGCGATGTAGTAGGCGAGGAACGCGGCGATCAGGCATTTGACCGAGAAGAGCGCTTCCTTCGCGCCGAACCGGGCGAGGATCATCGGGTCGGGCTCATCGCGCGCGATCCGCCATGAACCGCGCGCCGAGTTGCTCCGCCACGCGCAGGGCGGTGGCGAGGTCGTCGTCGGTGACGCCTTCGAGCATTTCGTGGCGCAGGGTGGTGAACTTCGCCTCGATCGTGGTGACGAGCGTGCGGCCGCGCTCGGTCAGGCGGATCCGGCTGACACGCGCATCGGCCGGATCGCGGCGGCGCTCGACGAGGCCGGCGGCGGTCATCTGGTCGATCGAGCGGACGAGCGAGGCCTGCGTCACGTCGAGCTGGGTGGCGAGATCGGTCTGGCGCACGTCGTCGCCGAGCCGGCCGACCTGGACCAGCGCCCATCCCGACGATGCGGACACGCACATGTCGCTGAGCGCCCGATCCGCTGCCTGACGCCACAGACGGGCGAGCGGCAGCAGGGTGCGGGCGTAGGAGGATTCGAGAGCGGCACGGGAGGAAGTCATTAGCGTGCTAAGTAATGGCGTTTACTTATGCTGCAATGCGGAATCCGTAGATGACAAAAAAGTTAAAAAGGCGCGCGCCCGCCTACGTCATCCTGACGAAAGTCAGGACCCAGAGCAAAGCAGGGCTGCGTTCCATTACATTGGGTCCTGACTTTCGTCAGGATGACGGGGGGGCGGCGGAGCGACTGATCGGACGGCGCGGCTCAGTCGAGCAGCGCGACGATCTCGTCGGCTATCTCGGCGGGCGCCCGCGACGCGGCGTCCTTCACGGTCGAAACGGTCGCCCACCGTCCGAGCAACCCAGCCTTCGCCATCGCGGTGTAGTTGGTCCTGACCCGGTCCTGCAGCCCGGTATCCGCCTCGTACGCGTCGAACGCATCGTCGGTGTAGGACCGCTTACGCTTCTTCAGGATCAGCCCGCGCGCGATCTCTGCCGGCGTGTCCAGATAGACCGACAGGTCGGGCTTGGGCAGCGCGAACGACCCCGTCTCCAGGTCGGCGATCCACGCCATCATCGCGTCCGCCTCGTCCGCCGGGACCTGCGCCGCCTGATACGCCATGTTCGAGGCGATGTAGCGATCGAACACCACGATTTCGTTCGCTGCCATCGTCGCCAGCAGGTGATCGCGCGACTCCATCCGGTCGAGCGCGTACAGCACCGCCGCCGCCTTGGGCGACGTGCCGCGCGGCAGCGTCCCGGCCAGCATCGCGCCAAGCGCCCAGCCGCCGACCGTCTCGGTATAGCGCGGGAACGACACGACGTCGGCGGTGCGACCGGCGACGCGCAACTGCTCGACGACCAATGCCGAAGCAGTGGCCTTGCCCGCGCCGTCGGCGCCTTCGATTGCCAGGAGGAAGCTCATTTGCGAGCCCTAGCAAGCCTTACCGGCTCACCAAAGCCTGCAAATCGATCAGCCCGCGCAGCAGCGACGTGCCGCCTGGCGAGGCGATGTAGCGCGGCGTCCAGTTCGGGCGGAACTTCTCCTTGTAGGCGCGCAGGCCGGCGAACCCATAGAACCGCTCGCCATGGCGGAAAAGGAACGCGGCGACCTTCGACCAGGTCGGCGACAGCCGCCGCGCGTCGATCCCCGACAACGGCGCCATCCCCAGCGAGAAAGTGCGATAGCCGTGTTCGTGGCCCCACAGCATCAGCCGCGTGAACAGAAAGTCCATGCCACCCTGCGGCATCGACTCGGCGTGGCGCATCAGGTCGACCGACAGCTCCTGCTTGTTCGGCGTGCCCCAGACATTGGCGAAGGCGACGATGCGCCCTTCGATCCGCACCACCGCGCAGTCGAACTTCGCCATATACCCCGGCTCGAACCGGCCGACGCTGAACCGCTTCTCGGCATGGTTCTTGTCGGCCAGCCACCAGTCGGAGATCGCGTGCAATTCGGGCATGATCGCGGGCATCTCGGCGGCGGGCACGACCGCGAACTCGGCGCCGGCGCGCTCGGCGACGCGGCTAGCCTTGCGCACGCTGCGCATGTCCGGCGTGTCGAGCGTGAAGCCTTCCAGCTCGACTGTCGCCTCTTCGCCGTATTTGACGAGCTTCAGCCCCATCTCGATCGCGATCGGCACGATCCTGAGGCCTATCTGGTACAGCAGCAGCCGGCCCTGCGCGGCATCGGCGCGGGCGCGGATCGCCCAGAGGAGCTCGGACCACGCCTCCGCCGGACCGATCGGATCGCCGATCACGATCCAGCTCGCGCCCTTCACCTGATACATCAGGAACGCGTCGCCGCTGTCCGACACCAGGAACCGCTTGTCGCCGGTAAAGGCCAGCATCGCGTCGGTGCGGTCGGCATGCGCGAGCGCCGCCTCGGCGACGTCGCGCGGCAGTTCGTCGTGGACCATCGGCACGGGTGCGGCCGCGAACAGCCGCCAGATCGCCGCGCCGATCAGCAACAGCCCGACCGCAAGACTGGTGCGGAGGAAACGCGAGGCGTTCGCGTCGGTCTCGAACCGCCACCACAGATCGCTCGAATAGCCGACATGGCGGTACGCGAAGAACCCGATCAGCACCGACAGGCCTATCGCGGCGCCGACGCCGACCAGCCATTCGGGCGACAGCGGCTCCGCGGTCAGCCGCGTTCGGCGATAGAAGGCCGCCCGCGTCCATTGCAGCGCGGCGGCGGTGAGCACGAGCACGGTCGCCTCCTCGTAATCGAGGCCCTTGGCGATCGACAGCAGCGTCCCCGTGACCAGCAGCAGCCGCGCTGCCCAGAACGCACCGTCGAGCCGCCGGTACAGCCCGAGCGCGACGAACAGCAGCATCACGCCGACGAGGCTCGCCGCGACATGCGCCATCTCGCTGATCGGCAGCGGCAGGACGCTCGCCAGCACGTCCATCCGGCCCGGCGCGGCGGGCAGCGCGCCCGAGACGAGCAGCATCGCGCCGCACATGAAGACCAGCACGCCCAGCAGCAACGGCGCCAGCGGCAGCGCGATCGCCAGCGGATCGGTGCCGCGTCGCTCCTGTCCGGCGGTGCGGTCGCGACGGCGCCATTGCCGGCCCTCGTGGAACGCCAGCAACACCGCCGCCAGGATCAGCGGCGCGACGTAATAGATGATGCGATAGGCGAGCAGCGCGGCGAGGATGGTCGCGTTGTTCTGCGGCATGGTCGCGATGATCACCGCCTCGAACACGCCGAGCCCGCCCGGCACATGGCTGATCAGCGCGACCACGATTGCCACCGCATAGCCGAGGAACAGCACCGGATAGAGGTCTGGCGAGGCACCCGGCAACAGCACGAACAGCGCCGCGCTCGCCGCGGCGAGGTCGACCGTCGAGACCAGCACGAGCGCCAGCGCCTGCCGTGCATCGGGCAAGGGCAGGCGCCAGCCGAACAACCCGATCGCCCCGCCGCGGCGATAGCGCAGGACGATCGCCAGCATCGCCAGCGGGATCGCGATGCCGATCGACCGCTCCAGCAGCGGCGGCATGGTCCAGCGGACGACCGGCAACATGCCTGGATGCAGTGCCATCGACAGGCAGGCGACGGTGATCACGCCCGCCCAGAACGTCACGCCGGCGATCAGGACGACGCGCGCGACCGCGGCTTCGTCGAGGCCCGCGCGACTGTAGACGCGGTAGCGCGCCGAGCCGCCGGTCAGCATCGCGAGGCCGAGATTGTGGCTGATCGTGTAGCTGGTGAACGAGGCGACCGCCGCGGTGCGCCACGGCAGCGGGTGGCCGATCACCCGGAGCGCGATCGTGTCGTAGAAGGTGAGCGCGATGTAGCTGACGACCGTCAGCGCGATCGACGCGGACAATTCGGGCCAGCCGAGCGCCGCGAACGCCGCGCGGACCTCCGACAGGCGGATCTCCGCGGTAAGCTTGTGGATCGCCGCGAAGCCGAGCACCGCTACCACCAGCACGGCGAGCGCAATCAGCGTGCCGCGGCGATGCGCGATCCAGTCGCGGATCCGGGCCCAGTCGCGGATCCGGGTCACGCGCGTCAACCGCGTCGCCACGTCTGCGTCTTGCACAGGAAGCCGCCGATCAGGCACCCCTTCACGTCGATCGTGTCCGCGTCGACCAGCGTCAGCGTCGATCCGAAAGTGCGGCCCATGTCGGGTACGAAGATCTGCCCGGACCATCGGTTGCGACCGCTTGGGCGGTATTCGCGCAGCAACGCCGTGCCGATCAGCTTGGGGGTGCCGCCATCGCGCGCGTCGCCTTGCGCTTCTTCGTCGGCGCGGACGACCCAGCCGCACAGTTTGCTGCCGCCGGTCTTGTCGGGGCAGGCACCGGTCTTCACCGCCACGCTGTTCTTCGGGTTATGCCAGACGCCTTCCACCGGGAAAGCCGGAGCGGGGGAAGCGGGAGCGGGGCTGCCCGCGGCCATCGCGAGCGCCATCAGTGCAGCAACCATCGGTCGATCCTCAATCCGCGAATACGAACCGCGATAGCACGTCGTAGAGCGCATCGGCGTCGCGGTGAAGCGGGTGTCCGCCGGGAAGAGCGACCCGCTGTGCATTGGCCTGAGTCAGCAACGGACACAGGCTTTCACTCTCGTCGACGCCCTGCACGCACAGCAGCGGCGCCCAGGTGAGGCGGCGGGCGGTCGGCACCGCATCGGTGGTCGGCGTCCAGTAATCGAACACTTCGCTCGGGGAGGCGCGGAACTGGACGGTGTTCTCGGGAACGATCAGCGCGACCTTGGTCACCTTCGCGCGCAGTTCGGGGGAGAGGTCGACCAGACCGACATGCAGCATGTCCGCACCGAACGACTGGCCTATCAGCACGACCCGGTCGGTCTGCCCGAACCGCAGCGCACGCTGTTCGGCGCGGGCGATCAGCATCGTGATGTCCGCACGCGTCCGCGTCTTGCGCAGATAGGTTAGCGTATTGACCGCGACCACCGGCACGCCGTCCGCCGCGAGCCGCCGCGCGATCTGCGGCGCCATGCCGATCCGGTAGCCGAGATCACCGGTCAGCAGCACCGCGGCGAATGGGCGCCGGGGCTTTGCCGGCCTCGTGATGGCGGGGACGTCGGTGAACAGCGGCCCCCCGAAATAGCCGAGCCAGCCCATGAAACCGGTCGCGGTGATCGCGACCAGCACCAGCGCGAGCAGGAATCGGTAGAGCCATATCATTCGCAACCGATTGCACGCCTTTGAATGATCGACAAATGGAGCAAGGATGACGTTTTCGTCATGGACGGATAAGGTGCATCGCATTCTGCCGACGCACCGGAATGGCCAGCCAAAACCTACCACCCCGGCGAAGGCCGGGGCCCAATTGGCAAGGTGGTCGTAACGGTGCGCGGCGCTTCGTTATCGCCGTCTCCCAATTGGACCCCGGCCTTCGCCAGGGTGGTAGCTTTGGCCGGGGTGGTAAGCTTCGCCGGCGAGGTAAGTTTCGGCAGGGGCGTAAGCTTCGCCCGAGCGGCAAGTTTCGCCCGTGGGGTATTCTATATGCCTGGGTGCGAGGCTCGCCCCTTAACCCGGCTCGTGCGCCAGCCGCTCATGATGCCGGATCACCTCGTTGATGATGAAGCGCAGGAATTTCTCCGAAAATTCCGGGTCGAGCTGTGCCTCCGCCGCCAGATGCCGCAATCGGGCGATCTGGCGTTCCTCGCGGCCGGGATCGGCCGCCGGCAGGCCGTGCGTCGCCTTGTGCCGGCCGACCGCCTGGGTCACCTTGAAGCGCTCGGCGAGCATGTGGATCAGCGCCGCATCGATATTGTCGATGCTCTGGCGGTATCCGGTCAACAGGTCGTCAGCCACCTACCTACCCTTTCCTTGGTTCGGCGCGCCTTTTGCGGGGCCGCGGCCGGATCGGCAAGGTGTCGCACGGCAGACTGGGGCAAGCCGGGGCACGCCGAGGGTCGGCAAGGGTTGCTTTGCAGGGGCATAGGCGGCAGAGGCTCGGGCAGATGAGCGCTACCGTCCACCGCCTCGACACCCTTCGTCCCAATCCCGAGTCACAGCCCTCGCTGGACCCGATGGTCAAGCTCGTCACGGGCGATATGGACCAGGTCAATGCGGTCATCCGCGGCCGGATGCAGTCCGAGATACCGCTGATCCCCGAACTCGCCGGTCACCTGATCGCGGGCGGCGGCAAGCGGATGCGGCCGATGCTGACGCTCGCGAGCGCGCAACTGATCGCTTATAGCGGTACGCAGCATCACCTGCTCGCCGCCGCGGTCGAGTTCATCCACACCGCGACGCTGCTCCACGACGACGTCGTCGACGGCTCCGACCTGCGCCGGGGCAAGCGGACCGCCAACATCATTTGGGGCAACCCTGCCAGCGTGCTTGTCGGCGATTTCCTGTTCAGCCGTAGCTTCGAACTGATGGTCGAGGCGGGCAGTCTCAAGGCGCTCAAGATCCTGTCCTCGACCAGCGCGGTGATCGCCGAGGGCGAGGTGAACCAGCTCACCGCGGCGCGGCGCGTCGATCTCGGCGAGGAGCGCTATCTCGACATCATCGGCGCGAAGACCGCGGCGCTGTTCGCCGCCGCCTGCCGGATTTCGGCTGTCGTCGCCGAGCGCCCCGAGGCGGAAGAGGCCGCGCTCGACGCGTATGGTCGCAACCTCGGGATCGCGTTCCAGCTGGTCGACGATGCGATCGACTATGTCTCGGACGCGGACACGATGGGCAAGGACGCGGGCGACGACTTCCGCGAGGGGAAAATGACGCTCCCGGTGATCCTGGCTTACGCACGCGGCTCGGCCGAGGATCGCGCGTTCTGGAAGGATGCGGTCGAAGGACGCCGCGACAGCGATGCCGACCTGCAACACGCGGTCCGCCTGATCCGCTCGACCCGCGCGATCGACGACACGTTCGCGAGGGCCCGCCATTACGGCCAGCGCGCGATCGACTCGATCGGCGGCTTCGCGAATGGGGACGCCAAGGACGCGATGGTCGAGGCGGTCGAGTTCGCGGTCGCCCGCGCGTACTGACGATCTAGAGGACCGCTGATCCGGTCTGCGGTAGCGTAGCCTCGACGGCTTCCGGCTTCTTGCCGAACAGCGCGCGGTCCGCGGGGCCGAACGCGTATTTCCACAGGATGTAGAGATAGGTCGCGGCGATCGCGGGTTCGCCGACCGCGAGTTCGACCCATTCGTAGCGCTTGGGCAATGCGGTGAACGCGCCACCGACGACGATCGCGGCGCCGGCTGCCCAGACCAGCGGCCAGCGCCACGGCGAGACCTTCGCCCCGAGGAGATGGCCGAGCAGCTTCGCCTTGATGATCGAGGTCACGCCCACCGACAGCATCAGTGCGATCGCCGGGCCTGCCGCCTGGTAATTGACCGGATAGCCCAGCGCGCGGATCGTGAATATCAGCGCGAAGCTGAGGCCGACCTGGAACGCGAGCATCGCCGCGGAGATCATCAGGTTACGGTGGCGGGCGATGTAGACCAGCGCCGATTCGCTGACGGCGCCGGTCGAGGCGAGCACTTCGGCGGTCAGCAGGAACGCGAGCGCGGCGGTGCCGGCGACGAACTGCGGCCCGACCACGCCCATCACCGCTTCACCCGGGATCGAGCCCATCAGCGCGAGGCCGCCTTGCGCCGCCATGATCCAGAACGCGACCTGGCGCACCTGGTTGGCGATCGCCGCGCGGTCGTTGATCGCTAGGCTGTGCGTGATGACGGGGCCGAGGATCGGGTCGAAGCTGGTCTTGAGCTTCTGCGGCAGGCTCGCGACCTGTTGCGCCATGTAATAAATGCCGACGATCTTCGGCTCGAACATCACGCCGAGGATGAAGCGGTCGACGTTGCGGCTGCCCCATTCGAGGATGTCCGCACCGGCGAGCGGTATGTTGGCGCGGGCGAGCGCATAGAGGGGGCGGAGCTGGGGTTTCCAGCCGCGCGGCACGCCGTAGCTGCGCAGGAACGGCACGAGGCTGGCGATCAGCGCTGCGGTCATCGACGCGACGTAGCTGAGGACCAGGCCGTCGCGGATCGTGAAATAGGAGAACGCCCAGGCGGCGATCGAGATCGTCCACGGCTCGACCACCGCGCGCGCCGTCACCGCGGCCTTCACGTTTAGGCGGTAGGCGAGCGCGGCGAGGCTGACGTCGGACCAGGCGATCGCGACGATGATCAGCGGCAGGAACCGGTCGAGCCCGGTGATCGCGCTGTTCGGATACATGATCTGCGGGAACGTACAGAGGACCGCGCTGGCGATCAGCGAGGCGACGAAGGCGACCGCCATCGCGTCCCAGACCACGTTGGCATGAGGACGGTCGGCGCTGCTGAGCGCCTGGGCGAGGCCGCGCTTCAGGCCTAGCGTGGCCAGAAGTGCCGCGAGTTCGACGACCACGACCGCGATGGCGAACCGGCCGACGAGGTCAGGTCCGTAGATGCGGCCGGCGATGAACAGGAAGGGGATGCGCGCGGCTAAGCGGAGGACGAAGCCGGCGATGTTGGTCCGACCACCCTTGGCGAGCGTGTCGATATCCTGAGAGGAATTTGCCACTCTACTGTTTCAAAACCCAAATGCTTTTCGAACCTGCAGTTCTAAGGCCCAACTTACCTGTGCGCCGCAGCTGGTTCGCAGCCCAGCGGATGTCGTACTGCCAAGAGTAGAATGCATCATCGGAATTTTTGAGATCGGTTTCGTGGTTCGCCCAAACGTGTTTGGCAACGTCAAGGATAAGCCCTTGGCCGCCGCCAAGATCGCCAAGCGCTTCTCGGACCCACAGCTGCAATTTCTCTCGGTAATGCATAGCCATCTCTCCTAGTGCGCCGCGCCCCAGCTAAGGCCCGTTCCGATCTCAATGCCGAGGGGGACGTCGAGCGTCACCGCGGGCAGTGCCGCCGTCGCCATCACGCGCTCGATCACCGGCTTGGCCGCGGCGACGTCACCTTCCGGTAATTCGAACACGAGTTCGTCATGGACCTGAAGGAGCATGCGGACATTGGGCAGACCCGCTTCGAGCAACGCCGGTCCCATCCGGACCATCGCGCGCTTGATGATGTCGGCGCTCGTGCCTTGGATCGGCGCGTTGATCGCGGCGCGTTCGGCGCCTTGGCGTTCGTGCTGGATCTTCGAGCGGATGCGCGGGAAGTGCGTTTTGCGCCCGAACAGCGTGGTGGTGAAGCCGCTCGCGCGCACGCTTTCGGTGGTCTCGACGATGTAGTTGGAGATGCCGGGGAAGCGATCGAAATAGCGGTCGATCATCGCTTGCGCCTCGTCCGCCGAGACGTCCAAACGCCCGGCCAGGCCCCAGCGCGAGATGCCGTAGAGGATCGCGAAGTTGATCGTCTTCGCGCGGCCGCGGGTGTCGCGGTTTACCTCGCCGAACAGTTCCTGCGCGGTGAGGCTGTGGATGTCGTCGCCGTTCGCGAACGCGGCTTTGAGCGCGGGGACGTTGGCCATGTGCGCGGCGAGCCGCAGCTCGATCTGCGAGTAATCGGCGGCGAGGATGACGTTGCCGGGCTCGGCCACGAACGCATCGCGGATCTGGCGGCCGATCTCGGTGCGGATCGGGATGTTCTGGAGGTTCGGATCGGTCGAGGACAGCCGTCCGGTCTGCGCACCGGTCAGCGAGTAGGACGTGTGGACACGGCCCGTCGCGGGGTTGATCTGCGCCTGCAACGCGTCGGTGTAGGTCGATTTCAGCTTCGACAGCTGGCGCCAGTCGAGAACCTTCCGCGCGATCACCGCGCCGGGCGAGTCCTTGTCGGCGGCGATCCGCTCGAGTTCGGTGACGTCGGTCGAATAGACGCCGGACTTGCCTTTGCGACCGCCCTTGATGCCCATCTTCTCGAACAGCACGTCGCCCAATTGCTTGGGGCTGCCGATCGTGAAGGGACCGCCGGCGAGCGCGTGGATTTCGGTTTCGAGGCTCGCCATCTGGCCGGCGAACTCGGTCGAGAGTTTCGACAGTTTCGCGGCATCGACCTTGATCCCGTGCATTTCCATCTGCGCAATGACGGGGACGAGCGGGCGGTCGACCATCTCGTAGACGCGGGTCGAGCCTTCCGCGGGCAGGCGGCGCTTGAACCGGCGCCACAGGCGGAGCGTCACGTCGGCGTCCTCGGCTGCGTAGCGCGTGGCGGCCTTGAGATCGATTTCGTTGAAGGTCCGCTGCGTCTTGCCGGTGCCGACGACGTCCTTGAACGCGATGCAGCTGTGCGAGAGATGCGTGGCCGCGAGTTCGTCCATGCCGTGGCCGTGCAGCCCGGCGTCGAGATCGAAGCTCATCACGATCGTGTCGTCGAACGGCGCGATCTGCACGCCGCCGGTGGACGCGTAGGCGCGATCCAAGACGATCATGTCGTATTTGAGATTGTGGCCGATCTTCAGGACGCTCGGATCCTCCAGCAACGGCTTCAGTTTCGCGAGCACGAGCGCGCGATCGAGCTGGACCGGGTTTTCCGCGAGCAAATCCGTTCCGCCATGCGCAATAGGTACGTAGCAGGCGAGGTTCGGATGCAGCGCCATGCTGATCCCGACGAGATCGGCACGCGTCGCGTCGATGCCGGTCGTCTCGGTGTCGATCGCGATCCAGCCTTGGTGCTTGGCCACGGTGATCCAGCGATCGAGCGCGGCTTCGTCGACGACGGTTTCGTAATCGTCGTGCTTGCAGGGCTCGTCCTCATCCATGTCCGCGACGACGGTCGATTCGGCGACTGGCGCGTCGGCGACGGCGGACAGCTTGGCGAGCAGCGACTTGAAGCCGTGATGTTCCAGGAACGCGCGCAGGGGGGCGTCGGGAATGCCCTTGAGTTCGAGATCCTCCAACGGTTCGGGCAGCGCGACATCGCATTTCAGCGAGACGAGCACTTTCGACAGCCGCGCCATGTCGGCATGCTCGATCAGATTGTCGCGGAGCTTGCCCTTCTTCATGCCGTCGGCGGCGGCGAGCACGGATTCGAGATCGCCGTGTTCTAAGATCAGTTTTGCCGCAGTCTTCGGGCCGACACCGGGGACGCCGGGGACGTTGTCGACGCTGTCGCCCATCAGCGCGAGCACGTCGCCGAGCTGCGCCGGGGTGACGCCGTGGAATTTCTCCGCGACGTGCTCCGCGCCGAGCCGGCGGTTGTTCATCGTGTCGTACATGTCGAGCCCGGGCTCGATCAGCTGCATCAGATCCTTGTCGGAACTGACGATCGTGACTTCCCAGCCCTGCGCGAGCGCGGCCTTCGAGTAACACGCGATGATGTCGTCGGCTTCGAGTCCCTCGGTCTCGATGCAGGGGAGGCTGAACGCCCGCGTGGCGTCGCGGATCATCGGGAACTGGGGGACGAGGTCCTCGGGTGGGGGAGGGCGCTGCGCCTTGTACTTGTCGTAGAGATCGTTGCGGAAGGTCTTCGACGATTTGTCGAGGATGACCGCCATGTGGGTCGGACCGTCGGCCGCGTGGACCTCGTCCGCGAGCTTCCACAGCATCGTCGTATAGCCGTACACCGCGCCGACCGGCTCGCCATGCTTGTTGGTGAGCGGCGGCAGCCGGTGATAGGCGCGGAAGATATAGCCGGAGCCGTCGACGAGATAGAGATGGGGCATCGCGCGCGGTCTAGCGGATGCGCGGGCGCGGACCAATGGGCGATGCGTGGCTGTTGGGTATCAGGTGGGGAGAAAAGCGGTGGGGTGTTTGGCTGGCTTTTAGCGGTCCCGCGCAGAACACCACCCCGGCGAAGGCCGGGGCCCAATTGGAAAGGTGGTCGTAAATACGCGCTGCGCTTCGTTAACGTCGTCCCCCAATTGGGCCCCGGCCTTCGCCGGGGTGGAGGAGGAAGGGGTAGCGGAGGTTTCGGGCGTCTCCGTTATCTCAATCCTCCCTCGCCAGGGGGAGGTGGCACCGCAGGTGACGGAGGGGGAGGTTACGGAACATCGGTTACCCTTCTCCTCCCCCTCCGTCTGGCAAGGGCCAGCCACCTCCCCCTGGCGGGGGAGGATCGTTCGCGCCCCTTACTTCTTGATCAGGCCGATCTCGACCAGTCGCTCGTACAGATAGTCGTGCGCGGTGATCGGGTTCGGATAGCGGTTCGCGTTGTCCGGCGTGATCGTGCCCGGCAGCGTCTCGATCAGGAAGTCCGGCGCGGGGTGCAGGAAGAACGGCATCGAATAGCGCGAATGGCCGCGGCGCTCGGGGGGCGGGTTGACGACGCGGTGCGTGGTCGACGGCAGCACGTTGTTGGTCAGCCGCTGGAGCATGTCGCCGACGTTGACGACCATCGCGCCCTCGGGGGGCTTGATCGACAGCCAGCGGCCGTTGGCGCGGTCTAGCAACTCTAGCCCGGCTTCCTCGGCCCCAAGCAGCAGCGTGATGAGGTTGATGTCCTCATGCGCGCCGGCGCGAACGCCTTCCGCATCGGCGGGGATCGGCGGGTAGTGCAGCAGACGAAGGATGCTGTTGCCGTCCTTCACCGCAGGATCGAACCAGTCGGGCTTGAGCTTCAGGTGGCGCGCGATCGCGGACAGGAGCTTGTCGCCGGCGCGGTCGAACGCGGCGAAGAGTTCGAGGAAGACCGGCTTGAACCCCTCGGGGCGGGTGGGCCAGACGTTCGGCGCCATCGTGTCCGCATAGCGATGACCCTCGGGGAGTTCGCGGCCGACGTGCCAGAATTCCTTGAGGTCGACGACCTTGGCATCCTTGGCGATCTCGGTCTTGAACGGCGTGTAGCCGCGCGCGCCGCCGCCGCCGGGGATGTGATAGCCGCGCTTCTCGTCCTCGGGGAGATCGAACAACAGCTTGGTCTCGGCCCAGGCGCGCTCAATGAGGTCGGCGGGGATGCCGTGATCGGCGACGATCGCGAAGCCGTACCGTTCGAACGATTCGCCGAATGCGGCGGCGAACCCATCGGGGTCGGTGTCCTGCGTGGCGAGGCTGAGCGTCGGGACCTGAGCGGCGGGGGTGTCGAGCATGGTTTGTGTCCGGATTGGGGGATGCCCGATATAGGGGATTGGCGAGGCGGTGCCAAATGCCTGGGTTAGGGTGAGTTAGATTTTGAGTGTCCAATGATCCTCCCCCGCCAGGGGGAGGTGGCTGGCACTAGCCTGACGGAGGGGGAGGGCACGGAGCAGGCGTTGCACCTTCCTCCCCCTCCGTCTGGCAAGTGCCAGCCACCTCCCCCTGGCGGGGAAGGATTGTAGACTAGCCGCTGATGACGATCGTGCCGGTCGCCTTGTCCTTGCCGTCGGGGGCGAGTTCGAGGCGGAAGGGTTTGTTTTCATCGGTCGTGCCGATCAGGTTGGGGCCCTCGGAATGCACTTGGTAACCAACCTTGCCGAGCCGCCGTGCGAACCAGTCGCGGACGATCGTCGGGGTCGCAGGGCTGGCGAAGGCCACGCGGAGGCCGCCGGCCTTATCGTCGCCGACGATGTTCAGCGTCTTGATCGACGATCCCGGGTACAGTCGCACGCCGTTGAGATCGAAATTGCCGGTATCGATCTTGATCTTCGGCAGCTTCACCGAGCCCTGGAAGCCGGGGACGTCGATCTTCATCTCGCCAGTCTCGCCGTTGATCGCGCCGAGGACGTTGTCGCCATCGGCGTTGATCGACACCGACGCGCCTTCGTTCGACCGGTCGCAGGCGGACAGGGCGAGCAGGCCGGCGGTGGCAAGGATCAGCGAGCGGATCATATCGATCTCCAGGTGTATTGTGGTTGCAATACAGATAGGGTGCGTGGTCCTATCCGGCAATCCCGCAAGCCCCGTTACGGACGTGTGCGGCCGGGTCGCGTTGCGACGGTTAGCGGGTTTCGCGCGACCGCCCGAGCGGGTAAAGGCGCTCGCATCATGAACACCCAGGATCCCCAATCCGACGCGCCGGCGATGCGTGGCGCGCCGATCGGCTTCGTCGAATTCGTCGCGCTCGTCGCCTCGCTGATGTCGCTGACCGCGCTCGGCATCGACTCGATGCTGCCCGCGCTGCCCGCGATCGGCGACTCGCTCGGCGTCGTGTCGGAGAACAGCCGCCAGTTCGTGGTGACCGCGTTCGTGATCGGCTTCGGCGTCGCGCAGCTCGTCCACGGGCCGCTTGCGGATCGGTTCGGGCGGCGGACGGTGCTGCTCTGGTCACTAGTGCTCTACATCATCGCCAACGTCGCCTGCGCCACCGCGGGAAGTTTCACGTTGCTGCTGGTGGCGCGGGTATTCGGTGGCGCGGTGATCGCCGCCGCGCGCGTCGCGACGATCGCGCTGGTGCGTGACTGCTATCACGGGCGGGCGATGGCGCGGGTGATGTCGATCGCGTTCATGGTGTTCATGATTGTGCCGATCCTGGCGCCGACGTTCGGCTGGACGGTGCTCCAGTTCGGCGATTGGCGTGCGATCTTCTGGACGGTCGCGGTGCTGACGCTGGGCGTGCTCGTCTGGTTCTATCTGCGGATGCCGGAGACGCTCGCGCCCGAGAACGTCCTGCCGATCACGCCGGGACGGATCCTGAGCGACTGGCGGCAGACGCTCGTCGACCGTAATTCGCTGGGCTACACGCTCGCCTCGACCGCGTTGATGGGCGCGCTGTACGGCTATCTCAATTCGATCCAGCAGATCATGGCGGACGTGTTCCACAAGCCGACGCTGCTCGCGCTGATCTTCGCGACGACGTCGGTGACGATGGCGGCGTGCAACCTGCTCAACTCGCGGATCGTGATGCGGCTGGGGACACGGCTGATCAGCCACGGCGCGCTGTCGCTGCTGATCCTGGTATCGCTGGTCCACCTGTTCGCGATCGAGATCGGGTTCGAGACGCTGGTCAGCTTTGCGGTCTTCCAGGCGCTGACGCTCGGCTGTTTCGGGCTGGCGACGTCGAACTTCTCGGCGATGGCGATGGAGAATATGGGCCGCATCGCCGGCACTGCGTCGAGCGTGCAGGGGTTCCTGAGCGTCACGGTCGGCGCGGTGATCGGCGCGCTGATCGGGCAGGCGTTCGACGGCACGACCGTGCCGCTGGTCGCGGGGTTCCTCGGCGCAGGGTTGGCGGCGCTGCTGGCGATCCTGGTCACCGAGCGAGGGCGCTTGTTCCGGCCTGCGTCCACCGCGCCCGCGCGTGCTTGAAGGAACCACCGCGCACGTCCACCGTTCGCATCCGGTAGGCTCGCAACACGCGGGCGTCCTGGAACGAGGGAGTGTGACCATGGGCGGACATCAGGTGCCGAGTGCCGGTTCGGGCGACGACGGTTATGACGAAGAGGGCTATGACGAGAGCCAGCGCGCCGAGATCCTCGAGGCCACGCGCAACGGGCCGAGCGACGGCATCATCCTGACCGACCTCGAACCCGATCTGGGCGAAGACGACACGGACGACGAGTCGATCGACGAGACCAAGATGGACTCCGAAGAGGTCGGCGAGACCGACGCCTCCGTCACTATGGACGAAGACGACATGGACGAGGACGACGTGCAGGACGAACTCGACGATGGCAGCATCGATGACGACGAAGACCTGGACGATGCCGACGACGTTGCGCTGAAGCCTTGATCCGTACGCGACGCGCCCACGGTGGGCGCGTCGCTATCCGCCCGCGTTCGCCAGCACGGCGAGATCGCGGGCGTCAAAGGCCGCGCCGGTTGCGTCGGTCGGTTGCGCGGTGGCCGCTCCCGACGGCGCGTTGGTCGGCGGTTCCGGGGCATCGGCTGCTACGTCATAGGCGGTCCACAGGATCCCTGCCGACCAGAACAGAGCTGCCCAGCGGCTGCGAAAAAGACGCGAAAATCCCATTTATGCTGCGTTGCACACAGAGTCTTGCCGCTCCGTGATCGGATAGGCTTAACGCGGGTCCGGACTGCTTTTTGCCACTTTTCCGCTGTATTTTGACAGTCTGGCCGCCATGATTGACATGGTTCGTTCATCCAAATGACAGGAACCGTTGCTGTAACGCAACACCCCGGAACAGTTCCCTGAATGTGACATTTTTTGTGCAACCATGTGCCCGCCGGCCTGTTTCGACTTGCCTGGACCAAACCGACGCACCGTGCAGTCGGGGATCCACGCAACACACGGTATAAGGTCAAATTCACATGCGTAAGCTTTCCCTGGCAATCGCCCTCGCCGCTGCAACGGTCGCAGTTCCCGCCTTCGCGCAGGACATGTCGGCACCGGCCCCCACCGACAACAGCGCGCAGCCCGGCGAGGCAGCGGCTCCGGACGGCTCGAAGGCATTCGGCATCGAGCCGTACTTCGGCGTCATGGGCGGTTGGGAGCAGTTCGACAACGAGCGCGGCCACGGCATCCCGCAGGCGCTGAACGCCGACAACTCGCTGCGTCGCGGCTACAAGCCTTCGGGCTCGCTGGTTCAGGGTGTCCTCGGCGTGAACATTCCGCTCGGCCCGGTTTTCGTCGGTGCTGAAGGCAACGTCATCAAGGGCATCGAAGGCAACATCGATTGGGAATATGGCGCAGCAGGCCGTTTCGGCTTCCGCGCTGGCGACAGCGGCCTGATCTACGGCAAGGTCGGCTACCAGTGGGTGAATTTCGACAAGTTCTCGGCACGGTCGACCAACGGTGGCGACACCGGTCGTGACTACAGCGCGATCACCTACGGCATCGGCGCAGAAGTCGGTCCGCAGAGCATCGGCCTGAAGGGCATCACCGGCAACGCAGGCTTCCGCATCCGCGCGGAGGTCAACACCTTCGGCGACGCGCAGAGCTTCCGTCCGATGCTCGGCATCATCACGCACTTCTAAGCCTTTGCCTCGCAAGAGGTACAAGCTGGATGCGTAACGGGGGCGGGGAGTGGCTAGGGCCATTTCCCGCCCTTCGTGCGTCTGGCGTCCGGGGCGTGTCGAGTGGGTGACGTGTCGGAAGTATGGGCCCTCGCACGGTTCCGGGCATGGGTCCCGAGCAGGGTGCCCCGAACATGGGACTGCGAGCATGGCGGTGCTTGTGGCGGGATCGATGACGGGTGCGATTTTCGGCACCGCGTCGGCCGGGATGTGCGGGAGCGGTGCCGCGGGCCGATCCGGGCCTGACCGACGCATGCAGGACAACGAGTTCGCCGTATCCGGCCGGTACTGCCCGGCATCGACCTGCTAGCCGGCTCGCGCGCGTTGGATTGGCGTATCAGAGGGTGAGCAGGTAGTTCTGTATCTGCCGGGCATTTGGCAGACTGACCGACCGGTTTGACGGTCCTCCGGTGTGCGCGCCTGATGTTTCGGGACGGAAAGTTTACCGCGTCTCACGGTCGGCAACTTCATCCGGCACCTGGCGAACATCGGCATGGGGTCGGCAGCGCGGAACCGTCCTCGGCCAGCTTGGGTCGGGTGAGCGATGTTCACGATGCGTTCGCCTCGTTTCCGACTCCGCTCGCCGCAACGCTGAGGCTGGCGAGGGTGACATCCTCGCGCGCGCGCGTACGCGCGGGGGACGATGGAGTATGTGTTTGATTTCATGCGGTTGCTGGGCGGCGATCGCGCCGGCGCCACGCGCCGCGGTGGGGCGGCGCGCCGTCCAGTGCCCGGAGTCCTGCTGCAACTCCGTCTGGTGTTCTACGGCGTGCTGCTCGGGCTGATGATGCCGGTGATCCGCCAGATCGACTGGTCGGCGCTGGTGCCGCCCGGACTGAAGATCGAATGGCCGACCGGGTTCGGCATCGCCTGGCCCGCCGGGCATTTCCGCGTGCCCGGCGGCTGGGGTTGGGCCGACGACGGTGGCAAGGCGGAGGCGTCCTCCGCTGCGGCAGCCGCTGGCGCTGCGGCCAACGCCGGTGGCGCGACCGCCGCTACCGGCACTCTAGCCACCGCAGCGGGCATCGCCAGCGCGGCGTCGACCGCCGCCGCATCTGCGCTATCTGGTGGCAAGCCCGTATCGGCACGCTTCACGATCTGCGGCCACGCCAAGCGGATCGACTGCATGGTCGATGGCGACACCTTCTGGATGGCCGGCACCAAGATCCGCATCGCGGACATCGACACCCCCGAAACCCACCCGCCCCGCTGCGCGCGCGAGGCGCGGCTGGGCAAGGCCGCGACGCTGAAGATGCAGGCTATGCTGAACGCCGGCCCGTTCACGCTGACGCCGATCAAGCGAGACGTCGACCGCTACGGCCGAAAACTCCGCATCGTCGAGCGCGGCGGGGTCTCGTTGGGCGCGGTACTGGTTCGTCACGGCCTCGCGCGCCACTATGGCGGCGGCAAGCGCTCGCCTTGGTGCTAATTATATCAAACGTAGCAATCTACGTTGTTCGTCGATGATCGGATCGAAAAGTCTTATATCCTCAAGTAGCAGAAACGCGATGCCTTACTCGGCGTTCGCTTCGAAGATTGGCAAATTCCTGTAGTCCTAGGTGAACTTTAAATCGCTCGGCTTTACTGTCGAAGTTTTGATCGGGCTGCTTATACTTCCAAATCCAGTCGGTTCCGCCGCTCGGCCTTGGACGAAGATACGCTATCACGGAATAATTATAGAGAATCTCAAGCGCTCGCTCATAGTCTGAAATAGAGTTGCCTTCGGAGCGCCGGGCTTCGTATTTTTCTTTAAATGCAATCTTTTCAAATGTGAGGTATCCGATATCGCCGATTGCGCGGATCGCTTCCTCCCACTTAGGCCAATGCGCCTTAACCTCGTCTTCAAGTTCGCCTTTGAAATACGATGAATACGCTGCTCTGACACTTGAAACATCGCCATTCGATATCAGAAAATCAGGCTTCTTTCGTTCAAGAACTAGATTTATATATGCGATGATATCACGAGGGCGATCATGTGTACGACCGACGATGTAATCCCATTTTGGTTGATTTCCCGGCATTTGCTGGTCATCTATCAAATCTGAAAAACTGTAGTCAGATTTAGCAAGGCTCTTTATTCTCACATTTACCAAATCAAGAAGAGTGTCTTTGCTCCAAGAAAGCCTTTGCGATGCCCCGTAAGTAATCTTATTACGATCTGAAAATGCAAAGGCCTGCCAGATATCCTCTCGAAGATAAACAAAAGGCTGGATGGAGGCGCTTTGGCCGCCGAGAGATCTTCTGACAGATTGGGCCGCCAGCACGAGTCCGGCGATCATCAGTTCACGATCTCGTTCAAGTTTTTCGATGCCGGAATCAAGTTCGTCGAAATGCAACGTTATCTTCGGAGATTTCCTGCGCCCCATAACTTCTTGGACAAGATTAAGTATCTCGTCGGATACGGCATCAATTACATATCCGAGCTCTGATGCCTCTTTCGATAAGCTCAGTGAACCTAGGCTATTGCCGGCTAGCTTAGGTTCGATCGTTGCAGCGGAAAACTTGAGGCGCTTAATTGAAAAAACATTAGCAAGATCGACCTTGATATTGCCATAATTTTCTTCAAAAAAGGATCTTAGCTTTCGTGCGGCGTCGCCTATTTCCTGCGGATATTGTTCAAGTATTGCAGATGCGGCTTGAGTGGCAATGACGTACCGCCACGAAGCGACATACGCTTCAATGTCACTACTTCGTTTATCTTGAACCGCGGCATGAACGTTCCAAGCATACGATCTAAGATTTAAAGGCTTAGAAAGTGGGTCGGCATCGTCCTTCGTGAAATGCCGAACAAGTGCTGTTTTACCCGCGCCCTTTCTGCCCAAAACAAGGTAAACGCGATTTTGTGCTACCTTTGACGTCGCATCAGTTGCGAGGAAATACTGAAGAACAGCATCTTCCTCAGCGTTAACCTCGCCAATGGAATGTAAATTTTGCAGCGGCTTGGGTAGCACGTTCATCGATTTTACTCCGCCGCAACCGAGTCGCTGAACATATCCCGAACTTCACTCAGGTCCACGTTCGCAGCAGGACCTTTCTTCGCGGTCTGGCGCTTGTCGAAGCTGTCCCAGACGTCGTTCCACTGGCCCTTGGTCGCGGCCTTCGAATACTCTGTTGCGCGCTGTTCGAAGAAGTTGGCGTGCTCGACGCCGTTGAGCATTGGGGCGAGCCAGGGTAGCGGGTGCTCGTCGATCATGTAGATCGGCTTCAGGCCGAGCTGCGTCATGCGCCAGTCGGCGATGAAGCGGATGTACTTCTTGATCTCCTTGGGGGTCATGCCGTTGACCGGGCCCATCTCGAAGGCGAGGTCGATGAAATTGTCCTCGAGGCGGATCGTCGTCTGGCAGACGTCGGCGATGTCGTCCTTGACCGCCTTGGTCAGGCACTGGCGCTCCTGACAGAAGGTGTGGAACATCTTGATGATGCCCTCGCAGTGCAAGGACTCGTCGCGGATCGACCAGGTGACGATCTGGCCCATGCCCTTCATCTTGTTGAAGCGCGGGAAGTTCATCAGCATCGCGAACGAGGCGAACAGCTGGACGCCCTCGGTGAAGCCCCCGAACATGGCGAGTGTGCGGGCGATGTCCTCGTCATTGTCGACGGTGAACTTCTGCATGTAATCATGCTTTTCCTTCATCTCGGCATATTCGAGGAAGGCGCCGTACTCGCTCTCCGGCATGCCGATGGTGTCGAGCAGATGGCTGTAGGCGGCGATGTGGACCGTCTCCATGTTGCTGAACGAGGTCAGCATCATCTTGATCTCGGTCGGCTTGAACACGCGGCCGTATTTCTCGTGGTAGCAATCCTGCACCTCGACATCGGCCTGCGTGAAGAAGCGGAAGATCTGCGTCAGCAGGTTGCGCTCGTGATCGCTGAGCTTCTGCGCCCAATCGCGGCAATCCTCGCCCAGGGGCACTTCCTCGGGGAGCCAGTGGAGCTGCTGCTGGCGCTTCCAGAACTCGAACGCCCAGGGGTATTCGAACGGCTTGTACTGCTTGGAGGCGTGAAGGAGGGACATGGGGTAAGCCTTTCGGGGAATTGGTTTTATATCGGGAAACTGGTGGGATCAGGTCGCGTGTTTCATGTCTCGGTGCTCCATTGCCACATCGCGGCGGCGGACATGGCGAGGACGATCGCGCCCGAGGTGAGCATGATGCCGATCATGCGGAACGCGTAGGTCTGTTGCTCGGTGACGCTCGGGCTGCGCAGACGGAGTAGCATCGCGGTGCCGACGATTCCGAGCACGCCCGCGACCACGAACATGATAGCTGAACCATATGTCATGCGGCGATCTCGCATGACATGCGTTGAGATGCCGAGCCCCGTATCGGGGAACCCACCACAGGAGAACGACCATGGTCGATGCAACCCAGATCCAGGAACATGCCGAAGTCATCGGCGCGGACGGCGTCCATGTCGGCACCGTCGACAAGGTCGAAGGCAACCGCATCAAGCTGACCAAGAAGGACTCGGGCGCCCAGGTCGTCGAGGGCAAGGGCCGCCATGAAGGGCATCATCACTTCATCTCGCTCGGGCTGGTTGCGGATATCGAGGACGGCAAGGTCCGGCTTTCCGCCAACGCCGACGTGGCGGTGACGTTCGAAGAAGAGGCCTGAACTCTTAGCGGCGCGTGTCGTACGCGCCGTCGAGACTGCCCGAACCCCGGTCCGCTTCGCGCGGGCCGGGGTTTTTTGCGTCAGGCGCCCCCCGGTCCGTGTTTCACGGGCCAGGGTCACGCTTGAGCGCCGGGGCGCCTTACTGGCAGGCAAGGCACTCATCGTAATCCTTCGACCCGACGTCGATCTGGCGCAGGTCGATGGTGTTGTCGGCCTCGACCCCGCCGGCAAAGCCCGCGCGCTGGACCGATTTCGAGCGGAGGTAATAGAGCGACTTGATGCCGAGCTCCCACGCGCGGAAGTGGAGCATGAGCAGGTCCCATTTCTCGACGTCCGCCGGGATGAACAGGTTCAGCGACTGCGCCTGGTCGATGTACGGGGTGCGATCCGCGGCGAGTTCGAGCAGCCAGCGCTGGTCGATCTCGAAGCTCGTCTTGTAGCAGTCCTTTTCCTCGGTCGAGAGGAAGTCGAGATGCTGGACCGAGCCGCCCTGCTCGAGGATCGAGTTCCAGACCGCGTCGCTGTTCTTTGACTTCTCGCTGAGCAGCTTTTCGAGATACGGGTTCTTGATCGAGAAGCTGCCCGACAGCGTCTTGTGCGTGTAGATGTTCGCCGGGATCGGCTCGATGCACGCCGATGTCCCGCCGCAGATGATCGAGATCGACGCGGTCGGGGCGACCGCCATCTTGCAGCTGAAGCGCTCCATCGCGCCGACGTCGGCGGCATCGGGGCAGGGGCCACGCTCGATCGCGAGTTGCATCGAGGCTTCGTTGGCCTGGCTGCTGATGTGCTTGAACATGCGCAGGTTCCACGACTTCGCCATCGCGCCTTCGAACGGAATGCCGCGCGCCTGGAGGAACGAGTGGAAGCCCATCACACCGAGACCGACCGAGCGCTCGCGGCCCGCGCTGTAGGCGGCGCGTTCCATGCCGGGTTCGTGGCGGTCGATGTAATCCTGCAGCACGTTGTCGAGGAAGCGCATGACGTCCTCGATCAGGCCCTTCTCGTCCTTCCACTGGTCCCATGTCTCGAGGTTCAGCGACGACAGGCAGCACACCGCGGTCCGCTCGTTGCCGAGGTGATCCTTGCCGGTCGGGAGCGTGATCTCCGAGCAGAGGTTCGAGGTCGAGACCTTGAGGCCGAGCTCACGGTGATGCTTCGGCATCGCCTTGTTCACGTGATCGGCGAAGACGATGTACGGCTCGCCGGTCTGGAGGCGGGTCTCGACGAGCTTCTGGAACAGCGAGCGGGCGTCGACGGTGGCGCGGATCGCCTGGTCCTTCGGCGAACGCAGGTGCCATTCGTCGCCGTTGCGGACGGCTTCCATGAAGTCGTCGGTGATCAACACGCCGTGGTGGAGGTTCAGCGCCTTGCGGTTGAAATCGCCCGAGGGTTTGCGGATTTCGAGGAATTCCTCGATCTCGGGGTGCGAGACGTCGAGATAGACCGCGGCCGACCCGCGACGCAGCGAGCCCTGGCTGATCGCGAGCGTCAGCGAATCCATGACGCGGACGAACGGGATGATGCCGCTGGTCTTGCCGTTGAGGCCGACCGGCTCGCCGATGCCGCGGACGTTGCCCCAATAGGTGCCGATGCCGCCGCCGCGCGAGGCGAGCCAGACATTCTCGTTCCAGGTGTCGACGATGCCGCCGAGGCTGTCGGGGACCGAGTTGAGGTAGCACGAGATCGGCAGGCCGCGACCGGTGCCGCCGTTCGAGAGAACGGGGGTGGCGGGCATGAACCAGAGCTTCGAGATCGCGTCGTACAGGCGCTGTGCGTGACCGGCGTCATCGGCATAGGCGGAGGCGACGCGGACGAACAGGTCCTGGTAGCTTTCGCCGGGCAGGAGGTAGCGATCCTTGAGCGTGTCCTTGCCGAATTCGGTGAGGAGCGCGTCGCGGCTGTGATCGACCTCGACCGGGTAGATCTGCGCGCGCACGGAATGGCTGTCCTGCGCCTGGCGCGGCGCCTTCGGAGCCTCGGCTTCGATGGTGGCAGTGGTCTGTTCGATCGTATCTGTGGTCATGTCGCTATCCCGGCTGCTGTCTCTGAAATCCATCGAAACCGCTCCTAGTGTTCTGTATTCGTTCGAATCGGCGTTATGTCGCCATGCTACCATCGGACGGCCCCTAACGGGAGAACAAAAAGTGACCATCGCGGCGGTGGAAGGCGCGCTTACGGTCATATCGCATATGGCTATGCGAGGGTTGTTCTACCAGCGATTGGGTCCGCCCCCGAACGCAACCCCAAGAGATTGTGCCAAAGCGCGAAGAGACGCAAGGGGGTGCGGGGTGTGTGGAGGGCTCGGTTCGTCGCGTTCGTCGCGGGGCTGGGCGAGCGAGGATTCGCGACGCGTGGACTTCTGCGGGGTTCGCGATGTGCAAGGGAACGGGGCGGGAACGAAAAATTATTTCGGTGGTCGAAGTGGCAAATGTTGCTTCAGTCGTGAGCGAGTGTGAGCGAGTGTGAGCGAGTGTGAGCGAGGGCGGGGCGCTTGATATGGGGTAAGTCCCTAACGATCCTCCCCCGCCAGGGGGAGGTGGCTGGCACTCGCCAGACGGAGGGGGAGGTAAGCGCCACCTTCGTTCCGTGTCCTCCCCCTCCGTCGCCTAAAGGCGCCACCTCCCCCTGGCGGGGGAGGATCGAAAATCTGGTTGGCGTTTCATCCAGCTACGGCTTCGCCGGGGGTGACGGAGGGAGAGGTGGCTTCCTACCCCTCGATGATCGTCCGGATCTGAGTCGCGAGGGCCTCCATCGCGAAAGGCTTGGTGACCATCGACATGCCCGGCTCCAGGAAGCCCGCCGCTAGCGCCGCGTTTTCCGCGTAGCCGGTCATGAACAGCACGCGCAGCCCGGGACGCATCGCGCGGCCGGCGTCGGCGACCTGGCGGCCGTTCAACCCCGGCAGGCCGATGTCGGTGACGAGCAGGTCGATCCGCTCCATCGTCCGCAGCCGTTCGAGGCCGGTCGGGCCGTCATGCGCCTCGACCGCCTGATACCCCAGTTCGCCCAGCACCTCGACGATCAGCGACCGGACGACGGCATCGTCCTCGACCACCAGCACGATCTCGCCCGCGTCGGTGACGTGGTCCTGCGTCAGTCCGGGAAGCGGCTCGTCCTGCTCCGCTTCGCCGTAATGGCGGGGGAGGTACAGCTTGACCGTCGTGCCCTGGCCGACTTCGCTGTAGATCTTCGCATAGCCCTCCGACTGGCGCGCGAAGCCGTAGATCATCGACAGGCCCAGCCCGGTGCCCTGGCCGATCGGCTTGGTGGTGAAGAACGGTTCGAACGCCTTCGATATGGTGTCGGCGGACATGCCGGTGCCGGTGTCGGACACGCAGACGCAGACATAATGGCCGGGCCGCACGTCGCGCTGGCTGGCGGCGAAGTGATCGTCGAGATGCGCATTGCACGTCTCGATCGTCAGCTTGCCACCGTGCGGCATCGCATCGCGCGCGTTGATGACGAGGTTGAGCAGCGAATTTTCGAGCTGGTTGGGATCGCACAGCGTCGTCCACAGGCCGGCGCCGAGCACCATCTCGAACTCTATCCGTTCGCCGATCGTACGGCGGAGCAAATCCTCCAGCGAAGCGACCAGCGGGTTGGCCTTGACCGGGCGCGGATCGAGCGGCTGGCGGCGCGAGAAGGCGAGCAGGCGGTGGGTGAGCGAGGCCGCGCGGTTGGCGGCGGTGGTGGCGCCGGTGATGAAGCGATCGAGTTCGCCGACGCGCCCTTGCGCGACGCGGCGCTGGACGATCTCGAGGCTGCCGGTGATGCCTTGCAGCAGATTGTTGAAATCGTGCGCGATGCCGCCGGTGAGCTGGCCGACCGCCTCCATCTTCTGCGCCTGGCGCAGCGCCTCCTGCGCCTCGACCAGTTCCTGCGTGCGATCGCGGACGCGCTGTTCGAGGTCGGCGTTGAGCGCCTGCAGGTCGCGCTCCAGCATCTTGCGGTCGGTGACGTCGGCGCCCTCGACGAAGATCCCGACGACCGCGCCGTTCGCATCGCGGATCGGCTGGTAGACGAAATCGAGATAGCGATCGTCGACCGGGCCGCCCGGTGCGGCCTGTACCGCATAGAGCATGCCGGACGCGGTGAACGGCTCGCCGGTCGCGTAGACATGGTCGAGCAATTCGAGAAAACCCTGTTCGACCGCATCGGGCAGGGCCTCGGCGACGGTGCGGCCGAGCACGGGGCGGTGGCCGACCAGCTTGTCATAGCCCGGATTGGTGAGTTCGAAGCGGTGCTCGGGCCCGCGCAACATCGCCATGAAGGTCGGCGCCTGCGCGAACATCTGGCCCATCCGCTCACGCTCGTCACGAAGTGCGCGTTCGATCAGGACCCGCTCGGTGCTTTCGTAGGTCGAGCAGAACATGCCGGCGACCGCGCCGCTCTCATCGCGGACGGGGGAATAGGAGAAGGTGAACCAGGTCTGCTCGTCATAGCCCTTGCGATTGGTGACCAGCGGCAGGTTCTCGAAGAACGACGCCTTGCCGGCGAGTGCGCGATCAACCAGCGGGCCAATGTCCGACCAGAGTTCCGACCATATGACATCGAGCCGACCGCCGAGCGCGGCCGGATGCTTGTCGTAGAGGATCCGCGCGTAATGATCGTTGTAGAGGAAGCCGAGTTCGGGGCCCCAGGCGACGCACATCGCGAATTCCGAGGCGAGCATGAGCGACACGATCGAGCGTAGCGATTGCGGCCATTGCTCGATCGGGCCGAGCGGCGACGACGCCCAGTCATGCGTGCGGATCATCGCCGCCATCTCGCCGCCACCGGTGAGAAAGTCGGCTACGGCGGTCGGTTGTCCCGCCGGGGTCTTCGCGTCTGTCGTCATCTCAGAGTCCTGCCGGGTCGCACACCGGACCGGAGTATACTCCGATATCGGGTCGATACCGGCTCGGCCCACGATAATCCACCGCTCGCACAACGACGGCTGCCACGGGTCGGCGGGTCATCGGCACAGCTCGTCGGCAAGTCGGGTCAGGCTGTCGACGCTGAACTCCCAGTCCTGCCCGTCGTCGGCATCCGGCGCGGGGCGGCCGCCATATTCCAGCGGGCGATCGACATAGGCGGTCTGCAAACCGGCGGCGCGGGCGGCGGCGAGGTCGCTGTGGTGGGCTGCGACGAGGCAGAGTTCGGCAGGCTCGACCGCGAGCATGCGCGCGGTGGCAAGGTAGGATTCGGGAAGCGGCTTGTAGATGCGGCTGACTTCGGCGCCGAGGATCGCGTCCCAGGGTAGGTGTGCGCGGCGGGCCATGTCGAGCATCAGCGCAATGTTGCCGTTGCTGAGCGTGACGATTGGGTAGCGAGTCTTGAGGCGGGTGAGGCCGTCGACCGAGTCCGGCCAGGGATCGAGGCGGTGCCAGGCGTGGATGAGGTCGACGAGCGTGTCTTCGTCGAGTGTCGCGGGATCGATGGCATGGTGGCGGAGCAGGTCTTCGAGCGCCTCGCGGTGGAGCGTGTCGAGGATCACGAACGGCCGCCGTCCGCTGCGAACTTCTTCCAGCGCGGGCTGATAGCGTCTGCGCCAGCCGTCGGCGAAGGCATGCGGATCGATGTCGCTGCGACCGAGCCGCGCAAGAACGGGCCCGGCGCCGCGGGCTATGCCGGAGCGCCAATCGACCACGGTGCCGAATACGTCGAAGGCCAGGGCCTTGATGCGAGTGCGCTGGGGCATGGGGGAGAGACGGTATTGGGGGGCGGTTGGTTCCGAGCGGGGGTGTAAGTGCGTCCCTATGTACTACTTCGGGCTAGCTACCACCCCGGCGGAAGCTACCACCCCGGCGGAAGCTACCACCCCGGCGGAAGCTACCACCCCAGCGGAGGCTACCACCCCGGCGGAGGCCGGGGCCCAATTGGGGGCGGTGCATTGGCGTATGCTGCGCGCGCTTACCTCGACCTTTCCAATTGGGCCCCGGCCTTCGCCGGGGTGGTTGGTGGGGTTTGCGACCTCGGCGCTCACCGCAGTCCGCTGCCGCCGATCCGTCGGCCAAGACAAGTCGTTCACGTAAGATAGCTCGTCACCCCAGCGAAAGCTGGGGTCTTTCGGTTGTCGCGCGTGAGCTTGCCGCACGAGACCCCAGCTTTCGCTGGGGTGACGGGAGAAACTGGGGTGACGGGAAAGAGGCTAACCTGACACGCCACTCACCCTCAATACTCCGTCACCCCACCCGGCGGATGCGAGCTGCCTGGCCGGGGTTCAACCGTTCCAGATTGAACGCCTCGTGGAACTCGATCCCCGCCTTGCCGCCATGCGCCCAGCGGACCCGGGCGGGGGTCATCTGGTTTTCGAGGAGTTCGATCTGGATCTCGATGCCGTCGGGATTGCCGTCGAACTTCAGGCCGTCGAGCATCGCGCCCGAGGTCGAGATGTCGCGGATCCGGACGTCGCCGTGGATGCCGTCGAGCAGAATGCGGGCGGAGCGGAGCATCTTGTGGCGGCGGGCGCGGCTGACCTTGAAGCCGCTCGCGGTCGCCGCACCGTTCTCGACGCCCAATTGCCGCAGCGCCTCTTCCGCGCGGACCGGACGGCCATAGACATAGCCCTGGATGTGGCTGCAGCCGAGATCGCGCAACAGATCGATCTCGTCCTGCACCTCGACGCCCTCGGCGGTCGTCTCCATGCCGAGCGTGTCGGCGAGCGTGACGATCGCCTTGATGATCGCGGCGTTGCGGTTGCCGGGTTCGGCGGCGCCCTTCACGAACGACTGGTCGATCTTGATCTTGTCGAACGGTGCGTTGCGCAGATAGCCGAGCGACGAATAGCCGGTGCCGAAATCGTCGAGCGCGAGCCGGACGCCGACGCCCTTGAGCGCCTTGAACATCTGTTCGGACGAGCGCGTCTCGTCGAGGAACACGCCCTCGGTGATCTCCAGTTCGAGCCGGCCGGCGGCGATCCCCGACTGGGCGAGCGCGCTGGTGACGAGTGCGGGGAGGACCGGGTTGGCGAACTGGATCGGCGAGACGTTGACGGCAACGCGGATCGTGTCGGGCCAGCGCACTGCCTCGCTGCACGCGGTACGCAGGACCCATTCGCCGATCGCCTCGATCAGCCCGCATTCCTCGGCGACCGGTATGAAGTCGGCGGGCGAGACCAGCCCTCGCGTCGGATGGTTCCAGCGGATCAGCGCCTCGTAGCCGACGATCCGGACCGAGTCCGTGCTGACGACCGGCTGATAGCAGAGATGGAACGCGCCTTCCGACACGGCGACGCGCAGGTCGTCCTCGAGCAGCTTGCGCGTCCGCGCGCCTGCCAGCATCTCGTCCGCGAAGAACCGGTGGACGCCGCGGCCGTCGCCCTTGGCGGCGTACAGCGCGAGATCGGCGTTGCGGACCAGCGTCTCGGAATCCTCGCCGTCGTCGGGCGCGATGGCGATGCCGATCGAACAGCCGATCGTGACCGCGGTGCCGCTGATGAAATAAGGCTGCGACAGCGACGCGATCAGGTCGCGCGCGAGATCGGCGAGCGTGTCGCGATTGTCGATGCCGGGCAGCACGACCTTGAACTCGTCGCCGCCGAGCCGCCCGACCAACCCGGTGCCGCCGACCCCGCGCTGCAGCCGTTGCGCGACCTGCTGCAGCAGCGCGTCGCCGGCCTGGTGACCCAGCGTATCGTTGACCGCCTTGAACCGGTCGAGGTCCATCAGGAACAGCGAGGTCGCGCGGTACGGCCCGGTGTTCTGCGCGAGCGTCTTTTCGAGCGAGATCCGCATCCGCTGGCGGTTGGCGAGCCCGGTGAGGCCGTCGAACAGCGCCAGCCGGGTGATCTCCGCCTCAGACTTGCGCTGTTCGGTCAGATCGCTGCCCGAGCCGATGAACCCCTGGAACCGGCCGAGGTCGTCGACAACCGGGCGGCCCGAGATCGACCACCAGCGGTCGCTGTCCGACTCCGCCGCGCAGACCGAATAGTCCGAGAACGAGGTCCGCGACGAGATGTGGAAGGCCAGCGTGCGCTCGGTGCCCGGCGTGTCGCTGTCCATCTGGAACAGGTCGGTGAGCGACTGGCCGATCGCGCTGCCGGAGGGGACGAGATCGCGCGCGACCTTTGCCGAAAGATAGGTCACGCGGCCCTGGCGGTCAGCTTCCCAGAACCAGCCGGCGCCGTACTGTTCGAACTCCGCGATCATCTTGACCGCGACGCAGCCTGCGTTCGAGGCCGCCGCGCGTTCGAGCTCGCGCGCGTGGTCGATCCGCGCGAGGCGCAGCGTTGCCGCGATCAGGCAGCCGAGGAACAGCAAGGCGATCGCCACCGGGATGCCGGGCCCGGCGAGGACCGCCAGCGTCAGCACCAGCCCGCCGCCGAAACCGAGCGACGCGGCGCGGACCGGGTGGAGGCTGACCGCGGTGATGCCGATCGTCCCCGCGACCGCGACCGCGTCGGTGAACCGGATCGGGCCATCGGGCGCCGATGTGATGACCCATAGCAGCGCGGTCAGCATCGCCGCCATCGCCGCGGCGCAGAGCGTCACGATCCGGTTGCGCTTGTACGGCGCGAGCGTGACGAGCGCCGGCAGGCGGACGGTCGCGAAGATCGATAGCGAGGCCGCCAGGAGGATCGCGGACTGCGCGGCGATCCCGATGAGGCTGACCTGCGTATCGACCTGAGCATTATCTGCGCCGAATGCGGCCAGGCCGATCAGCAACGCGCAGGCGATGCCCTGGATCGCCAGCGTGAACGGCCAGACCGCGGCGACCTGGGCGAGCTTCAGCACGAACAGATCGGTAACCTGATCGCGGTCGTCCTCGCTCAGCCCGAACAGACCGCGCAGGGCAAGGCCGTGCGGGCGGCTGTGCGCACGGCGATCGGCGGTGGGAAGCGGCGCGTACATCGGGGGTATCCTGCGGATTCGAGACGATCCGGGCATGTGCGGCGACGCCGGCTCCAGGGCTGGAGCGAACGCGGTCGTGATGCCCGGTCGTCCACCAATCGACCCGAAGTGGTTTTTTAAGCGTAAACGGGAAGTTCAGTTCTGGGGATAGCTATGCGTGCTGTCGCGTTGAGGGTCCGAACCCCTTTTGCGAGGCATTCCCCATGAGCGTCGTTTCCAACATCACCTCCGCCCTCGGACTGGGCAAGAAGAAGGTCCGCTACGCGATCGTCGGACTCGGCGACATCTCGCAGGCATCGATGATGCCCGGCGTCGCGCATACCGGCAATTCCGAGATCACCGCGCTGGTCACCGACGATCCGGTCAAGGCTCGGGCGCTGGGTAAAGACTATGGCGTCGAGGCGACCTATCGCTACGACCAGTTCGACGAGCTTCTTGCTTCAGGGTTGATCGATGCGGTCTATCTCGGAACGCCGAACTGGCGGCACGCCGAGTTCGCGATCCCCGCGCTGAAGGCGGGCATCCACGTGCTGTCCGAGAAGCCGCTCGAGATTTCGGTCGAGAAGGCCGAGGCGATCCGCGATGCCGAGCGCGCATCGTCGGCCAAGCTGATGACCGCGTACCGGCTGCATTTCGAGCCGTCGACGCTCGATGCGATCCGGCGCATCCGGGCTGGTGAACTCGGCGAGCTGATCGCGTTCACCTCTTGCTTCACGCAGAAGGTCGATCCGGCCAATCACCGCGTGAAGAACGGCGTGCAGGCCGGGCCGCTGTTCGACATGGCGCCGTACCCGATCAACGCGACCCGATATCTGTTCGGGGCGGAGCCGACCGAAGTGGTTTCGGCCGTTGCGACGCGGCATCCCGAATTGGGGCTTGGCGACCTCGACGACACGTTCGCAGTGACGTTGCGGTTTCCCGGCAACCGGCTTGCGCAGTTCACCGTTTCCTATGCGGCCAACAACGTCGACAGCCTGACGATTTCGGGCACCGAGGGCAGCATCCACATGGACCCGGCCTACGGCTTCGGCGACGCGATGGAGCAGCGTGTGACGATCGGCGAGAAGAAGAGCCATGAGAGCTTCAAGCCGACCGACCAGTTCGGCGGCGAGATGCGCTATTTCTCCGACTGCATCCTCGAGGATCGCGACCCCGAGCCCGATGCGGAGGAGGGACTGGCCGATCTGCGTGTGATCGAGGGCGTGCTGGAGGCGCTGAAGACGCGCGGGCCGGTGACGCTGCCGCCGTTCGTGCGCTCGCGGCGAATTTCGGCGGAGCAGGAGCAGACCCTGTCGCCGATCAAGGAACCCAAGCTCGTTCACGCCGCCAGCCCGACCGGCTGAGCGGCATGCTCGCCTTCCTCGATTTTGAAGCGTCGTCGCTGGGTAAGAAGAGTTATCCGATCGAGGTGGCGTGGGTGTTCGAGGATGGTGCGTCGGAGAGCCATCTGATCAAGCCTGCGCCCGAGTGGACCGACTGGGACGCGGCAGCGCAGGCGATCCACGGGATCGAGCGGCGGGTGTTGGAGGAAGAGGGCGAGGACCACCGGCTCGTTGCCGCGCGAATGGTCGAGGTGCTGGCGGGGCATGACCTGCTGGCCAGCGCGCCGTCCTGGGATGGGAAATGGCTGAGCACGCTGTTGCGCGCGGGCGGGCAGCCGAAGCGGGTGCTTCGGCTGCGCGACACAGACGCGGCGCAATTGGAGGCGGCGCGGGCGTGCCTCGCGGGTGTGGAGCCGGCGGCGGTGCGGGAGGCGCTGGCGCGGGAGGTGGTCGGCGAAGTGTCGCAGCGGCGGAACGGGCGCGTGCCGGATCACCGGGCGCTTGCGGATGCGGAGGCTGAGTTGGCGCAGTGGCGGGAGGTACGGGTCGAGGCGCAGAGGCGGGCGAAAGGAGTGCTGGCTGCCAATACCGAGCGCGGACCCGGCTGAGGCTCCACCCCGGCGAAGGCCGGGGTCCAGTTGGGAGCGGTGCGTGACTACGGGTAGCGCTTTGTTACTACGACCTTTCCACTTAGGCCCCAGCCTCCGCCGGGGTGGATGTCTTAGTTGAGACCGAAGCCGCAATACGTCCAAACCCTGTTTCCCCGCGAAGGCGGGGACCCAGACTGGGCTCCCGCCTTCGCGGGAGAACAAGGGAGCGAGTGCCTGGCGGTGGAGCGATGCCCCCCGCTGCCTCAGTCCGTCTCCGCGCGCGGCGCGCCGCTCTGCGTCACCGGTTGCGGCCCGTTTGCAGTCGCTTCTAGCGTCGAGTCCCCGCCCAGCACGCGGTATAACGTCACGCGGTTGCTCGCGCCGACCAGCTGCGTGGCGACCAGATTGCGTTGCGCGGTGTAGAGCGAGCGTTGCGCATCGAGCGAACTCAGGAACGTGTCGATCCCGCCGCGGTAGCGCGCGTCGGTGAGGCGGTACGTGTCCTGCGCCGCGGCCGAGAAGTTCTGGTTCGCCTTCAGCTGGTCGGCGATCGTACCTTGGCGCGCGAGCGCGTCGGCGGTCTCCTGGAACGCGGTCTGGATCGTCTTCTCGTAAGTGGCGAGCGCGGCGTCGCGTTGCGCCTTCGAATAGGCGACCCCGGCGATCCCGGCACCGGCGCGGAAGATCGGGTAGCTAACCGAGGGCGCGACCGAATAGTTGAACGCGCCGCCGCTGAACAGCGAGGTCAGCGACGTGCTCGCGAACCCGAGGATTCCGGTCAGCGAGATCCGCGGGAACAGTTCCGCACGTGCCGCGCCGATCTCGGCGTTGGTGGCGCGCAGTTCATACTCGGATTGCACGACGTCCGGACGCCGCAGGAGGATGCTGCTGTCGAGCCCTGCCGGCAGCGTGGCGACGGTCGGCAGCGCCTGCTCGATTGACTCGGGCAGGAGCGTGGCATCGACCGGCGCACCGACGAGCAGTTGCAGCGCGTTGACGTCCTGCGCGAGCGCGGTGCGTTGCTGCGCGAGGTCGGATTGCGCGGTGAATAGGATCTGCTGCGCCTGGCGGAGATCGGTGCGCGGGGCGACGCCGCCGCGCAGCCGCGCGTTGGTCAACGTTACGCTGCGCTGCGAACTGGCGACGGTATCCTGTGCGATCTTGAGCAGGCTGCGGTCGGAGGCATAGGTGAGCCAGGCGTCGGCTATGTCGCCGACCAGCGTCAGGCGGGTCGCGCGAGCGGCGGCCTCGGTCGAGAAATAGCGATCGAGTGCGGCGCCGGTCAGCGAGCGGATGCGGCCGAAGAGATCGAGTTCGAACGCGGTGGTGCCGAGATCGACCGAGAAGGCACTGTTCGAGCTGGACGAACTGACCACCGATCCGGTCGAGCCGGTGCCCGTTCCGACGCCACCCGTGCCGGTGCCCGTCCCACCGGTGCCCGTACCGGTTCCGCCGGTACCCGTGCCGGTGTTGCCACCCGTGCCACTTGTGACGGTATTGCGCGTGCCATTGCCGCCACCCGAATAGGTGTAGCGGCCGCTCGCATCGATCTGCGGCAACAGGTCGGCACGCTGGATGCGGTATTGCGCGCGGGTCGCGGCGATGTTGGCCGCTGCGACGCGGAGGTCGCGGTTGTTCGCCAGTGCCTGGACGATGATCTGCTGCAGCCGCGGGTCGCGGAACACGTCGCGGTAGGTGATCGCGGGCAGCGTCGCCTCGGACTGGCGCAGATACGCATCGCCGACCGGGAGTGACGGCGGCACGGGAAGCTCCGTCCGCGCGTATTTGGGCGCGAGCGAGCAACCGGCGAGCGCGGTCGACGCGGCGAGGATCAGGACTAGCGAGCGCATCATGCGGGCTCCGGCCGGTGGGGGCCCTGTGGTTCGGGCGGGCCCAACGGTTCATTGTGATCGCCGTCGTTTCCGTCATGCTCGCCACCCTGATGACCGGTCGGGCGACCGCGCAGCTTGGCGATGCCGTCGCGCGCGCCGCGGCGGACGAGGACGAAGAACAAGGGGATGTAGAAGATCGCGAGGATCGTCGCGGTCAGCATGCCGCCGACCACCGCCGTGCCGATCGCGATGCGGCTGTTCGCGCCCGCGCCGGTTGACAGCGCCAGCGGCAACACGCCGAGGATGAACGCGAACGAGGTCATCAGGATCGGGCGAAGACGGATCTTGGCCGCGGACATCGCCGCCTCGATGACGCGTTTGCCCTTCTTCTCCTCCTGCTCGGCGAATTCGATCATCAGGATCGCGTTCTTGGCGGCCAGACCCATCGTGGTCAGCAGGCCGATCTGGAGATACACGTCGTTGATGAGCCCGCGCAGCGTCACCGCGAGGATCGCGCCGACGAGGCCGAGCGGGATGACGAGCAGCACCGCGATCGGGATCGTCCAACTCTCATACAGCGCGGCGAGACACAGGAAGACGACGAGCAGCGACAGGCCGTAGAGGATCGGCGCCTGCCCCGAGGACAGGCGTTCCTGATACGACAGCCCCGCCCACGCGATCGAGGTGCCTGGGATCTGGCCGGCGAGCTCGGCAATCCTGGTCATCGCGTCGCCCGAGCTGACGCCCGGCGCACCAGCCCCTTGGATCTCGTAGGAGGAGATGCCGTTGAAGCGCGACAGCGTCGTCGGCGCCTGGCCCCAGCTGGTCTTGGCGAAGGACGAGAACGGCGCCATCTGGCCGTTCGAACCGCGCACGAACCACTGGCTGAGATCGGACGGCTGCGCGCGGAACTGCGCGTCGCCCTGGACATAGACGCGCTTCACGCGGCCGCGGTCGATGAAGTCGTTCACATATTGCCCGCCCCAGGCGGTCGACAGCGTCGAGTTCACGTTCGCCTGCGTAAGCCCGAGCGCCGACAGCTTCTGCTGATCCGCATCGACGCGCAGCGTCGCGACGTCGGGCAGTTCGGTGAGCCGGATCGCGGTCAGCGACGGATCGGCGCGGGCGAGCGCGAGCAGCTTGTCGCGCGCGGCGTTGAATTCGGTCTGCGTAAGGCTGCCGCTATTCTGCAGCTCCATGGTGAAGCCGTTGGACGAACCGAGGCCGCGGATCGCGGGCGGCACCAGCGAATAGACCTGCGCGTCGCGGAAGCCGGCAAATGCCTGCGAGGCGCGCCCGGTGATCGCATCGGCGGTGTTTTCCTTGCCCTTGCGCTCGTCCCAGGGCGCGAACGAGATGAAGCCCTGGCCGGTGTTCTGGCCGCTCGCGCCGCCGCCGCCGCCACCGCTGACGGTGAACATCGTCCCGACGTTCGCCTTCTCGTTGGTCAGGTAATATTGTTCGATCTGCTTCTGCAGCGCGAAGGTGCGGCCTTGCGTGGCGCCGGCGGGAAGCTGGAACTGAACGATCCCGGTGCCCTGGTCCTCGGTCGGCAGGAAGCCCGTCGGCAGGCGCAGGAACAGCACGGCCAGCAAGGCCACGGTCCCCGCGTAGATCAGCAGGAACAGCCATTTGCGGTCGATCACCGACTGCACGCCGCGGGTGAATTTCTGCGTACCCTTCTCGAAGGTCGAATTGAACGTGTCGCCGGCGCGCGTGAAGAAATGCGACACCTTCGGGAATTTGCGTTCGCCCCAGCTCTTCTCGTGGTTGCCCTCCGCGTCCTTCTTCTTCTGCTTGAGCAGAGTCGCGGTGAGCGCAGGCGAGAGGATCAGCGCGACCAGCACCGACAGCACCATCGCCGACACCATCGTCAGCGAGAACTGGCGGTAGATCACGCCGGTCGAGCCGCCGAAGAACGCCATCGGCAGGAACACCGCCGACAGCACGAGCGCGATCGCGACCAGTGCGACGGTGATCTCGTTCATCGATTCGATCGTCGCCTCCCGAGGCGTCATCTCGGGATTCTCTTCCATCAGGCGCTCGACATTCTCGACGACGACGATCGCATCGTCCACGAGAAGCCCGATCGCGAGCACGAGCCCGAACAGCGTCAATGTGTTGATCGAGAATCCGGCGAGATAGAAGATGCCGAACGTGCCGAGCAGCACGACGGGCACCGCGATCGTCGGGATCAGCGTCGCACGCCAGCTTTGCAGGAACACGAACATCACGATGACGACGAGGATGACCGCCTCGATCAGCGTCTCGACGACCTCGTCGATCGACAGCTTGATGAAGTTCGTCGTGTCGTTGGCATAGGCGTATTTCAGGCCGGGCGGGAAGCGCTTCGACGCGTCGGCGACATAGGCCTTGACCAGCTCGGCGGTCTTGAGCGCGTCGGCGCCCGGCGCGAGCAGCACCGCGATGCCGGCACCGGGATGCGCGTTGATGCGGCTGCGCGCGTTGTAGTTCTCGGCCCCCAGCTCGATCCGGGCGACATCGCGCAGCTTCACGGTGGCGCCGTCGTTGGTGGTCTTCAGGATGATGTTGGCGAACTGCTCGGGCGTCTGGAGACGCGACTGCGCGGTGACGGTCGCGTTCAGCATCTGCGTGTCAGGCTGGGGTTGCCCGCCGAGTTCGCCGGCGGCGACTTCGGTGTTCTGCGCCTGGATCGCGGTCGTCACGTCGCTCGGGATCAGCTGGAAGCTCGCGAGCTTGTTCGGATTCAGCCAGATCCGCATCGCATATTGCGCGCCGAACACGTTGCTGTCGCCGATGCCGGGAATGCGGCCGAGCGGATCCTGGAGGTTCGAGACGAGATAGTCGGAGACGTCCTGGTTGGTCAGCTTGTCGGTCTCGTCATAGACGCCGACGATCAGGAGGTTGTCCGGGTTCGATTTCCGCACCACGAGGCCCTGTTGCTGGACCTGGGTGGGGAGGCGCGACAGCGTCTGCTGGACCTGGTTCTGGACCTGGACCTGCGCGATGTCGGGATCGGTGCCCTTTTCGAACGTCACGGTGATCGTCACCGAGCCGCGCGACGACGAGGACGAGCTGAAATAGATCAGGCCGTCGATGCCGGTCAGCGATTGCTCGACGACCTGCGTGACGCTGTTCTGGATCGTCTGGGCGTTGGCGCCGGGGAAGCTGGCGCGGATCGAGACCTGCGGTGGCGCGACGTCGGGATATTGCGCGATCGGCAGCGCCATGATCGCACCGATGCCGCCAAGCATCACGATGATCGCGAGCACCCAGGCGAAGATCGGGCGATCGATGAAGACACGGGACAACATAAGGGCTTAGCCGGCCTTTTTCTGGCTGGATTGGCCGCCTGAGGTGTCACCCTTGGGCGCTTCGATCTTTTGCGCGGCGGTTTCAGGGACCGGCTTCACGCCCTGGTTCGGGGCGATCTTCGACAGCCCCTGGGTAATGATCCGGTCGCCGGGGTTGAGCCCGCCGGTCACCACCCAGAACGCGCCCTGTGTGCGGTCCGCCCTGATGTTCTTCTGCACCGCCTTGTTGTTCGCATCGACGACATAGACCGTCGCATTGCCCTTCGCGTCGCGCGACACGCCCGCCTGCGGCACGAGGAACGCGCGCTGGTTGATCGCCTGCGCGAACTTGGCCTGGACGAACATGCCGGGCAGCAGCAGCCCCTGCGGATTGGGGAAGCGCGCGCGCAGCGTCACGGTGCCGGTTTCGGTGTTGACCAGCGCTTCGGCGAACTCGACCGAGCCGGTCGCGCCATATTCGCTGCCGTCCTCGAGCGTGAGGCGGACTTCGGCGCGGGTCGCGACGATGCCGTTCCGGCCGAGCGAGCGCCTCAGCGCGAGCAGGTCGCCGGAGGATTGCTGGATATCGACGAACATCGGATCGAGTCGCTGGATCTGCGCGAGCGGATCGGTCTGCGTGGCGGACACGAGCGCGCCGACCGTGAACAGCGAACGGCCGATACGCCCGGTGATCGGCGCGGGGACGGTCGTGAACTTGAGGTTGATCTGCGCGGTTTCGAGCGCGGCGCGGGTCTGCGCGACCGAGGCGGTGGCCTGGCGCGAGGTGGCGAGCGCGTTGGTGTAATCCTGCTTGCTGATCGCCTCCATCTCGGCGAGCGGCTTGTAGCGCTGGGCGAGAATATTCTGCGCCTGCTGGTTGGCGCGCGCGCTTTGGAGGTTGGCCTGCGCTTCGTTGGCGGCGGCGCGATAGAGGCGCGGGTCGATCTCGTAGAGCGGCTGGCCCTTCTTGACGAGCGTACCCTCGGTGAAGAAGCGGCGGCGGATGATGCCGGTGACCTGGGGCCGGACGTCCGAGCTTTCGAATGCGGTGGTGCGGCCGCTGAGCTCGGTGGTCATCGCGACGCTGGTCGGCTGGACGACGACATAGCCGACGGTGGGCGTGCCCTGGCCGGGCTGGCCGCCCTTGCCCTTGCCTTGCGCCTTTTCGCCGCCGCCCGAACAGGCAGCGAGCGCCAGCGCGGGTACGAGCAGGATGGCGCGCTGCCGCGTCGAAAATCGTGTGGCTATCAAGTTTGGTATCCGCTCGCGATCGGTGGGGCAGGTGTTGGTTTGGCTAAACCACGAGGATGTACCAGAAGTATGTCAGTTGAAAAGCGGGTGTGCGAAATAGGGTAGAAAGAGTAACCTGTTTGACTGGTTGGGGGTATTGCCGGGGGCGTCCGGCAAGCTGCACAAGGTTGTTTCCCCGCGAAGGCGGGGACCCAGACTGGACTCCCGCCTTCGCGGGAGAACAAGGAAGGGGCATCCGTCCTCAATCACGTTCACCACCCTCATCACTCACAGACACCACCCCGGCGAAGGCCGGGGCCCAATTGGAAAGGTCGCAGTAACGAGGGACTGCGCTTCGTTAGAGACGTCCCCCAATTGGGCCCCGGCCTCCGCCGGGGTGGTGGTAGGTTTGGACCGATTTCGCGCCCTCCGTCATCCTGACGAACGTCAGGACCCAGAGCCGTGAGGGGATCGTTTGTGGCTCTGGGTCCTGACGTTCGTCAGGATGACGGACGGATGTTTTCGGGGCGATTGCGATGATCGATGACGACAAGAAGGCGGCGGCAGTCGCTGCCGTGCAAGAAGTTCAGGCCGGGATGCTCGTCGGACTTGGCACCGGCTCGACTGCGGCGTTCGCGATCCGGGCGCTGGGCGAGCGTGTCGCGGAGGGCTTGGCGATCCGCGCGGTCGTCACCTCCGAAGCGTCCGGCAAAATCGCGCGCGAGGTCGGCATCGAAGTCCTCCACTTCGCCACCATCGCCCATGTCGACCTCACGATCGACGGCGCGGACGAGATCGACTCGCGGTGCTTCGCGATCAAGGGCGCCGGCGGGGCAATGCTCCGGGAGAAGATCGTCGCCGCAAGCTCGGCACGGATGGTCGTGATCGCGGATGGCTCCAAGCGGGTGAAGCGGATCGGCGCGGCGAAGCTGCCGGTCGAGGTGCTGCCGTTCGCCATCGGCTATGTCATGCGCGTGCTGACCGACATGGGTGCCGCCCCCGTCATCCGCGACAACTACCGGACGGATCAAGGCAATCTCGTCGTCGACTGCCATTTTCCAACCCTCGAAGACCCCCACGCAACCGCCACCGCCCTCTCCGCAATCCCCGGCATTCTCGGTCACGGGCTGTTCCTCGACGAGGTCGACGCGGCGTATATTGCAACGAACGGCGTCGTTACGCGACTGGAACGGACGGGTGCATCCGCCTAAAGGCTCCCTATCTTGGCAACCAGATCGGATGCGCGGCGTTCGGTCACAGTCTAGAGCGAGGCTTTTCCATGACCGATACCGCAACCGCCGCCCCCAAGGCGGACCCCAATCTGCACGAGGACGGCTCCCCCGAGCGTCTCGCGATCGATACCATCCGCACGCTGTCGATGGACGCGGTGCAGAAGGCCAATTCGGGCCATCCCGGCACGCCGATGGCGCTGGCACCGGTCGGCTACACGCTCTGGTCGAAGTTCCTGCGCTACGATCCCAAGCATGCCGACTGGCCCAACCGCGACCGCTTCGTGCTGTCGGTCGGCCATGCGTCGATGCTGCTCTATTCGCTGATCCACCTCGCCAAGATCGAAGAGATCGGCGCGGATGGCGAGAAGAGCGGCAAGGAGGCGGTCAGCCTCGAGGACATCAAGCAGTTCCGTCAGCTGTCGTCGAAGACCCCCGGCCACCCCGAATATCGCCACACCACCGGCGTCGAGACCACCACGGGTCCGCTCGGCCAGGGCTGCGGCAACTCGGTCGGCATGGCGATCGCCGAGCGCTGGCTTGCGGCGCGCTACAACAAGGATGGCTTCACGCTGTTCGACCATGACGTCTACACGCTGTGCGGCGACGGCGACATGATGGAGGGCGTCTCGGCCGAGGCCGCGAGCCTCGCCGGTCACCTCAAGCTCAGCAACCTCTGCTGGATTTATGACAGCAACCACATCTCGATCGAGGGCGCGACCGATCTCGCGTTCGACGAGGATGTTGGCCTGCGCTTCGATGCGTATGGCTGGAACGTCATCCACGTCGACGACGCCAACGACACCGCCGCACTGACCCGCGCGATCGAGACGTTCAAGGCGACCACCGACAAGCCGACCTTCATCGTCGTGCATTCGGTGATCGGTTACGGCAGCCCCAAGGCGGGCAGCGAGAAGGCCCACGGCGAGCCGCTCGGCGAAGAGAATATCCGCCTCACCAAGCAGGCTTACGGCTGGCCCGAGGACAAGTCGTTCTACGTGCCCGACGGCGTGATCGAGCATTTCAACGGTGCGATCGCCGAGCGTGGCGCCAAGCTGCGCGACGAGTGGGTCGCGCTGACCGACAAGTATCGTACTGCCTATCCCGAGCTGTCCGCCGAGCTGGACCTGTTGCTCAAGGACGAGCTGCCCGAGGGCTGGGATGCCGACATCCCGACCTTCGAGGCGGATGCCAAGGGTGTTGCCAGCCGCGACTCCGGCGGCAAGGTGCTCAATGCGATCGCGGCGAAGGTGCCGTGGCTGATCGGCGGGTCCGCCGACCTCGCGCCGTCGACCAAGACCGACATCAAGGGCCAGCCGTCGTTCGAGGGCGACAACTACGCCGGCCGGAACTTCCATTTCGGCATTCGCGAACATGGCATGGGCGCGATCGTCAACGGCATGGCGCTGTCGCACCTGCGCTCCTACGGCTCCACCTTCCTGGTGTTCGTCGATTACATGCGCGCGCCGGTGCGCCTGTCGGCGATCATGGAAGTCGGCGCGATCTGGGTGTTCACGCACGACTCGATCGGGGTTGGCGAGGACGGCCCGACGCACCAGCCGATCGAGCATCTCGCGACGCTGCGCGCGATCCCCGGCCTCGACACGATCCGTCCGAGCGACGCGAACGAGGTCGTCGCGGCCTGGAAGGCGGTCCTCAAGGACGCCAGCACGCCGGCTGCATTGATCATGTCGCGCCAGGCGCTGCCGACGCTCGACCGGACGAAGTATGCGAGCGCCGACGGGCTCGAAAAGGGCGGCTACGTGCTGGCCGACAGTGACGGCACGCCCGACGTGATCCTGATCGCGAGCGGCAGCGAAGTGTCGCTCGCGGTCGACGCGCACGAGAAGCTGACGGCGGACGGCGTCAAGAGCCGGGTCGTGTCGATGCCGAGCTGGTATCGTTACGAGTTGCAGGACGCCGCGTACAAGGAAAGCGTGTTGCCCCGTGAAGTGAGAGCGCGCGTTGCGGTCGAGATGGCTGGGTCGATCGGTTGGGACCGTTATGTCGGGCTCGACGGCGCGACCGTGACGATGTCGACCTTCGGGGCTTCGGCACCGCTCGCCAAGTTGCAGGACAAGTTTGGGTTCACCGTCGACAATGTCGTCAAGGTCGCCCGCCAAGTGATGGAGACCAAGTGATGGGTGCGCTCAACGATCTCGAAGGCTTCGGCCAGGCGGTATGGCTCGATTTCGTCGACCGGAAGTTCCTGGAGGCCGGTGGTCTCCAGAAGCTGGTCGACGAGGACGGCCTCACCGGCGTCACGTCGAACCCGTCGATCTTCGAAAAGGCGATGGGTCACGGCGACGCCTATGACTCGACGCTCGCGAAGTACGACGAGGAGAACCCCGGCGCGGCGACGATCGACCGTTACGAGCATCTTGCGATCCAGGACATCAAGGCTGCGGCGGAGACGTTGAAGCCGGTGTACGACAAGCTCGACGCGAAGGACGGCTATGTCAGCCTGGAGGTGTCGCCGTACATCTCGGACGATACCGACGCGACGATCGCCGAGGCCAAGAAGCTGTGGGCGGCGGTTGATCGACCGAACCTGATGATCAAGATCCCGGGGACGCTCGCGGGCGGCCCGGCGATCTCGTCGACGATCGCGAGCGGGATCAACGTCAACGTCACGCTGCTGTTCGCGCTCGACGCGTACATTCGCGTTGCCGAGGCGTATGCCGCAGGGCTCGAAGAGCGCGTCAAGCAGGGGCAGCCGATCGACAAGATCGCCAGCGTCGCCAGCTTCTTCGTGAGCCGGATCGATTCGTCGATCGACAAGGAGATCGATGCGCGTCTGGAGAAGGGCGATGCCGAGGCCGAGGCGCTGAGGGCGGTCCGCGGCAAGGTCGCGATCGCCAACGCGAAGATGGCGTATCAATGGTATCTCGACTTCCTGAAGTCGGATCGCTGGCAGGCGCTCGCCGCCAAGGGTGCGCAGCCGCAGCGGCTGCTGTGGGCGTCGACCGGTGTGAAGGATCCGAGCTATCCCGACACGCTGTATATCGACACGCTGATCGGCAAGGACACCGTCAACACGATGCCGCCGAAGACGATGGACGCGTTCCGCGACCACGGCACTGCGGCGGAGACGATCACGCAGGATGTCGAGGGCGCGAAGCATACGCTCGCCGAAGCCGAGCGTCTGGGTCTCGACCTCAACGGCGTGACCGGCAAGCTGGTCGAGGAGGGCGTTGCGTCGTTCGTGAAGGCGTTCGACGACCTGCTCGGCTCGATCGCCAAGAAGCAGCCCGCAACGGCGTAAGTCTTTCTGCACCCTCTCCCCTTCGGGGAGAGGGCCGGGGTGAGGGGCGCCGCGGGCGCTGTCCTCGCCAACTACCCCTCACCCCAACCCTCTCCCCGGAGGGGGAGGGGGTAAGTAAGGAATTATCTATGAAGATCGGACTGATCGGCCTCGGCCGGATGGGCGGCAACATCGCGCGCCGGTTGATGAAGAACGGCCACGAAGTCGTCGCGTTCGACCGCGATGCCGAAGCCGTCAAGAAGCTGGCCGCAGACGGCGCGATCGGGGCGGATTCGCTCGACGACATGCACGCAAAGCTCGACACCCCGGCGATCTGGTGGGTGATGGTCCCGGCGGGTGAGCCGACCGAGAGCACCGTCCAGGCGATCGCCGCGAAGTCGAATTCGGGCGATATCATCATCGACGGCGGCAACAGCTTCTACAAGGACGACGTACGCCGCGCGAAGGAACTGGCCGAGAAGGGCATCCACTATGTCGACGTCGGCACGTCCGGTGGCGTGTGGGGTCTCGAGCGCGGCTATTGCATGATGATCGGCGGCGATAAGGAAACGGTCGACCTGCTCGATCCGATCTTCGAGACGTTGGCGCCGGGCATGGGAACGATCGTCCGCACGCCGGGCCGCATCCAGGGCCAGGCCGATCCGCGTGCCGAGAAGGGCTATATCCACGCGGGTCCCTCGGGCGCCGGCCACTTCGTCAAGATGGTCCATAACGGCATCGAATACGGCCTGATGCAGGCCTATGCCGAGGGCTTCGACATCCTCAAGGGCAAGTCCGGCGAGCATGTCGTCGAGGACGAGCGCTTCGACATCAACCTGACCGACGTCGCCGAAGTGTGGCGTCGCGGCAGCGTGATCTCGTCGTGGCTGCTCGACCTGTCGGCGATCGCGCTGGCGAAGGACGGCACGCTCGAAGGGTTCAGCGGCAGCGTCGCGGACTCGGGCGAAGGCCAGTGGACGATCGATGCGGCGATGGAGGAGAAGGTGCCGGCCAACGTGCTGAGCGCGGCGCTGTATGCGCGCTATCGCAGCCGGGTGGACCACACGTTCGGCGACAAGCTGTTGTCGGCGATGCGCTATGGCTTTGGCGGTCATGTCGAGATGCCCCAGTGAGTTCAGGTATCAAGTTGCTGGTCTCCGATGTCGACGGCACGCTCGTCGACAAGGAGAAGAAGGTGACGCCCGCGACTGTCGATGCGGTCAAGCGCCTGAAGGCGGCGGGTCTTGGCTTCACGATCATCAGCGCGCGGCCGCGGTCGGGGATGATGCCGATCGCGGACCTGCTCGGCATCGACGAGCCGATGGGTGCGTTCAACGGCGGGATCGTGTTCAAGCGCGACGGCACCGTGATCGAGCACCACATGATCGACGTCGACGTTGTGCGCGGCGCGATGGAGATCATCGGTGACGCGCCGGTCGATACGTGGTTCTTCGCGGACGACGTCTGGTATGCCAGCACCGACCAGGGTGGGCATGTCGGGAGCGAGAAGAAGGCCTCCGCGCAGGACCCGGTGATCGTCTCCGACTTCACCGACCTGCTCGCCAAGGCCGATAAGGTGACGTTCGTCAGCGACGATGAGGATCTGTTGCGCGACCTGCACGCAAAGGTCGCGGCGAAGTTCGATACGCAGGCGACGATCGTCCAGTCGCAGACCTATTATCTCGACATCACGCCCGTGGCCGGGAACAAGGGCAGCGGGATCGAGGAACTGGCGGATGCGTTCGGCATCAGCTTGACGCAGACCGCCGCGATCGGCGATCAGGCCAACGACATCGCGATGCTCAAGCGCGCCAAGCTGGCGATCGCGATGGGCAACGCGCCGCAGAACGTCCGCGACGTCGTCCACCAGATTACCAGCGCAAACGATGCCGACGGTGTCGCGCACGCGATCGACAATTTTATCCTTACTGGAGTTTCCGCATGAAAGAGTTGGTTGCCTTCGACCTCGATGGAACGCTGGCCGAGAGCAAGCAGCCCCTGCAGGAGCCGATGGGCGAGGCGCTGGCGAACCTGCTCGACGTCGCGCATGTCGCGGTGATCTCGGGTGGCGACTGGCCGCAGTTCGAAAAGCAGGTGGCTTCGCGGTTGCCCGAGCGTGCGGATCGCACCAAGCTGTGGCTGATGCCGACGACGGGGACCAAGCTGTACCGGTTCGATGGCGAATGGCGCGCGGTGTATGCCGAGCTGTTCGAGGACGACGAGAAGCAGAAGATCCTGAAGGCGTTCGACGGATCCCTGGAAGCCACCGGGTTCGTGCCGGAGAAGACCTGGGGTGAGCGGATCGAGGATCGCGGGAGCCAGATCACGTTTTCCGCGCTAGGCCAGGAAGCGCCGATCGATGCCAAGCACAGCTGGGATCCGGATTTCGCCAAGCGCAAGGTCATCCAGGCCGATCTGCGCAAGCGCCTGCCGGGGCTGTCGATCAACATGGGCGGCGCGACTTCGATCGACATCACGCGCGAGGGTGTCGACAAGGCGTATGGGCTGAAGAAGCTCAACGAGGCGAGCGGCATCGCGCTCGACAAGATGATGTTCATCGGCGACGCGATCTTCCCGGGCGGGAATGATTATCCGGCGGAGCAGCTTGGGCTGGATGTCGTGAAGGTGAAGAACGTCGATGGCACACTGGCGGCGATCGCCGGAATCGTCGCGTGCCTGAAGTAGGCGCATGAGCGTCGCCTTCCGTCGCGAGAGTGACGAGGAACATCTCGAACCCAAGTTCGAACAGCCGATCGCGCCGGGGCCTAATCTGGTCACGGCGCGGGGGCTGCGGTTGCTCGGCGAGCGCGTGACCGAGATCGAGGCTGCTGTTGCGGCGGAGACCGACGAGGAAGCGCGGAAGTTGCTGTTGCGCGACCTGCGCTATTGGCACACGCGTCAGACCACTGCCGAACTCGCGCCTTCGCCCGAGGATGATGAAGTCGGAATCGGTTCTCGCGTCCGTGTTCGGATGAACGGGGTTGAGCGCGTGATCGCGATCGTCGGTGGTGATGAGGCCGAGCCTGGCGAGGACCGGCTGGCGTTCTCGGCACCGTTGGCGCGCGCGCTGATGGGCGCGGCGGTTGGCGAGACGGTCGCGTTTGCGGACAAGGCGGACGCGATCGAGGTTCTGGCGATCGACAAGGATGACGGCTGATGGCTGAAGCGAAATTCGAACGGCACCGTCAGGCGTGGACGCAGGACGAGATCCAGAAGCTGCACACGCTTGCGAAGAAGGGCATGGCGCTGAAGGCTATTGCGAAGGCGCTGACCCGGAGCGAGGAGTCGGTGAAGGTGCGGGCGAAGGAGGACTCGCTGAATATTGCGAAGCTGCGGTAGGTTGTGGGTGCTTAGCCCTCTCCCCTCCGGGGAGAGGGTTGGGTGAGGGGCTGTTCCGGGCGCGATGCACTGCTTGGCTACCCCTCACCCCGGCCCTCTCCCCGGAGGGGAGAGGGAGTAGAAGGGGGGGCGTTAACGTGTTCAGCTAAACCGTCGGAGGCTGTGGCTTTCCATTTGGCGCCACTCCGGATGGCGCCACGGCGAAAGGCGCCACCCCCGCCCGAATTGCACCACCCCGGCGGAGGCCGGGGCCCAGTTGGAAAGGTCGCTGTAACGAGGGGCAACTGCGCCACTGCCCGCCCCCAACTGGGCCCCGGCCTTCGCCGGGGTGGGGCGACTTCCGTGCGCGGCATTGGTGGACGTGCGAGCAGGTCACCACCTATGTGGCTGATCTTAAACGCGCTACAGCGGCCACCCCTTAATTGTTCTCCCGCGAAGGCGGGAGCCCAGTCTGGGTCCCCGCCTTCGCGGGGAAACAGTCTTGACTAGCGGCTCGTCCAAATAAGCCGCACGGAGCTACACTTGTCCGAATACGACGCGATCATCCTCGGCGCCGGCGCGGCCGGCCTCATGTGCGCCGCGGTCGCCGGCCAGCGCGGGCGGAAGATTCTGCTCGTCGATCACGCGGACCAAGCGGGCAAGAAGATCCTGATTTCCGGCGGAGGACGGTGCAATTTCACCAACGTCCACACCGCCGCCGACCGCTACATCTCCGCCAACCCGCATTTCGCGAAGTCCGCGCTCGGCCGGTACACCGCGCAGGACTTCATCGCGCTCGTCGAGTCCTACGGGATCGCCTGGCATGAGAAGACGCTCGGGCAGCTGTTCTGCGATGGTTCCGCGAAACAGATCGTGGAGATGCTGCTCGACGAATGCGACAAGGGGCGGGTAGACCTGTCGCTTGGTCGCGCGGTCACAGGGGTCGAGCACGGCGACGGGCAGTATCGCGTGTCGCTCGACGGTCGCACGGTCACTGCGCCTGCGCTGGTCATCGCCACCGGAGGCCCGTCGATCCCAAAGATGGGCGCGACCGGGTTCGCCTATGATCTCGCGCGGCAGTTCGGGTTGAAGGTCGTCGAGCCACGCCCCGCGCTCGTGCCGCTGACGCTCGGTGGCGACGAGATCCTGTTTCGCGAACTCTCTGGAGTCGCTGCCGACGTCGTCGCCACCGCCGGCAAGACTGCTTTCCGCGAGGCCGCGCTGTTTACACACCGCGGTCTGTCCGGTCCGGCGATCCTCCAAGTGTCGTCCTATTGGCGCAACGGCCAGCCGATCGGGATCGATTTCCTCCCCGATCGCGAGTCCGGCTGGCTGCCCGCCGCCAAGCGTACCACGCCGCGCGCGACTCTCCGAAAACTGCTCGGCAGCACGCTGCCGGACCGACTCGCGGAGACTTTGAGCGAGCGATTGGGGATGACGAGCGAGATTTCCACGCTCACCGATCGTAAGCTCCAGGACGCCGAACGCGCGCTAAGTCATTGGCAATTCACGCCAAACGGCTCGGAAGGCTATGCCAAGGCCGAGGTCACCGCGGGCGGAATCAGCACTGCGGAACTATCTTCGCAAACAATGCAAGCCAAACGCGTACCAATGTTGTATGCGGTCGGCGAAGCGGTCGATGTCACAGGGTGGCTCGGCGGCTACAACTTCCAATGGGCATGGGCGAGCGGGTGGGCCGCGGGCCAAGTCCTGTAGGGACCACCACGCCAGTGCTTTGCCGTAGCGTCAAGCCGGCCACCAATTAGGACGTACATGCCTTTTACAAATATTCCGTCGCTTCTCTCCGAGGCGCTCGAAGCGCGCGGCTATACCGCGCTCACCCCCGTCCAGGCTCATGTGATCGAGGACAATGCGATCGGTCGCGATCTCGTCGTGTCGGCGCAGACCGGCTCGGGCAAGACCGTCGCGTTCGGCCTGGCGATGGCCGGCGAACTGCTCGGTGAAGCCGGCGAGGACGGTGTTCAGCGCCTGCCCGCGCCGCACAAGCCGCTCGTGCTCTGCATTGCGCCGACTCGCGAGCTTGCGCTCCAGGTCAGCCGCGAGCTGATGTGGCTCTACGCCAAGGCCGGCGCGCGGATTTCGACCTGCGTCGGCGGGATGGACGCCTCGAAGGAGCGTCGCAGCCTCGCACACGGCGCGCATATCGTCGTCGGTACGCCGGGGCGTCTGCGCGATCACCTCGAGCGTGGCGCGCTCGACCTGTCGGCCTTGAAGGTCGCCGTGCTCGACGAGGCCGACGAGATGCTCGACATGGGTTTCCGCGAGGACCTCGAGCAGATCCTCGACGCGTCGCCCGAGCAGCGCCGTACGCTGTTGTTCTCGGCGACGATGCCGCGGCCGATCGTCGCGCTCGCCAAGCGCTACCAGAAGGACGCGCTGCGGATTTCGACCGTCGGCGAGGACCGCGGTCATGGCGACATCTCGTACCAGGCCGTCACGGTCTCGCCGTCCGAGATCGAGCATGCGGTGATCAACCTGCTGCGCTTCCACGAGGCGGAGACGGCGATGCTGTTCTGCGCGACTCGCGATAACGTGCGCCATCTGCATGCCAGCCTGGTCGAGCGTGGCTTTGCGGCCGTCGCGCTGTCGGGCGAGCATTCGCAGAACGAGCGTAATGCGGCGCTTCAGGCTCTGCGCGATCGTCGTGCACGCGTCTGCGTCGCGACCGACGTTGCGGCTCGCGGTATCGATCTGCCGACGCTGTCACTGGTCGTCCACGTCGAGCTGCCGCGTGACGCCGAGACGCTCCAGCATCGCTCGGGTCGTACCGGTCGCGCGGGCAAGAAGGGCACCGCCGTCCTGATCGTGCCGTTCCCGCGTCGCCGTCGCGTCGAGATGATGCTCCGTGGTGCGAAGATCAACGCGGAGTGGGTCAACGCCCCGACCGCCGAGGACATCCGCAAGAACGACCACGAGCGGCTGATCGGCATGTTGTTGCAGCCGGTCGAGGTCGAGGAGGAGGATCGCGCACTCGCCGTCCGCCTGATGGCCGAGAAGACCCCGGAGGATATCGCCGCGGCGCTGGTGCACATGCACCGCGCAACGATGCCGCAGGCCGAGGATCTGATCGACCAGAGCAAGCAGCCGACGCAGGACGAGCGTTCGCAGGGTCCGCGCGCGGGCTTCGAGGACACCGTCTGGTTCCGGATGGACATCGGTCGTCGCCAGAACGCCGATCCGCGCTGGATCCTGCCGTTGATCTGCCGTCGTGGGCATATCACCAAGTCCGAGATCGGCGCGATCCGCATCGGGCCGAACGAGACGGCCTTCGAGATCCCGCGCGCGGTCGCGTCGCGGTTCTCGGCTGCGATCCAGCGTACGGCGCAGGCCGGCGAAGAGGAGAGCGGCGTCGCGATCGAAGCGATGCAGGGTGCGCCTGAGAGCGGTGCGCGGCATGATGGCGGTGGCGGTCGCAGCAACGCGAGCGGCCCGCGCTCGACGCTGCACCGCGCGGCCCCGCGTGGCGGCCCGGCTCCTGCGCGGAAGCCGCCCTATCGTGGGAATCGCGAGCGGAGCTGAGGGCCCTCGCGCCATTCTCGCGAGGGAATGGCGCATGCCCCAGGACTCCGTCATCCTGACGAAAGTCAGGATCCAGAGTAACGAACGCCGCCCTGCTTGATCCTGGATCCTGACTTTCGTCAGGATGACGGGAGCGGGTGGGGCGGTTTGGGACGTGCACGATGACGAACGTATCTTCCAGCACGATCCGGATCCTCGTCGACGCCGACGCGTGCCCGGTGAAGGACGAGATCTACAAGGTCGCGTGGCGTCACGAAGTGCCCGTGACGATCGTCGCCAACAGCCATTTCCGCATCCCCGTCCACCCGCTGATCTCGCGCGTCGTCGTCAGCGACGGGTTCGACGCGGCCGATGACTGGATCGCCGAACAGGCCGATGCGAAGTCGGTGGTGATCACCGCCGACATCCTCCTAGCCGATCGCTGCGTGAAAGCCGGCGCGACCGTGCTCGCCAACACCGGCAAGCCGTTCACCACCAGCTCGATCGGCGGCGCGATCGCCACCCGCGCGATCATGGCTGACCTGCGTGCGGGCGGCGACATCGTTGGGGGCCCCGCGCCGTTTTCGAAGAGCGACCGGTCGAGCTTTCTTTCCGCGCTCGATGCGGCGCTGGTGCGGTTGAAGCGCCTTTAGGGTGGCTCGCCATTACTCTCTCCCCTCCCTGAAAGGGAGGGGCTGGGGGTGGGTAGGCCAGCTCTGGCCGCAACCGTTCCATGATCCGGAACCCGACCCACCCCCGACCCCTCCCTTTCAGGAAGGGGAGAGAAGGGTCGTACGGACGCAGTGGGATTAATGTCGATCCGTCCTGATCCCTCAGACCAGGCGGCTGGGGCTGCTGATTATGGTCGCGTCCGTTGTCGCACTTTGCCCGCGCGGGGTTGCCATGGCGCACCCCGTATCGCCATAGGCGCGCGTTCACGGAGAACATGCGATGCACACGAACGCTGGCGGCCCCGCGCTGGGGCTGGATTTCGGCACGACCAACAGCGTCGTGGCGCTCGGGACCAAAGACGGCACGCCCGAACTGGTGACCTTCGCGGCGCCAGCCGAGACGAGCCCGGTGTTCCGCTCGGCGCTGTGTTTCTGGCAGGACGACAGCGGCAAGGGGCTCGCGTCGGATGCGGGGCCGTGGGCGATCGCGGAATATATGGAATATCCGCTCGACAGCCGGTTCATCCAGTCGTTCAAGTCGGTTGCGGCGATGAAGACGTTCGAGCAGGCGTCTGTGTTCGACAAGCGCTATCGCTTCGAGGAGATGGGCCAGCTGTTCCTCCAAAAGCTGATTTCCCACGCGGGCGGCAAGCTCGATACGCGGCCGCACCGGATCGTCGTCGGGCGGCCGGTGGAATATGCCGGTGCGCGGCCCGACGAGGCGCTCGCCCGCACCCGTTACGACGCGATGTTCAAGGGCTTCGGCGCGGAGATCCACTACGTCTACGAACCGCTTGGCGCGGCGTACAGTTACGCGACGCGGCTGACCGAGCCGGCGACGATCCTGGTGGCGGATTTCGGCGGGGGTACGAGCGACTTTTCGGTGGTGCGCGTCGCCGAGCCGGGGGCTGCGCGTCGGTGTACGCCGCTTGGTCACGCGGGTGTCGGGATCGCCGGGGATCGGTTCGATTACCGGATCCTCGACCGGCTGGTGCTGCCGATGCTGGGCAAGGGCGGCGCGTACAAGTCGTTCGGCAAGGAACTGGAGATTCCGCGCGCGTATTTCGCCGACTTCGCCGATTGGTCGCGCCTCGCGCTGATGCGCAACCGCAAGACGATGAACGAGCTGGAGCGGCTGCAGAAGACGGCACTGGACCCGGATGCGATCGGGCGGATGATCGCGGTGATCGAGAACGAACTTGGCTATCCGCTGTATGATGCGGTCGGGTCGCTCAAGCGTGCGCTGTCGAGTGGCGAGGACGCGCATTTCCACTTTGCGGGCGCGGGGCTGGAGATCGAGGCGGACGTGACGCGGGCGCAGTTCGAGGGCTGGATCGCCGATGACGTCGTGCGGATTGAGGCGGCGGTCGACCGTGCGTTGCAGGTCGCCAATGTCGGCGGTGGCGAGATCGACCGGGTGTTCCTGACCGGCGGATCGTCACTGATCCCGCGCATCCGCCGTATCTTCGTCGAGCGATTCGGCGAGGCGGCGATCATGAGCGGGGGCGAGCTGACGTCGATCGCGCACGGGCTGGCCTTGATCGGCGAGCAGGACGATATCGCGGCGTGGTCCGCATGATCCCGCGCGTGCTTCTCGGTACGGCGCAGGTGCCGGGCGGGGGTGAGCTTAGGTTGCTCCAGCGTGGTGCCGAGTTCTCGATCATGCTCGGCGCTAACGAGTTGATGAACAGTCGGCTTAGCGGATCGGAAGAGGCGCTGGCGGAGCAGGCGTGTGATCGGATCGGCGACCGGCCCGGCGTGCGGATGCTGATCGGCGGGCTCGGGATGGGATTCACGCTCCGTGCGGCGCTCGCCCGGCTTGGCCCTGACGCGGAGGTGGCGGTCGCGGAGATCGTGCCGGCGGTGATCGAGTGGGCGCGAGGGCCGATGGCGGCGCTGCACGGGGACAGCCTGACCGATCCGCGGACCCGGATCTTCGAGGGCGACGTCGCTGCGGCGATTGCGGAGGGCGATTGGGACGCGATCCTGCTCGACGTCGATAACGGCCCGGACGGGATTTCGCGGCCGGGCAACGACCGGCTTTATGGCGCGCGGGGGCTTTCCCAGGCGCGGGCAGCATTGCGGCCGGGCGGGGTGCTTGCCGTATGGTCGTCGGCGCCGAGCAAGCCGTTCGTTACCCGACTTGCCGAAGCGGGGTTCGCAGTCGACGAAGTGATCGCGCGGGCGACGCGGAAGGGCGGCGCGCGGCACACGATCTGGTTCGCTACCAGGGCATGATTTGGCGCTGGGCCGTCTTGATCGCGCTGTCGGCGGTGATTGCGGGTCTGCTGGAGGTCGTCGGGCTGCCTGCGGGGTTGCTGCTCGGGCCGATGGTAGCTGCGGTCGTACTGGCGGTGCGGGGATGGTCGCTGAGCGTGCCGACGTCTGCGTTTCGCGGCGCACAGGCGGCGGTCGGGACGCTGATCGCGGGGTCGATCACGACCGGGATCGTCGCGACGGTGGCGGATCACTGGCCGGTGTTCCTGATGGTCAATTTCGTCACGCTCGCGGCGAGCAGCGTGCTCGGGTATTTGCTGAGCCGGTGGCAGGTGTTGCCGGGCACCGTCGCGGTGTGGGGGTCGACGCCTGGTGCTGCGAGCGCGATGGTGTTGATGGCGCAGGCGTACGGCGCGGACTCGCGGCTGGTCGCGGTGATGACGTACACGCGGGTCGGGAGCGTGGCGGTGGTCGCGTCGGTGCTGGCGGCGGTAATGGTCGGTGGTGGGAGTGGGCATCATGTCGCGGGGGCGTGGTTCGCACCCGTAGACCCGGTCGCCGTGCTGCGGACGATCGCGATTGCCGGTGTCGGGGCTGGCGTGGGTGTCGCGTTGAAGCTTCCTGCCGGCGCCCTGCTCGGGTCGCTGATCGCGGGGGCGGCGCTCAATGTTACCGGCGTTGCGCAACCGGTCTTGCCGCAGTGGCTGCTCGCTATCAGCTATGCGGTGGTGGGGTGGCGGATCGGGCTGTCGTTCACGCGTGATACGTTGCGGGTCGCGGGCAAGGCGATGCCGCGGATTTTGCTTTCGGTGGCGTTACTGATTGCGTTCTGCGGGGGAATCGCGGCGGTGTTGACGCGGTGGTGGGGGATTGATCCGGTTACCGCGTATCTGGCGACCAGCCCGGGAGGGATGGATTCGGTCGCGATCATCGCTGCGTCGAGTCCGGTGGATGTGCCGTTCGTGATGGCACTTCAGGTGCTGCGGTTCCTGGGGGTGTTGCTGATCGGGCCGCCGCTCGCGAAGTTCGTGGCCACGCGGCAGGGCGGGGTGCCGCCGCCGGTAATCCCGACCTGAATCTGATCCTCCCCTGCAAGGGGGAGGTGGCTGGCACTTGCCAGACGGAGGGGGAGGAAAGGGAAACCACTGTTCCGCGTCCTCCCCCTCCGTCGCTCCGCGCCACCTCCCCCTGGCGGGGGAGGATTGAGGATCAGCCCTTGGTCGGGCGGTAGGCTTCCACATCGATCTCGTGGCGCTTCAGCTTATCGTAGAACGTCTTTCGTGGGATGCCGAGTGCGGCCAGCGCCGAGCGCACATCGCCGTTGACCTGTTGGAGGGTCGCGCGGATCGTGGCTTCCTCGAACTTGTCGACGCGGGCGGGGAGGGGAATTTCGCTGTCCTCTTCGACCGGCTCGTCGGCCTCGACGCGGAGGACGAGGCGTTTGGCGAGGTTGTCGAGTTCGCGGACGTTGCCGGGCCAGTCGTGCTGGCCGAGATAGGCTAGCGTCGCGGTGTCGATCGTCGGGACCTCGCGGCCGAATCGTTCTGCCGCCTGGTGGAGCAAGTGGCCGAACAACAGCGGTACGTCGTCGCGGCGTTCCCGCAGCGGCGGGATACGGAGGCGTACCGCGTCGAGGCGGAAGAGGAGGTCGGCGCGGAAGCGGCCTTCGTCGACTGCCTGTTCGAGGCCGGGTTTGGCGGCGGCGATCACGCGGAGGTCGAGCGCGCGCGGCAGGTCGCCGCCGACCGGCATCACCTCGCGTTCCTCGAGCACGCGGAGGAGTTTCGCCTGGAATGCGGGGAGCGTGCTCTCGATCTCGTCGAGGAACAGCGTGCCGCGGTTCGAGGCTTCGATCCGGCCGGTGCGGGGGAGGCGGGAGTCGCCGTCGTGGCCGAACAGTTCGATCTCCGCGACCGCCTCGGGGAGTGCGGCGCAGTTGACCGCGACGAACGGGCGCGACCTGCGGTTGCTCCACCGGTGGAGGAGGACCGCGACGAGTTCCTTGCCGGTGCCGGTCTCGCCTTCGACCAGCACGTCGATGTCGGCTTGCGCGATCTGGCGGATCGTCTCGCGGAGGCGGACCATCACCGGGGTCTCGCCGATCAGCGGTTCGGCGCCGATCGTTTCCTCGGCGGCGGCGCGAAGACGGCGGTTGTCGAGGACCAGGCGGCGCATTTCGAGCGCACGCCGGGCGCCCGCGATCAGGTGATCGGTCGCAAACGGTTTCGGGATGAAGTCGAACGCGCCGTTCTTGAGCGCGGCGACCGCCATCGCGACATCGCCGTGGCCGGTCATCAGCAGCACCGGGATCTCGTGGTCGATCGCGGCGATCCGGCGGAAGAGCTCGAGACCGTCCATCTTCGGCATGCGGATATCGGACACCACCGCGCCATCGAACCCGGCGGTCACGCGGGCCAGCGCGACGGTTGGGTCACGCTCGGCGATCACCGCGATCCCCGCGAGTTCGAACGATTGCTCCAGCGCGCCACGCAACACGTCGTCGTCGTCGACGAGCAATACCGCTTGCTCACTCATGCCTTCACCAGGATCATACGGAAAATGGCGCCTTCGGGTGCTGGGACGAGGTCGAGCGTGCCGCCGAACTCGGTCATGATGTCGCGCGCGATGCCGAGGCCTAGCCCGAGGCCGTCCTTCTTGCTGGTCGCGAACGGGGTGAAGAGGTGGTCGGCGATCGCCGCGTCGATGCCGGGGCCGTTGTCGGCGACGGTCAGCACGACGTCGCGGCCTTTCCGACCGACGGTGACGCTGACGCGCGCATCGCGCCAGTCGGCGACCGCGTCGAGCGCGTTCTGGAGGAGGTTGACGAGGACCTGCTCCAGGCGGACGCGGCCGGCGATGACCGTCAGCCGCGCCTCGGGGCCGGTGGGGAGGTCGAGCGTCACGCCCTTCGCGCGGAAGCGGTCGCCGATCAGCAGGCGGACGCCGTCGATCGCCTCGTCGAGCGCGACCGGGCCGATCGAGCCTGCGCCGCGCCGCGCATAGCGCCTGAGCCCCGCGGTTATGGTGCCGATCCGGCCGGTGAGGTCGACGATCGCTTCGAGGTTGGCCGCCGCCCGATCGGGCGCGCCGCGGGCGAGGAAGGCGGCGGCGTTGTCGGCGAAGGTGCGGATCGCGGCGACCGGCTGGTTGATCTCGTGCGCGACGCTGGCGGTGATCGTGCCGATCGAACCGACGCGGTTGGCATGCGCGAGCTCCTCGCGCGCCTGGCGGAAACGCTGGTCGGACGCCTCGCGCTGTTCCACCTCGATCTGGAGGCGATCGGCGGTAGCCCGAAGCTCGGCGGTGCGGCGTGCGACCTCCGCCTCGAGTTCCGCCCGCGCGCCCGCGTTGCGCTTGCGGCGTTCGTAGAGCCACCACGCAGCCAGCATCGCCGCGATCGTCACCAGCGCCGCGATCGCGGTCGCCCAGCGCGTTCGGGCGGCGGCGGTGCGCAGCGCGGCGTCGAGCGGCTCCATGTGCACCAGCCGCCAGCCCGAGATCGGCACCGGCAGCGACACCGTCACCGCCGGCGTTCCGTCCGAAAGACGCGCGCGATCCTCGTCGAGCAGGAGCGGTGCATGCGCGAGTGGCGAGTTTCCGAACTGGCGGGTGGCGATCAGCGCGGCGCGGCGCGCGGGCGCAAGCGGCCGCGTGGTGCGGAATTGCAGCGCCGGGTCGCTGGAAATCAGGATGATGCCGTCGGCGTCGGTGACGAAGGTCGCCATGTGGTCCTGAATCCACGCACGGGCGATCTTGCCGAACTCGACCTTGACCACGACCACGCCGAGCGGTCGTCCGTCACGGTCGATGCGTCGCGAGAGATACAGGCCGGGGCGCCCGCTGACGCTCCCGAGCGCGAAGAACTCGGTCGCGCCCGATGCCATCGCCTTGGTGAAATACTCGCGGAACCGATAGTCGTGGCCGAGGAAGCTGTCAGGCTGCGCGGCGTTCGACGCGGCGATCGTCATCCCCTGCGTGTCGAGCGCGTAGATCACCGGCGCGCCGGTCCGCTCCGCTAGCATCGCCAGCTTTTCGTTGAGCGCCGGGTCGACTCGTCCAGAAGCGAGCGCCGCGCGCACCGCGGGATATTCGCCGAGCATGACCGGGAGCAGGCGATAGGTCTGCAACTCGGCTTCGAGCAGGCGGAGGTTGCTCCGCGTCTGCTGCACCGCGCGCATCCGGACGCTGGCGGTGACGTCGGCGACGGCGCGCGGACCATAGATCGAGGCGACTCCGGCGACGATCACGCCGAGCGCGGCGAATGCCAGCAACACCGTCAGCGCGGTGATGAACAGGGGGGATCTAAGCCGCGCCATTTGTGCGGATTATCACACACGAACCGGGTTCGCCATCACCGAAACACGACATTTTTCGCACATCTGAAAACCCGGTATGCCGACAAAGTACGCAAAAACAAAGTTTTATGCCGAATGAGCAGTGGTCTTGTAGTCCCAGGTTCGGCCCGGCATTACCGTGGCCATAAACGTCCCGAGGCAGTGGACGAGGTTTTCAGGAGGCGATGTTGACCCTACCATCCCAGACATATGGTGTCGCGGAAACGCCCGCGCGCAAGCGCTGGAGCGGCCAGCTGTATATCCAGGTGCTGATCGCGATCGCGCTCGGCGCGGCGCTCGGGCATTTCTATCCGACCTACGGCGCGGCGCTGAAGCCGCTCGGCGATGCGTTCATCAAGCTGGTGAAGATGATCATCGCACCGGTGATCTTCCTGACGCTCGTCACCGGCATCGCGGGCATGAAGGAACTGGGTTCGGTCGGTCGCGTCGCGGGCAAGGCGTTCGCCTACTTCCTGTTCTTCTCGACGCTGGCGCTGATCGTCGGGCTGATCGTCGCCAACGTGGTCCAGCCGGGCGCGGGGATGAACATCGACGCCGCCACGCTCGATACGAAGGGCATCGCGGATTACACCGTGAAGGCGCACGAGACGACGATCACCGGGTTCCTGATGAGCATCATTCCGGACACGATGGTCAGCGCGTTCACCGATGGTAACATCCTCCAGATCCTGCTGATCGCGATCCTGTTCGGCATCTCGCTGAGCCTCGTCGGCGAGCCTGCCAAGCCGGTCCTGAACTTCCTCGAGCGCCTCAGCCTGATCGTCTTCAAGCTGGTCGGCATCCTGATGCGCGCAGCCCCGCTCGGCGCGTTCGGTGCGATCGCCTTCACGATCGGCAAATACGGGATCGGCAGCCTCGCCAATCTCGGCGCGCTGGTCGCGACCTTCTACCTGACTGCGGCGCTGTTCGTGGTCGTCATCCTCGGCACGGTCGCACGGCTCACCGGCTTCTCGATCTTCAAGCTGATCAAGTATCTGAAGGCCGAACTGCTGCTGGTGCTCGGCACCTCGTCGTCGGAAGCGGCATTGCCGAACCTGATCCAGAAGATGGAAGCGGCAGGCTGCGAGAAGTCGGTCGTCGGGCTGGTCGTGCCGACCGGCTACTCGTTCAACCTCGACGGCACCAACATCTACATGACGCTGGCGGCGCTGTTCATCGCGCAGGCGACCAACACGCACCTGACGCTCGGTCAGGAATTGTTGCTGCTGGTCGTGGCGATGATCTCGTCGAAGGGTGCGGCGGGCGTTACCGGCGCGGGCTTCATCACGCTGGCGGCCACGCTGTCGATCGTGCCGACCGTGCCGATCGCCGGCATGGCGCTGATCCTCGGTGTCGATCGCTTCATGAGCGAGTGCCGCAGCCTGACCAACTTCATCGGCAACGCGGTCGCAACGATCGTCGTGGCGCGCTGGGAAGGTGCCCTCGACCGCGACAAGCTCGACGCCGCCTTGTCGGGCAAGCTGCCCGAGCCGGCGCCGGCGCAGACGTCCGCGCCGATGACTGCCCCCACGACGGCCCCCACGATGGCCGGGCCCGCAATCGTCTAAAATGAGGGTGGCAGTCGCCCGGCAGCGGGCAGCCACCCCAGCAGTTCGAGGTGCTTTTATGATCCGTCCGTCCATCGGTGGAGCGCTGTGTGCGCTCGCCTCCTCCTTGCTCGCGTCCACCGCTATGGCCCAGACGGCTATAGCCCAGGCGGCGGGAGTACAGACCGCGCCGGCAACCGATCCCGTGGCGGCAGAGCCCGCGGCCGATCCCGTCCCTCTCTCCGATGGCGTCTCCGCAGGCGCGCCCGCAACGGCCCCGCGCCAGCTGAGGGCGCGGCGCAATCCCGTTTCGAAGGACCAGTCGGCCAGCGCTGCGTCGTCGCCGATCGCCGAGAGCTATCCCAACGCCGCGATCGGCGACGGGACGACCGCGGGTGGCTACAACCAGTCGCGCTGGGCGGAGGATTGGTCGAAGCTGCGCGATCCGGCCAAGCGCAAGGACATCGTCGACCAGCTGAAGTTCATCCCGATCGCCGCGGACGGCGAGGTGTATCTGACGCTGTCGGGTGAGGCGCGGTTGCGCGTCAACCAGACCACCAACCCCAATCTGCGCGATGCCGAAGCGCAGCGGCAGGATATTCTGCGTCTGTTCGGCGGTGCCGATCTGCATGTCGGCGAGCATTTCCGGTTCTACGGGGAATTGGCGCACGGCACGCTGGAGGGGCAGAATCTCGGCACCGCGTTGCCCAATCTGCGCAACAAGCTGGCAGTGCAGCAGGCGTTCGTTGACGTGACCGGGACGGTCGCCGATGTCGATCTGGGCGTGCGCTATGGTCGCCAGACGTTCGCCGACGGGCCGAACCTGCTGGTCGTGCCGCGCGACAACAACACGCTGTATTTCGGGTTCAACGGCTTCCGCGCCTGGGCGCGAACGGCCGGAGTCCGCGCCGACGTGTTCGATTTCAAGCCGACCGCGTATGGCAATGGCGGAACACAGGACGACAATGCCGAGAGCGATCGGCGGTTCACGGGCATCTCGACCGGCGTCGTCGTGCCCGAATCGCTGTTCGGCGGATCGAAGCTGTACGTCGATCCCTTCCTCTGGCGGCTGCGCGATCGCTCGGCGACGTGGGGCACCGGCACGGCGCGCGAGGTGCGCAACTTCTATGGCCTGCACATCTGGGGCGATGCGGGGCCGGTCAACCTCGACTGGACGATCAACTATCAGGGCGGCAGTTACGACAACCGCTCGATCAAGGCGTGGCTGTTGCTGGCGGGGCAGACCTATCGGCTCGGCAAGGGCAAGAATGCGCCGCGCGTCGGCTTCCATGCGGATTATGCGAGCGGCGGCGGCGCCTATGGCACCGGCACGCTGCGCAACTCGCTCGCGCCGTTCGGCAACAACATCTACTACAGCTACCAGCTGTTCGCGACGCCGACCAATCTGATCGCGGTCGCGCCGAACTTCAGTTTCACCACGCTCGGCAAGCTGCGGTTGACGGCGGAATACCAGCTATCGTGGCGCGATACGACGAGCGACGCGGTGTACCGTGCGAACGGGTCCGCGTTCGCCGGCACGCAGAATTTCGGGGGCAAGAAGATCGCCGACACGATCCGGTTCCAGGCGGTGTATCCGATCAGCTCGCGGCTGTCGTTCACCGGGCGCTACGAGCATCTGATTGCGGGGCCGGCGCTGACGAACGCGGGGTATAAGAACTCCGACTTCCTGGCTGGGTGGATCAGCTACCGGTTCTGATCATTCTGATCCTCCCCTTTGAGGGGAGGTGGCAGCCCGCAGGGCTGACGGAGGGGTAGCGCGTTATCGAGAGCGTGACACCCCTCCGTCTGGCAAGAGCCAGCCACCTCCCCTGCCAGGGGAGGATCAAGGCAGACGATACCGGCTGGATTAACCTGCGTCGTTCCATCCAGCGTTTTCTCCGCTTTCGACCATACCGGTCCTTCAATTCTACGATCGACTGTGGCACATGGACTCCAACATCAGGAGCACATGGCCATGGATCTCAGCTTCACGCCCGACGAAGAATCGTTCCGCGACGAAGTTCGCGCGTTCTTTCGCGACAAACTCCCCGCGCGGCTTTCGACGCTGGTCCGCGAAGGCAAGCGCCTGCGCAAATCGGACATGGAGGAATGGCACGCGATCCTGAACGAGCGCGGCTGGCTGGCGAACCACTGGCCCGAGGAGTGGGGCGGTCCGGGCTGGAGCGTGATCCAGCGCTTCATCTTCGATAACGAGTCCGCGCTCGCGCATGCGCCCCGCGTGGTGCCGTTCGGCGTCAACATGCTCGGTCCGGTGCTGATCAAATACGGCTCCGAGGAGCAGAAGAAGCACTGGTTGCCACGCATCCTCGATGGCTCCGACTGGTGGTGCCAGGGCTATTCGGAGCCGGGCGCGGGGTCCGATCTCGCCGGGCTGAAGACGACGGCTGTCCGGAAGGGCGACGTCTATGTCGTCAACGGCCAGAAGACCTGGACGACGCTCGGCCAGCATGCCGACATGATCTTCTGCCTCGTCCGCACCGATCCGGCGGCGAAGAAGCAGGAGGGCATCTCATTCCTGCTGATCGATATGAAGTCGCCCGGCATCGAAGTCCGCCCGATCACGCTGATCGACGGCGAGCAGGAGGTGAACGAGGTGTTCTTCACTGATGTCGAGGTGCCGGTCGCCAACCTCGTCGGCGAGGAAAACCAGGGCTGGACCTACGCCAAGTACCTGCTGACCTATGAGCGCACCAATATCGCCGGCGTCGGCTTCTCGATCGCGTCGTTCGAGCGGCTGAAGGAAGTCGCGCAGATGCAGAAGAAGGGCGGGCGTGCACTCGCTGACGATCCGTTGTTCGCGGCGCGGATGGCGCGGGTCGAGATCGATCTGGCCAACATGCAGACGACCAACCTTCGCGTACTGGCGGCGGTCGCGGGCGGCGGTGCGCCGGGCGCGGAGAGTTCGATGCTCAAGATCAAGGGCACCGAGATCCGCCAGGAGATTACCTCGCTGACCCGCCGCGCGTACGGATCGTACGCGGCGCCGTACATACCCGAGGCTCTGGAAGCCGGGTGGAACGGCGAGGATGTCGGGCCCGAGGACGCGGCGATGGCGGCGCCGAGCTATTTCAACAATCGGAAACTGTCGATCTTCGGCGGGTCGAACGAGATCCAGAAGAACATCATCTCCAAAGCCATTCTGGGTCTCTGATCACATGAACTTCGAACACACCGACGACCGCCGCATGCTCGCCGACACGCTCGTTCGGGCGCTCCGCGATGGCTATGCGATCGATACGCGCAATGCGGGGGCGTATGGCGAGGCAGGGTACGACCCGGCGGTCTGGACGCAGTTGAACGAGTTGGGGATCGTCTCGGCCTTGTTCGACGAGGCGGCGGGTGGTTTCGGCGGCAGCGGGTTCGACATCATGGTGGTGTTCGAGGCGCTCGGTCGTGCGCTGGTGGTCGAGCCGTTCCTCGGTGCGCTGATGGCCGGGCGGGCGTTGGCGAAGGCCGGCGGACAGGACGAAATGCTGTCCGGGATCGTGTCAGGCGAGACGATCGCCGCTTTCGCACTCGATGACGGCGCCACGCCGGTGACCGCGACGAAGAGCGGTGATGGCTGGACGCTCAGCGGGACGAAGGCGGTCGTGCCGCAGGCCGGTGCGGCGTCGGTGTTCGTCGTGGTGGTCGAGCAGGACGGCGATCCGCTGGTGCTGGTCGTGCCCGCGGACACGGCGGGCGTGTCGGTGCGAAGCTACAACACCGTCGAGGGCGGCGCGGCCGGCGATGTGACGTTCGATGGCGTGACGCTGGAGGCTGAGGCGCTGCTTGGCGGCGACGGGCAGGGGCAGGCGATCGTGGACGCGGCGGTAGGGGCGGGGCTGCTTGCGCTGTCGGCCGAAGCAGTGGGCGCGATGGAGTTCGTCAAGGAAGCCACGCTCGGCTATCTCCGCGACCGGAAGCAGTTCGGTGTGCCGATCGGCAAGTTCCAGGCGCTCCAGCACCGCATGGCGACCGTTCTGCTCGAGATCGAACAGGCGCAGTCGGCGGTGATCAACGCTGCGTCGGCCTTCGACGGCGACGACGCGAAGGCCCGCGAACGGGCGCTGGCTGCGGCCAAATACACGATCGGGCGGACGGGCGCGCTCGTCGCCGAGGAGTCGATCCAGCTCCACGGCGGCATTGGCATGACGTGGGAATACGCCGTCTCGCATTACGCCAAGCGCTTGGTGATGATCGACCACCAGCTGGGCGACGAGGACTATCACCTGCAACGCTACATCGCGCTGGGCTGAGCGCCGCC
>NZ_JACONT010000020.1 GCF_014358075.1 Sphingomonas albertensis | reverse complement strand
TTGGGGTATCGCCCTATCGAGAGCGGGTCACCCCTCCGTCAGCGCTGCGCGCTGCCACCTCCCCTGCAAGGGGAGGATAGGCGAAAGATCGTCCTGCTTCCCTCTACCGCGCACGCCCGTTGGCGCTGACCAAGGTCCCAGCCCCCTGCTTGGTGAAGATCTCCAGCAGCATCGCGTGGGGCACGCGGCCGTCGATGATCACCGCGGCATCAACGCCCGATTCGACCGCCGCGACGCAGGTGTCGAGCTTGGGGATCATGCCGCCGGTCACGGTACCGTCGGCGCGGAGTTCGGCGATCCGCGCGGGGTCGAGGTCCGTCAGCAGTTCGCCCTGCTTGTCGAGCACGCCGACGATATCGGTCAGCAGGAAGAACCGCGCAGCGCCCATCGCGGCGGCGATCGCACCGGCCATCGTGTCGGCGTTGATGTTGTAGGTGTGGCCGTCGGCGCCGATGCCGATCGGGGCGATCACCGGGATGATGTCGGCCTTTATCAGCGTGTCGAGAATGGTCCGGTCGACCGCGATCGGCTCGCCGACGAAGCCGAGGTCGACGTGACGCTCGATGCCCTGGAGCTTGTCGGGCTCGCGACCATGGCCGACTTTCTGTGCGAGGACGAGGCCGGCGTCCTTGCCCGAAATGCCGACCGCGCGGCCGCCGGCCTGGCCGATCCAGCCGACGATTTCCTTGTTGATCGAGCCGGCGAGCACCATCTCGGCGATCTGCGCGGTTTCCGCATCGGTGACGCGCAGGCCGTCGACGAAGCGCGACTCCACGCCCAGCCGCTTCAGCATCGCGCCGATCTGAGGCCCGCCGCCGTGGACGACGACCGGGTTGATGCCGACTGCCTTCAGCAGCACCATGTCCTCGGCGAAATCGCGCTGGAGCTCGGGGTCGCCCATCGCGTGGCCGCCGTATTTCACGACGAACGTCTTGCCGGCGTAGCGCTGCAGATACGGCAGCGCCTCGGTGAGCGTTTCCGCCTTGGCGAGCAGGGCGGGATCGGGCGTGTGATCGGTCATGCCGACCCCTTAGCCAGTGCAGGGGGCCAGCGAAAGCATCACCGCGCATCACCCAGTCCGTCATCCTGACGAAAGTCAGGACCCAGGATCACGAACGGCGTCTCTGGTGGCTCTGGGTCCTGACTTTCGTCAGGATGACGGCCAAAGTGTTATGCCCGGTCCAGCCGGCGCCCCAATCGCACGAAGAAGGTGATCAGGAACGGCACCAACACGATCGACAGCACGACCTTGGTCAGCATCTGCCCCTCCATCAACGCGAGGATCGGCCTTTCGCCGAGGAACGAGATGGTGATGAACAAGATCGTGTCGATGATCTGCGAGATGATGCTCGCGATCATGCCGCGCAGCCATACCAGCTTGCCCTCGCCGCTGCCGACCTGTCCCGACAGTTTCGAAAAGATCAGCACGTTGAGCGTCTGCGAGATGCCGTAGGAGATCAGCCCGGCGATCATCATGCGCGAGCTCTGGCCGACGACGATCGGGAACGCGTCGACCGCGGGCGGGTACATCCCCGGATCGTGCGGCAGCGCCAGCACCAGGTGGATCAGCGCCGCCGATACCAGCAGCGGGATGAAGCCCAAGCGCACCAGGAACGTCGCGGTCTTCTGGCCGTGGAGTTCGGAAATCGCGCTGCTTAGCACCACCAGCAGGAGGAAGCCGAAGATGCCCGCCTCGACCGCGAGCGGGCCGAGCGCGACCTGCTTCACCCCCAACACGCCGGCGATGCACACCATGCCGCCGTACAGGACCGAGAATACGAAGAGCGAACGCGGGAACGCGGCTGCCTGATTGCTAGGGGGAGGCTTATCCATCGCCCGGGACGCTAGCGGAATCGCGCGCGCCGTCAAATGACCTCCCCATCATAAAGGCTCCCCATCATAAAGGCTGGCGACGCCGCCGCTCGCGTGTCATGTCGGTCGCTTGCGCGGCCGGGGGGCGGCGCGTGTCAGTCAAAAATGCAGGGCGTCCATGGAAAGACTAGTCATCGGCCTTGCAGGCATCGCCGTCATCCTCGGCATCGCCGTGCTGCTGTCGAGCGACCGCCGCGCGATCCGCCTGCGTATCGTCGGCGCCGCGTTCGCGTTGCAGGCCGGGATCGCCGTCCTCGTACTGTATTCGAGCTTCGGCAAGGTCGTGCTCGGCGAGATGTCCGGCGGGGTCGCCAACCTGCTCGGCTATTCGCAGAAGGGCACCGAATTCCTGTTCGGCAAGATGGCGACGCCAGAGATCGGCGGACAGAGCTTCGCGATCGCCGCGCTGCCGGTGATCATCTTCTTCGCGAGCCTCGTCTCGATCCTCTATTATCTCGGCATCATGCAGTTCGTGGTGCGCTGGGTCGGCGGAGGCATCGAGAAGGTCATCGGCGTCTCGAAGGTCGAATCGCTGTGCGCCGCGGCGAACATCTTCGTCGGCCAGAGCGAATCGCCGCTCGTCATCCGGCCGTATCTGGCGGGCCTGACCCCGGCGCAGCTGTTCACCGTGATGACCAGCGGCATGGCCGGCGTCGCGGGGACGATCCTCGCGGCCTATGCGTCGATGGGTATCCGCATCGATTATCTGCTGGCGGCGAGCTTCATGGCGGCGCCGGGCGGCATCCTGATGGCGAAGATCATCATGCCCGACCGCGTGATGCCACCCGAGGGCGAACTCGCGCTCGGCGATCTGCCGGGTGAATCGTCGGCGGGCGAACCGATGCCGCAGGCGACGCACGACGAGGAAAAGCCGGCCAACCTGATCATGGCCGCGGCACAGGGCGCGCAGACCGGCGTGCGCCTGGCCGTCGCGGTCGGCGCGATGGTCCTGGCGTTCGTCGCGCTCGTGGCATTGGCGAACGGGCTGCTCGGCGGGCTCGGCAACATGATCGGGCTCCCGGGGCTGAGCTTCCAAGGGCTGCTCGGCTATGTCTTCGCGCCGATCATGTTCCTGCTGAACGTGCCGTGGAGCGAGGCGGGGATCGCCGGCGGGCTGTTCGGGCAGAAGATCGTGCTGAACGAATTCGTCGCGTATATCTCGCTCGGCACGCAGCAGGGGCTGAGCGCGCGGACGATCGCGGTCATCACCTTCTCGCTGTGCGGGTTCGCGAACTTTTCGTCGATCGCGATCCAGATGGCGGTGACCGGCAGCCTCGCGCCGAACCAGCGGCCGATGATCGCCAAGCTCGGCCTGCGCGCGCTGGCGGCGGGGAGTCTGGCCAACCTGATGTCGGCAGCGCTCGCGGGCTTGCTGATCGGCTGAGTCCCCCCTTTTCCGTCATCCTGACGAAAGTCAGGACCCAGAGCCACGAAGGGCAGCGCTTGTTACCCTGGGTCCTGACTTTCGTCAGGATGACGGGGGGTGAGACGACGGAAAAGAGACGACGGCACCCCGAAAGCAATCGGGCCCGCCACCTTCCGGCGACGGGCCCGACGAAACTGCCTCTTGGGAAAGCGAGGCAGCTATCTCGCGCGATGGCCGATTACGGCAGCATCACCGTGTCGATGACGTGGATCACGCCGTTCGACTGCATGACGTTGGCGATCGTGACACGGCCCTTGTGGCCCTTGCCGTCCATGATGCCCCAGCCGCTGCCGGACTTCTTGAACATCAGCGGCTCGCCCTGCACGGTGGTGTAGGTCGCGGTGCCGCCGTTCGCCTTCGCCTTGGCGGCGATGTCGGCGGCGGTGATCGTGCCGGGGACGACGTGATAGGTCAGCACGGCGGACAGCTGCGCCTTGTTCTCGGGCTTGAGCAGCGTGTCGACAGTGCCGGCGGGCAACTTCTTGAACGCGGCGTTGGTCGGCGCGAACACCGTAAACGGACCCGGACCCGACAGCGTCTCGACCAGGCCGGCGGCCTTCACCGCGGCGACCAGCGTGGTGTGATCCTTCGAATTGACCGCGTTCTCGACGATCGTCTTGGTCGGGTACATCGCGGCACCGCCGACCATGGGATTGGTCTGCGCGGCGACGATCGCACTGCCGCTGACGGCGATGGCGGCGGCGACGATCGCGGTACGAAACACGTGATTCACGGCATGCTCTCCTGCACTGCGCCGGTCGGCCGACGCTTCTGCGGGAAGATACGGCCGGATCGGGGGAATGATGCAGCCGCGTTTCAGATCGTTGCGACAAGCCTGTCCCAGGCCGCGATTTCATCGTCATGCCGCTGCGTGATGGCCAAGTCGCTTGCCGTCGCCGTCGCGAGATCGACGTCGATCGAGCCGGTCCATTCGAGCGTCGCATTGCCCGACAGCGTGACCATCGCGGCTGCGCTCGCCTCGGCGCGAACGAGGCCGCCCTTGTTGAAGACGGTCGTTGGGGTATCGTAGGCGATCCGTCCGGTCAGACACGCGGCATAGGTCGACGCCGCCATCGCGCTGCCGCAACTGTCGGTGAGGCCGACGCCGCGCTCGAACGTCCGCACGAACAGGTCGCGCCCGCGGACCTCGACGAAGCTGACATTGGCGCGGTTGGGGAGCCAGTCGGGGGCAGCCTCACACGTCTCGCCGACGCGGACGAGTTCGGCTTCGTCGATGGCATCGACGAACGTCACGAGATGGGGATTGGGCATTGCGACAGCGGTGAAGGCGCGGGTCGTCGGCAAGCGGGGGATCGCCATGTCGACGATGCGATCCGCGTCGGTCTCCATCGGCCACGCGGTGACGTCTAGCGACGCCGGCCCTGCGATCTCGCGTACCGTGAACACGCCCGGCGCGATATCGGCGTCGTGTACGACGATCGCATCGCTGGTCTTGAGCAACGCCGTTACGGTTTCCGTGCCGGTCGCCGCGAACCCGGCGCGCGCCACGCACCGCAGGCCGTTGAGGCACGTTTCGGACTCGCTGCCGTCGGAGTTGAACATCCGCATGCCGAATGCGTGGCTCTCATCGCCGGCGGTGAGCAGCAACAGGCCATCGCCGCCAACCGGTCCGTTGCGATCCGCGAGCGCGAGCGCGACGGCCGCCCAGCTTGCATCGTCGAGTGCTAACGCCCGCGCGTCGATCAGGGGGAAGTCGTTGCCGGAGCCGTGGCATTTGATGAGGTCGAAGCGCATGCCTGCCACTTAGTGCTGCGGGGCGGGCAAAGCGAGTGCGGACAAGGGGAGCGGCCCGGATCGTGAAGTCGGGTTACCGGGTTCGGCGCCCTGCGCTATCCAATCCCGTAATGCGTAGCCAGGCGGTCGAGCGCGAGCGTCATGACCAGCCGCCCTGCCCGCGCTGGCCAGTGCAGCGCCTTCTCCGCGGCGGGCAGGCCCTCCCCCGCACAGACCACGCGCCACAGGATATCCGCGAGCCCCGGCCCCACCGCGGCGATCGCGGTGTCGAACCGGCGTTTCGCGGCGATCTGCGCAGACGTTGGATCCAGCCCGTCATGCCCGCCCCCATCGACCCGCTCCGCCCAGCGCATCGTCACGCTCGGGGCGATCGAGGCGCGTTCGTAGTCGGCGCGCAATTGTTCTCCCGCTGCAAACTGCCGCGCGTCGACCAGCCCGCGCGACCGGAGCCACCCAAGCGGCGATTCGGCCAGATTGACCGTCACCATGCGCCCGCGCCGCACCCCCGATGGCTGGGGAACGCCCTCCGAGTCGATCGATCGTTCCACCAGTTCGCGCATCCACCATCTCCCGTTGCCGCTCCTAGTCACTTACGCCGGTTGCCATATCGGCATGGTTGTAGGACAGAGGAATAACCCATCTGGTTTGGAGCCTTCCGATGATCACCGCCATTCGCGAAGTTCGCCGTGCCAAGGGCCTGACATTGGAGGATGTCGCGCGGCGCTGTGTTCCGCCGACGACCGCGCAGACGATCGGCCGGCTCGAGACGGGCACGCGCACCGTGTCGGTCGGCTGGCTCAACCGGATCGCCGCGGCGCTGGGCGTCGAGGCCGCCGATCTCGTGACGTTGCCCGACCGGGCCGACCTGCCCGTCACCGCGATCCTCGACGGCCGCGGCGTCCACGCGCCGCGCCGAACGACGACCGTGCCGCCGCCCCAGGTCGCTCCGGGCCAGATCGCGGTGACGGTGGCGGGCGGGATCAGCGACTACCGCGCAGGCGATGTGATCTGGTGCGCGATGCTGGCACCGGAGAGCTTCGCAACCGCGCTCAACCGCGACGTGCTCGTCCCGCAACCGGCTGGGCGGTTCGCGTTCGGACGGCTGATCGAATGCGAAGGCAGCGTGACGGTCTCGCCGCCGGGTACCGGCACGCAGCCGCTGGCCATCGCAGACCCGGCCTGGATCGCGGTCGCTGTACGGTTGGTCCGCGAACTGTAGGAAGGTGGTGGGCGATGACGGGCTCGAACCGCCGACATTCTCGGTGTAAACGAGACGCTCTACCAACTGAGCTAATCGCCCCTCTCGGGTGGACGTGCGATGCCAAAGCCGGGCGGCCGGGGCAAGCTAAAAGGGCTCGCACGATCACGGAATCCGCAGGTCGGCGCCTCGGGTCGCCACGATATACCCGCGCATCGCCTCGCTCGCGCGGTCCGATAGCACCATGAACGCGCGCCGCCGGTCATGCATGTCGGGGCGGCGTTCGAACAATCCGGTGTCGGTCATCCGCGCGATCCAGCGCAACGCGGTGGTCGGCGCCACCGCGGCGGCGATGCACAGGCTCGACACCGATACGCGCCCGCGCTCGAGTTCGGCGGCGTAGAGATCGAGCAGCATGTCCCAGCCCGGATCCTCGAACAGCGCGGTGCCGAAGAACTGGTCGCGCAGCCGCCGCGCACGGATGGCCCGCCGGACGTCGGCAGCGCTCGGCTCGGCCAGGGACGGCGGCGCGCCGTAATGGTTCGTCCGATCCCCGACGATCGGCGCGGCAGGCGCATCCTCCTCGATCTCCGCACGCGTCAACCGCGCGAGCGCCTCGGCGATCCGCGCGACCTCCGTGTTCAGACGTTCCAGTCGCGTACTGTCGGTTTCGCGCGTGACATCGAACACCCCAGCGGGGAGGCGCGCGGCTTCGGCGGCGACCACGATCGCCGCGACGCAATCGCCGACGGTGGGATCGACCAGCAACCGCGTGCTGCCGCCGAGCGTCGCCGCAGCGACGACGTCGATTTCATCCATGCCCAGGGCGACGACCAGCCCCGCCTGCAAGGCTGCCGCCTTATCGACGATGACGGGCAGGCGTTCGGCAAGCAGCGCGAGATCGACCCCGGCAGCCTCGACGACGATCACGTGCGGCGTCGCGTGATCGCCGAATGCCGCTTGCCAGTCGAGCCGCCCGACGACCCGCCCACGCAGCGCGGCTAGCGCAACGGCCAACCGATCCGGCGCACTCGCCGCGGCAATCAGGATCGCGTCGATCCCGCTCTCGTAATCTGCCGCGTCGGGCGGGCCGGCCGGTCGAGTCATCACGGTCTCCGTTGTGATACAGAGACTAACCTGCGTCAGGCCAAGTATTATACCCGAACTGGATCGAGTTTCGTTGGATTCGGGAACTTCCTCTGCATGGCGCGATCGGGCGCTAGTCGAGCGCCTTGACGATATCCTCGACCATCTTCTTCGCGTCCGCCAGCAACATCATCGTATTGTCGCGGTAGAACAGGTCGTTATCGACACCGGCATAGCCGACGCCGCCCATCGAGCGCTTGATGAACAGCACGGTCTTGGCCTTCTCGACGTCGAGCACCGGCATGCCGTAGATCGGCGAGGACTTGTCGGTCTTGGCGGCGGGGTTGGTGACGTCGTTGGCGCCGATCACGAACGCGACGTCGGTCTGCGCGAACTCGCTGTTGATGTCCTCCAGCTCGAACACGTCGTCATAGGGCACGTTCGCCTCGGCCAGCAGCACGTTCATGTGTCCCGGCATGCGGCCCGCGACGGGGTGGATCGCGTATTTCACGCGCACGCCCTCGGCCTTCAGCTTGTCGCCCATTTCGCGGAGCACGTGCTGCGCCTGTGCGACCGCCATGCCGTAGCCGGGGACGATGATGACTTGCTCGGCCTGGCTCATCAGGAATGCTGCGTCCTCGGCAGAACCGCGCTTCCACGGGCGATCGCTGGCTGCGGCGGGGCCACCGGCGTCCGAGGACTGGCCGAAGCCGCCCGCGATCACGCTAATGAAGCTGCGGTTCATCGCGCGGCACATGATGTAGCTGAGGATCGCGCCCGAACTGCCGACCAGCGCGCCGGTGATGATCATCGCGCTGTTGTGCAGCGTGAAGCCCATCGCCGCCGCGGCCCAGCCCGAGTAGCTGTTGAGCATGCTGACCACCACCGGCATGTCTGCGCCGCCGATCGGGACGATCAACAGAAAGCCGATGACGAAGCTGAGCAGCGTGATCGTCCAGAAGATCCACGCCGACTGATCGGTGACGAAATAGGCGATCAGGCCGAGGATGCCGGCGAGCAGCGCGATGTTGATGACGTGGCGACCAGGCAGCATGATCGGCTTGCCACCCATGTTGCCGTTCAATTTCAGGAACGCGATGACCGAGCCCGAGAAGGTGATCGCACCGATCGCGACGCCGAGGCCGAGTTCGATCCGGCTGACCGGGTGGATGACTGCAAAGGGCTGGCCGATCAGCGGAATGACGAGGTCGGAAATCCCGAACGCCTGCGGGTTGAGGTACGCGGCGACGCCGACCAGCACCGCGGCGAGTCCGACAAGCGAATGGAAGGCGGCGACAAGCTGCGGCATCGCGGTCATCGCGATCCGGCGTGCGGTGACGAGGCCGATCGCAGCGCCTACGCCGATCGCCGCGAGGATTTCGACGACCGTGACCCAATCTATGGTGCGCACGGCTATCGTAGGCCCGGCATCCGAAACGAGAAGATGCTGAACGACGGGCACATGCGTCACCAGCGTCGTCACGACCGCGATCGTCATGCCGATGATGCCGAAGCGGTTGCCGCGCTGGCTCGACGCCGGGCTCGACAGCCCGCGCAACGCGAGGATGAAGCACACCCCCGCGACCAGATAGGCGAGCGATGCCCAGGGGCTGACCGTCAGTTCATGCATCGTCCATTCCCCCTAATCCTCCCTTGCAAGGGGAGGATCGTATGTCGACCGCCGACTCAACCCTTCGCAACGGGCCGTTCCTTCTTCTTGTACATCGCCAGCATCCGCGCAGTGACCGCAAAGCCACCGAAGATGTTGATGCTCGCCAGCACCACGGCGAGTAGCCCGAGTGCCTTCGCGACGCCCGACCCGGCACCGATCGCCCCCAGGACCGTCGGCGCCGCGGCGGCGATCAGCGCGCCGACGATGATCACGCTCGAGATTGCGTTGGTCACCGCCATCAGCGGCGTGTGCAGCGCCGGCGTGACCGCCCACACCACGAAATACCCGACGAAACACGCCAGCACGAAGATCGACAGGATCGCGATAAAGTCCATTTCATTCCTCCCCGGCACGGGGAGGGGGACCGGCCGCAGGCTGGTGGAGGGGGCTGGCCGCGGACGATACGATCATCGTCACTACGGCCTCGATATCCCTCAGTACGTCGCCTGCTGCCACTCGCAGCACCCGGTAGCCATTCTGCTCGAAAAATTGGTCGCGCTCGGCGTCGCGCTGGGGGCGGTCGCCGCGGCCGTGGAATTCACCATCTACCTCGACCGCGAGCTTGGCGGCGGCGCAGTAGAAGTCACAGACGTACGGCCCGATGGGATGCTGGTGGCGGAACTTGAAGCCGGTCTTCTGTCCTCGGAGATGCTCCCATAGCAGCACTTCCGGGAGGCTCATGTCCCGGCGTAATTTGCGCGCCAGCGATACTTCGGGGCGTAGCATGTGCGGAACGCCCCCTCCACCGGCTGCGCCGGTCCCCCTCCCCGTGCCGGGGAGGATTATCATGACGACAACCGCGGGTTCACGATCCTGCCGCCCTGGGTGAGGCGGATCGCGTCGCCGATTTCCGCGTCGAGAACGGGTTTGCCCGCCTCCTTGTCCCAGAAGGCGTTGAGGAAGTTGAACAGGTTGCGGGAGAACAGCGCGCTGGCGTCTGCCGCGAGGCGGGACGGCACGTTGCGGTGGCCGACGATCTTCACGCCGTTCACGACGACGACTTCGCCTGCGACCGAACCCTCGACGTTCCCGCCCTGCTCGACCGCGAGATCGACGATCACCGAGCCCGGCTTCATGCTCGCGACCTGTGCCGCCGAGATCAGCCGCGGGGCGGCACGTCCGGGGATCAGCGCGGTGGTGATGACGATGTCCTGCTTGGCGATATGCCCCGAGACGAGATCGGCCTGCGCTGCCTGGTATTCGGGCGACATCTCGCCGGCATAGCCGCCCGTCCCCTCGCCTTCGATTCCCGCGATGGTCTCGACGAAGATCGGTTTCGCACCAAGCGACTGGATCTGCTCGCGGGTCGCGGTGCGGACATCGGTCGCCGACACCTGCGCGCCGAGCCGCCGCGCGGTCGCGATCGCCTGGAGTCCCGCGACACCGACGCCCATCACGAATGCCTTCGCCGCGGAGATCGTCCCTGCCGCGGTCATCATCATTGGAAACGCGCGACCATATTCGGCCGCTGCGTCGAGCACCGCCTTATAGCCCGCCAGGTTCGACTGCGACGACAGGATATCCATCGACTGCGCGCGCGTGATGCGCGGCATGAACTCCATCGCCAGCGCTTCGTAACCGGCCGCGGCGTAAGCCTCGATCCGCGCGTGCTCTGCAAAAGGATTGAGGCTGGCGACGATCCACGCTCCCGGTGCGACGCCGGTGAGCGATGCAGGATCAGGCCCCTGAACGCCGAGCACGATATCCGCCCCCGCCAGCGTCGCCGCACGATCGCCGACCGACGCGCCCGCCTCCGCATAGGCGGCATCGGCGATCGATGCCGTCTCGCCCGCCCCCGCCTCCACTGCCAGCGTGGCCCCCAGCGCGATGAACTTCTTCACCGTTTCCGGCGTCGCGGAAACCCGCCGCTCGCCGTCCGCTTGCTCTTTGAGGACGGCGATCTTCATGATGTTACGAAATCAGCCAGATGACGAGCGCGACGACCAGCGCGCACCCGATCGAGCCCCATTTCATCATCCCCGTCACGCTCGAATAGGTCGCGACGTGCGCCTTCATGTCTCCGTTGCCGGCCATGGTTCGTGCCCCAATCCTGTCAGTGCCATCCTCTATGCCGTCGACCTTAACCCGCACATCCGGGATCGCCAAGCGAGACATTTAAGGCGCCCTTTACTCGATTGCGCTATTGCACGTGCCGGAACGGGACAGGATTCGCCATGACGCGTAACGGCCAGCGCCTAGTATTGCTGATCGACGACGAGCCCGCGCAACGCCGGCTGGTCGCCGCGCTTGCTGCGCGTGGCGGCTGGCGCGCGGTGTTCGCGACCGATGGCGAGATGGCGATCGCCACGCTCGGCACGCAGGACGGGATGCAGCTCGACGCGATCCTGCTCGATCATTCCGCCCCCGATGGCGACGCGACCGCGCTGATCGCCGAACTCCGCGAACGCCGGCCCGCGCTGCCGATCCTGATGCTCACCGCCAACGGCTCGGTCGCGCACGCGGTCTCGGCGATGCGCGCCGGCGCGACCGACTTCCTGGTCAAGCCGCTCGCGCCCGACCGCGTGCTCGCCGCGCTGGAAGCGGCCGTCGCCGGCACCGCCGCGGGCGAACTGCGCCCGCTCACCGAGAAGATCCCCGCGCTGCTCGCGTTCGACGAGATCGTCGGCTCCTCACCCGATTTCCGCGCCGCGCTGGCGATCGCGGCAAAGGCCGCCCGTGCGCGTGTCGCGGTGCTGGTCGAGGGCGAGAGCGGGGTCGGCAAGGCGGTCGTCGCCGAGGCGATTCACGCCGCCTCGCCACGCGCCAAGAAACCGATGGTCACCGTCAATTGCGCGGCGATGCCCGCCAATCTGATCGAATCGGAACTGTTCGGCCACGAGGAAGGCGCGTTCACCGGCGCGTTCGAGCGCAAGATCGGCCGGTTCCACGATGCCGATGGCGGCACGCTGTTTCTCGACGAGATCGGCGAGATGCCGCTGGAGGCGCAGGCCAAGCTGCTCCATCTGCTCCACACCGGCGAGGTCCAGCCGATCGGCGCGCGCCATGCGCGTGACGTCGACGTCCGGGTGATCGCCGCGACCAACCAGCGGTTGCTCGACGAGGTCGAGGCGGGGCGGTTCCGCGAGGACCTGTATTACCGGCTGAACGCGGTGCAGGTGACGATCCCCCCCTTGCGCGAACGCACCGGCGACATCCCCGCGCTCGCCCGTCACCTGCTCGCGCGGATCGCCGAGCAACCGGGGCTGAGGCCGCTCGGGATCACCGACGCCGCGCTGAAGCTGCTGGTGCACTATGACTGGCCCGGCAACGTCCGTCAGTTGCAGAACGCGCTCTTCCGCGCCGCCGTGCTGTGCGAAGGCGCCGCGCTGACAGAGGAGGATTTTCCGCAGATCGCCGCGCTCGGCAATCGCCAGCGTGGCCCCGCGACGGTGGCCGCAGGTGGTGGCGGGGTCACGCTGTTCCGCCCCGACGGCAATTTGCGCGCGCTCGAGGAGATCGAAGCCGACGTGATCCGCCTAGCGATCGGCCATTACCGCGGCCGCATGACCGAAGTCGCCCGCCGCCTCGGCATCGGCCGCTCGACGCTGTACCGCAAGCTCAGCGACCTAGGGATCGACAACGCCGCCTGAGGTGAGCCCGAGCTTCAGGAACACGGCAAATACCTCGCCAATGCTGCCGCGGCGCGCGGCACGAATGCTTTGCTCGTTCGTCATCGAACGCAGTATGGCCTCCGCATGTTCACGAGCATCATCCGCAGTACCGCGAGTCCATCGACGATCCTGATCCGGTTGGCGGTCGGCCTCGTCGTGTTTTTCCCCGAAGGCATCCAGAAGCTGCTGTTTCCCGACATTCTGGGCGCCGGCCGCTTCACGAAGATCGGCATCCCCTACCCCGAATTTACGGGGCCGTTCGTCGGCATGGTGGAACTCGCATGCGGGGCGCTCATCATTGTCGGGCTGTTCACCCGGCTTGCCGCCATTCCACTGATCGTGACCATGATCGTGGCGCTGATCACGACCAAACTCCCGATCCTGTTGGGACATGAGCTTGGACCGTTCAGCCTTCCCGACTTCAAGCGCTACGGCTTCTGGAGCGCACAGCACGAGAGCCGCGCGGATCTCACCATGCTGCTCGGATGCCTGTATCTGCTGATCGTCGGCAGCGGCCGCTGGTCGATCGATCGACTGCTCGACCGGAGCGGCGGGCGGCAGGTCTGAAGGGTCCTGAAGTCCCAAGCCGCACTGCCGATCGATCAGCCTACCAGAGCACACCCTTCTCGGGCTGCAACGGCTCGGGCGCCGGATCGCCGATCGCCTGAAGCAGATCGATCTCGATCGTGCGGCACATCGCGTTCAAGGGCACGTCGTGGATCGTGTCCGCGAACGGATCGACCAGATCGTCGCCGATCTGCAGCACGGCCAGGAACATCAGGCCGGCGATCGTCGAGCCGACCGGGGTCGCATAGCCCAGCGTCTCGACCAGACCGATCGGCAGCAGGACGCAGAACAGTCGCGTGAACAGGCTCGGGAAGAACCGGTACTGGTTGGGCAGCGGCGTGTTCTTGATCCGCTCCATGCCGCCCTGCGCGTTGGCGATGTCGACGAGGATCGCCTCGAACTGCGTCTGCTGGATGGTGTCGATCCAGCCGTTGCGCCGCGCGACGTCGATCCGGCGGCCGGTGCCGTCGAGCAGGCCGTTGGCGATGTTGGTCCGCTCGAGCGCGAACGAGGCCTCCTCCTGCGACAGGAAGCGCAGCACCTCTGGCGCCGCCGGCTGCTTGCGCAACTGACAGCGCAGAGCGTTCACATACGCGATCTGGCGGAGGACGATGGTCCGCTTCATGTCGTGGCCCTCGGGCTCGGGCAACATGTTGCGCGCCATACGTGCCAGGCTGCGCGAGGCGTTGATCATCAGCCCCCACAGCCCGCGGCTTTCCCACCAGCGCTGGTACGCCGAATTATCGCGGAAACCGAGGAACAGCGCGAGGGCGGTACCGAACAGCGTCAGCGGCAAGGCCGGCGCGTGGAACGGCAGGACGTAATAGGTGATCGTGACGACCACGTCCCAGACGAAGAGCCCGAGCAGCGGGCGCCAGACCTCGCTTAGGATCTGACTGAAGCGCGGTGTTGCAGTGACGATCAAACGAAAGCTCCCTTGTTTCCGTTGCGTTTAATGCGCGAAGAGGCGTTTCGCTGCAATGCAGCGATCATCAGCCGCCGATAAGCGACTGATCGCGCAGGCCTCGCCAGATCTTCACCGCCTGTACCGTCTCGGCAACGTCGTGGACGCGCAGGATCTGGACGCCCGCCTCCGCGCCTTTCAGCGCTAGTGCGAGCGAGCCGGCGAGACGCTGGTCGACCGGTGCTTCGTTCGAGAGCGCGCCAATCAGGCGCTTGCGGCTCGCGCCGAGCATGATCGGGCAACCGAGCCCGTGGAAGATCGCGAGGCTGTTGAGCAGCGCGAGGTTCTCGGCCAGCGTCTTGCCGAAGCCGATGCCGGGATCGACCATGATCCGCGACCGCTCGACGCCGCCCGCGACGACGGCGGCGATGCGGGTTTCGAGCCAGTCGAACACGTCGGTCAGGACGTTGGCGTAGCCGCCGTCGCCGTGCCCGCCCTTCTTGGGGTCGGGCGAATGCATCAGCACGACCGGGCAGCCGCTTTTCGCGACGACATCGAGCGCGCGATCGTCCCACAGGAGCGCTGCAACGTCGTTGACGATGTGCGCACCGGCAGCAAGCGTCGCTTCCATCACTGCCGCCTTGCGGGTGTCGACCGAGACGATCGCGCCGGCGCGGGCGAGGCGTTCGACGACGGGCACGAGCCGCGCGATCTCGTCGCCTTCCCACACGGCTGCAGCCCCGGGGCGGGTCGATTCGCCGCCGACGTCGATCAGCGTCGCACCGGCGGCGGCCATGTCGATGCCGGCTGCGGCGGCAGCGGCGGGGTCTTCGACATGCTTGCCGCCGTCGGAGAAGCTGTCGGGGGTGACGTTGAGGATGCCGGCGACGACCGGCTGGTCGAAACGGAGCGTGCGTTCGCCGAGCTGGAGTGCGGCACGGGGGGCGGTGATGACGGCGTGGAGGTGCGTGGCGCGATCGCCCAGCTTTGCCACGTCGGCGACGGGGATGGTGCGGCGGGTGCGGCCTTCGATCACCTCGTACGCGGCGAACCACTGCAGGCCACCGGCGATGCGCGCGACGCTGCCGTCTGCGTGGCCGATCGGGGTGTCGACGAACTGGACGGGGCGGAGGTGGATGATCGTTCTCCTGCTCCCCTCCCTGGAAGGGAGGGGTCGGGGGTGGGTCGGCCGGTTGGTTTACGTATTGCCCGACAAGCAGCCAACCCACCCCCAGCCTCTCCCTTCCAGGGAGGGGAGCAAGACGTCAGACAGTCGTCGCCAGCAGGTACGTCTGGCGGAGGTCGTCGATCGGCTTCAGCCCCTTGTCGCTTTCGTAATGCCAGAAGCTCCAGCCGTTGCAGGCGGGGGCGTTCTGGAGCGTCGAGCCGAGCTTGTGGATCGAACCGATCGTGCCGCAGTCGCTGAGCAGCGAACCATCCGCGCGGATCGTCGCACGCCAGCGGCGCTTCGAGTCGGTCAGGACTGCGCCGGGAGCGAGATACGCGTTCTCGACCAACACGCCGAACGCGACCTTGGGCTGCGTGCGAGGGCTCATCATCGTCGCGAGCGCGGATTCGTCGAGTGGCAATGCCGCCTCGATCCGCTCCTGCGCGGCTTCGATGTAGTCGCCTTCGCGGTCGATGCCGATCCAGCTGCGACCAAGGCGTTTGGCGACCGCGCCGGTCGTGCCGGTACCGAAGAACGGGTCGAGCACCACATCGCCGGGCTTCGTGCACGCCAGCAGGATGCGGTACAGCAGCGCCTCGGGCTTTTGCGTCGGATGCACCTTGGTGCCGTTCTTCTTCAGCCGCTCGGCGCCGCCGCAGGTCGGGAATTCCCAGTCGCTGCGCATCTGGAGTTCGTCGTTGAGCGTCTTCATCGCGCGATAGTTGAAGTGGTATTTCGCCTTTTCGCCCTTCGACGCCCAGATCAGCGTTTCATGCGCGTTGGTAAAGCGGGTGCCGCGGAAGTTGGGCATTGGGTTGGTCTTGCGCCAAACGATGTCGTTGAGGATCCAGTAGCCGAGATCCTGCACCGCCGCGCCGACACGGAAGATGTTGTGGTAGCTGCCGATGACCCAGAGCGCGCCGTCGTCCTTGAGGATACGGCGTGCTTCCTTGAGCCAGGCGCGGGTGAAGCGGTCATAGGCGGCGAAAGTGTCGAACTTGTCCCAGTCGTCGGTGACCGCGTCGACATGGCTGCCGTCGGGGCGGTAGAGTTCGCCGCCGAGCTGGAGGTTGTACGGCGGATCCGCGAAGATCATGTCGATCGAGTTCGACGGGAGCGCCTTCATGTGCTCGATGCAGTCGCCGCGCAGGATCTGGTCGAGCGGGAGGACCGGCTGAACCGCCGGCTCCACTGCCTTTTTCGCACGCGGCCGTGCGATCGTGTCGATCAAACCCATGTTTTCCGCCCCTTATCGACGCCCATAGCGGCGGAATTGTCCGACTCCGTCAAGCAAACATTCGTTAACGGCGTTTCGGTGCGATTCCGTCGCTGCGACCAAACGAGTCTTCGCTGCCCAGATGTTGAGTCGTGGGAGACTCGCGGCTCAAGCCCTTGGGGTGTGGCGCGAAAGACTCAGCTCGTCGTTTCCTGTGCGAAAAGTCCCTCCCGGGCGAGATAGGCGGCGGCGACGGGCGCGAAACTGCGGCGGTGAATCGGCGTGGGGCCGTGTTCGCGGAGCGCGCGCATGTGGTGCGCGCAGCCGTAACCCTTGTTCGAATGCCAGTTATATTCGGGATGTCGGTCGGCGGCGGCGATCATGATCAGGTCGCGGGTATGCTTTGCGACGATCGATGCGGCGGCGATCGACAGAGATTTCGCGTCGCCGCCGACGAGGGGCGTGGCGGGGTAGGTCCAGCGGGGCAAGCGGTTGCCGTCGACCAGGACATGGCCGGGCGCGTGGCCGAGTTCGGTGGCGAGCGCATCGACCGCGAGGGTCATCGCCTTCATCGTCGCCCAGTAGATGTTGAGCGTGTCGATCTCTTCGGGTTCGACGATGCCGATGCCGACGATCGCGCAGCCCTTGAGGCGCGCGCAGAGCCGTTCGCGTGTCGAGGCTGAGAGCTTCTTCGAATCGTCGATGCCGCGGGGGACGCCCTTTGGCGGGAGGATCACGGCGGCGGCCACGACCGGCCCGGCGAGTGGACCACGGCCCGCTTCGTCGACGCCGGCGACGGGGCCGACGCAGAGCTTTTCGTGTTTCATGCCGGGCATTCTAACTCCATCGCGCGGCAAAAGCCTGCGCATCCCAGCCGTCGGGGTCCTTTGCCGCAAGCAGATGATAAAAGGGGGTAGTGTCGAGCGCGTGGCCCATCGGGCCGTGGCCTTGGCCGATACCTGGAGCCGCTGCAAGCGCGGCGCGGACGAACGCGATGGCACGGTCGGTTGCTGTGTCGAGCGTCATGCCTTGCCCCAACCCCGCCGCGATGCCGCTGGCGAGCGTACAGCCGGTGCCGTGCGCGTGGCGGGTTTCGATGCGGGGGTTGGTCCAGCGGGTTTCGCCGGCGTCGGTGACGAGACGGTCGACGATGTAGGGACCTTCGCCGTGGCCGCCTTTTATGAGGACTGCGGGGCCGAGCGCGCGGATCGCGGCCTCGCCGCCAAGGGCTGTGAGTTCGGGGAGGTTGGGGGTTACGAGCGTGGCGATCCGCATGAGGCGGGCGAAGGCGGCGATCGTGTCGCTGTCCGCGAGGACGGAGCCGCTGGTCGCGATCATTACCGGGTCGAAGACGATGGGGATGCTGCTCCCCTCCCTGAAAGGGAGGGGTTGGGGGTGGGTCGGCTCGGGGCCGGTGTCGCGCTCGCCCAGCGGCCTACCCACCCCCAGCCCCTCCCTTCCAGGGAGGGAGGAAAGACGTTCTAGATATGCGGCAACTGCGTTGGCGGTTTCGGCCGAGCCGATCATGCCGATCTTCACCACATCGACGCCGATGTCGGAGACGACGGAGTCGATCTGCGCGAGGACCATGTCGGTCGGGATCTGGTGGACCGCCTGCACGCCGAGCGTGTTCTGCGCGGTGATCGCGGTGACGGCGGTCATCGCGTGGCCGCCGAGCATCGTCACGGTCTTGATATCCGCCTGGATGCCGGCGCCGCCACCTGAGTCCGAGCCGGCGATGATTAGAATTCTGGCCGTCATCACAATCGCTATGGCATAATCGCTGGGCTGTGGGACAGTGAAGGACTCCAGCCGATCGACATTCTATTCTAGTGCCGCCGCCCGCCGCCCGGTTTCTGTGGCGGCGCTTCGCCCAGCCTTGTCGGGCGGTCGAGGAGTTCGCCGCCGCAATTCGGGCAGCGCTCGTCGAGCGCATCCGCGCATTCCGCGCAAAACGTGCATTCGAACGAGCAGATGAACGCGCCCGGTGCAGCCGCGGGAAGCTCGGTGGCGCAGCGTTCGCAGGCGGGGCGCATCTCCAGCATCAGGCGGCCGCCTGCCGCACCGCGTCGCAGATCCGGTCGACGACGCGCTCGACCTGACCGAGATCGTCGCCTTCGGCCATCACGCGGATCACCGGTTCGGTGCCCGACGGGCGAATGACGAGCCGCCCTTTGCCGGCAAGTTCGGCCTCGGCCTCGGCGATCACCGCCTTGACCGCGTCGTGGTCGAGCGGCTTGCCTCCCGCGAACCGCACGTTCTTCAGCAACTGCGGCAAGGGCTCGAACCGGTGGAGGACTTCGCTTGCGGGTGCCCCCGAGCGTTTCACCTCGGCGAGTATCTGGAGCGCCGCGACGAGTCCGTCGCCGGTCGTCGCATAGTCGCTGAGGATGATGTGGCCCGACTGTTCACCGCCGACATTATAGCCGCTGGAGCGCATCTTCTCGAGCACGTGCCGATCGCCGACCGCGGTGCGGACGAGGCCCAGCCCTTGCGCAGCGAGATGGCGTTCGAGGCCGAGGTTGGACATCACCGTCGCGACCAGACCGCCGCCCGCGAGCCGGCCCTGGCGCGCCCAGCTGGCCGCGATCGTCGCCATCAGCTGGTCGCCGTCGACGATCGTGCCGGTCTCGTCGACGACGATCAGGCGGTCCGCGTCGCCGTCGAGCGCGATGCCGATGTCGGCACCGTTCGCGACGACGGCCTCGGCGAGCGCCTGCGGGGCGGTCGAGCCGACGCCATCGTTGATGTTGGTGCCGTTGGGCGTCACGCCGATCGCGACCACATCCGCGCCGAGTTCCCACAGCGCCGACGGTGCGACCTTGTAGGCGGCGCCGTTTGCGCAATCGAGCACGATCCGCATGCCGTCGAGGCGCAGATTCTCCGGGAAAGTCGACTTGGCGAAATGGATGTAGCGGCCCTGCGCGTCCTCGATGCGGCGCGCGCGGCCGATCTGGTCGGAGGTGACGAGCGGGATGTCGCCGTCGATCAGTGCCTCGATCGCCGCCTCGGCCTCGTCCGACAGCTTGTAGCCGTCGGGGCCGAACAGCTTGATGCCGTTGTCGGCGTACGGATTATGGCTGGCGGAGATCATCACGCCGATATCCGCGCGCATCGACTGGGTGAGCATCGCCACAGCCGGCGTCGGCATCGGCCCGACCATGACGACGTCCATGCCGACACTGGTGAAGCCCGCGACCAGCGCGGATTCGAGCATGTAGCCCGACAGCCGGGTGTCCTTGCCGATCACGACGCGGTGGCGGTGATCGCCGCGCTGGAAGTACGCGCCAGCAGCCATGCCGACCTTCATCGCCATCTGCGCCGTCATCGGCGAGACGTTGGTGGCGCCACGAATGCCATCGGTGCCGAAATATTTCCTTGCCATCGCGCGCGCTTTCCGTCCCGTATCGGTGTTCGACGCGTTGATAGCGCGGTCGAACACGAAGGGCGAGCATGTCGCAGGCTACACGGATTCTTACAGCCCTGGTCGGCGGCATCGCGATCGGCATCGCCGCGGCCGCCTGGTCGCCGGCGAACGCGCTGGCGGTGACGGCGGTCACGCAGCCGATCGGCTCGGCATGGCTGCACGGATTGCAGATGGTGATCGTGCCGCTGATCGTCGGGTTGCTGGTCACCGGCATCGGTGCGACGGCCGAGGCTGCGCGGGCCGGACGGATCACCGGCCGTGCGATCCTGATGATCGTTGTCATCCTGTGGAGCACGACGATCATGTCGGCGTTCGTCATGCCGTTGCTGCTCGACCTGTTCCCGCTGCCAGAGAGCCTCAGCACGGCATTGCGCGCGGCGCTGACGACGGCGGCACCGATCGGCACCGTGCCGGGGATCGGCGCATTCTTCGACGGGATCGTGCCGACCAACATCGTCGCGGCGGCGGCGAGCGATTCGTTCCTCTCGCTGACGGTGTTCGCGCTGGCGTTCGCGTTCGCGATCACGCGGCTGCCATCGGCACAGCGTGCGATCCTGACCGGGTTTTTCCAAGCGGTGGTCGATGCGCTGCTGGTGCTGATCGGCTGGGTGCTGAAGCTCGCGCCGATCGGGATCTTCGCGCTCGCGTACGGCGTCGGCGCACGGACCGGGACTGCGGCGTTCGGGGCGTTGCTGCACTATATCGTCTGCGTCTCGGCGATCGGCTTCATCGTGCTGCTCGCGGCGTATCCGGTCGGGATGATCGGCGGGCGCGTGTCGCTCGGGCGGTTCGCGCGGGCGGTCGCACCGGCGCAGGCGGTGGCGATCAGCACGCAGTCCTCGCTCGCGTCGCTGCCGGCGATGCTCAAGGGCTCGGTCGATCTCGGTGCGTCGCCTGCCACCGCGGGCATCGTTCTGCCGCTGGCGGTCGCGATCTTCCGCGCGACCAGCCCGGCGATGAACCTCGCGGTCGCGCTCTACGTCGCGCACTGGCTGGGCGTGCCGATCGGTCCGGCGCAGTTGGCGGCGGGTGTCGCGACCGCGGCGATCACGACGATGAGTTCTGTGTCGCTGCCGGGGACGATCAGTTTCGTCGCCTCGGTCGCGCCGGTTTCGCTCGCAATGGGCGTGCCGATCGAGGCTTTGGGGCTGCTCATCGCGGTCGAGACGGTGCCCGACCTGTTTCGGACCGTCGGCAACGTGACTATGGATACCGCCGTCACCATCTCCGTGTCTGCGCGGTCCGATCACGGGGACGGCGCTCAGGAGATATCCCATGAAATATCGCACGCTCGGCCCTGATTTCGAGGTTTCCGCGCTCGGGCTAGGCTGCATGCCGATGGCCGGCATCGGCAAGGGCATGTACGGCGAGGCCAACACCGACGAGAGCATCGCCACGATCCACCGCGCGATCGAACTTGGCGTGACGCTGTTCGATACCGCCGAGATCTATGGCCCGCTGGTCAACGAGGAACTGCTCGGCAAGGCGATCCGCGGCAAGCGCGACGGCGTCGTGATCGCGACCAAGTTCGGGTTCCGCTACGACGAGAATGGGATGACCGGGGTGGATTCGACACCGGCCAATGTGCGGCGAGCTTGCGAGGGATCGCTGAAGCGGCTCGGGGTCGAGACGATCGACCTGTTGTACCAGCACCGCGTCGATCCGGGCGTGCCGATAGAGGATACGGTCGGCGCGATGGCCGAGCTCGTTCGCGAGGGCAAGGTGCGGCATCTTGGGCTGTCGGAAGCGGGGCTCGACACGATCCGTCGCGCGGCGGCGACGCATCCGATCGCAGCGTTGCAGAGCGAATATTCGCTGTGGGAGCGCGACGTCGAGGAGGCGATCCTGCCGCTGTGTCGCGAACTCGGGATCGGTTTCGTGCCGTATTCACCGCTCGGCCGCGGGTTCCTGACGGGGCAGATCACGGCGCGGTCGGACTTGCCTGAGGGCGACTACCGGCGGAACGACCCGCGCTATTCGGAGGACAACTTCGCCAAGAACATGGAGATGGTCGCGGTGGTGAAGGGCATTGCGGATGCGCATGACGCTTCGCCTGCGCAGATCGCGCTCGCGTGGTTGCTGGCGCAGGGCGACGACATCGTGCCGATCCCTGGGTCGAAACGACGGATCACGCTGGAGGACAGCATGAAGGCGGCGGACATCACGCTGTCGGCCGACGATCTGGCGAAGCTGGATGCGGCGGCGCCGCGGGGCGGGACGGCTGGGCCGCGCTACGGCGAGAAGGCGCTGTCGATGACGCGAATCTAGCGTCCTCGCGCCGAGCGGGGCGGATCGTCGTTCGCGGTCGTCGAAAACGATCTCCCCGCTACAGCCAGGCGAGCCCAGCCAGCAGCGCGCCCACCAAGGCGGCGGCTCCCGCGACCCACAACAACCACCGCCGTCCGGTCAGCGCGGTAATCGAGGCCAACGCGATCGCCACCTGGATCGCGGTGACCGCCAGCGCGAGCTTCATATGCGGCCGCAGCGCTTCATCCGACTCCGCGTTCGCCGCCGCCGATTGTCGGTCGAGCGCCTCCGCCTCCCACTTCAGCCCAGCCCCCCGCGCCTTGTACCGCGCGATATCGGCGCGGTGTGCGGACATTTGGTTCGCATCGGACGCGGGCGGCGCGAGATCGACTTCCATCTGCGCGATATGCCGCTTTAGATCCTCGGCCTGGTAATACCCCCACGCATCCGACGCCTGAGCCTTGATCAGCACCGCCTCGTTCTTGTGGAGCAACGCCTCGTTCTGCGTATGCCCGCCGAGAAAACTGGTGACGGCGGCCAGGGTCGCCAGGATCGCGGTGAACAACGCGATCCGCTGGTCGAGCGCCTCACCACTGGCGGCTCGTTCCTCCGACAGTCGTTCATGCAACCCGCGCACTTCGAAATCATCGCCCATGCTCGCCGCTGTGGCCCTCCGCGCGTGACTGGACCCTGATGATCGGGTGACATATCCGTCAGCGCGCCATGATCCGCACCCGCTCGATATTGCCCGTTCTCGCGCTACTCGCCGGCTGCGCGGCGCCGTCGGTGGAGACCGTTGCCCCGAGCGATCACTTCAACGGCACGCGCTTCTTCAACCCTGACGGCGTGCAGGGCAGTAGCGGCGAACAGAAGCAGGGACCTGTCGCGCTGCTCCGCAATCTGGTGAAGCCGCCCTATCGGAGTTGGCCCGAGGTTCCCGTAACCCCGTCGCGGCCCCCCGCGCGCATCGACGGGCAGACGATGCGCGTCACCTGGATCGGCCATTCGACCGTGCTGGTGCAGACCCAGGGGCTCAATATTCTGACCGATCCCATGTGGCTCGGGCGCTCGTCGCCGGTCCAGTTCCTCGGCGTGAAGCGCGTCCGCCAACCCGGCGTGCGTCTCGCGGACCTGCCCAAGATCGACCTGATCCTGCTCAGCCACGACCACCGCGACCATCTCGACATGACCGCGATGCGAACGCTCTGGCACCGGGACAAGCCACTGATCGTGACGGGTCTCGGCAACGACCAGATCCTCGCCCGCAACGGCGTCCGCGCACTCGCGCGCGACTGGGGCGGGCGCGTGACATTGCGCCCTGGCATCGACGTGATCGTCGAGCGCGCGCATCACTGGAGCGAATACGACCCCGGCGACCGCGACAAGACATTATGGGCGGGCTTCACCGTGACGCTGCCCGGCGGCAATCTGTATTTCGCGGGCGACACCGGGCCGGGCGATATGCGCTGGGCGATCGAAGCGCGCGCGGCGGGTCCGGTCCGGCTCGCGATCCTGCCGATCGGCGCGTATCATTTCGAAGGGCACGAGACAGACAACCACATCGGCCCGGACCAAGCGGTGACGGCGTTCGAACAGCTCGACGCGGCGTATGCGATCGGGGTCCACTGGGGCACGTTCGAGCTGACGTCCGAGGGTATCAACGAACCACCGGAGCACCTCCGCGCAGCGTTGGAACGCGAACACATCGCGGCAGACCGCTTCCGCACGCCGGAGGCCGGCGAGGCCTGGGTCATCGAATAACCGCCAGTCTCCCCTCCCTGGAAGGGAGGGGCTGGGGGTGGGTAGGCCCGCTCAAGCTGCAACCGTTCCACGATCCGGAAACCGACCCACCCCCAACCCCTCCCTTTCAGGGAGGGGAGCAAGGCGGCGCCTCAGACCGTACCGCGTAACGCCAGCGCCCGCTCGAAAACGGCATCGAACATCTCCGCGGTCAGCACGCCCGTATTCACGTTGTAGCGCGAGCAGTGGAAGCTATCGATCAGGATGCGACCGTCGGGCATCACATGCTCGGCGCCATGCGCGAAGCGTGCCTTGGGTAGCCGCCCGCCGAGCATCTTCACCGCCGACTGGTGCGCGATATGCCCCAGCGCCACGAACACGCGGGCGGTCGGCACGGCATCCGCCTGCGTCTCCAGGAACGGCCGGCAGGTGCGGATTTCCTCCGGCGTCGGCTTGTTCTCGGGCGGCAGGCATTTCACCGCGTTGAGAATGATCGCACCGTCGAGCCCCAGACCGTCCTCGGCCTTCGCGCCGTACGTGCCCGTCGCCAGCCCGAACCGCCCAAGCGTCTCGAACAGGAACTGCCCCGCATAATCCCCGGTGAACGCGCGGCCCGTGCGGTTCGCGCCATGCTTGCCGGGCGCGAGGCCGATGATGCCGAGCCACGCGGCAGGATCGCCGAACGCCGGGACGGGCGCGTTCCACCAAGTCGGGAACTCGATCCGCAGCTGTTCGCGCACCGCCACCAGGCGGGGGCAGAGCGGGCAGTCATGCGGCGGCTCGGTCTCGGGGAGTGCCGAGACGGGCGCGAAGACGGCCGTGACGTCGACCTCGCCGGCCTCTTCGACGGTTTCGGGAAGCTCGGTGGTGTAAGGTGTGGAATCCATGGGATTGCGCTAGGCGGACCAAATGTCGCCTGCAACCCCGCTACCGCCGATCGCGCAGGCCGCAACCTACGCGATCGCGCTCGGTTCGAACCGACGTGGCCTTCACGGAAGCCCTCAGCGCGAGATTTCGGCCGCGCTGGAGGCACTCGGCAATGTCCTCGCACGCTCGCCGACCGCTGCCAGCGCGCCGCTAGGGCCCTCGAACCGCTGCTACGCCAACGCCGTCGCGCTGATCGCGTCTACGGAAGACCCCGCCACCCTGCTCGTCCGCCTGAAGCGGATCGAACGCAGCTTCGGGCGCCGCCCCGGCCGCCGCTGGGGCAGCCGCGTGATCGATCTCGACATCATCCTCTGGTCTGGGGGCGCCTGGTCCTCGCCCGGACTCACCGTGCCACACGCCGCTTTCCGCACACGCAGCTTCGTGCTCGGCCCGCTCGCAGGCCTCGTCCCGACATGGCGCGATCCGCTGAGCGGGCGAACGATACGGCAATTGGCGCAATCGGTTGACCGAAAGCGGCCACGCGATTAGGTGCGCGGTCCACGATGGCGGGGGTCCGTAGCTCAGTTGGTAGAGCAAGCGACTTTTAATCGAGAGGTCCCGGGTTCGAGCCCCGGCGGACCCACCATCGACGGCACGCCGCCCGAAGGCGCGCGGCGACGCCTGCCCGCGGTTCTCGCCGGCGCGTCGGTCGCGGCGGTCGGCATCGTCCTCATCCTCCTGGTCGGTCTCGCAGTTGGCCATTGGCCGTTCGCGTTCGATCGGTCGATCATCCTCGGCCTTCGCGCCTGGGGTGGTCCGTCCTGGTTGCCGAAGGTCGCCGCGGACGTCACCGCGCTCGGCGGCGGCATCGTCCTAACGATCGTCGTGGTGATCGTCGCCGGGCTGCTGATCGTCCAGCGGCTCTGGCTGACCGCGATCGCGATCGTCGCAGCCAGCGTTAGTGGCAACATCATCGTCGAGCTGGTCAAACTGCACGTCGCGCGTCCGCGCCCCGATATTGTCCCGCACCTCGTCACGGTCACGCATATGAGCTTCCCCAGCGGACATTCGGCGAACAGTGCGATCGTCTATCTGACGCTCGCCGGCCTCGCCTCGCAGGTGACGCGGGATCGTGCGACGCGGGCGTACATGCTCGTCATCGCGATCCTGCTGGTCGGCGCGATCGGGTGCAGCCGGGTGTATCTCGGCGTACACTGGCCGAGCGACGTGCTGGCCGGGTGGAGCTTCGGCACGCTATGGGCGCTGGCGTGGTGGCTCGCCACCGCCCGCGTGCGCACCTCAATCGGCGGCGAGCGCTAGCAGCGCCTTCGCCGCCTTCAGATGCGGCGCGTCGACCATCCTGCCATCCAACTGGAGAGCGCCCGCGCCCGGATTGGCGGCGAACAGGTCGACGATCGCCTGGGCATGCGCGCGCTCTTCGTCCGACGGCGTGAAGGCCGCATTGATCACCGCGACCTGGCTCGGGTGGATCGCCATCATCCCCGTGAACCCGTCGCGACGACCGCGCGCGGCATAGGCGGCAAGTCCGTCTAGGTCGCGGAAATCGGGATAGACCGTCTCGATCGCCGCCACGCCCGCGGCATGCGCGCCGAACAGCGTCAGCGACCGCGCGAGCTGATACGGCGCGGTGTACGACCCGTCCGCCTCGCGCGCGGTCGCCGCGCCGATCGCCGCAGGCAGGTCCTCCGCGCCCCAGGTCAGCCCGACGAGCCGATCCGTGACGCCGCCATAGCTGCCGAGCGCGAAGATCGCCGCGGGCGTCTCGGTCGCGATCGGCAGGATGGCGATCTTGCCGCTAAGTCTGGCATCGAGCGCGGCAAGGCTCACGGCGCCCTCCGCCTTCGGCAGCACGATGCCATCCGGATTGGCCGAGAGCACGGCCGCGAGGTCGTCGTCCGCGAGCCCCGAATCGAGCGGGTTGATCCGCACGAACAACGGTATCGTCCGAGGCTCGGCAAGGAACGTCGCGACGCATTCTCGCGCCGCCACCTTGGCACCCGGCGCGACCGAATCCTCCAGGTCGAGGATCAGCGCGTCCGCGCCCAGCCCGAGCGCCTTGACCATCCGCTCGGGTCGATCGCCCGGCACGAACAGCAGCGAGCGAAGTCTCACCGGCCTTTCTCCGCCAGCGCGCGCTCCCACGCCAGCGCATCGCGGACGATCCCGTCGAGATCGGCGTGGCGCGGCGTCCAGTCGAGCCTTTCCAGGATCGCGCGATTGTCCGAGATCAGCATCGCCGGATCGCCCGCGCGGCGCCCTTCCAAGCGACGCTCGATCGTCCGATTGGTAACCTTGTCGACCGCGTCGAGCACGTCGAGCACCGAGAAGCCCTTGCCGTAGCCGGCATTGAGCGTGTGGCTCTTGGTCGGTTCGGCGATCAGCACGTCGAGCGCGGCGACGTGCGCGGCGGCAAGGTCGGTGACGTGGATGTAGTCGCGCACGCCGGTGCCGTCGGGCGTATCGAAATCCGTGCCATAGACACCGACCGCGTCGCGCTTGCCGGTCGCCGCCTCGACCGCGATCTTGATCAGGTGCGTCGCGCCGACGGTGGATTGCCCGCTGCGCCCCTGCGGATCGGCGCCGGCGACGTTGAAGTAGCGCAGAGCGGCGTAGTTCATCGGGTGCGCCGCGGCGACGTCGCGCAGCATCGCCTCGGTCATCAGCTTCGACATGCCGTACGGGTTGATCGGCACGGTCGGATCGCCCTCAGCGACCGGCACCTTCTCGGGTGTGCCATAGGTCGCGGCAGTCGACGAGAAGATGAAGTGGGGGACGCCCTCGACCACGGCGCTCTCGATGAGCGCCCGGCTCGCGGCGGTGTTGTTGCGATAATATTTGAGCGGATCGCTGACCGATTCGGGCACCACGACGGAGCCGGCGAAATGCATGATCGCGCGGACGTTGTGGTCGCGGATCGCCGCACGGACCTTCGCATCGTCGGCGACGTTTGCCTCGACCAGTGCCGCGCGGCGGTCGACCGCCCAGTCGAATCCCGTGACGAGGTTGTCGAGCACCACGACGTCATAGCCTGCGTCGAGCAGCGCCAATACCGCATGGCTGCCGATGTAACCGGCGCCGCCGGTGACCATAACCTTACCGTCGATCATACGCGTCTCCTCTTTGTTGCGCGGTAGCGGCTTCCTACATTGGCGGAAAGGAGATCGTTATGACGGATTATGTGACGCTGGCCGGCGGCTGCTTCTGGTGCACCGAGGCTGTGTTCAAGGACGTGATCGGCGTCGAGAGCGCCGAGAGCGGCTATATCGGCGGGACCGTGCCCAACCCGACCTACAAGCAGGTCTGCGGCGGCGACACCGGTCATGCCGAGGCGATCCGGATTGGGTTCGACCCCGAGCAACTCAAGATTGGCGACCTGCTCGACATCTTCTTCGCGACGCACGACGCGACGACGCTGAATCGGCAGGGCAACGACGTCGGTACGCAGTACCGCTCGGCGATGTTCCCGGCGGACGACGCGCAGAAGGCCGAGATGCAGGCCGCGCTTGAGCGGGCGCAGGTGGCTTCGCCCAAGCCGATCGTCACGACGATCGAGCCGATGGATACGTGGTACGAGGCCGAGGGCTATCACCAGGATTACTGGGAGACGTCGGGCCGCTCGAACCCGTATTGCATGGCGGTGATTCCGCCCAAGCTGCAGAAGCTCCGCAAGAGCTTCGCGGCGCGGTCGAAGGCGGCGGTGAACGCGTAAGGCAGAATGGGTTCACGCGAAGGCGCGAAGGCGCGAAGGCGCAAAGATGTAGAGCGTGGATAGTCCGTCCCGGCCTATCAAAACGCTTGAAACCTCTTCGCGCCTTTGCGCCTTCGCGTGAACCGATCTTCTTTTAACGATGCGAAGCACGGCGAAGACGATCGTTGATCGCTTCGCCGATGCCGTCGAACGGGATCGGTGCGACGGCGATCTTCGGGCTCTCGTTCGCATCGGCGGCGTGGAGCAGATCGAACAGCTTCGCGGCCGCCTCGAGGAGATTTCCTGAGGCGGATAGGGTCACGTCGCCCGCAACGTCACCAAAACCGATCAGCCACTCGCCAGAATTTGCCTCTGTCGCATGCAACCGAAGCGCCTTGCTCGGCGCGTAGTGGCTTTCAAGTTGACCGGGCGCAGTAATCGCACTCCCCCCCGGCGAAGGCCGGGGCCCAATTGGGGGACAATCAGGGTGTAAGTCGTGCTCCGTTACATCCGACGTTCCAATTGGGCCCCGGCCTTCGCCGGGGAGGTGCGCTAAGAGCGCTTCGGCAGTGATCGGCCCTGGCCGCAACACCGTCCGCCCCGCCACGATCGTCGACTCCAGCCCAGCCTCGGTAGCCCCATCGTCGATGATCAACGGCACGTTCCCCCCCAAACTCCTCGCAACATGCGCCGCGGTCGTCGGACTGATCCCCCCGCTCACATTGGCCGAGGGCGCTGCCAACGGCCGGCCCGAAGCGGCGATCAACCCCTGCATGGCGCGATGCCGGGGCACCCGGATCGCGATCGTCACCAACCCCGCCGTCACCAGCGAAGCGATCCCCGAATCCTCCCGCACCGGCAGCACCAACGTCAGCGGCCCCGGCCAGAACGCCGCCGCCAGCGCGCGCGCCTCGGCATCGAACACCGCGATCCGCTCGGCCGCCGCCAGATCCGCCACATGCACGATCAGCGGATTGAAACTCGGGCGCCCCTTGGCGGCGTAGATCCGCGCCACTGCCTGGGCGTTGGTGGCGTCCGCCGCGAGTCCGTATACCGTCTCGGTCGGCACCGCGACGATACCCCCGCCGCGAATCAACGTAGCCGCCTCGGCGATCGCCGCCGTGCCGTAAGGTAAAATCACAGGGTGTGGACGGACCATTTCACAGGCCTATAGCGGGTCCAAACCGTAGCGATAAGAGGATGCGATGGCCTTCACCCCAGCAACCACCGAACAGCGATTCCTGCTCGACCATGTCGTGCGGATCGACCAACTTGCCGCGACCGAGCGCTATGCCGCCGCCAGCGACGACGTCGTCGACGCGGTCCTCGAAGGGGTTGGGCAGTTCGCCGCCGGCGAATGGGCCCCGCTCAACCGCGCCGGCGACACCGTCGGCGCGAAGTGGACCCCGGACGGCGTTGTCATGCCCGACGGCTTCGCGCAGGCGTACAAGGATTATGTCGAGGGCGGCTGGGGCACGATCGGCGTCGAGGAGGAGTGGGGCGGGCAGGGCCTCCCGTTCGCGATCCAGACCGCGGTGCTCGACACGCTCGGCTCGGCCAATATGGGCTTTGCGCTCTGCCCGACGCTGACCGTCGGTGCGATCGAGGCGCTCCAGCATCACGGCTCGCCCGAGCAGCAGGCGCTCTATTTGCCCCATCTCGCGACCGGCGAGTGGACCGGCACGATGAACCTCACCGAGCCACAGGCGGGCTCCGACGTCGGCGCATTGCGCGCGACGGCGACTCCCCTCGGTGACGGCAAGTGGAGCATCAAGGGCACCAAGATCTACATCTCGTTCGGCGACCACGACATGGCGCCGAACATCGTCCACCTCGTCCTCGCGCGGACACCGGGCGCACCGGCGGGCACCAAGGGCATCTCGCTGTTCCTCGTCCCCAAGTACCGCCTCGACGAAGACGGCACGCCGGGCGACTTCAACGACGTCCGCGTCGTCTCGATCGAGCACAAGATGGGCCTCCACGCCTCGCCCACCTGCGTCTTGAGCTTCGGCGACAACGACGACTGCGTCGGTGAGCTGATCGGCGCGGAACTCGGCGGTATCCGCGCGATGTTCACGATGATGAATAACGCGCGCCTCAACGTCGGCCTGCAGGGCGTCCAGGTCGCCGAGGGCGCCACCCAAGGGGCGGTTGCCTACGCGCTCGACCGCGTCCAGTCCCCCCGGGCCGGTTCGCCGAACAAGGAGTCGGTCAAGATCGTCGAGCATCCCGACGTCCGCCGCATGCTCATGCGGATGAAGGCGCAGACCCAGGCGGCGCGCGCGCTCGTCTATTACGCGGCGGGCCAAGTCGACCGCGCCAATCTCGGCGACCACGCCGCGCGCAACCGGCTCGAACTCGTCACGCCGCTTGCCAAGGCGCACGGCACTGATCTCGGCAACGAGGTCGCCTCGCTAGGCATCCAGGTCTATGGCGGCATGGGCTATGTCGAGGAAACTGGCGCCGCACAGTATTTCCGCGATGCCCGCATCACCCCGATCTACGAAGGCACGAACGGCATCCAGGCGGCGGACCTGGTCGGCCGCAAGCTGGGGTTAGACAATGGCGGCGCGTTCGCCGCGCTGATCGCCGACATCCGGGCGGAAGCGAAGGACGAACGCCTCTTGGCACTGGTCGATGCCTGCGAAGCGATCGGGCGCAGACTCGCCACCGCGAACGCCGACGACAAGCTGGCCGCGAGCTATCCCTTCCTGACGATGCTATCGGTCGCCACCTGCGGCTGGCTGATGGAACGCCAGGGCAGCGTCGCCGGCACCGACGACTTCGGCAGAATGAAGACTGCGGCGGTGCGCTTCTACCTCGACCAGATCGTCCCCGAAGCGATGGGCCTCAACGCCGCCGCCAACGCCAGCGCGGCAGTCCTCTACTCGATCGAGCCGGAACTCTTCGCCGCCTGATCGCCCCCTGACGAAAGCCCGGACCCAGCGTCCCTCTAATCCTCCCCCGCAAGGGGGAGGTGGCGCCGGAGGCGACGGAGGGGGAGGACACGGAACAGAGGTTCTACCCGACCTCCCCCTCCGTCTGGCAAGCGCCAGCCACCTCCCCCTGGCGCGGGAGGATTGAAGGTCGCGTCGCCCTACTCGACGGCTGCTCGCGGCAAACGGTATGGGGGCAGGGGAATTATGGGAAACCCTGCCTGATGTTCGATCTCGAAGCCTACCTCACCCGCGTCGCCATGCCGGCGCGTCCGACCCTCGACTCGATCGGTCTCGGCCGGCTCCAGCAGGCGCACCGGTTCGCCATCCCGTTCGAGGATCTCGACGTCGTCCTCGGCCGCGGCATCGCGATCGACAGCGAGTCGGTCTTCGCCAAGCTCGTGACCGCCCGCCGCGGCGGCTATTGCTTCGAACATAACCGGCTGTTCCTCGATGCCCTCACTGAACTCGGCTTCACCGCTCGCCCGCTGCTCGCGCGTGTCTGGTATGCCGCGACCGACGTGCCGCCACCGCAGACGCATACGTTTGCGCTGGTGACGATCGACGGGCAGGACTGGATTGCCGACACCGGCTTCGGCGGCAGCTATACGCCGGTCCTCCCGCTCGCCGACGGCGCCGAGGCGGCAGCCCCCGATGGCGCGAGCTTCCGGCTGGAATCGACCGAGCAAGGCTGGATGCTGCTCCGCGACGGTGATCCCATGACTACCGACGGCCGCGGATCGGGTGAGGGGTTTCAGCCGCAATACAGCTTCACGTTGGCCACCGTGTTCGACGCCGATCTCGCGCTGTCGAACCACTGGACCTCGACCGCGCCGTCCAGCCGTTTTACGCACACCGCGATCGCCAGCATCGTCCTCCCGAACGGGTTCGCGTCGCTGATCGGGCGCAATTATCGCCGGCGTTCCGGCACGGACACAACCGTCGGCGAGATCACTGACCCGCGCGTGTACCGAATCCGCATGAGCCTGTTGTTCGGGATCGACCTGAGCGTCGAGGATGTCGCCGCGCTGGGATTGTTCTGAAGTTCAACCCCACTGCCGTTCGTGCTGAGTAGCGACCGAGTAGCTGCGTCAGCAGCGTATCGAGGGCGCGTATCGAAGTATGGGTTCCGCGCGCCAACCTGTCCTTCGATACGTCCTCTCGCTACGCCGCTTCGCGCCTACTCGACGACTACTCAGGACGAACGGAAGGGGACAGGACGTAGGACGGAACAAGGGAATGCAGAACGAATGACGGGAGGGGTTTCAGGCCCGCTCGCGCTCCAGCAGGTCATGCGCATCCAACCCCAGCAGATCGATATGCCCCAAGATCCGCGGCCACTGCGTCGTCACGAAATTCTCGCGCTCGGCCACGCGCAACGCTTCCGCCGCACCCGGCATCACGAACATCCCGACGCCGCGCCGGACCTCGACATAGCCGTCGTCCTGAAAGCTCTGATACGCCTTGGCGACCGTCAGCGGATTGGCCCCCTGCTCGGCGGCGAACGCGCGTACCGACGGCAACTGGTCGCCCGCACGATAGTCGCCACGGAGTATCCCCGCCGCGATCGTGCTGCGGAGGCGGATGTACACGGGGCTGTCGTCGCTGCTGAGCGCTGTCATGCTGTTCTAATACAGCAATCGGGCGATTAGTCGAGTCTCACGATCCCCAGTGCGAGACGAGGCGTGCCATATCGGGGCGGGGGCGTTCGTCGAGCGCGCGCGACGGCGTGCCGATGAACATGAACCCGGCGATCCGCTCCGACGCGGACCCGAACGCATCGCGTACCGTATCCGAGAACGCCGCCCAGCCGGTCAGCCAGCCGCCCGCGAAACCTTCGGCATGGACCGCATGGAGCAGGTTCATGCACGCCGCCCCCGCCGACAATTCCTGCTCCCACACCGGAATCTTGCTCTCCTTCGGCGACGACAGGACAACGACCAAAGTCGGCGCCTGTTGCGCGAACTGGTCGAGCGATTCCAGTTCCAGCCGCGACGCATTGGGCCGCTCGGCGAGATAGGCGTCGGTGATCAGCCTCGACAGCGCCGCGCGCCGCTCGTCACCGACCACCACGAACCGCCACGGCGCCAGCTTGCCGTGATCGGGTGTCCGCGCCGCGATCTCCAGGATCGTCGCCAGCTGGTAGGAGTCTGGCCCCGGCGCGATCAGGTCGCGCGGCTTGCCCGAGCGGCGGGTGGCGAGAAGCGAGAGCGGCGTCGAGCGGTCGTTGAGCATGCCTCGGCAGATAGGCTTTGGCGTCTGATATTTACAGTCCGGGCTTTGTCGTTAAGTTGCACGCCATCAAGCGCCCGTCAGCGGCGCACACACGGAGCATCACCACCACATGGCCAGCGCAATCCCCAAGGCGAGCAGGGGCAGCGGCGTTCCTGCCGATGCAAAGACGTTTTTCGGGCACCCGCGCGGGCTGTTCATGCTGTTCTTCGCCGAGCTGTGGGAACGCTTCTCGTTCTACGGCATGCGTGCGATCCTGGTGCTGTACCTCACCAAGCACTTCCTGTTCGCCGAGCAGCCGGCCTATGCGATCTATGGCGCGTACACCTCGCTGGTCTACATCACGCCGATCATCGGCGGCTATCTCTCCGATCGGTTCCTGGGACCACGCAAGGCGGTGCTCGCGGGGGGCGTGTTCATCACGCTCGGCCATCTGCTGCTCGCGGTCGTCGAGGCACCGCAGGGCGTACAGGGCTCCGCGCTCAACGGCTTCTATCTGGGCCTCGCCTTCATCATCGTCGGCACGGGCTTCCTGAAGGCGAACATCTCGGTGCTCGTCGGCCAGCTTTACGCGCGCGACGACATGCGCCGCGATGGTGCGTTCTCGATCTTCTACATGGGGATCAATACCGGCGCGTTCGTCGGCCCGATCGCGGTCGGGATCCTCGGCGAGACGGTCGGCTGGTCGTACGGCTTCGGGGCCGCCGGGATCGGCATGGCGCTGGGTCTGGTCGTGTTCGTGCTGTTCCGGCGCGAACTCTATGACGTCGGCGAGTCCCCCGCCCCCGAAAAGCTGGCGTCGAAGCCGATCGCAGGGCTATCGGTCGAATGGCTGATCTATCTCGGCGGGCTCGCAGGCGTGGCGGTATCGTGGTGGCTGGTGCGCAGCCAGGGCGTCGTCGGCACCGCGCTGATCGTCGCATCGCTCGCGACGGTCGGCTACATCCTGTGGACCGCGGTCGCCAAGCTGCCGCGCGTCGACCGCGACCGGATCTTCGCCGCGCTGTTCCTGATCGCGCTCGCGCCGCTGTTCTGGGCCCTGTTCGAACAGACCGGGTCGTCGCTGAACGTCTACACCGACCAGTCGGTCGACCGCGTCGTGTTCGGCTGGTCGATACCCGCCTCGGTGTTCCAGTCGGTCAATCCGTTCTTCATCATCACGCTGGCGCCGGTGTTCGCGGCGATCTGGACGCGGCTCGGGCGGGCGGGACGTGAGCCGAGCGCGCCGTTCAAGTTCGGCATCGGGCTGATCCTGGTCGGTGCAGGCTTCTTCGCGCTGACGCTTGGCGCACCGGCACAGGGGCTGACGCCAGCGATCTTCGTCGTCCTGCTCTACATGCTGCACTCGATGGCGGAGCTCTGTTTCTCGCCGATCGGTCTGTCGTCGATGACGCGTCTGTCGGTGCCGAGCATGACCGGGCTGATGATGGGCACGTGGTTCCTCGCGACGGCGGGCGGGAACTTCCTTGCCGGGCTGATCGCACAGGCGACCGGCGGCGAGGGCGCCGGCGTCGAACGGGTGCTGGAAGTGTACGGCCGGATCGGCTGGGTCGCGATCGGGATCGGCGCGGTCGTGCTGGTACTCGCACCGTTCGTCACCAGGCTGATGCACCTCGACCAGCTGGGTTCGGTCGACCACGCGATGGCCGGGCAGAACGAACTGGGCGAGCCGGGTGCCGCCGGGCTCGATACGCGCGGCGAGCAGGTCCCGCGGGGGTGAAGCCGCCCCCCCCTTTGCGGGGCGGGCGTTCGACGCGGTTCGTGCGGAGTATCAGATGTCCTGGACGAGGCGTCCGTACAGGTCGGGGCGACGATCGCGGAAGAAGCCGAAAGCGGCGCGGTGGCGCTTGACGATTTCGAGGTCGATCGTCGCGGTGATCACGCCTTCGTCCTCACGGCCTAGCTCCGCCAGGATATCGCCACGCTCGTCGGCGATGAAGCTGGTGCCGTAGAAGGTCTGCCCGTGCTCGACGCCGACGCGGTTGGCGGCGACGATCGGCACGACATTGCTGACCGCGTGGCCGACCATGGCGCGCCGCCAGAGCCGCGCGGTGTCGAGGCTGGTATCATGCGGCTCGCTGCCGATCGCGGTCGGGTAGAACAGCACTTCGGCGCCCATCAGCATCATCGCGCGGGCGGTCTCGGGATACCATTGATCCCAGCAGACGCCGACGCCGAGCTTGCCTGCCGGATGCGGCCACACCTTGAATCCGGTATTGCCGGGGCGGAAGTAGAACTTCTCCTCGTAGCCGGGGCCGTCGGGGATGTGGCTCTTGCGGTAGACGCCCTGCACGTTGCCGTCGGGGCCGATCATCGCGAGGCTGTTGTAATGATGCGGACCGTCCGCCTCGAAGAAGCTGGTCGGGATCGTCACCTTGAGCGCCTCGGCGAGCGCCTGCATCGCGAGCACGGCCTTGTGCTCGCCGACAGGGGCGGCGTTGGCGAACAGGCCTTCGTCCTCGACGCGGCAGAAATACTCGCCTTCGAACAGCTCGGGCGGCAGGATCACCTGCGCGCCTTTGGCAGCGGCCTCGTGGACGAGGCGCGAGACGTTGGCGATGTTGCGGTCGATGTTGGGCGTGAAGCCCAGCTGCAGCGCGGCGACGGTGATCTCGGTCATGGTGGCGCATATAATGAGGGGGGACGCGATGTGCGAGCCTTTCGCTTCGCATCGAGACCCGCTCGGTCGCCGTTCCCCCGCGGAGGCGGGGGTCCAGGGTTACGGGCGTTGCCCTGCGAGATCCTGGGCCCCCGCCTCCGCGGGGGAACAAGAGGGGTGATTGACACGCGGCTTGCCTGTCCGACATGGCGCGCGGCATGACACCCCCTTCCCTTCCCCCAAGCTGGCAGGCGCTCGCCCCTGAGTTCGAGGCGCCGTACATGCGGGCGCTCGACGCGTTTTTGGAGGGTGAGCGGGCGGCGGGAGCTCGGGTGTTTCCGGCAGATGCCGACCGGTTTCGCGCGCTGGAACTGACGCCGCTCGATCAGGTGCGGGTCGTGATCCTGGGGCAGGATCCGTATCATGGCGAGGGGCAGGCGCATGGGCTCAGCTTCTCGGTGCGCAAGGGTGTGCGGACGCCGCCTAGCCTGGTGAACATCTACAAGGAGCTGGAGGCGGATCTCGGGATCCCGCGGGCGTCGCACGGCATGCTCGATCATTGGGCGGCACAGGGCGTGCTGCTGCTCAACGCGGTGCTGAGCGTGCGAATGGGCGAGGCGGCGTCGCACCAGAAGCGCGGGTGGGAGCGGTTTACCGATGCGGTGATCGCGGCGGTGAACGCGCAGGACAAACCGGTCGTGTTCCTGCTGTGGGGGGCGTATGCGCAGAAGAAGGCGGCGTTCGTCGACGATGTGAGCAAGGGCGGGCGGCATCTGGTGATCCAGTCCGCGCACCCGTCGCCGCTGGCGGCACGGACCGGGTTCTTCGGATCGCGGCCGTTCAGCCGGGCCAACGCCTTTCTCGAAACCCATGGGCGCGCGCCGATCGACTGGGCGCTGCCGGAGACCGATCGATGAGCGACGAATACGTGTATGACGAGGCGACCGGCGAGTGGGTTGCGGGCGGTGCGGCGACCGCGGTGGCGGCGGATGACGGCGCGGTGGTGGTGCGCGATTCGGTTGGGAACGTGCTGGCGGACGGCGATCAGGTTACGTTGATCAAGGACCTGACCGTGAAGGGTGCGGGGCAGACTTTGAAGCGCGGGACGGTGATCAAGTCGATCCGGTTGACCGGCGACGCGCAGGAGATCGACTGTCGGTACGAGGGGATCAAGGGGCTGGTGCTACGCGCGGAGTTCGTTCGGAAGCGTTGAGGCTTTCGCGTTGATCCTGCGGGATTAATCGAAAAGAAGATTAGGCCGGGTTAGGCCAACACGCGGTCACTCGTCATCGTAGTCGTCGTCGTCGTGATTGCCGTAAGGCGACGGCGGATAGCCGGTCGGCGGCGGGGCGACGCCGATCTTTGCCCATTCGAGGCGGCGGTCGAACTCTATGTCGGCCACGCGCTGCTCCTCGATGCGGTGCGATCGGTCGCGGAGGATCTGGCCGGACGCGTCCTGCGGCAGGACGAAATCGGCACCGCCCAGATCCTGGATGTCCTGGAGCCGGTCGCACAGGGCTTGCTCCGTAAGCAGTGCCTCGGGATGATCGGGCGTGGCCGGTCCGAGCAGCGCGATGGCCTGCGCGACGGAGGCGATGCGCGGCGCTTCGGGCCGGTCACGGTCGTGCGGAGCCGAGATCGTGCGGTGCGCGTGGCCGTAGCGTTCGGGCATGTGCGCGCGCAGGAGGAACATGATCATCCGGTCGCTGTATTTATAGCGGCACGCGATCCGGTGGCCGCTCTTGTCGAACACCGGCACCTCCACCCCGTTCATCGCGCGCTCCAGCGCGAGATCGGCGAGCCGCGTGACGCCCGATTGCACGGCCGCGGTCCAGGCGACGGCGAACTGTTCGGCACCGGGCGCGCGGCGCAGCGCGTAGCAACTGTTGACCGACATATCGACCTGCGTCGCGGCGGCGGTGACCGAGCCTGTGTCGGCGAGGTGTTCGATGAAGATGCGCTGCTTGGCGTGGCTCCAGCCGTCGGGGCGGCGCTGGCGTGGGACGGGGACCCAGACGTAATCGGCGGGATCAAACCCGTCGAGGATCGCGCGGGGATCGTCCTCCTCGACGATGCAGGTCTGCGGGACGTTGGCGTTGGCGTTGGCGGCGGGGGCGAGCGCGGGGACGGCGCGGTCGGACATCGCCATTTCCGGCTGCGGCATCGGAGCTGTCATTGCCCGGGCAGGTTCGCAATCGGCAAAGTCGATCGCGCCGTTGGGAGCCGGGGCGACGGCGGGTGCGACGACCGGACGGCCGCGTGGGTCTGATGCTTTGGTCATCGCGGGAGCGGATCAGATCGGGGCCGTGTAGGACAGCGCGGGGCCGCGTGTAGGACCGATTTGTGCGGGGTGTTGTCTCGGGGCATCCATCACGCGGTGCGTTGGACGGATGTGCAAAGTCGGGCGGTCACTTTTCACAAAAGCCGCCATTCGTTGAAAGTCGATGGCCTCATTGGAGATTTGACATTGGACAACGGCGGTCCATGTTTCACCCATGCAGACCGTCACCTATTCCGAAGCACGCGAGAACCTGAAGTCCGTGCTCGACAAGGTCGTGGCCGACCGAGCCCCCGTGATGATCACGCGGCAGCGCGGTGAGAATGTCGTGCTTATCTCCGCCAGCGAATGGGCCGGGATGGAGGAGACGCTCTATCTGTTGCGCTCACCCAAGAACGCCGAACGCTTGTTGGAGGCGGTCCGCGGGTTCGAGGCCGGCGAAGCCGAGGCGATATCGTTCCCGTGAACGTAGCCTTCTGGCCCACGGCTTGGGAGGACTATCGTCACTGGCAGGATCACGACGCCAAGATAATCGACAAACTGAACACGCTGATCGAGGAATGCCGACGTAATCCGTTCAAGGGCACTGGCAAGCCCGAACCGCTCGGTGGCAATCTGTCGAGCTGGTGGTCGCGCCGGATCAACCATGAGCACCGGCTGGTGTACCGCGTGACGGGAACCGGCGATGCGCAGACCTTGCAGGTTGCGCAGTGCCGGTATCATTATTGAGGCGTATCGGTCAGTCTACTGTTCTGTAGAAAAGGCAGTGATGATGTTGGCAGTTCGATTGAGCGAGCAGACCGAAGGGCGACTGGAAGCGCTTGCCGCGCGCACCGGGCGGAGCAAGACCTTCTATGCACAGGCGGCGATCGAGGCGCATCTCGACGATCTTGAAGACTTCTATCTTGCAGAGGACCGGTTACGCGATTTCCGTGAGGGTGACGCTATCCCGCTCAGTGCGCTGAAAGCAGAGCTTGGTCTGGACGATTGAGTTCCTGCCCGAGGCGGCAAAGGAACTGCGCAAGCTGGACCGGTAGGTCGCAGCTCGGATCGTCAGGACGTTGGAGGAACGGATCGCTCCGCTCGACGACCCGCGCCAGATCGGTAGCGCACCGGTTGGCGAGCATGCCGGATATTGGCGCTGGCGGATCGGGGACTACCGGGTGGTTGCGCGGATCGAGGACCAACGGGTTACGGTGCTGGTGGTGCGCGTAGCGCATCACCCGGAAGTTTATCGCTGACAACCGAATGCCAAAATTGGTCAATCATGGACTTCCTTATTAATCCTAAATAGATTGTCAGATTGACGTCTAAGGATCGAGGCTATTGTCCTATCCAATCGAGAATAAACTGGTTGTAGGCGTTACATCGACAGCTCTCTTTGATTTTTCAAAGGAGCATGCAATTTTCGTAGCCGAGGGACTGGAAGCTTTTCGCGCATTCCAAGCGGATCATCGTGCTGAAATTCCCGCGCCCGGTGCGGCATTCCCATTCATCAAACGACTGTTAAACCTCAACAAGATATTTCCCGAACAATCGCCCGTTGAGGTCGTCATGCTTTCGCGCAACGATCCGGAAGCTGGACTACGAATGATGGATGCAATGTCTCATTATGAACTTGACATATCTCGGGCTTTTTTCTGTCTGGTTCGGCGCCCTACCCGTACATGAAGGCAGTTAATGCTTGCCTGTACCTCAGCACAAACAAAGAAGAAGTCAAAGAAGCTGTCGCGGGCGGCTACCCTGCTGGGCACGTTTTACCGTGCGCTGCAGATATGGCCATGGATGACGCTACCCAACTTCGAATAGCGTTCGACTTCGACGGCGTCCTTGTCGATGACGAGGCCGAAGCCAAATATTCTGACGGCGGTCTTCCGTTATTTTTTCACAACGAAGTTCAGAAAAAGGACACGCCTTTAAAGGACGGCCCACTGATGCCGCTATTGAAACGGTTATCGGAAATTCAAAAGCTCCAAGGAGACGGTCTGTCGCACGTCAACAATCCGGAAAAAGCCATTCGGATATCTATTATCACAGCTCGCAATGCGCCGGCGCATGAGCGCCTAATAAATACTATGAAATATCTTGGCCTTGAAGTTGACGAACTATTTCTAACCGGCGGCATAGAAAAGAAGAATATCTTAGACGTTATGAAGCCTCAGATATTCTTCGATGACCAGATTGGCCACTTAACGCCTGCAGCTGCCGACACCCCATGCGTTCATATTCCGTTCGGCATTAGAAATAACTAGCCCTCACTCCGCCGGCAGGTAAATTTCGCCGCCCTTTTCGCGGAAGCGCTCGCTCATGTCAGCCATCCCCTTTTCGGCTTCGGCGTGGGCGCCCTTGGCGAAGACAGATCGGTCGATGTCGGTTTGGTCGCTGTCCGCCGCGAGGAACGTATCCGCCGGCGCGTTCTGTTTCGCCGCAAAATCCCTCACCTCCTGCGTGATTTTCATCGAGCAAAACTTAGGCCCGCACATCGAGCAGAAGTGGGCGGTTTTGGCGCCTTCTGCCGGGAGCGTCTGGTCGTGGTACTGCTCGGCCGTGTCTGGGTCGAGCGACAGGTTGAACTGGTCTCTCCAGCGGAATTCGAACCTTGCGCGGCTGAGGGCGTCGTCGCGCATCTGGGCGGCGGGGTGGCCTTTTGCCAAGTCGGCGGCGTGGGCGGCTAGTTTGTAGGTTACGACGCCGACTTTCACATCGTCGCGGTCGGGGAGGCCTAGATGCTCCTTCGGCGTGACGTAGCAGAGCATCGCGGTGCCGTACCAGCCGATCATCGCGGCGCCGATGCCGCTGGTGATGTGGTCGTAGCCGGGGGCTATGTCTGTGGTGAGTGGCCCTAGCGTGTAGAAGGGTGCTTCGCCGCAGACTTCGAGTTGCTTGTCCATGTTCTCCTTGATCTTGTGCATCGGTACATGCCCGGGGCCTTCGATCATGACCTGGACGTCGGACTTCCATGCGCGATGCGTGAGTTCGCCGAGCGTGTAGAGTTCGCTGAACTGCGCTTCGTCGTTGGCGTCGGCGATGCTGCCGGGGCGCAGGCCGTCGCCGAGGCTGTAGGCGATGTCGTACGCCTTCATGATCTCGGTGATCTCGTCGAAGCGCTCGTAGAGGAAGCTCTCCTTGTGGTGGCTGAGGCACCATTTCGCCATGATCGAGCCGCCGCGCGAGACGATCCCGGTGACGCGTTTCGCGGTCATCGGGATATAGGCGAGGCGGACGCCGGCGTGGATCGTGAAGTAATCGACGCCCTGTTCGGCCTGCTCGATGAGGGTGTCGCGGAAGATCTCCCAGGTGAGGTCTTCGGCGACGCCGCCGACCTTTTCGAGCGCCTGGTAGATGGGGACAGTGCCGATCGGGACCGGCGAGTTTCGGAGGATCCATTCGCGGGTGTCGTGGATGTTGCGGCCGGTGCTGAGGTCCATCACCGTGTCGGCGCCCCAGCGGATCGACCAGACGAGCTTGTCGACTTCGGCGGCGACGTTGCTGGCGACCGCGCTGTTGCCGATGTTGGCGTTGATCTTGACGAGGAAGTTGCGGCCGATCGCCATCGGTTCGGATTCGGGGTGGTTGATGTTGTTGGGGATGATCGCGCGGCCGCGGGCGATCTCGTCGCGGACGAACTCGGGGGTTACGTAGTCGGGGATGCTTGCGCCGAAGGATTCTCCGTCGCGAACGTAGTCTTTCAGCATGGCTCGGCCGAGGTTTTCCCGGGTGGCGACGTATTCCATTTCGGGGGTGATGATGCCGCGGCGGGCGTAGTGCATCTGGCTGACGTTGGCACCGGCGCGCGCGCGGAGGGGGCGCTTGATGGCGGCGGGGAACTGCGGGACGCCGCCGGAGCGGTCGGGGCCTAGCTGGCCGTTGTCTTCGGGGCGGAGTTCGCGGGCTTCGTAGGATTCCACGTCGCCTCGGGCTTCGATCCAGGCTCGGCGGAGTTGGGGGAGGCCGGCGTTGATGTCGATTTTCGCGCGCGGGTCGGTGTAGGGGCCGCTGGTGTCGTAGACGCGTAACGGGGGTTCGCTGCAGCTCGGGTCGAGGACGATCTCGCGCATGGCGACGCGGACGTCCGGGCTGGTGGGGACCGCGACGTGGATTTTGCGCGAGCCTCGGATCGGGCCGGTGGTGACGCCGATGTCTGCGGTTGCTGCGGGCTTTTCGGTGCGTGCTTCGTAATCGGCCATGCGCTTGCTCCTACGGGTCTCGGAGCAAGGATTGCGGTTCTGTGGCGACCGCTCCCTCCCTCCGCCGGTATCAACCGGATCAGGTTCAGCGGGTCGAAGGCTCCTGCCTTCCTCTCAAGCGCGGATTAGCGCTCCCCCGGGGTGGGGTAAGCATAGGGGGATGGGGGTGGGGTGCAATGGCAAACTTGGTGGTGTTGATCGGCGATGCACCTGCGCTTGGGGCACACCCTTCGACTTCGCTCAGGGCGAACGGGAGTGGGAGGTGGTGCCTTTTGCGATCCTCCCCCGCCAGGGGGAGGTGGCTGGCGCTTGCCAGACGGAGGGGGAGGTAAGGGAAACCTCGGCTCCGTGTCCTCCCCCTCCGTCACCTTCGGTGCCACCTCCCCCTGGCGGGGGAGGATTGAGGTTGTGCAGACAAAGGAAAAGGCCGCTGCCCTGGTTTGGGGCTGCGGCCTTTTCGACGTGTATTAGTGATCGGCATCCCCCCTCGCCCGTTCGTGCTGAGCGTAGTCGAAGCACCTGCGCTTGGGGCTTACCCTTCGACTTCGCTCAGGGCGAACGGGGATGGAGGGTGCGCTACCTCAGAACCGGAAAGAAACGGTGCCGCGGAGGCTGTGCCAGCGGAAGTTCTCATCACTGCGGCGGAAGGTGGTGCCGGCGGTGTTGGGGGCTAGCACGAACGGGTTGTTCGCCAGCAGGACCGGGCTGCCCGCAAGCGCGGTGCCGGCGGTGACCAGGACGCGAGCCTCGTCGTCCTTGTACTGGTGATAGGTGTATTCCATGCCGATCGAGATGTTCCGGGTCAGCTTCTGCTCGATGCCGCCGCCGCCGACATAGCCCCAGCGCTTGTTCGAGCCGGTGGCCGCGAACGCGTTGGCGGTGTTGGTGGTGAAGAACAGGTTGTCGATCTTGGCATAGCCGGCGCCGCCGGTGGCGTAGAACAGCGTGTTGCGCGCGGCGAGACCGGCGCGGACGCGGGCCGAAGCTTCCCACTTCAGCTTGCGCGCCATCGTGTAGCTGGCGGGCGTGGTCGAGAAGCCGGCGACGCTGTCGGTGATGTCGGACTTGCCGAATTCGCCGACCAGGCCGACCACGAACGGGCCGCTCTGCACGTCGAAGCCGGCGCGGCCGTAATAGGACCAGCCGTCATCGTCGTTGCGGCAGCCGTAATCGACGACGGCGGTGCGGGCGGAGCCGTTGCAGAAGCCCGGCGAGAAGGCGTTGCCGCCGGTGATCGTGTTGACGCTGTCGTTGAAATTGCCGTCGCCGTTGCGATCGAACAGGATCGACGATCCGACGTCGTTGGGCTGGACGTCGTAGCCGCCGGCCGCGCCGATATAGACGCCCGAGAACGGCTTGCTATCACGGTCGGTGGTCATGTCCTGCGCGGCGGCGGGAACGGCAAAAATGCCCGCGGTCGCGAGACCGGCGAGCATGGTGAGCGTCGTGAAGTGTTTCATGGTCATTCCCCAAACAAGGATCGCGGCGCTCCTGAATGCGCCGCGATCCGAGGTTTCTGTTTCAGTCTGTGACGGCGATCACGCGTTGGCGCCGCTGGTTCGGAGTGCATCGGTGCGGTTGTTGGTGCCGTTGGGGAAGAAGCCCCCGCCGATCTTTGCGGTATTGGTCAGATAGGCGATGTTGTGCACCTGCGCGATCGATCGGCTATAGGCCAGGCCGTTGGCGTCGGTCGGGACGATGTTCGACATGGTCGCATCGGTACCGGTGATGCCCTGATCGATGTCGCTGCTGCCGTCGAGGCTGTCGCGCGCGTCGCTGATCTGGCCCGCGATGGTGCGCAGCGACGGGGTCTGAAGACCCTTGCGGTACAGGATCGTGCGGATCAGGCCGGCGTGATAGGCCTCTGCCGCGAGGATGCCGGCGGCCGCCTCGAGATAGGTCTTGTTGGCGATCAGCGCCGCTGCGCCCTTGTAGGCCGAGACGCCGACGTCCTCGAAGATGTACGCGCCGAGCAGGAAGCTGTTGTCGTCGGCATAGGGGTTGAACACCTGCGATGCGGAGACGACGCCGGCGGCGCGTGCTGCGGCCGTGAACGCACCCGGTGCGGCGACCGTGCCGACCGAGATGTCGATCGCCGGCTGAGCGACGGCGGCGGTGCCGAGAGCGGTACGCAGGAACGCGACGTGCGCGACCTCGTCGATCGCGATTTCGCGCGCGTATTCACGGACGACGGCATCCTGGAACGGGACCTGCGCGCCGCCGGTGACGGCACCCTGCGTACCGGTGCCGGTGAGCAGGCTGGCGTTCAGGCCGACGCCGAACGCCGCGAACGCGTAGAACTGCGCTTCGAGATATTCGAGGTTGAGCGCGTAGTTGAGGATATCCGCGTCGTTGATCGTGGCGGCCGGGGTCGGGCTAGGGGTCGGCGTGGGAGCGGGTGCGAGATCTTCATCGTCGTTGCCGCAAGCCGCAAGCAGGCTTGCGCCACCAATGGCGAGGGCCGAGCCGCCGGCGAAGCGGAGGAAGCCGCGGCGCTCGTTACGGCGGGCGGCGATCGCGTCGAATATCTCGAGCTTGGTATTGAGATCGGTCATTGGGTTAATCCCTGAATAGCGAAGATGAGCGTTGGGCGGGGCTGAGGTGATCGGGCCGATATGGTCGGGCCGATCGATCAGGCTGCCGCAGTGCTCGTCTTGATGTTGCCGGCCATGCCGTTCGGGAAGAACCCGCCGGCCGATGCCGCACCGCTGTTGAGATAGACGATGTTGAGCACCTGGCTCACCGAGCGGCTGTAAGCGACGCCGTTGCTGTCGAGCGGGACGATGTTCGACACGGTCACCGCGGCCTGCGTGGTGGCGAGGTTGATCGGCGTCGCGCTGTACGACGAGATGCCCTGATCGATGTCGTTCGCACCGAAGATCGTCGTGTTGGCGCCGCCACCGTCGAGGCTGTCGCGCGCGCGCGAGATGGCATCGGCGGAGGTGCGCAGCGACGGGGTCGCGATGCCCTTGCCGTACAGCGTCGTGCGGACGATCGCGGCGTGATACGCCTCGACCGCGAGCAGGCCGGCGGCGGCCTCGAGATACGCCTTGCTGGTCAGCAGCGGGGCAGCACCCTTGTACGCGGTCACGCCGACGTCCTCGAAGATGAACGCGCCGAGCAGGAACGCCTCGTCGGTGGCGTAGGGATCGAACGCGGTGCCGGCGGGGACGAGCCCGGCGGCCTGGGCGGCGAGCGAAAAGGCGCTGGTCGGCGAGACGCTGACGTCGATCACCGGCTGCGCGACGGCGGCGGTGCCAAGCGCGGTACGGAGGAACTTGACGTGGGCGATCTCGTCCTGGGCGATTTCGCGGGCGTATTGCGAGACGATCGGATCGGTGAAATTGACCTGGCGACCGCCGCGGACCGCACCCTGGGTGCCGGAACCGCCGAGCAGGCTGTTGTCGAGCCCGGTGCCATAGGCGGCGTAGGAATAGAATTGCGCCTCGAGATATTCGAGGTTGAGCGCGAAGTTCAGGACGTCGGCGTCGGTGACGGACTGGGCCGCCGCGACGCTGGACATCGACAATGCGGTCGCACCGGCCGCGGTGATCGCAGCGGCGCCTAGCGCATTTTTGAAGAACTCACGCCGCTCGCTGCGCCGTTCCACTCGCGCATCGAGGGCTTCGATCAGGTGCACGCTCTCGGTCATATCAGGGTCCTCCCCTTGTTGTTGCAGACGTCGGAGTTATTGAAACAATCGAACAGTCCGGACCGATCAGAGCAACACCCTGTCGCCAAGGCCCGACTCGTAACGCGCTCTATTGCGGGCAAAAATCTGCCGTCCAATTCGAGGAACGGACGCCAAGGGGAAATGGACGCAGCATTAACGGCAACGTCGTGAAATAAATTTCAGGTGGGGTGGGGGTGTTTTGGAGCGGCGGCGGGGTGGCCTTGCGCGGGCGCTCGAGGCGGGTTCGCGGGAGCGTTCGGAAGATCGGGTCGCGGCGGTTTTGCGGCAGCTTTAGTGGCTGGCGTCGCGGAAGCTTTGGGTCGCGTCGGCCGCGGCAGTTTTAGTGGCCGGCTGGCTCTCGTCGGTAGGAAGTCGCTGGCGGTTGAGGCCTTGCGGTCTACTTTCCCCTTCCCTTCAGGGTAGGGGTTTTTCGTCGGAGCTCTGCCTTACGATCCTCCCCCGCCAGGGGGAGGTGGCGCCGTAGGCGACGGAGGGGGAGGACACGGAACCGGCGTTTGCGCTACCTCCCCCTCCGTCTGGCAAGGGCCAGCCACCTCCCCCTTGCGGGGGAGGATCGTGAGGTCCGGGGTTTGTCTTCGGTTTGGCCGCTATCAGATCGGGCTGGTCGGGCCGCCTGGATCAGAAGGTGTAGGTCAGGCCCACGGCGCCGAGCCACTGGTCGGCATCGCCGACGTCGGCGACGATCGGGCTGTCCTTGTACTTGCCGACCATGCGGCCGTAGAGCACGCCGGCACCGACACCGAGGCCGTGGCGGAGATCGCCGGACAGGCTCTGCACCACGAACAGCGATGCGTTGACGCGGCGGAAACCGCTGTCGTTGACGTCGTAGGTGCGCAGGCCGCTGGCGAGCGAGCCGATCGGCGTCACCGCCGCATAGGTGCGGCCGAAGCCCTTGCCGGCATAATCCGCCGACACGCCGAGCGAGACGAGCGTGCGCACCGACAGCGGCGTGGTGTAGTTCACCTGCGGCGTGATGACGTAGCTGTCGTACGTGCCCGACACGTCGTGGACATAGGCGACGCGCGCGGTGAGCGTGTCGTAGTCGCTTGTGATGACGCCGGTCCGGGCGACGCCGACATAGCCGCCCAGCTCATAGGCAGTGTCGATCTTGCCGAGTGCGCGGACCTGGCGGTTGTCGATGTCGCCGGTGCGATCGCGACGGACGCCGCCGATGACGCCGAGTTCGAAATTGGTGCCGACCTCGCCCGTGTTGGGGATCAGGTTGAAATAAAGCTGCGTGCCGCGGAGGAAGAAGTCATGGCCGCGGACCGTGCCGACGAACGCACCGGCGGGCGTGAAGGAATTGCTGTCGGCACCCTCGTAATCGGGCATCGACACCACGCCGAGCGCGACCGTGACGCGGTTGTTGTCGCGGGGATCGGTGATCGGCGGCGACGGGTTGGGGTCCGTCTGGGCGAGCGCAGGCGTGGCGATCGCGAGCACCGCGATTGCGGCAGACGTGAAGAGAGAGAATGCGCGCAAGGAAATGCTCCGGACAAAAAGGTTCCCCGTCGCAACGCGGTGAAACCGTTTTCGGTCCGTTAGGATCGGTCAGAAGATGTAACGCATTTTCACCTGTTGCAATTCGGCATCACCGGCAACCATGAACCGGGCGGCGGAAAAGCGTGGCGGACCGAACCGCACGGCGGCGTTGCGCGAGAAGCCGTAACCCTCGCGCGGGATGCCGGCGAGCGTATCGAGCTTGGCGTTGTTGTTCTCGTCGTGGATCACCGCGAGCGCATAGCCGCGCTGGGGCAACCCCGGGAAGCTGGTGGTGTGGACACTGGCGGGCAGCGACCGGGTCAGCGCGTTGGCATCGTCGACGCAGGCGGGGAAATTGTCGGGATCCGCGGTGAGGCAGATCCGGATCATGCCCTTTGCCGAGCGGAGATTGTCGATCTCTACGTCAAGCCGCGTGACGGGGGCTGCTGCTGCCAGCGTCAGCCACGCCAGCGCGCCCGCCACTGTCAACGGCAGACGCGACACGGGCGGCAGCTTTCGCGTGCGATTTGGTGAAGTCGCCGAGTCCCTTGTCGGTGCCGCAGAGCCGATCCCAAAAGCGGAAATAGAGGCCATAGTTGCACCCGTATTGTTCGTGATGGCGCTGATGATGGCTCGCCGTGATCAGCCAGCCGCCCAGTGCGCCCCGCCACATGAACCGGGGGAAAACCTCCCACCCCATGTGATTGGTTACCCCCATAACGGTCATGATCGTCAGTACCAGACCCAGTGAGCCGACATGGATCGGAATCAGGAAGACCAGTAGCGGAATTATCACGGCGCCGGTGATCGCCTCGATCGGATGGAACGCCATCGCCGCCCACGCGGTCGGCGGGCGACTGGCGTGATGCACCGCATGCGCGAGCTTGAAGGGCTTCGGCCGATGCATCCAGCGATGCGTCCAGTAGAACCAGGTGTCGTGCGCGACCAGGAAGGCGAGCACCGACACCGGCAGGTACCAGAGCGGGTAAGCGTGGACGTCGGTATAAATCTGCGTCCAGCCGCGATTTTGCCAGCCCCAGGCGACGATTCCTGCAGGTATGCCGTAGATCGCGGCGGAGGCGATGCTCCACCAGATCTCGCGCCGCATCTGCGCGTCGAGCCCGCGGTAGAGCCCGGGATGTCGCGCGCGCGTGGCCGCGGCGAACGCGCCGGAGACGATGAGATAGCGGACCCCGACGATGGCGGTCATTGCCAGCGCGGAGAGGAGGATGGCGAGCCACATGAGGCGCTTATAGGGGATTATGGGGTGTTGGGTAATGGGGGTTGTGGGGTGAGTGTGATGCAGAAATCGAAGCTTCTGCATCGATAGGGACGCGCCGACTTGTTCGCCTCCATTCCCGTCCAAGCCGTCGATATCCACCCGGACTCCGAACCTGCTGGCGTGGCGAAACGCTTATGCTAGTGTCGGCCATGATCTTTATCGCGCTTACAGTATTTCTTCAGAGTGCTCCGGGGCTGACGGCGCCGCCGGTGATCGTGCGACCGCCGAAAGACAGCGCCGTGTCGAAGCCGCTCCGTGCAGTGGGGGATACTCTCGAACTGGTCGGCCACTGCTCGCGCTTCATAGCGCCGGCCGACATGAAAAAGTTCATGTTCGTTGCCACATCGGTTCCGGCAGACGAACCGTATCTCATGAGCCGGCTCGGCAAGGGCTCGCAACGTCCCGAGACCGACGCATGGTGCGCCGCGCGGCTTAAATAAGCCGGGAAGCCGTCTCGCAAATCGGACGAGAGCGACCAAGCCTGTTGCAACAGGCTGCACGCGTCGCGGTGCTTTTTTGCTTTTCCAGAGAATCTGTTGGGTGTGCGATAGGCTCTATGCAGTGGGCGGAAAGATGGTAGCCTCACCTCCAGAGCAGGATGACCTGCCAATCGGAGAGTGATGCATGGCAGACCACAGCGCCGCGCGCGGGGATATTGGTGGCGAGACCGGCCGGGATATTCGCGAGGATATCGGCAAGGACCACAAGGGGCTGATCTATGTGATCGCCGGGACCATATTGGCCCTGGGGCTGGTGTTGATGGCGTTCTACGACCGCGCGGGCGATCCGATGCCGATCGCTGCGGTGCAGACGCCGGTCGTCACCGCGCAGCAATAGCCGCGGGTTCCGCCGCCCGCGCGCGGCGGTCGAAGATCAGGATCGGCGCGTCCCGGTAGGTGCCCGTGGTGCGCAGGCGGTAGCCCAGGCGCTCGGCGAGGCGGATCGACGGGGCGTTGGTGGGGTCTATGATGCAGGTCGTCGCGGGGATGCGCGCGTCGGTCCAGGCGAGGATCGCGGCGAGCGCTTCGGACGCATAGCCCTGGCCTTGCGCGGCGCCGGTGAGGGTCCAACCCATTTCTGGTGCGGCGTCGATCGAGGGCTCGATCGCGCGGCGGGCCTCGATCAGGCCTAGCTCGCCGATCAACGCGCCGGTCGCGGTGTCGCGCGCGATCCAGCTGCCATAGCCGAACAGCGTCCACTGGCCGATCGAGCGGAGCAGGCGGATCCAGACGTCCTCGCGGGGGCGGGGCTGGCCGCCGATCATCGTGTAGACGCGCGGATCGGTCCACATCGCGGCGCAGTCCTCGAGGTCGGTCGCGGCGTGGCCGGTCAGGGTCAGGCGGGCGGTGGTGAGCGTGGGGGCGGATGCGGGCGTGGGCATTTGCACGGCTTAGGGGCGATTGCGATGGAGGGGTATCCGTTGCGGAGTGTTCTCGCTGTCCCGGGTGAGAGGCGTATTCGTTGCCGGATTCCATTGCCGGGAATGAAAAGGGTATCCGTGGCCGGGCATTCCCCCCCTCCCTGGAAGGGAAGAGGCGGGGGTGGGTTTGCCGGCTTGAGCCACGCGCGTTCGACTATGCGGACGCCGACCCACCCCCAGCCCCTCCCTTCCAGGGAGGGGGGCAGGTTCACCTCTCCTTACAGGGCGGAGTAGCCGTTGCCGGGTTTCCTCCTCCCTTCCAGCGAGGGGCGAGGACGCGGAATGGCGGTTTCTCTTTCCTCCCCCTCCATCTGGCGAGTGCCAGCCACCTCCCCCTGGCGGGGCAGGATCGTAAGCCGGCCCCCTGCCCGCCCCGGCAACGCAGGTTGTCTTCGCGTGTGATTGCTTTGCAAAGGTTGTTTTCGAGGCTCTCGCTTTGCGCTAGTCGGAGGCATGGCATCGACGATCTCCTGCGACGTCGCGATCGTTGGCGCGGGTTTGGCCGGCGGGATGATCGCGCTGGCGCTCAAGGCCAGGCATCCGGCACTGGACGTGCGGCTGATCGACGCCGCGCCGGTGGTCGGCGGCAATCATCTGTGGTCGTTCTTTGGCAGCGACGTGGCGCAAGGCGATCGCTGGATCGTCGCGCCGCTCGTGGTGCATGCGTGGCAGGGCTACGACGTGCGCTTTCCGGACCATGCACGGACGATCGACGCCACCTATTATTCGATCGAGAGCGAGCGGCTCGACCGCGAGGTGTGCCGCGTGCTGCCGCCGCATGCGCTGATGCTCGGGCGGAAGGTGTCGGGCGCGAGCCCGACCGCGGTGGTGCTGGCGGATGGCGACCGGATCGAGGCGACCGGCGTGATCGACGCGCGCGGGCCGGGCGACCTGTCGCTGCTCGATCTCGCGTGGCAGAAGTTTCTCGGGCGCGAGCTGGCGTTGAGCGTGCCGCACGCAAGCCCGCGGCCGATGGTGATGGATGCCACCATTCCGCAGATCGACGGGTATCGGTTCGTCTACTGCCTGCCGTTCAGCGCGGAGCGGATGTTCGTCGAGGACACCTATTATAGCGACACGCCCGATCTCGATATTCCCGTGCTGGGCGCGCGGATCGACGAATATGTCGCCGAGCGTGGTTGGTCCGTGGCTAACGTAGAGCGCGAGGAATCGGGTGTGCTGCCGGTCGCGATGGGCGGAGATTTCGAGGCGTATTGGCGGTCGGGCGGCGCGCATGTCGCCAAGGCGGGCATGCGCGCGGGGATGTTCCACCCGACCACCGGCTATTCGCTGCCCGATGCGGTGCGGACCGCGGCGATGCTGGCCGACCTCAGCGATTTCTCGGGCGCGACCCTTCATGACGCGACGCATGAAATGGCGCGCGCGACGTGGCAAAGCCGCGGCTTCTACCGGATGCTCGACACGATGTTGTTCCGCGCCGCCGAGCCGGAGGAACGCTACCGCATCCTCGAACGCTTCTACCGCCTGTCGCCTGCACTTATCGGGCGGTTCTATGCCGGACGGTCGACGATGACCGACAAGGCCCGAGTCCTTACCGGCAAGCCGCCAGTCCCCATCTCGCGCGCCGTTCGCGCCATTATCGGAGCACGCTCTTGAAGACCGCAATAGTCATCGGCGCAGGATTTGGCGGCCTCGCGCTCGCGATCCGGCTGCAATCCGCGGGCGTGCAGACGACGATCGTCGAAAGCCGCGACAAGCCGGGTGGGCGCGGCTATTTCTGGGAGCGCGACGGGTTCACGTTCGATGCGGGCCCGACCGTCATCACCGATCCCGATTGCCTGCGCGAATTGTGGGCGCTGAGCGGGCGCGACATGAGCGAGGACGTGACGCTCGATCCGGTGCTGCCGTTCTACCGCCTGAACTGGCCCGACGGGACGAATTTCGACTATACCAACGACGATGTGCAGATGCGCGCCGAGATCGAGAAGCTGCATCCCGGCGACTGGGCGGGGTACGAGAAGTTCCTGCAATATTCGGCAGGTGTCTTCCATGAAGGCTATGAGAAGCTCGGCCACGTCGCGTTCCTCGACTTCGGGTCGATGATCAAGGCGGCGCCGGCGCTGGCGAAATACCAGGCGTGGCGGTCGGTCTATTCGATCGTGTCGAGCTTCGTGAAGTCGGAGAAACTGCGCGAGGCACTGTCGTTCCACACGCTGCTGGTCGGCGGCAATCCGATGACGACGAGCGCGATCTATGCGCTGATCCACAAGCTGGAGCGTGACGGCGGGGTGTGGTTCGCGCGCGGCGGGACCAACCGTCTGGTCGCGGCGCTGGTGACTCAGTTCGAGCGGCTGGGCGGCGTGTTGCGGCTCGACGATCCGGTGACGTCGATCGAGACGCTTGGCGACCGCGCGACCGGCGTGACGACCGCGAGCGGCTGGTCGGGTCAGGCGGATGCGATCGCGGCGAACAGCGACATCATGCACACCTATCGCGACCTGCTGGCGACCTCGCGCAGCGCCAAGCGCAAGACCGGGTCGCTCGAGCGGAAGAAATATTCGCCATCGCTGTTCGTGGTGCATTTCGGGATCAAGGGCACCTGGCCGGGCATCCCGCACCACATGATCCTGTTCGGGCCGCGCTATAAGGGGCTGCTCGAGGATATCTACGATCACGGCGTGCTGAGCGAGGACTTCTCGCTGTACCTGCATCATCCGACCGTGACCGATCCTTCGCTGGCGCCGGAGGGGCATTCTACCTTCTACGCGCTGGCGCCGGTGCCGCACATGGGGAAGTTCCCGGTCGACTGGGACGAGATCGCACCGATCCTGGAGAAGCGCATCCTCGACGAGATCGGGCGGCGGTTGATCCCGGATATCCATGAGCGGATCGTGACCAAGTTCTCGTACGCGCCGAAGGATTTTGCGCAGGATCTCAATGCGCATCTGGGAAGCGCGTTCTCGCTGGAGCCGGTGCTGACGCAGAGCGCGTATTTCCGGGTGCACAATCGCGACGAGCATATTCCGAACCTGTACTTCGTGGGGGCTGGGACGCATCCGGGTGCGGGGATTCCGGGGGTCGTCGGGAGTGCGAAGGCTACGGCTCGGTTGATGCTTGGGGGCGAGAAGTAAGGTTTGTTCGCGCGGAGACGCGGAGACGCGGAGGTGTTGCGCTTGTCGCGTCGCGACCGTGTCTCCAGCGATTTGCGGGACGAGGGTGAAGACAGCGCGAGCGCTGTCCGGAAGGCGACACCTCCGCGTCTCCGCGTCTCCGCGTGAACCCATTTCGCCTACCATGTCCGAAACGGAGCGGTTGTGCGGCGCTTTGCCTGTGCGCGCCGCGCCGCCAGGAGACGGGCCACCGAAATGGGCGGATCGTCGATAGCCGCCTGCGGACCTTCCGCTAGCCTTCCTTGCGAGCGGCGGTGCCGGCGAAACATACGTATCGCCTCATCCGGCCGCTCGTTCAAACGTGGAAGGATGCCGATATGACCATCACCGTGAACCAGCAGGAATGGGGTACACTGACTGCCGATCAGCAGAGCCTGATCGCCAGCATCATCAGCGAGAATTTCAAGGGCGAGACGATCGAACCCGCAAGCAGCGGCGTATCGGCGACGGCACAGGTCGGCGGCATTTGCCAGACGGGGTGCGACATCGCCCAGGCAGCGGCGATCTCGCTGTGCGGCAGGCTCCCGTTCGGTCAGGGCATCTGCATTTCGCTGGCGAAAACGGCCGGCGATGCTTGCCGGAGCGCTTGCTGATCGACCGATCGTCCGGATCGGCTGTGCATGGTGCCGGTCCGGATACCGGGTTCGACGATGTTCGCATGCTTGTGGCGCGTGCTCGCATCTCGTAGCGAGGCGGCATGAAACGTCTTGCTGTGTATTGCGGGTCGGCGACGCCGGCCGATCCAACTTATATCGAGGGCGCCCGGGCGCTGGGGCTGGCTTTTGCCGAGCGGGGGATTGGCCTCGTGTATGGCGGCGGGCGGACCGGGCTGATGGGCGCGATCGCCGATGGCGCGCTCGAGGGTGGTGGCGAGGTTATCGGGGTCATTCCGCAGGCGCTGGTCGATGCGGAGGTCGCGCATCGGGGGCTTACCGAGTTGCACGTCGTGACCGGCATGCATCAGCGGAAGCAGATGTTCACGGACTTGAGCGACGGGTTCGTGACGATTCCGGGCGGGACCGGCACCATGGACGAGCTGTGGGAGGCGCTGAGCTGGGCGCAGCTTGGCTATCATGCGGATCCGGTGGGGCTGCTGAATACCGCTGGGTATTACGATCACCTGATCGCGTTCTGGGAAAAGATGGGCGAGGTCGGGTTTTTGCGGGCGCAGCACCGGGATCTGCTGATCGTGGCGGATACGCTGGACGTGCTGCTCGACCGGATGGCCGCTCACGTGCCGACGCAGCCGATCGTGCGGATGAACGCGTCGGATTTGTGAAGTTGACGGCTCGCTCCAGCACCTGCGGCCACCCCGAAGCTCGCCGCCACCCCGGCGGAGGCCGGGGCCCAGTTGGGAAGGCCGCAGTAACGACGCGCACCGCCAGCCAAGTCTTGTACCCCAACTGGGCCCCGGCCTCCGCCGGGGTGGTTGTGTTGGAGGGTAGGTTATGACCTCCCCCCTGCCCTCCCGCGAGGCGATCGTTGCTACCGCGCATGAGTCGATCGCGCGCGGGTCGAAGAGTTTTGCTGCCGCCAGCCTGTTGTTCGACAAGCCGACGCGAGAGCGTGCCTGGCTGCTGTATGCGTGGTGCCGGCGGTGCGACGATATCGCGGACGGGCAGGATCATGGGCATGGCATGACCGTCGTCGAGGACGCCCCGGCTCGGCTGGTGGCGCTGTCGGCGATGACCGAGCAGGCGCTCGCGGGCGACTATGTCGGCGAACCGGCGTTCGATGCGCTGCGTATATTCGCTGCCGAAACCCGGCTGCCGAAGCGGTTCGCGCGCGATCTGGTCGAGGGGTTTGCGCTGGATGCGCGCGAGTGGCGGCCGCGGTCTGAGAACGACCTCTACAAATATTGCTACCATGTCGCGGGCGTCGTCGGGTGCATGATGGCGATCGCGATGGGCGTCGACCCGGACGACGAGGACACGCTCGATCGCGCGTGCGACCTGGGGATGGCGTTCCAGCTCGCCAATATCGCGCGCGACGTCGAGGAGGATGACCGGGTCGGGCGGTGCTATCTGCCCGAGGACTGGCTGGTCGAGATGGACTTCCCGCCGGGGCAGCACATGAAGCCGCCGTTCCGCTCGCGGCTCGCGGTGCTGACGAAGCGGATGGCGGATCGGGCTGCGGCGTTCGAGGCGAGTGCGCGCGAGGGGACGCCGGCGTTGTCGTTCCGCTCGGCTTGGGCGGTGCTGTCGGCGGCGGGGATCTATGGCGCGATCGGGCGGACCGTGGCCGCTCGGGGGGAGCATGCGTGGGACCACCGGGTGACGACCTCGGGGATGCAGAAGCTGGGGTTTATCGCCAAGGCGGCGCGCGAGGCGGCGCGGCGGGAGACGCTGTATCCGCGGGCGCCGAGGGATGCACGGTTGTGGACGCGGCCACGGTAACTACCGGCGTCTAGTTTGTTCTCTCGCGAAGGCGGGAGTCCAGTCTGTGTCCCCGCCTCCGCGGGGAAACAGTTTAGCCCTGCGGCTTGGCCTTGCCGGCCTTAGCCATGATCACGCCGCTCGCACGGCAGTTCGCACCGATCATCGGATAGGGAACATCGGTGTTCTGCGCTAGCTGGTCGGGGAGTGCCGCGCGGCACTGCGCCATCGTCTCGTAGCGCGCCGGGATCACGCGCGCCTCGGTGCAGTTCAAATTGCCGTCGCCGCAACCCATGATCGCCATGACGTAGAACAGCGGTTCCATTTCACTCTCCGGTTGCGACACGCCGTTGCGGCAGGACGTACCGATAAAAGCGATGAAGCGGCAGGATTGTTCCCCCAACTGCTTTTACCGGGGCTTGACTGCGCCTACATCGCATCGATCCATGCCCCCTGATACCTACACCTCCACCCGCGCGGACCAGCCTTTGCTGCCGACGCTTCGCCGCTTCCTGCCGTTCCTGTGGCCGGCGGGGCAGCCCAAGCTGAAGGCGCGGATCGTCGTCGCGATGCTGCTCGTGATCGCCTCGAAGCTGATCCAGGTGTTCGGCGCCGCGTTCACGCTGAAATACGCGGTCGACCGGATGGCGGGGAACGATCGCGGGGCGCTGACGCTCGTCGTGCTGCTGGTAGTCGGGTACGCGGCGTCGCGGTTCGGGACGACGCTGTTCGACAATCTGCGCAACGCGGTGTTCGAGCGCGTCGGACAGGATGCGTCGCGGCGGCTGGCGGCGCAGGTGTTTCGCCATCTGCATGCGCTGAGCCTCGACTTTCATCTGTCCAGGCGGACGGGCGCGGTCACCAAGGTGGTCGAGCGGGGGACGAAGAGCATCGACACGATGCTGTATTTCCTGCTGTTCAACATCGCGCCCACCGTGTTCGAACTGGTGCTGGTGCTCGGGCTGTTCTGGACCAAGTTCGGCTGGCCGCTGGTCGTCGCGACGATGGTGATGGTCGTCGGCTATATCCTTTTCACGCGGATGGTGACCGACTGGCGCAATGCGCTGCGTGCGCGGATGAACGACCTCGATACCGGGGCGGTCGCGCATGCGGTGGATTCGCTGCTGAATTTCGAAACGGTGAAGTATTTCGGCGCGGAGGAGCGCGAGGCGCGGCGCTACGACAGCGCGATTACTGCGTATTCCGAGGCGGCGGTGAAGAGCGAGAATTCGCTCGCGTGGCTGAACCTCGGCCAGGCGCTGATCACCAATGTGATGCTGGCGGGCGGCATGGGGTTCGTCGTGTGGCGGTGGAGCCGCGGGGAGGCGTCGGCGGGCGACGTGGTGTTCGTGTCGACGCTGCTGGCACAGCTGTTCCGGCCGCTCGACCTGTTGGGGATGGTGTATCGCACGATCCGGCAGGGCGCGCTCGACATGGCGGCGATGTTCGACCTGATCGATACGCCCGCCACGGTCGTTGACGCGCCGGGTGCGCCTGCGCTGGCGGTAAGCGCGGGGCATGTGCGGTTCGAGGGGGTGTCGTTCGGGTATGATGCGGGGCGGCCGATCCTGCGCGACCTGGAGCTGGACGTGCCGGCCGGATCCACCTTGGCTGTCGTTGGGCCGTCGGGGGCGGGGAAGTCGACGCTCGCGCGGTTGCTGTACCGGTTCTACGACCTGACGGGCGGGCGAATTACCGTCGATGGGCAGGATATCGCGCAGGTGCGGCAGGCGTCCTTGCGCGCCGCGATCGGGATCGTGCCGCAGGATACGGTGCTGTTCAACGACACGATCGGGTACAATATCGCCTATGGTCGCGAGGGTGCGGAGATGCCTGAGGTCGAGGTTGCGGCCAAGGGTGCGGCGATCGCGGGGTTCATCGAGCGCCAGCCGCTCGGGTACGAGACGCGGGTCGGCGAGCGCGGATTGAAGCTGTCGGGTGGCGAGAAACAGCGCGTGGCGATCGCGAGGACGCTGCTGAAGAACCCGCCGATCCTGATTTTGGACGAGGCGACGAGCGCGCTGGATAGTCGCACCGAGGCGGAGATCCTCGATACGCTGGAGGCGATCGAGCGCGGGCGGACCACGATCGTGATCGCGCACCGGCTTTCCACGGTGGTGCATGCGGACCAGATCGTTGTGCTGGAGGCGGGGCGGATCGTCGAGAAGGGCACGCATGCGGATCTGCTCCGGCAGGACGGCGTGTATGCGGAGATGTGGAACCGGCAGGCGCAGGAGCGGGCTGGCGAAGCGGACGGGGCGCTGGCGGCGGAGTAGGGCGTGAGCCTCAGGCACCTGGTGTAACGGCGAACGCTCGCCATACCACACGCCGTCACCCCGGACCTGTTCCGGGGACCACCGTTCCGCAAACTCTCGCGCGTTTCGAGTTCGGGGACGGGTGGATGCCGGAACGAGCCCGGCATGACGGGGGAGTGTTCTCAGCCAGCCCGCCCTCCCCGGCGGAGGCCGGGGTCCGGTTGGCAAGCGCTGCTGGCAACGGTGGCGCTCCGTTACTGTGACCTCTCCAACTGGGCCCCGGCCTCCGCCGGGGTTGTGTAGCTGCTTGGATGACGTGAAACCGGGCAGTTCCGGGGGCCACCGTGCCGTGCGACTTGCGCTCAGTGGGTATGCGGAACGGTGGATGCCGGAACGAGTGCGGCATGACGGAGGGCAGTGGGTCGTGCTCGCGATGGCGCTAGCGTTGTTCGAGCGGCCCCTTTTCCCTTGGCACCTCCCCGGCGGAGGCCGGGGCCCAATTGGGGGACGTTGCTGACGAAGGGCAGCGCGTCATTATTGCCACCTTTCCACTTGGGCCCCGGCCTCCGCCGGGGTGGGTGTGGGATGGGTGCCGGGGTGGAGCCCAAAAGGCGATCGTCGCGGTGCAGGCAATCTCCTCTGTTCCCTCGCGAACGCGGGGGGCCAGGAATCACGAGCGATGGCGTTGCCTGGTCCTGGCCCCCCGCGTTCGCGAGGGAACGAAAGAAGGAGAGCGGGGGCTAGGCGCCGCATCCATTACGCCGGGATCGACGGATCCAGTTCGCGCAACCGTGCCTCGATCGCGCTCGAATATTGATAGATGTGCGTCAGGTCCGACAGCAAATGCCGCGTCTCGTCCTTCCCCGCGAACATCCCGAGATACTTGGTCGTAATCCCGTTGAAGTGCATCCGCGCGACCGTCTTGCGGTTGTTGTCGTCGAGCAAAATCGCGCAATACGACTTCGCGTCGCGGACGATCACGCGTTTCGGGTCGACCAGGCGCGAGGCGATCGCCTGGATGATGTGGAAGCCGGAAATCTCCTCCTGCGTGGTGACGATGCCGTCGCCGTCGGACGGATCGTCGGACGCGCCCACGGGCAGATCCTCGACCGGGCTCGACGCCTTCAGGGCGGACGACAGGCGTTCGTTGACGAAATCGCGGATCAGCGCGGCGATTGCGGGCGCGAGGAGCTTGGCGAAACCGTCCTTGATCGCCGGCGTCAGGCGCCCGCCATGGACGCGCTGCGCCATCATCCGGACGAACTCGTCGGAGGGTTCGGCGAACTCCTTCTCCAGTTCGAGGCGGATCAGCGACTGCGTCTTGAGGTTGCCGGCCTCCTGGACGATCTTGTCGATGTCGAACGCGGCCTTGGTGAATTTCTCGAGCGTGCGAATGTCGGCGGGCTTGATCGCGTCCATCGTAAAGGTGAAGAACGGCTTGTCGTCCATCTTGTTCGGGCGCTCGATGTCCGAATAGAAGTGGTAGACGACGCCGTTGGTGAGCACCGCGAGGCGCGCGTCGGTGACGCTGAAATAGCGAAACAGCTGGCCCGCGTGGTTGACGTTGAGTTGCACCGAGGACGGCTTGCACTCGATCAGGATCGACACTTTCCCGCCCGCGCAGATCGCGTAGTCGACCTTCTCGCCCTTCTTGGTGCCGACGTCGGCGGTGAATTCGGGGACGACCTCGGACGGGTTGAACACGTCGTAGCCGAGTGACTGGAGGAACGGCATGACGAGCGCGGTCTTCGCCGCTTCCTCGGTCAGCAGGACTTCGCGGTGTTCGATCGTGCGCTTCTGCAGCTCGGCCAGCCTGATGCTCAGTTCCATGCGCGTCCCCCCGGATTGTACGGGGGAGGATGCAGGGACGAAGGGTCGCGGTCCATGATCGGACCGCGGCAGACTGGCCGGATATCGACGGAGTTTATGCGCAGGTAAGGCTGATCTGCTTGGCGGGTTTGTCGAAGACGATGGCGGAGCAGCGATCGAGCAGGTCTGCGCCGAGCGTCAGGCGGTCGCGCTTGGGGTCGCGTTTGCCCTTGGCGGTGACGACGATCTCGTCGGGGTCGGGCGGTGCGGCGTCGGCTTCGGGGATCGCGGCAGCGCTGCCGACGTCGCTGGTGCGGACGCCGAGTGTCGACAGCAGCAGCGGCCCGACCGCGAGCGGAGTGGCGAGCGTCATCGTCCGTACCGGCCGCGCGATGCCGAAGGCGATCTCGACCGGTTCGGCACTGCCGGTGAGCGTGCCGCGCTGTGCCTCGGCGATCAGCGATGCGGCGTTGGCGGTGACGGTTGTGCGCGGGTGATAGGGGTCGAAGCGGATTCGGACGGGCTGGCCGCCGATGATGATCTGCGCGAACTCGCCCGACAGCCGCCCGAACACGCCGCCGCCATCGACCATCGGCAGCGCAACCGTCCGTTCGCCCGCGCGGGACGCATGGAGGGCGATGCGCACGACGGATTCGGGGAGCGATCCCGGCCCCATGCTGCCATCGCCGACGGTCGCATAGGCACGGCCGATCCAGCGCGCGTCGATCGCGACCTTCTTGCGGCTGGGAAAGCCGATCCGGCGTTTCACGCGGGTGGCGCCGAGCGTCATCGGCCGCACAGTCGTAGCTTGCATCGCGCCTTGCCCGCCCACCGAATAGCCGAGCTCCATCACCCCGCCTTTCAACCCGAGCCGGTCGGCGGCGGCGGTGGTCATCAGGACGAGCCCGGGAGCGCCGGGATCGACGCGCAGCGTAACCGGCGTGCCGTTGATCGTCGCGGCGATCATGCCACCGATGGGCACGTCGCGAACCGGCGTTTCCTTGTCAGCGGCGGAGGCCGGGCTTCCGATCGGGAAGAGCGCGACCGAGAGGAACGCCGCGACACCGCCGCGAAAAATTGAGCCTGTCACGCCATTCCTCCCGAACCGATGCGAACGGTGTCGCACATCGTGACGCCGTCGCAACGATTTTCCGGGCGGGAATGAATGTATGCGCGCCCTCGACGGGGCGGCATGCCGCGCCTAGATCGCTTGGCAATGGCACTCGACCCTCTTCCCGATCTGCAGCGCATCTTTGGTTTTCCCGATTTCCGCGGCGTGCAGCGCGATGTCGTCGACCGGGTGCTGGCCGGGCAGCGGACATTGGCCGTCATGCCGACCGGGGCGGGGAAGTCGCTGTGTTATCAGTTGCCCGCGACGATGCTGGAGGGGACGTGCGTGGTCGTGTCGCCGCTGATCGCGTTGATGCATGACCAGTTGCGGGCGGCGACGGCGGTGGGGATCAAGGCGGCGACTTTGACGAGCGTCGATACGAACCGTGAGGAGACGATCGCACGGTTTCGGGCGGGCGATCTGGACCTGCTGTATGTGGCGCCGGAGCGCGCCTCGAACGAGAGCTTTCGCAATCTCCTGTCGCAGGCCAAGCTCAGCTTGTTCGCGATCGACGAGGCGCATTGCGTCAGTGAATGGGGGCATGATTTCCGGCCGGACTACCGGTTGCTCCGGCCTTTGCTCGACAGCTTTCCGGACGTGCCGCGGCTGGCGCTGACCGCGACTGCGGATGCGCATACGCGGGCGGATATTCTCGAGCAGCTGGGGATCTCCCGCGAGGGGCTGATCGTATCGGGGTTCGACCGGCCGAACATCCGCTATGCGATTTCGGGGCGCGACAACGTCAACCGGCAGATCGCGGATATCCTGGAGAAGATCCCGGGGCCGGGGATCGTCTATGCGCAGACGCGCGCGGCGACCGAAAAGCTGGCGGAGGCGCTGGGGCGGAGCGGGCGGCCGACGCGCGCCTATCATGCGGGGCTCGATCCGCAGGTGCGCGCGAAGAACCAGGCCGATTTCGTCGCGAGCGAGGACATGGTGATCTGCGCCACGGTCGCGTTCGGGATGGGGATCGACAAGCCCGACGTGCGGTTCGTGTGCCATGCCGGGCTGCCGAAATCGATCGAGGCCTATTATCAGGAAACCGGGCGCGCGGGGCGTGACGGCGATCCGGCGATCGCGCACCTGTTCTGGGGCGCGGAAGATTTCGCGCGTGCGCGGCAGCGGATCGGCGAGGTCGAGCCCGAGCGGCAGGCGGGCGAACGCCAGCGGCTGACCGCGATGGGCGGGCTGGTCGAGACGGCGGGGTGCCGGCGGCGGATCCTGCTCAAGCATTTCGGCGAGGAGCGGCTGGAGGATTGCGGGAATTGCGACAATTGCCTCGGTAATGTCGATGCGGTGGATGCGACCGAGACGGCACGGAAGTTCCTGTCGGCGGTGTTCCGGACCGGGCAGATGTTCGGGGTAGGGTATATCGAGAGTATTCTGACCGGCGTTTCGTCGGAGCGGAGCCTGATGAACGGGCATGAGGCGTTGTCGGTATACGGGATCGTCGATGGCGACGAGGTCGCGTTGCTGAAGCCGGTGTCGCGTGCGCTGATGCTGAAAGATGCGCTCAGGACCAATCCGCATGGCGGGCTGGAGTTCGGGCCGGCGGCGAAGGCTATCCTCAAGGGCGAGGCGGCGGTGTCGATCGTCGTGCCGCCGAAGCGCGAGTGGCGGCGCAAGGGGGCGGTTGGCGCTACGCCGAACCCGGTCGACGATCCGCTGTTCGAGGCGCTGCGCGTGCGGCGGCGCGATCTGGCGAAGGAGGCGGGCGTTCCGCCGTATGTGATCTTCCACGATTCGGTGCTGCGTGACATGGCGGCGCAGCGGCCGGCGTCGCGGGCGGCGCTCGCGGTGCTTTCAGGCATTGGCGCGCGGAAACTCGACGCCTATGGGGATGCCTTCCTCCAGGTGATCCGCGAGTCCGCATGATACGGCACATCAACGAAAGTATTTCGGTCGCGCCGCAGATCGGCGTCGAGCACGTCGCGGAGATCGCGGCGGCGGGGTTCAAGACGATCGTCAACAACCGGCCCGACGACGAGGATGCGGGTCAGCCTTCGGGTGACGCGATCCGCGCGGCGGCGGAAGCGGCCGGGCTCAAGTACGTCTCGATTCCGGTGACACATGCGGGGTTCTCGCATCCGCAGATCGACGCGATGACGCAGGCGCTGACGGATTCGGACGGGCCGGTGCTGGCGTATTGCCGGTCGGGGACGCGGAGCTGCAATTTGTGGGCGCTGGCGGCGGCGAAGGCTGGGCGGAATCCGAACCTGCTGCTCGCGCAGGCCGAGGACGCCGGGTATGACCTGCGCGGGATCCGACCGATGCTGGACGCGCTCGCAGGGCCGCGATGACGCCTGCGATCGTCGGCGGCGTCGTGGCTGCCGTGGTGGTGTTGCTGGGCGCCTTGAGCTGGGTGGTCGTGCGGATGCGGCGGGTCGTGAAGATCGAGACGCCCGAGGAAGCAGCGGAGGCGGCGCAGGCGCAGCTTGCCGGGTTCGCGGTGGCGGGGGCTGTGGTCGGGGCGGATGGCCGGGGGGCGCTTGCCGTTGCCGACGATGGGCGCGTGGCGGCGGTGAAGCGGATCGGGAAGCGGTTGGCCGTGCGCGAGGTTTCGTGGCGGACGGTGCGGGCTACGCAGGAGGGGATACTGGTGGAGACCGGGGACCGGGCCTTGGGGGCTGTGATGCTGGCGCAGGTCGATGTGCTGGATATCCGGCGATTGGCGCCGAAAAGCGTTCGGGTTTAGCGGGGGCTTTCGCTGGGTTCGCTGCTTTTGTGCGCCCGCGCCTCTCGCCCGGCCTACCCCCTCGCCGGTCAGTTCCACCCACCCCGTTCGCCCTGAGTAGCTGCTGAGCTTGTCGAAGCGGCGTATCGAAGGACAGGTTGGTGCGCGGAACCTGTCCTTCGATACGCGCCCTCGATACGCTCCTTGCGGAGCTACTCGGTCGCTACTCAGCACGAACGGGTGGGGGTGTTTGCGCGAGTTATAGCGGGTGTTCGTACCACCCCGGCGAAGGCCGGGGCCTAATTGGGGGACGGCGATAACGGAGGACTGTTCCTCGTTACATCGACCTTGCCAATTGGACCCCGGCCTCCGCCGGGGAGGTGCTGGCGCACAGGACTTGAGTGCCGACCGATGCGGGGAGACAGCACTCTTCTGCTCCCCTTCCGCTCGCGGGGGGGGTCGGGGGAGGGGTTAGCCCCATAGGCCGGACGCCAGTACGTACGTCGGCCCCTCCCCTAACCCCTCCCGCAAGCGGGAGGGGAATTTAAATCTCGCCGCTTTGCTTGGTCCTGGGCTCCCGCCTTCACGGGAGAATAGAGGAGGTGCGTTCCCCCCTCACATTCGATCGAAGTCCCACTTCGGTCGACGCAAAAAAAGGCCCGGTGTGTTGCCACACCGAGCCAAGGTTGTCCGCAGGAGGAACGTCGTGGGTGCGGGCTCGCTCGGCCCGCTACCGATCAGGTGTTCAGTTGTAGGCGCGCTCGCCGTGTTCGCCGATGTCGAGACCCTCGTGCTCGACTTCCGGCGAGACCCGCAGGCCGGTGACGGCCTTGGCGACGTAGATCGCGATCGTGGTGCCGATCGTGGCCCAGATGATCGTCACGATCACCGCCTGGATCTGCACGAAGAGCTTGGCGCCCATCGCATAGTCCGCAGCCCCGGGCCCGCCGAGCGACGGGGCGTAGACCACCGCGGTGCCGATCGCGCCGACCATGCCGCCGATGCCGTGGATCCCGAAGGCGTCGAGCGAGTCGTCATAGCCGAGCATCGGCTTGAGCTTCGAGACCGCCATGAAGCAGATCAGCGAGGCGATCGCGCCGAGGATGATCGCGCCGAACGGGCCGGAGTTGCCCGCAGCCGGCGTCACCGCGACGAGTCCGGCGACGATGCCCGAGCAGAAGCCGAGTGCCGAACCCTTGTGACCCGAGAGCTTCTCGGCAAGCATCCAGAACAGCGCAGCGGAGGCTGTGGCGACGAAGGTGTTGAGCATCGCGAGCGCGGCCGAGCCGTTCGCCTCGAGCGCCGACCCTGCGTTGAAGCCGAACCAGCCGACCCAGAGCAGCCCGGTGCCGATGCCGGTCATGACCAGCGAGTGCGGCGCCATCGGCTCCTTCGGATAACCGATGCGCTTGCCGAGGATCAGCGCCGCGACCAGCGCCGAGACGCCGGCGTTGATGTGGACCACGGTGCCGCCGGCGAAATCGAGTGCGCCCGCCTTGAAGAAATAACCGCTCGATGCCCAAACCATGTGCGCGATCGGGAAGTAGACGATCGTCAGCCAAATCAGGCCGAACACCATCACCGCCGAGAATTTCATGCGCTCGACGACCGAGCCCAGGACCAGCGCGATGGTGATCGCGGCGAAGGTCATCTGAAAACAGATGAAGACATATTCGGGGATCTCGACGCCGGCGGTGAAGGTCGCCGCCTGCGAGGCGGGCGTGACGCCCTTCAGGAACGCCTTGTCGAAGCTGCCGATGAAGTTGCTAAGCAGCGGGTTGCTCACGTCCGGACCGAACGCCAGCGTGTAGCCCCACATCACCCAGATCAGCATCGCAAGTGCCGCGACGGCGCCGATCTGGGTCATGGTCGACAGCATGTTCTTCGACCGCGTGAGACCGCCGTAGAACAGCGCGAGGCCGGGCAGGATCATCATCAGGACGAGGACCGTCGAGGTCATCATCCAGGCGGTATCGCCCTTGTTCACGGTAGCAACGACGGGCGCCACCACCGGTGCGGCTGCGGCTTGTGCCCAGGCGGGTGCGGCGGCGATCATCGCGGCTCCGAACCCTAGCGCCGCGACGGCGGCTGTCTTCATATCAAGCTTCATCATGTCCCCCCTCAGAGCGCTGAATCGTCGGTTTCGCCGGTGCGGATCCGCACTGCCTGGCCGACGTCGAGCACGAAGATCTTGCCGTCGCCGATCGCGCCGGTGTTCGCCGATGCCTGGATCGCCTCGACCACGCGGTCGGACAGGCTGGCGGCGCAGACCACCTCGATCTTGATCTTGGGCACCATGTTGGTGCTGTACTCGGCCCCCCGATAGATCTCGGTCTGGCCCTTTTGACGGCCGAAACCCTTGACCTCGGTGACCGTCATGCCGGCCACGCCGATCGTGGTGAGCGCTTCGCGCACCTCGTCCAGCTTGAACGGCTTGATGATGGCAATGACGAGTTTCATCGCGGCCCTTCCCCCTTGTTACGGGAGATGCCTCGCAATGTGCGTGCCAGTTGCGGCGTGGAGGAGTAAGGTGTGCTTGGGGAGCGGGTAGAGAGGCGATTTGCGGTTAAAACTTGTGCAGTGCGGTGGAGGTGCCCGTTTTATGGGCAGCCTTGCCATGCACACTGTTCTCCCGCGGAGGCGGGAGGCCAGGGTTACTAGCGATGGCGTTTGTGGTCCTGGGCCCCGCTTTCGCGGGGGAACGGTTAGTGAGCGTCCGGCGCGGCGAACTCAGTGGCGGAAGTGGCGCATGCCGGTGAAGACCATTGCGAGGCCGGCTTCGTCCGCAGCCGCGATGACGTCGGCGTCGCGGATCGAGCCGCCGGGCTGGATCACTGCCGTCGCACCGGCCTCGACCGCCGCCAGCAAGCCGTCGGCGAACGGGAAGAACGCGTCGGAGGCGACCGCCGAGCCGATCGTGCGCGGGGTCGACCAGCCGGCCTTCTCCGCGGCGTCCTTCGCCTTCCACGCGGCAATGCGCGCGGATTCGAGGCGGTTCATCTGGCCCGCGCCGATCCCTGCGGTGCTGCCGTCCTTGGCGTAGACGATCGCGTTGGACTTGGTGTGCTTGGCGACGGTCCAGGCGAAGCGGCAGTCGATCAGTTCCTGCTCGGTCGGCTGGCGCTTGGTGACGACCTTCAGTTCACCCGGCGTGCCGTTGTCGCGGCCCTGGACGAGCCAGCCGCCGGCGATCGACTTTGCCGTCAAGCCCGCGCGGGCCGGGTCGGGCAATTCGCCGGTCAGCAGCAGGCGGAGGTTCTTCTTGGCGGCGAACAGCGCGATCGCTTCCTCGTCGGCATCGGGAGCGACGACGACTTCGGTGAAGATGCCGGTGATCGCGCGTGCGGTCTCGGGGTCGAGCGTACGGTTGACGGCGATGATGCCGCCGAATGCGGAGACCGTGTCGCAGGCGAACGCGGCGGCATAAGCCTCGGCGAGCGTCGCGGCGGTGGCGACGCCGCAGGGGTTGGCGTGCTTGACGATGACGACCGAGGGGTCGGCGTCGCGGAATTCGGCGATGAGTTCGAGTGCGGCGTCGGCGTCGTTGAGGTTGTTGTAGCTGAGCGCCTTGCCCTGGAGCTGGCGGGCTTGGCCGATGCCGCGGACGTTGCCGGTTGCCGTATAGAAGGCGGCGGACTGGTGCGGGTTCTCGCCGTAGCGAAGCGTGTCGCCGCGCTTGAGCGTGATCGGCAGCGTGGCGGGGAATTCCTCGGCCTGGTCGACGGTGCCGAACCACGTCGCGATCGCCGAGTCATAGGCGGCGGTGGTGGCAAAGGCCTTCGCGGCGAGTTTTTTGCGGTCGTCGAGCGTCGTGGTGCCGCCCGAGACGAGTGCATAGTCGGCGGGGTCGGTGACGATCGCGACATAGGCGTGGTTCTTGGCCGCCGAGCGGACCATGCTGGGGCCGCCGATGTCGATATTTTCGATCACGGTGTCGCGGTCGGCGCCCTTCGCGACGGTGGCCTCGAACGGGTAGAGGTTGACGATGACGAGGTCGATCGCGCCGATCTGGTGCTCGGCCATCGAAGCGGCGTGACCGGCGTCGTCGCGGACCGCGAGCAGGCCGCCGTGGACCATCGGGTGGAGCGTCTTGACGCGGCCGTCCATCATTTCGGGGAAGCCGGTGAGTTCGCTCACGTCGCGCACGGTGAGGCCCGCGGCGCGGAGGGCGGTGGCGGTGCCGCCGGTGGAGACGAGCTCGACGCCGTGGCCCGCGAGCGCCTTGCCGAGATCGACGATCCCGGTCTTGTCGGAGACGGACAGGAGCGCGCGCCGAATGGGGAGGGTGTTCGGGATGCTGGTCATGAGGGTCTTTCGTCGGGGGTCGCCGTGCGGCGGTGCCTTAGCGTTGGTTGACGTTGGGGAACAGAGGGGTGTGCTTCTCCCCTCCCTGGAAGAGAGGGGTTGGGGGTGGGTCGGGTTCCGCGTGGTCCAACCGTTGGAGCGCGAGCTGGCCTACCCACCCCCGGCCCCTCCCTTTCAGGGAGGGGGGAAGAGGTCAGGCCTTTTTCAGGGCCCAGCTCACGCTCGCGCCGCCGGCCGCCGCTTCGCCGGTGATCATCAGTTGCTGGGTCGCGACCGGGCGGCCGTCGGTGTCGATCCAGACGCTGTCCTCGACCACCAGCGCGCCACCGCGGCAGCGGAATTGCCACAGGGGGCCGCCGGGCAAGCGGAGGATCGCGCCGAGCCCGTCTGCCGTGGGGGAAACCTGCACGCCTTCGCCGAGGTGGAAGCGGATCGCGAAGAGAGAGAGACCGGTGCGGCGCTTGCGGCCTTGCGGCAGCAGCGCATCCTCGCCGCGGAGTTCGCGGCCGTCGCCGGTGAGCATCAGCTGGCGGCGGTGGAGGAAGCCCCAGCGGCGGACATAGCCGTCGTGGCTCGCCTCGATCCGGCTGGCGGCGTCCGATTCCTGGCGGCTCAGTTCGACTTCGCCGACGCCGCGCCCGAGCGTGCCGTCGGTGAGGATCGCGGTCGAGTTGCTGTCGGCGATCGTCAGCGTGGAATGGGCGGCAGTCGAGCGCAGGCCTTCGACCATCGCGGGCGGGAGTTGCGCGATGCCCGCGCGGGCGCCGCCGCAATTGACGACGATCCGCGCGGGGCCATCGGAGAATTCGAACGCGAGCGTCGAGGCGCAGCCGCCTTCGACGAGGCGGGCGATTGGCGGTGGGGCGGCGTCGACGATCAGCACCGCGGTACCGGCGGCGAGGCGTTGATAACCCCAGTCACGCGCCTGGCGGAGCGGGCGGGTGCGGACGCCGCTGGCTTCGATGACCGCGGCGACCTGCGTTTCGGTGGTGGGCCCCCCGCCCTGCCAGCTCGACAGGCCGCGGTCGGCGTGCGCAACACCGAGCAGCGCCGCGACCATCCGAGTGAGCGTGACCGCGACCGTCTCGGGGAGTTCGGCGCTCCGCGCGGCGTAGCTTTCCTGGAGGAGCGTCAGCAGCTGGATCGAATCGAGCAGCATCGCCGGGCTGCGCGAGACCGAGCCGCCATCGTCGAACAGGCCCGTGCCAAGCGCGCGGAGGAGGCCGGCTTCACCGAACGCCTGCCTTGGTTCTCCGCCGGGGATTAGCAGCCCGGCCGCGACGACTCCGCACCACGCGGCGATGCGGGGGGCGCCCGCCGGCGCCTTGTCGGCATTGCGGTCGAGGTGGAGGGCGCCCTTTGCGAGCGCGTTGAGCACCTTCGAGCGGTAGATTTGGTCGGACGACGACAGGATCAGTGGCGCATGCGCGGTCCAGGCGAGGATGCGCCGACCCCACATGTCCGGGCGCCACGCGATCCCGCCCTGCGTGTCGGCGTGCGCGGTCAGCCAGAGGCCCATGAGGTATTCGGCGATCGGTGCGCCACGCGCACGCGTAGCGACGGTCGACAGGTCGCGAAGCCAGGCGAAACTGTGAAGGTATTCGGCGAACGGCTTGGGGAGCGGCTTGGCGAGATCGAGCGTCTCGATATCGCGCGCTTCGCCGCGGAACGAGAGGACGCCTTCGAGCAACATCGTACCGCGCGGGATGTCGCCGAGGATGGGGTCGTCGGGGACCGCAATCAGCTTCAGCGGGTAGCGGCCCTTGAGGCGCAGCGTGTGGAGCGGGGTGCGCCACGTCAGGCGGTGGAAGCGCTCGGCCAGGCGGTCGGCGAGCGACAGCCCCTTGTCGCCGCCGAGCCGGATCAGGCGGCGGCCTTCGTCGATCCCGTCGGGGGCGGGATCGGTCACAAGATCACGCGGCTCGTTCACCCCCGCAACGCGGCGATGTTGGCGGCGTAGTGATCGGGGCCGCCGCGGAAGACCGAGGTGCCGGCGACCAGCGCGTCGGCGCCAGCGTCGATGCAGCGTTTCGCCCACTCGGCGTCGACGCCGCCATCGACTTCGAGATCGATCGCGCGGCCGCTCTTTTCGATCATCGTGCGGATCGCCGAGATCTTCTTGAGCTGGCTCGGGATGAAGCTCTGCCCGCCAAAGCCGGGGTTGACGCTCATCACCAGCACGAGGTCGACCATGTCCAGCAGATAGTCGAGCATCTTCGCCGGCGTGCCGGGGCAGATGACGACGCCCGCGCGCTTGCCGAGGCTCTTGATGTGCTGGAGCGAGCGGTGGATGTGCGGGCCGGCTTCGTAATGCACGGTGATGCAGTCGGCGCCGGCCTCCGCGAACGCGTCGAGATACGCGTCGACGGGGGAAATCATGAGGTGGACGTCGAACGGCTTGGTGGTGACGCCGCGGACCGACTTCATGACCGCGGGGCCGAACGAGATGTTGGGGACGAAATGGCCGTCCATCACGTCGATGTGGATCCAGTCGGCGCCGGCCGCGTCGATGGCGCGGACTTCCTCGCCGAGCTTGGCGAAATCGGCGGAGAGGATCGAGGGGGCGATGCGGACGGGTTGCATGGTTTTGTCCTAGCGCGGGATTCGGTTGGTGCGAAGGGCCTCTTGATCCTCCCCCGCCAGGGGGAGGTGTCGTCGAAGACGACGGAGGGGGAGGAACACGCAACCTGCGGTGTCGCCCCCTCCCCCTCCGTCTGGCGAGTGCCAGCCACCTCCCCCTTGCGGGGGAGGATTTTTAGGTGCGCTTCAGTCTCGTAATGAAGAAGCCGTCGCAGCCGCCTTGGTCCGCCAGCATGCCGGGGAGCGTGCGGATCGTGCCGGTTTCCGTTGGCGTGATGCCAGCGGGGAGTTCGGACTGGTCGACCGGGGCGATCGTGTAATCGCTGCGGGCGGACAGGAACGCGTCGAGCTGCGCTTCGCCTTCGGAGGGTTCCAGCGAGCAGGTGGCGTACACCAGGGTGCCGCCGGGCTTCACCCAGTCCGCCGCCCGCGCGAAGATCCGCGCCTGCAACGCGGCGGTTTCGGCGATGATCGAGGGGCGGACGCGGTGGAGGACGTCGGGATGGCGGCGGAAGATGCCCGTCGCGCTGCACGGCGCGTCGATCAGGATCGCATCGGCGGGCTCGGTGGGTGCCCATTCGAGGATGTCGGCGTTGACGACCTCGGCCTTCAGATGCGTGCGATACAAGTTCTCGCGGAGGCGCTTGATGCGGCTCTGGGAGTTGTCGACCGAGGTGACGGTCCAACCGGCGCTCGCGAGTTGCAGCGTCTTGCCGCCGGGTGCCGCGCAGAGATCGAGAACATGGCCCTCCCCTTTGCCCAGTAACCGCGCGGGGAGCGAGGCGGCGATGTCCTGCACCCACCAGGCGCCGTCGCTAAAGCCCGCCATGTCGGGGACCGAATCATGGTCGCCGAGGCGGAGATGCCCGGGCATGAAACTTTCGCCGCCGAGTTTCTCGCGCCAGCCTTCGGTCTCGGACGGATCGGCGATCGTCAGGTCGAGCGGCGGCACCTGCGCGATCGCGCGGCCGGCGGCGTCGACCATCTCCTCGCCCCACGCCGCTTCCCAGCGCAGTTCGACTGGGGCTGGCAGCGTCGGCACTTCGGGGAGCAGCATGTTGGCGCGGAACAGCGTACCGAACACGCCGTGGACGAGTTTGCGCGGGCCACCGTCGACCAGCGGCAACACCGTCGAGATCGCGGCGTGCGAGGGGGTGCCGAGGATCAGCACCTGGACCAGCGCGATCCGCAGCGCCATCCGCGCCTTGGCATCGTCGGGCAGATTGGTCTTGGTGACCGAATCGATCATCGCGTCGAGATCGGGGAGGCGGCGGAGCGTCTCGGCGGCGATCGCGTGCGCGAGGCCGCGGTCGGGGCCGTGGATCGCGCGGGTTGCGGCCGGCAGTGCGGATTCGAGCGACTCGCCGCGACGCAGGACGGCGTCGAGCAGGCGGAGCGCGGCCCGGCGGGTGGGGACGCCGAGCGGCTCGGGGGCGTGGGTATAGTCGGGCATATGAAGGTCCTTCGCGTTCGGTTTGCTGCGCGGCTTGTGGCAAAGCGGCGCGACAGGGCCCATGTGGCGGTTACGACGCCAACACGCAAATCCGGAGAGCCGCGATGGGCCAGCGCCCCGATCACGTTAAGCCACCCGAATATCTCGCGAAGAATACGCCGGTGCCGAAGCCCGAGGCGATCGTGCCCGACAAGGACCCCGAGCCGCGCGATCCTACGCGCTATGGCGATTGGGAGCTGAAGGGCATGGCGATCGATTTCTGAGGCGCTCGACCCACCTTACCACCCCGGCGGAGGCCGGGGCCCAAGTGGCAAGGTGGTCGTAACGTAGCGCTGTCCGTCGTTAGCGACGTTGCCCAATTGGGCCCCGGCCTCCGCCGGGGTGGTGCAGTGGCTAGGGCGAACGGACGTAATCTGCGGCAGCGGTCCTGACGCAGGCGGAACGATTTCCCCGGCGGCGCGTCGCCGCTATGATGAGGGGATTCTTCGAGAAACGCTGGGTTAAAGTCACCGGCATCGTTGTCGCGAGCGTGCTCGTGTTGGGGCTGGTGGGGCTTGCCGCGTTTCCGTGGGGATCGCTGAAGGGCGTGATCGAGCGGCAGTTGACCGCGCGGTTCGGGCGGCCGGTGACGATCGGCGGGATCGAGCGGGTCGACGCGTTCGGGTTCAATCCGACGATCCGGATCACGAACGTACGGATCCCGCAGGCCGACTGGGCCGGCAAGGGCGATTTCGTCGATCTGCGTGAGGCCGAGGCAACGTTTTCGGGGCTCGCGCTGCTGAAAGGTGCGTTCGGGCCGCGCGACGTGAAGGCGCGCGGGCTGCATCTGGTGCTGGTGCGCGACGAGAACGGTCGGACCAACTGGGAGCGGCCGGGCAAGCCGAAGGGCGGCGGCAGTTCGACCGATCTCGAGGGGCTGACGATCAGCGACAGCGTGATCGAGTATCGCGACGACAAGGAGGATCGCTTCGTCAAGGCGCGGTTCGCGTCGGATCCGGTGCATGGGGTCCGGGCGGACGGGAGTGGGACGATCCGCGGCGCTGCGGTGCGGATCGGCGTCGCGGGGCCGTCGGTCGAGAAGTTTCATGGCAAACCCTGGCCGTTCACCGCTTCGATCGATGGCGAAAAGCTGTCGGTGACCGCCAAGGGCCTCATGGACAAGCCGCTCGATACCGATGCGATGACGCTGGACGTCACGGCACGCGCGTCCGATCTGAAGCTGATCGACGCGGTGATAGAGGCGGGGCTGTTCCGGACGCAGCCGGTGTCGTTCAGAGCGCATGTCCGTCACGACCAGCCGAAATGGACGATCACGCAATTGAAGGGCGTGGTCGGGCGGTCGGATTTTTCCGGTCACGTGTCGGTCGACAAGCAGGCGGGGCGCAGCAAGGTCGACGGCGACATCGTGTCGCGCCAGTTCGACTTCGGCGACCTCGCCTCGGACGAGGGCAAGGCCGAGGGTGCCGCGCTGGAACGTCGGATCGGCCCGCGGCTGGTGCCCAACACGCGGATCGATATCGGCAAGATCGATACGACGGACGCGCGGATGGGGTTTCGGATTGGGCGGATCGTCAGCGCCAAGGGTTCGTCGCCGATCCTGTCCGCGAAGGGCACGCTGGCGATCGATCATCAACTTCTGACGCTCGGCGATCTGGTCGCGCGACTGCCGCATGGCAACGTCACGGGCAAGGTGACGGTCGACCAGCGCGGCGACCGGAAAGTGCCGACGGTCGATATCGACCTCAGGCTGCGCGGGAGCAGCGTTCAGGATATCGCGGGCGGCGGCGGCGATTTCAGCGGCAACGTCAGCGCGCGGGTGCGGCTGAAGGGGCCGGGCGAGACGATCCGCGCGGCGGTCGGGCGGTCGAACGGGACGATCGGGTTCGTCGCGCGCGATGGGCAGTTGCCGCAGGGGATTGCCGCCGCGCTGGGGTTCGATGCGGCGCGGGCGTTGCTGGCGAAGGATGGTGAGCGCGCGGGTCTGCGATGCGTGGTGTTGAAGCTGGACGTGACGGGCGGGCGCGGGCGGGTCGATCCGATGATCGTCGATACCACCGCCAGCCAGTTGCGCGGGGCCGGGAGCGTGGTGTTTCCGGGGGAGACGCTGGATATTCGACTGACCGGGACGCCGAAACAGCATGCGCTGCTGCGGTTGCCGGGGTCGGCGTATCTGACGGGGACGATCGAGCGACCGGCCGTGACGATCCCGCCGGAGGTGAAGTCGGTGGGGAATATCTTCAAGGCGATCGGGCGGGCGATTTCGGGGAAGCAGGGGCCGGTCGCGGGGGATGCGGATTGTTCGGGGCTCGCGGGGCGCGTGTTGCGGTGACCTCTTGATCCTCCCCCGCCAGGGGGAGGTGGCTGGCGCTTGCCAGTCGGAGGGGGAGGTAAGAGGAACCGCTGTTCCGTATCC